>NZ_JBIBHG010000003.1:462988-585443 GCF_042956885.1 Streptomyces sp. NPDC008163 | reverse complement strand
ACCTGGTCGGGCCCGAAGTTCCCGTAGGTCTGCGCGGTGACCGTGGAGACGAGGTTGCGGTGCGAGGACAGGATGCCCTTGGGCCGCCCGGTCGACCCCGACGTGAACATCACGCATGCCACGTCACTCCCCGTGACCATCACACCCAGGTTGCGGTCCGGTTCCTCGGTCGGCGCCCCGCCGGAGCACGAGACCACACCCCAGGGGCCTTCGACGCGCTGCCCGAGGACGTCGTCCGTGACGAGCAGGGCGATGCCCGCATCGTGCGCGGCGGAGCGCAGTCGCTCGTCCGGGAAATCGGGGTCGAGCAGGGTGTAACCGGCGCCGGTCTTGAGTACGGCGATCAGTGCGGTGGCGAAGGTGGCGTCGCGTTCCAGGAGGACGCCGGCGAGGTCGCCCCGGCCGAGGCCGCGTTCGCGCAGGTGGTGCGCCCAGCGGTTGGCGGTGGCGTTGAGTTCCGCGTACGTGTAGCTGCTCTCGCCGTCGATGAGCGCGATGGCCTCCGGGGTCCGGGCGGCCTGCTCCTCGAAGCGCGCGACCAGCGAGGTGTCGCCGATCTCGGCGGTGGTCCCGGCCCACGGCCCGAGGATCAGCCCCCGCTCGGCGTCCGACAGCACCTCCACGTCCCCGAGGCGCGCTTCCGGGTCGTCCAGCACCTGGCGCAGTACCCCGCCGAGCACGGTCACCATGCGCTCGACGGTCGACCGGTCGAACAGGTCCTCCGCGAAGACCACCGCCCCGTGCAGGCTCCGGCTGTCGTCCGACCGGAGCAGGAACTCCAGGTCGAACTTGGCCGAGCCGTTGGCACACGTCCGCACGGCTTCCGCGCGCACGCCGGGCAGCGCCAGCACCGGTGTGCCGGTCTCCAGGGTGAGGCAGATCTGGAAGAGGGGGTGGCGGGCGAGTGTGCGGGTGGGGTTGAGGGCGTCGAGGACGAGGTCGAAGGGCGCGTCCTGGTGGGCGAAGGCGTCCAGGTCCGTGGCGCGGACGTGCTCAAGCAGCTGCCGGAAGGTGGGGTTGCCGGCCGTATCGGTGCGCAGGACCAGGGTGTTGACGAAGAAGCCGACCAGATCGCTGAGCGCTTCGTCGGTGCGCCCGGCGACGGGTGAGCCGATGGCCAGGTCGGTTCCGGCGCCCAGTCGGGCGAGGGTTGCGGCGAGTGCGGCGTGAACGACCATGAACGGGGTGCAGCCCTCGGCGCGGGCCAGCTCACCGATGCGCTCGAACAGGTCTTCGCCCAGGGCTACTTCGAGCAGACCGCCCCGGTGCGAGGCCACCGCCGGACGCGGGCGGTCGAGGCTCAGCCGGTGCTCTTCCGGCAGCGCGTCCAAGGTCTCCCGCCAGAAAGCGAGTTCGCGGGAGAGCACGCTGTCCGCGTCGTCGGCCGAGCCCAGCATCCGCTGCTGCCAGACCGCGTAGTCCGCGTACCGCACCGGCAGCGGCTCCAGGACACTCGCATCCGATCCGGCACACCGGGCCGCGTAGGCCCGTGACAGGTCTTCGAAGAAGACACCGGCCGAGCGGCCGTCCGTCGCGATGTGGTGGAAGAGCAGGAAGAGGACGCTGTGTCCGTCTTCCAGGCCGAAGAGGGTGGCCCGCAGCGGGTTCCCGGTCCTGAGGTCGAACCGGTGCCGGGTGGCCGCGTCCAGGTCGTCGTCCAGCGAGGCCGACGTGGACGCCCTGCGCTCGATGACGACCCGGGCCCCGTCGGCCGGCTGGACGCGCTGGAGCGGCTCCCCGCCGCCCGTCGTGAACACGGTGCGCAGCGGGGCGTGGCGCTCCACCACATCGTTGAGCGCGGCTTCCAGGGCATCGACGTCCGGGGTGCCTTCCAGGCGTACGGCCATCGGCACGTTGTACGCGGTGCTCCCGCCCTCCAGCTCGGCGAGCAGCCACAGCCGGCGCTGGGCGAACGAGACGGGGCTGTCCGGGCCGTCACCCGCCTCCCCGGCGACCAGGGGCGGCAGCGCGGGCCGCCCCTTCAGCGAGACGATGTACTGCGCGAGGCGTGCGGGCGTGGGGTGCTGGAACACGTCCCGGATGGTCAGCCGGACGCCGAGGATCTGCGCGATCCGGTTGGTGAGACGGGCGGCGCGGATCGAGTGCCCGCCGTGGTGGAAGAAGTCGTCGTCGATCGTCAGCGTGCCCGGCGCGTCGAGTGTGCCGGTGAAGAGGCCGGTCAGGGTCTCCTCCAGCGGGGTGCGCGGGGCGCGACCGCCCGACGCCACCGCGACCGGCTCGGGCAGCGCGCGCTTGTCGATCTTCCCGTTCGGCATGAGGGGGAAGCGGTCGAGCGGGGTGAGGTAGGCGGGGACGAGGTGCTCGGGGAGCCGGTCGGCCAGGTGGCGCCGGAGCTCCACCGGCTCAGCGGTGGTGACCACATGGGCGGAGAGCTGGTCGTGGTGTCTGGTGACGACGGCCTGGGTGACCTGCGCGTGTGCGAGGAGTGCGGCTTCGACCTCGGCGGGTTCGATGCGGAAGCCCCGGATCTTGATCTGGTGGTCGGCGCGGCCTTCGTAGTGCAGCCGTCCGTCGTGGTCGAAGTGGGCGAGGTCGCCGGTGCGGTAGAGCCGGGACCCGGGTGCGCCGTACGGGTTCGGAACGAAGCTGCCGGCCGTGAGGTCGGGGCGGTTGAGGTAGCCGTGGGCGAGGCCGTCACCGGAGACGTACAGCTCACCGGTGACACCGGGCGGGCACAGGCGCAGCGATGTATCGAGGACGTACAGCGGCTTGTTGACGAGCGGGGTGCCGATGGGGATGGCGGTGCGGGGCTCGTCTGCGGGCTCGATGGTGTGGGTGGTGGCGTAGATCATCGCCTCCGCCGGCCCGTATCCGTTGATCACGTCGATGCCCGGCCTGGCGCTGTGCAGCTTGTGTACGTGGACGGGCGAGGCCGCTTCCCCGACGGTGTAGGCCGTGGTCACCGAGTCGAACGTCTCGGGGTGCTCGTCGGTGAGGTAGTTGAAGAGGCTGGCCGACAGCAGCAGCGTTGTCACGCGGTGCCTGGGGGCCAACTCCGCGATGAGTGAGGGCTCCGGCTTCTGCCCCGGTTGCAGGACGACCCGCGCGCCGTGCAGCAGCGGGCCCCAGAATTCGAGGCTGAAGGCGTCCCAGGAGATGGGGGAGGACTGGAGGTACACCTCGTCCGGGCCGGTGGGCAGGTAGGTCTGCCCGACCAGGGTCGCTACGAGGTTGCGGTGCGAGGAGACGATGCCCTTGGGCCGTCCGGTCGAGCCGGAGGTGAACATCACACACGCGAGGTCGTCACCGTGGATCGGCAGACCCAGGTTGCCCGCGTCGTGGTGGGCCACGTCGTCCGGGCCTTCCACACACGCAACCCACTCGCCTTCGAGGCGGCCCGCGAGCCCCGCGTGCGTGACCAGGTGGCTGATCGCGGCCTCGTCCGCCGCCGACCGCAGCCGCTCGTCCGGGAAGTCCGGGTCGAGCAGCACATGTCCGGCGCCGGTCTTGAGTACGGCGATCAGCGCGGCGGCGAAGGCGGCGTCGCGTTCCAGCAGGATGCCCGCCAGGTCGCCCCGGCCCAGACCGCGTTCGCGCAGGTGGTGCGCCCAGCGGTTGGCGGTCGCGTTCAGCTCCGCGTACGTGAAGCTGCTCTCGCCGTCGATCAGCGCAACCGCGTCGGGGGTCCGCGCGACCTGTTCCTCGAAGCGCTGCACGAGCGACACGTCGTCCCGGTCGGCCACCGCCCCGGCCCACGCCCCGAGCAGCAGCTCCCGCTCACCGGCCGCCAGCACGTCCAGCTCCGCGACGCTCCCGGCGCCCGGCTCCTCGGGCTGCATCGCAGCGGTGAGGAAGGCGACGAAGCGGTCCTGGTGAGCCGCGACGGCCTCGGGGTCGACGCCGTCCACCGGTGTGTCGAAGTCGATCCGGAGCCCGTCCGCCGCGCCCAGGTCGTACACCGCGACGCTGAGGTCGTCCACCGGGCCGTTGCTCACGTTGTGGTTCACCGTGGGGTGGCCGCACACCGTGAGGTCCGCGTTGAAGCCCATGATGTTGAGCACCGGGCCCGTCAGCCTGCGCCCGCCGGTGAGCGCACCGGCGTCCCGTCGCAGGTCCTCGTACCGGGTCAGCTGGTGCCGCAGACCGTGCTTGACCTCGGCGGACACCGACCGGACCAGGCTGCCCAGCGTCTCGCCCGCGCCCACCCGGAGCCGCAGCGGCACCACGTTGGACGTCATGCCCGGGGTGCTGCGCGCGGTCTTCGTGGTGCGGCCCGCCACCGGCAGCGCGAGCATCAGCTCGTCCTGCGCGGTGACCCGGTGCAGGTACACCGTGAACAGCGCGACGACCAGGACGGGCCAGGAGACCCGCTCCGCCCGGGCCACGGTGCGCAGCCGGTCCGCCTCCGCCGCCGGCACCAGGACCGTGCGCCGGGCGAAGGGCAGCGCCCCCCGGGACGGGGCCGCCCGGCCCGTGCCCCGGACGAGACCGGCCGCCGCCTCCGGCGCACCGCTCAAGTGCTCCCGCCACGCGCCCCGTTCGGCGGAGGCGGCGTCGGAGCGCCGGAAGTCGGCGTCCTCCGCGTGCAGCTCGGCCAGCCGGCCGAACGGGGAGTCGCCCCACGGCTCACCGGCGACCGCCCGCTCGTAGAGCTCGACCAGCCGGTGCAGCAGCATCGACACGCTCGCGCCGTCCACCAGCAGGTGGTGGAAGGCGTAGACGTAGAAGAAGCGGTCCTCGGCGAGCTTGATCAGCGCGCAGCGGACCGGCGACTCGCGGGTCAGATCGAAGGGCGCCCCGACCGCCGCGTCCACCAGCCCCCACGCCGCCCCCTGCGGGTCCGCCTCGCCGCTCACATCGGTGAAGGCGAGCGCCCGGTCGCCCGGGCCGGCGTCGATCAGCTGCCACACCTGCTCGCCGTCGTCCTCGAAGCAGCGGGTGCGCATGACGTCCGCCTCCGCCACGAGGCGGCGCCAGGCGGAACCCATCAGCGCCGGGTCGACCGGACCCAGGATGTCCCGGCACTCGGCGACGTTGTACTTCAGGCCGGTGGGGTCCAGGGTGTGCGCCGTCCAGATGTCGCGCTGGGCCTCCGAGAGCGGTAGCCGGGAGGCGGCCGAAGCGGATGCGACGGTGGCGTCGGACGGCATGAGGTCTCCTGGGGGAAGCGGCGGGAGGGGAGCGGGCAGTGCCATACAACCGTCGGGGCCGGGCGCCGAGCGGCAGTTGTTCCGGCGGTAGCGCCAGCAGTTCGGCGGTGCGGCGGCAGTCGAACGGCAGGCACGGCACGCCCCCGCCGCCGCCGCACCGGAGCCCTCACACCCCGGCCGTCGCCCCCGCCGCAGCCCGCACCACGCACAGCACGCGGAACGCCGAGCGCCGCCCGTCCGCGCTCGTCCGGATCACGCCGCCGACCAGCAGCTCCCGGATCAGCCGGCCGCACTCCGGCAGCGGGCGGCCGGTGAGGCGCATGACGTCCTGGAGGAGGAACTCCCCGTCGCCCACCTCGCACAGATCGCCGATGAGCGTCCGGAACGGGGCGGGCAGTGCGGCGAGGGTGCGGCTCACCCGGACCTGGAGGCGGGAGCCGTCCGGGCCGCCCGCCAGGTCGTCGAGGAGCGGGGCCGGGTCGGAGTCCACGATGTTCCGCAGGGTGGACAGGTCACACACGGTGAGCCAGGAAGCGGCGGCACCGAGCGCCGCCGGATGACCGTCGAGGCGGTGGCAGATCCAGGCCACATCCGCGAGCGCCTGCTCATCGGGCACGATGTCGGGCCGGACCCGGCGGAGCTGACTCAGGAAGAACCGGACGGCGGGCGCGTCCGCGTGCCCGGCGGCCGGGTCCGGGGCCTCCAACGGGGAGAGCAGGAAGAGGCGTTCACCGGGTACGTTCCAGGGACGTTCACCGGTGATCAGCAGCCGCAGGCCCGGAAACGTACGCAGGAGCCGGCTCAGGCGGCCGAAGTCCAGGGCGGTGGTGTCGACACCGTCGAGGACCAGCACGGCCGCACCGCGTACGGAAGAGTCCCCGTCGTCATCGAGGGCGGCCAGCGCGTCCGCCAGTCCGGGCAGCACATCCTCGGACCCGCCGCCCCGCAGGAACCGGGCGCATTCATCCGCCAGTTGGGGGATCGGGTCGTCGTCGGGGCGCAGGCAGTCGGAGGTGGCGCCGTCACCGTAATGCCACATCACCGGCAGCCCGGCCTCGTGCAGCCGGGCGGCCGTCTCCAGCGCCAGCCGGGTCTTGCCGACACCGCTCAACCCGACCACGGTCACCAGCCGTTCGGCGCCGGACCTCAGCTCCTCCACCAGGACACCGGTCTCCGCGTCGCGTCCGACCAGCGGGTACAGCGGCACGGGCGGGGCGGCCCGCTCCATGGACAGGCGGCGCACCTCACCCTCCGCCCGGGACCCGCGCCGGGCCGCGGCCTCAAGCGCGGCACGGGCCCGGGGGCCGAGTCTCAGCGCGTCGGCGATCAGCCGCACCGTGTCCGTCCTCGGCCGCTGGGCCTTCCCCTTCTCCAGGTCCCGGATGGCCCGCACGCTGATGGTGGACAGATCCGCCAACTCCCGCTGGGTCAGACCGATGCGGAGCCGATGGCCGCGTATCAGGGAACCGAGCGGGGCGGTGGTGGCCGGGGTGTCCTGCGGGGGGTGGCTGAGCGTCATGGAAGGACTCCTGCTCGTCGGGAAATGGGCGCCCCGGAAGCGGCTGCGGGCCGGGGTGCCGGAGGGACGGCTGTCGTGCCTTGCTGCTGCCCGAATCCTCCGCGCGCGCCCTATCCGGGAGGCATCCCGCGGCCAACGCCGGCACGGGCCGGGCCGGCCGCTCCGGGATAGGCGAAAGGGCCCCCGCCCGGGCCGGTGATAGGGGCCGCTTGCCGTGATAGCGGGGGGATAGTGGCGGGGGCGGTGCGGTGAATCCGCCCGTTCCTAACGTGGTGTCCAGAAGGAAACGGAACACCGACGAAGGGACAGTCCGATGAACCGGAACACCACCACCCGCAACGCCCTCCGCGCCGCTTTCGCCACCGTCGCGGTCGTCATCGTCACCGGCATCGGCGTCCAGGCCGGCTGGGCCGACGACACCTCCGGCAGCGGCACCGGCACCCAGCAGACCGGTACCAGCAGCACCCCCACCCCGGGCGCCACCGGCTCCACCGACAACAACCCCTGGGACTGACCCCCGACGGACTCAGCCGGCGCCCAGCAGCCGCCGAGTCTCCGCCAGTTCCCGCTTCATGCCCCGGCTCGTGAAGACTTCCACCGCAGGGGCCAGCAGTTCCCGGGAACGCCCCGGCTCCTCCTCGCCGAGCAGCCGCGCCAGATCCAGGCGGGCCAGAGCGCCACCGCCGAAATCCATGATCTGCTCCCGGGCCGCGACGGCCCGGTCGAAGAAATACCTCGCCCGGTCGGGCCGCCCCATCAGCACGAACGCCTGACCCAGGTCGCGCAGCAGATGCCCCTCGCCGATCACGTCACCGGAATCCCGGCACAGCTCCAGGACCTCCGTGAACGTCAGCACCGCGAGATCCAGATCCCCCCGCGCCAGCAGCAGTTGGCCCACCCGCCGCAGGGTCCGCGCCCTCCCGCCCAGATAGCCGACCCCGTCGTATATCTCCAGCGCCTCGTCCAACTGCGCCTGCGCCACGTCCACGTCACCCCGGCGCATCCGGATGTGCGCGCTCTGCGTCAGCACGATCGCCCGGCCGACCACATCACCGGCCCGGTCGAAATCGGCCAGGGACCGCCCGTACAGATCGAGGGCGGTGTCGTCGTCACCGTTCGTCCGCGCGATCAGCGCCATGTCCCGGCGGCACAGCGCCTCGCCCTGCGGCTCGTCCAGCGCCTGGAAGACGTCGAGCGCCGAACTCAGCGCCTGGCGCGCCATGTCGAACTCGTTGCGGCTCATGTACAGCGAGCCCAGCGAGGCCCGGACGGCGGCGGTGCCCCGCAGATTGCCCGCCTTTCGCACCGCGGCCAGCGCCCGTACGTGGGTCTGCTCCCACAGGTCGTAATGGCCCCGCACCTCGAACAACGTGACCAGAGTCGTCGCGAGATTCCAGCTGACGTCGTGCAGGCCCTCGTCGGCGGCCTGTTCCACCATCCCGCACAGGGCGCCCTGCTCCGCGTCGAACCAGGCCAGCGGATCGGCGAGCAGCTCACCCGTGCACGACGGGGGCGGCGCCCAGCGCGGCGCGTCCCCGTGCAGGACGGTGAAGTCACCGCCGTACACCTTGCGATGGGCCTCCTGCGCCAGATACATCCAGCCGCCCGCCATCCGGACGAGCGCGTCCCGGCGCAGCTCCGGCGCGTCCTCCGCCGCCAGTTGCTCGCGCGCGTAGACCCGGATGATCTCGTGGAACTGGTAGCGATAGCCGCCGGTCCGCTCCACCCCGACCACGTCCAGCATCTGCATGTCGACCAGCGGTTCCAGCAGGTCCGACGGCACGGGCCGGTCGTCGTCCAGCAGCGCGCCCGCCAGCCAGCCCGGCACCGTCGGGGTGCGCGCCATGGACAGCAGCCGCAGCAGCCCCCGGTCCTCGGGCGCCAGACCGTTGTACGAGAGGGACAGGCTGGCGCGCATCGTCATCTCGCCGTGCGCCAGCTCGTCCAGCCGGTGCCGCTCATTGGCCAGCCGGTGCACCATCGACGCGAGCGTCCAGTGCGGGCGGGCGGCGAGCCGGGCCGCCACGATCCGCAGCGCCAGCGGCAGCCGTCCCACCGTACGCACCAGGGCCTCGGCCGACGCGGCCTCGCCCTCGACCCGCTCCTCCCCGATGATCCGGGACAGCAGCTTCAGCGCCCGCTCCTCGTCCAGGACGTCCAGCTCCACGCGGTGCGCGCCCGGCAGCGCGGTCAGCCGGGCCCGGCTGGTGACCAGGACCGCACAGTCCCGGCTCCCCGGCAGCAGCGGCTGCACCTGGCTCTCCGAAGCGGCGTCGTCCAGGACCACCAGGAGGCGGCGGGAGGCGAGCCGCGTGCGGTACATCTCCGCCCGCTCGTCCAGCGAGTCCGGGATCAGCTGGCCCGGGATGCCCAGGGCCCGCAGGAAGCGGCCCAGCACCTCCAGGGTGGTGGCCGGGGTGCCGGTGCCGCGCAGATCGCAGTACAGCTGTCCGTCCGGGAACCCCGTCTCCGCGAGCCGGTGCGCGAGATTCACGGCGAGCGTGGACTTGCCGGTGCCCGGCTTCCCGGTGATCACGGCAAGACCGACCGCCTTGCGCTCCCGGCCGCCGGTCAGCGCCTTCTCCAGGGCGGCGAGCTGTGCCTCGTCGGCCACGAAGTCCGACGTGGAGGCGGGCAGCTGCTGCGGCCGGACGTCGTGCGGCTGCGGTTCGGCAGGGGCGGGCGCGGGGGCGGGGGAGTCCGGTCCGGGCCCGGAGGCCGGCTGCGGGCTCCGGGCGCCGGTGTCTCCCGTGTCGGTACGGGGCGCGGCGCGCCCGGCCGCGTCGGCGGGCCGCAGGGGTGCGGAGGCCTCGGCAGAGCGCCCGCCCGAGGACCTGCCTTCCTGCCCCCGCACCGGGGCGGGCAGTTCACCGGCGAGGATCGCCGCCTCCAGGCGCCGCAGTTCGCGGCCCGGTGCGAGCCCCAGCTCCTGGTCGAGGATCCGGCGCCCGTCCCGGAACGCCTCCAGCGACTCCGCCTGCCGGCCCGACCAGTACAGGGCGCACATCAGCTGGCCCCGCAGCCGCTCCCGCAACGGGTTCTCGTGCGTGAGGAGTTGGAGCTCACCGACCAACCGGTCGTGGCGGCCGAGCTCCAGCTCCAACTGCATCCGCAGCTCGACGGCGCTCAGCCGCTCCTCGTCGAGCTGGCGCGCCTTGTTGGCGAGCGGTCCGCTGTCCAGGCCGGTCAGGGAGTCCCCCTGCCAGAGCGCCACCGCCGACTTCAGAAGCGCCACCGCCTTCTCGGTCTCGCCCTCGTCGCGCTGCCGCCTGGCCATCGCGACCAGGCCGGTGAAGAGCAGCGAGTCCACGTCCCCGGTGTCCACGTGCAGGACGTATCCCGGCGGGCGGGTCGATATGGAGACCGTGCTGTCCGCCCCGGCCAGGAGCTTCCGCAGCCGGGACACACAGATCTGCACCTGGGTGCGGGCGGTCTCCGGCGGGTTGTCCTCCCAGATGAGGTCCACCAGATAGTGCGTGCTGACCACCCGGTTCGCTTCGAGCAGCAGGGCGGCGAGGATGACCTCCTGCCGACCCGGCGGCACCCGCAGCGGTCCGCCCCTGCCCCGTACCTGGAGCGGGCCCAGCAATTGGAAGGGCGGTCTCGCCGCGCCGGGGGCATCCTGGACCGTGTGCGTCGTACCCTCGGCCACCGAGACCCCCAGCTCGTAAGCGCGTTGATACTCCGGGATCAACGTCCCCAAAGTTTTCACAATCCTCACGCATCTGTCCATCCTGCATGCCGAGCGTGACCGGCCGGCGAATAGCGGCGCGATAGGCGGGGGTTGGCGCGGCCCGGAAGAGTGCCGGGCGAAGGAGAAAGGAGGCGTCCATGCACACCGACGCCTGGACGGGCAGCGACCCGTACGCCGGGGGCGACCTGGTCACCGCGGCGGGGACCGACCACGTTCGTCTCGTCTACGAATACCTCGACACCGGCGACCTCGACGCGTGCGCCTCGCTGCTGCACGAGCACGTCGCCCTGGACCTGCCCGGCGCCCCGGCGGCCCACGGCCGGACCGCGTTCCTGCACGCCCACCGCGACCACCCCGGGGCACCCGCCCGGCACGAGATCGACCACCTCGTCGCGCACGCCCGGAACGTGGTGGCCGCGGGCCGCCGTCTCGGCACGGGCACCGATGCTACGTGCGTGCGCTTCGTGGACTTCTTCCGCATCGCCGAGGACGGCATGGTGGAGTCCTGCACCCGCTATTACCACGCGGTGCCCTGACCGGCCTCGTCCGCCGGGTGCAGGGCCATCGCGCGGTAGTCGCGCGGAGCCATCCCGTACGCCGTCCGGAAGGCCCGGCTGAACACGGTCGCGTCGGTGAAGCCCCACCGGGCGGCGACGGCCCCGATGGGCTGCCGGCGCAGCTCGGGGCGGGCCAGGTCCGTGCGGCAGCCGTCGAGCCGACGGCGGCGGATCGTCGCGGCGACGCTCTCCGGCTGGTCGCGGAAGAGCGTGTGCAGGCTCCGCAGCGACAGGTGGTGGCGGGCGGCGATGAGGCTCGGGTTGAGCCCGGGGTCCGCGATGTGGTGGTCGATGAAGGCGCTGATGCGCCGCAGCAGGACGTGCGTCCGCAGCTCGGCGGGCGCCCGCCCCGGGAACGACCCGATCCGGTCGGCCAGGCAGGACGCGGCCATGTCCACGGCCATCTCGCCCAGCACGCCCAGCTGTTGGGGGGAGCAGCCGGCCCCCGTCGCGGCGAGGCTGGTCAGGAAACCGGCCAGGATCGCGCCCATCCCCGCGTCGCCCGGGACACTCCGCGCGAGGATCCGGTCCACCCGCTGCGACGGCAACGGCATCCGGGCCTTCGGTATCTGGAGGACGATCACCTCGACGTCCCGCCCGTCCGTCCCGGAGCCCGACTCGTACGGACGCGAGGTGTCCCACAACGCCATGCCCCCGACGCCCAGTTCGGCCTCACCGCCCTGCTGCGCGAACCACGCGGAGCCACGCGTCACCAGCGCCAGCTGGTACTGCTCCGGATCGCCCCTCCGGATCAGCGCCGGTGTCCTGCGCGACCGCAGCGGCCCGTAGCTGAAGCGGGCCAGTTGTACGGTCCCGAGACCGAGCATTGCGCCCTGCGCGTCGAAGGTGTCCGGGTCCGCGGCGCGGAACTCCGTGGGAAGCAGGACGTCGGACACCACCTGCTCGAACCACTCGAACCTGTTGTCCGGCGCCATCTCGGCCGCCGCCATCTCCTGCCACACCGTCGGCACCCCCATCACGCCCGCTCGGCCGCCGGACGACGTCGGTCTCCGGCCGTGTGCAGTCTGCTGGATCGGCCAAGATCGCGCCAAGCGGCGCCCCGCCCGGCCGCAGGTCAGGAGGCGGCGGTGCCGACCGTGCCGCCCGGTGAGCGCAGCACCAGGAGGGTGATCTCGCTGGGCGCGAAGACCCGGAACGGCGGGCCCCAGAATCCGGTGCCCCGGCTGGTGTACAGCTGCGTGCGATCGCCGTGGCGGCTCAGCCCGGCGACGGCCGGCTGGTCGAGGCGGACCAGGTAGTGGAAGGGCCAGATCTGGCCGCCGTGAGTGTGGCCCGACAACTGGAGGTCGACACCGCCCTCGGCGGCCCGGTCGATGAACTTCGGCTGATGGGCCAGGAGCAGGACCGGCAGCTCCGGATCGGCGCCGTCCAGCGCCCCGGCGAGGTGCGCCCGGTGCCCGGCCAGACCGGAGGACTCGGCGGTGACGTCGTCCACACCGGCGACCACGAGGGTGTCGCCGCCGCGTTCGAGCAGCACATGGCGGTTGCGCAGCGGCTGCCAGCCCAGCTCGTCCATCAGGTCCACCCAGCCCTGCGCCTCGCTGTAGTACTCGTGGTTCCCGGTGACGTAGACACGGGCGTGGGCGGCGCGCACCGTGCCGAGCGGCGCGGCCTGGGCGCGGCGGCGGTCGGCGGTGCCGTCCGCGATGTCACCGGTGTGGCAGACCACGTCCGCCTCCAGCGCGTTGACCTCCGCGCACACGCGTTCCGACCAGCGGGCCCGGTCCAGCGGCCCGTAGTGCGTGTCGGTGATGAGGACGACCCGCGTCCCGTCCAGGCCCGGCCCCAGGCGTGGCAGTTGTACGTCGACCCGGCGCACCCTGGGCACCCGGCGCGCCTCGGCGTAACCCCAGCCGAGCAGGGCGGCGGCGGCCCCGAGCACCGACCAGGTGACGATCCTGGCCCGGTCCTGCCCGTCGCCGGTCCCGGCCAGGGCGAGGGCGGGCCGCAGCAGGACGCCGAGCAGTACGGACCAGGTGAACAGCACCCAGATGGAGCCGAGCATGCTGTCCCCGACGATCGCGGCCCGGTCCTGCTGCCGCTTGCCGTGCCCTCGCATCATCGCCACCGGCATGGTGAGGAGACCGAGCGCGAAGAGACAGGTGCCGCCCACGGTGACGTGCAGCGGCCAGTGCTGTCCGGTGTACAGCAGCACCCAGCAGGGCACGGCCCACAGCAGGACCGGGGCGACCAGGGGGACGTAACGCATCAGGCGCCGGATCCGGCTTGGTGGGGCCGTTGCCGGCCCGCTTTCCGCGGACCGGGTCTCGCTGGTGTCGGTCACGTTTCCTCCTCGGGCGGCCGGAATGCCGCCGGGCACTGTACCCGGTCGCCCCGGAGGTCCCGCAGACGGCCACCGCCGGACCGCACACCCGGGACGACCGCCTCGGGCGCACGCCGCGGCCTGATCCGACCCTGATCGACAAGACACCCCCTAGGTCAGCGCGACGGTGGGACGGGACGGGGCGGTCAGGCGGAGGCCGACCTCGATCAGGGCCTGCCCGAGGGCGGTACGCAGGGGCCGGGAGCCCCGGGCGGACCGGGCGAGACGGTACTTCTGGGCATCGGCGTGGAGTTCGGCGGCGTGGACGTGGTGCAGGGCGAGGTGGGCGTGCGCGTGCATGGGTGGTTCTCCTTTACTCGGTGGTGAGGGGGAACGCATGGGTGTGGACGCGTACGCGGGCGCTGTCGCCCTCGTCCTCGTCGGTGATCCGGTCGCGGTACTCGTCGATGAGTGCGTGCATCTTCCCGATGAGCTCGCCGGCGAGCCCGGGTGTCAGCCGCAGCGTCGCGCTGCTCATGTCCCAGGTGCGGCCCCACTCCTCGGGCCAGGTGGTGCGGTCGCCGAGCCAGGTCGACAGATCCCGGGCCTGGGTGTGCGCGACCTCGTGCAGATACATGTCGGCGGCTCCGCGCACCTCCGGACTGGAGTGGTTGAGCAGCGATTCGTCGAAGGTCAGCCCCTGACTCGCCGCCTGCCACCAGCGCTCCCGCCCCTTGCCGTGCTCGGGGGCGTCCTTGATGAAGCCGTGCGCCGCGAGCTGCCGCAGGTGGTAGCTGGTGGCACCGCTCGACTCGCCCAGTTTCGCAGCGAGTTGGGAGGCGGTGGCCGGTCCGTCGAAGCGCAGCGCGTCCAGCAGCCGCATGCGCAGCGGATGGGCGAGTCCACGCAGCGACCGGGCGTCGAGAGTGCGGAGTTTTCCGTCCGGCTGTTCTTGCATGACTCCAAGGTAGACATGCAAAGACTTGGTTGCAAGGGTTTCTTTGCATCGCTTTCTTTGGACCCTGGGTGAGGTCCCGCCCGCGCGGCTGACCAGGCCGTTCCGGCAAGATCGTGTGACGAGCTCTAAGGTGGTCGCCTGAGTCGGCGAGGAAACCCCCTTCCGGCTCGGTGTTCCGCCACCTCCCGGCCTGCCCGGCTGGACCGAAAGGTGGCGGCACCCGGTGGTTCAGGTCCGTTCTCGGACTCTCCGGCCGGGCCGACGAACGGCAGAGCGAGTGCCGGAGGAACCGGCGCCCCCTCGATCTCACGAGCCGCGGTGCGCTCTTGTGTTCCCGGCGCATCCGTCGATCACTCCATGAGGACCTTCGTGTATCTCGTACACATTCACCTGGTGCCCAGATCTCGCGGTGACGTACTGCCCGACTCCACGCGCGCGGCCATGACGCACGCCGCGGTCGGCATCGCCAAGGTCGTGTACATCGCCCTGCATCCAGGGACCGAGCCGGGACCCGTCATCGGCGTCTACCTGGCGAGCGCCTCGCTGCTCGACGCCGAGACGGCCGCGCGGGACATCTGGCAGGCGGCCCGCGACAGCCACTCCTGGTTGCGCGAGTGGGTGCTCGTGCGCGCCGAAGTGCCGATCATGCCGGGCTACGACTGGTGAGGCGGGGATTTTGCCGCGTCCCCTGTCCGGAGTGCCCCGGCGGCCCGAGTGTCCACCAGCGGACATGGCCGCATTGCCCCTGCGGGAGTCACTTCAGCTCGGCGTGTCCCTGATTCAGACTCTGTGACGAGGTTTAAACGGACGCCAGTGGAACGGAAGAGTGAAATGGATCGTATGAAGGCCGCGAATCGGGCAGTTGCGATAGTCGTGACGCTGGGGGTCGGTTCGTGCATCTTCGTCGGAAGCGCCTCCGCCGCCGGCGCCGCCTCCGAGCGCGCCACCGTTGTGAGCCCGCTGGACGCCGGATGGCAGAGCAGCGGCAACCAGGCCGCCGGCGACGACGCCGGATGGCAGTGAACAGAAGCACAGGACGGCTCGCACCACACGCTCTCCGGCGCGGAACGGGCGCCTCGGCCGGGCAGACCCCGCCGCGCCTTCCGTAACTCCTCTCACTCCCCACTTCTTGTCTTTGGAGCGCTGCGCGCATTCAGGCGCGCCGCGCCCTCCCCTCATGTCACCCACAGGGACTCAACTCATGGATACCCGAGAGCTGTCCGCCCCCATCGCTGTCCGGCAGGACTGGACCACCTTCGTCGACGAGGTGTCGAGCTGGCTGACGCGTGACGCCGGCGATGTCGACACCAGCCTGGCCGGTGAGTACGGGGCCGGCCTCCTGGCCACCGTGCGTCAACTCAACGACGCCGTACTGACCGATGATCAGGGTGCTTTCTACGCACAGCAGTTGCTGCTGGCCCGGATCTACCAGATGCACACCGTCCTCACCGAGGGAACGACGGCGGAGGGCTCGGTGTTCGTGGCCGAGGTGACCCGCCTCCTGGAGCACGCCACTGCTCAGGCGGAGGACGCCCGGGTCGACCCGGACCTGCTCGACCAAGCCCCCGAAGAGCCGCGCGCCTACCTGTCCTGGCTCAAGCAACTGGCCCGTGGCCACCGGGTGTTCAAGCACCCCTACTACCACGAGTTCATCCGCAACCAGGCCGACGCCAACGACCTGCGGAACTACGTCATGCAGGAGTCCGTGGTCGACGGCCGGTTCGACGACCTTCTCGCCATGATGCAGGTCGGCACCTCGGGTCCGGCGAAGATGGAGATCGCCGCGAACTTCTGGGACGAGATGGGCAACGGCGACCCTGCCCAGGTGCACACGTACCTGTTCAACAAGATCTACGAGGTCTTCGACATCCCGCAGAGCGAACTGGAGCGCAGCCTCACGGCCAACGCGCTCCTCTCCGGCAACCTCGCGGTGATGCTCTCCCGGTACCGGAAGTACTACCCGGAGGCCGTCGGATTCCTCGGCATGACCGAGTGGATGGTGCCCGACCGCTTCGTCCAGGTCGTGCATGCGTGGGAGCGGCTGGGGCTCGCCGACGTCGGCATCGTGTACCACCGGCTGCACATCACGGTGGACTCCCAGCACGCCGCCGGATGGTTCCACAACGTGGTCGTTCCGGCCGCGGAATCGGCGTCCATGCGCAGGGCCATCGCGCGCGGCACGCTCTGGCGGCTCAACTCGTCGGCCCGCTACCTCGACGAGCGCATGCCTTCCGCCCGGACCGCGTGAATTCCCCTTTCCAGAGAGGCCGTGCCATGCCCTTGAACGCACAGGGATTCGCTGTCATCGACCTGCCCCAGGTGTCGACGGACGTTCTCGCCAGCTACGACGGACTTCCGGTCGACGACTACATGGGAAACGGCACCCGGTTCAAACGGTTCGACCAGTACCGGCTGTCCCCGAAGGACGGTGAGTGGCACTTCGAGCTGCTGCCGCACCGCGACTACACGACGTACAAGACGTTCAACTCCGTCGGTGGCGGAATCCGGCGCGGCTACGAACCGATCGAGGTCGACTTCACCCCGCTGATCGCCGTCGGAGCAGCCGAGCTCGGCCTCGACCGGTCCGAGGACTGGCAGATCAACGTCCACCAGAACCGGACCCGCGCGGACGGCGGCAGGCCGGGGCCGCTGACCCCCGAGGGCGTTCACCACGACGGCCACGAGTACGTCATGATCGCGGTTCTCCGGAGGGAGAACGTCGCGGGCGGGGAGACGCGGCTCTGGAACCCCGGAGCGGAGTCCCCGTTCTGGACCGGCACGCTCGACCCCGGCCAGGCCGTACTGCTCGACGACCGGGCGCTGGCGCACGACGTCACCGATGTCCTGTCCGCGGACGGCGGTCCGGGCCACCGGGACATCGTCATCGTCGCGTTCTCGCGGTGGAGCGAGAAGTGGTACGGCGACCAGCACGACGAGGCCGCGCTCGCCGACCGCCCTTCCTGACCACGAGGCAACGCCGCAGCGCATCCAGGAACAGGGTAAGAACGATGAGCGACTTCACGAAGTACCACGCACTGGGCAACGACTACCTCGTGGTCGACCCCCTGCGGGTCGAGTTCACGGCCACCGCACAGTCGGTCAGGCTGCTGTGCGACCGGCATCGGGGAGTCGGCGCGGACGGCGTGCTCATCGGACCCACGGCCGCACCGCGTCCCGGCGAGCCGGTCGGGCTCCGTATCTTCAACTCGGACGGCAGTCCCTGCGAGAAGAGCGGGAACGGCCTGCGGATGTTCGCCCTGTTCCTGGCGGAGCACTACGCACAGGAGGGGTCCGGGCGGAACGCGTCCGGGCAGCGGTCCCATGTGCTGCGGACCGTCGCCGGAGATTCCCGCACCGACATCCTGGACTTCGACCGGGGCCTGGTCCGGGTGGACATGGGGGAGCCCGACTTCGCGACGGACGCGCCTTCGGTCCTCACCGCGGGCACGCGTCGGCTCGACGTGATCAACCTGCACCTCGGCAACCCCCACACCGTCGTCCCGCTCGACGACGTCACCCCCGGCCTCGCGAAGGAACTCGGCCCGCACATCGCCTGGCACTCCGCGTTCCCGCAGGGCACCAACGTCCAGTTCCTGCGCGTCCTCGACCGGGACAGGATCCGGATCGAGGTGTGGGAGCGGGGCGCGGGATACACCCTGGCCAGCGGCAGCAGTGCCTGCGCCGCCACGGCCGCCGCGCACCGGCTCGGACTGGTCGGCGGACACGTACACGTGGAGATGGCAGGCGGGTCCGTGGAGGTATCGGTCGGCGAACGAGGCGGGATATCCCTCACCGGGGTCTCCGAGAAGGTGGCCGCCGGCCGGTTCTCGCCGGCCTTCCGCGCCCGCCTCGCGGCAGGAGCGGCGGCGTGACCGCTCTGGAGGGCGGGCGGGTGGCCACGCCGCGCGGGTTCCTTCCACTCCTGGCCACCAGACTCGCCTCGGTCGCCGCCACCGGCGTCTACTTCATCGCGGCGGCCTGGCTCCTCATCGACCACGGCGGCAACAGCACCGAGGTCGCCGGCCTCGCCATCGCCATGACCGTGCCGAGCGTATTCGCGGCCCTTCAGGGCGGCGTGCTCATCGACCGCCACGACCGCCGCCGGATCGGTCAGAGCGCCGAACTGGCGCGGGCCGCAGCGGTCGTGGGCCTCGCCGTCCTGTACACAACCGCATCGCCTGCCCTCTGGCACGTGTACGCGATCACCCTGGTGCTGGGCCTGGGCAACGCGGTCACCCTCCCTTGTTACGGGGCCATGCTTCCCCAGGTGCTGCCCCGGACGAGGCTGGTGAGCGGCAACGCGACCTGGCAGATCGCCACCCAGGTCGGCGGCATCGCAGCCTCCGCACTGGGCGGGCTCCTGGTGGGAGGCGGCGGTGTGGCCGGCGGTCTGTGCACGGCCGCCCTCGGCTACCTCGTCGCGGCGGGGACCCTGCAACTGGTGCCGGGGGCCGCCTCTTCCACCACCGCCGGAGCCGTGGCCGGGGCGGGAGCAGACGCGCAGGCGACAGCCGAAGCAGGAGCCGCCGCCGGGGCACAGTCCCGCCGCCGTCTCCGGCACGATCTGGCGGTCGCCGCCCGCAGCGTCGCCGCCGACCGGCTCACTCTGCTGGTCACCGTCTTCTCGATCCTGCCGCCGAGCCTCCTGGCGGCCTCCAACGCCCTGCTCCCCGTCTTCACGAAGGAACAACTCGGTGCGGGACCGGTCGGCTTCGGCCTGATCGAGGGGATCTGGGGCGGCGGCGCGCTGCTCGCCGGGATAGCGCTCTCCCGTCTGGCGGGCCGGATCACGGACGAACTGCGCCTGCTGGTGCGCTCCCTGCTGGCCGTCGCCGCGACCATGCTCGTCTTCTCCCTCATCGAGCGGATGAGCTTCTCGCTGCCGGCGTCGATGATGCTCGGGCTCGCCATCAGTTGCTCGGGCATCCTCTTTCCCGCCTACGTGCAGTCCAGGACGGAAGAGTCCGTACTCGGCAGGGTCCTGAGCGGCGTCCAGTTCGCGTCGTCCGTCATGCAGCTTCTGATGCTGGCGGCCATCGGCGTCGGCGGCGCCTTCGCACCCGCCTGGTTCATGTTCGCGGCCATGGCGGTCATGACGCTGCTGTCTGCCGTGCTGCTCTCCGTTCTCCTGCGGCGCACCCGCGCCGCGGCCTGAAGTCACCGTCGTACGCACTCCACCTCATCACCATCGGAAGGATGACCGCGCATGCCCGAGAACGCCACGGACGAGGCAACGGCCCTCAAGAACAAGACACTTCTGATTCTCGGAGCGGCGGGCCCGTCCAAGCCGCTGCTGTTCCAGGCGGCCCGGAAGCGCGGCATCCGCACCGTCCTGATCAAGAAGGACGTGACCTGGGAGAAGGAGTTCTGCGACGAGATACTGCCGCTGTCCGTCGAGAACTTCACGGACTTCGAGGCGACCGTCGCCGCGGTGGTCGACTTCTGCCGGGAGCAGGACGTCAGCGGCATCATCACGACATTCGACAGCGCGGTTCCGGTCATGGCCCAGGTCGCCGAGACCCTCGGGCTGCACGGTCCCTCGCCCTCCATGGCGGCAGCGCTGCGCGACAAGAACGCCATGCGCGAGCGCTTCGCCGAGCTCGGCCTGCCCTCGGCGGCCAGCATTCTCGTGCACACGCTGGCGGAGGCGCGTGCCGCCGCCGAGAAGATCGGCTTCCCGGTCGTCATCAAGCCGACGTACGGGACCGGCAGCGCCGGAGTGGTCCTGGCACACCAGGAGTCGGAGGTGGACGCCGCGTTCACCAAGGCGAACGAGGTGGGGCTCAACCTCAGCGACTGCGCCGACCTCGTCGTGGAGGAATACCTCGACGGCCTCGAAGTCACCGTGGACGCCCTGGTGTCCGGCGGTGAGATCCTCTTCCACAACATCTCCGACAACCCCGAACTGATGCCGGGACCGGTCTTCCCCGAGGTCGAGTTCATCACTCCGACGGCGTTCCCCGCCGAGACGGTGGACACCGCGTTCGCCGCGAATGAACTGACCATCAAGGGCTTCGGTCTCGACCACGCCGTCGTGCACGCCGAGATGCGGATGACCAGCAGGGGCCCCCGGCTGCTCGAACTGCACCCCCGCCCGGCCGGCCAGCGGGTGCCGCAGATCATCGCCCGTTCGCTGGGCGTCGACCTGATGGGCGCGGCCATCGAGATCGCGCTGGGCCACCGTCCGGTGGTCGAGCCGCGGCGCAAGGGGTACGCCGGCTACCGCGCCGTATGCCCCGAGGTCCCCGGCATCCTCAAGTCCATTCAGGGGCTCGACGCCGCCGCCGAGAGTCCCGGGGTCTTCGACATCGAGGTCGTACTCGAACCGGGCGCCCGTCTGGTGACCGTGCCCGACGCCGTACAGCAGGACGCGCTCTACGTGTACGTCGAGGCGGACACCTACGACGAGGTGCACCAGCGGCTGCTCGCCGCGACCGCGCTGATCAGCCTCGAACTGGAGTAGTCGGCCGGGGCGAAGATCTGCTCCTCCGGGCGGC
The DNA here is from genome assembly GCF_042956885.1 of Streptomyces sp. NPDC008163. Classification (NCBI taxonomy): domain Bacteria; kingdom Bacillati; phylum Actinomycetota; class Actinomycetes; order Kitasatosporales; family Streptomycetaceae; genus Streptomyces; species Streptomyces sp. NPDC008163. Next base: position 564,823 of record NZ_JBIBHG010000003.1, on the reverse strand, counting down.
CGGCACCAACCGCCCGGAGGGACCGACAGCCGGTGGTGACCAACAGGGAACGAGAGACCGTGACGGAGCAGAGAACGACCCCGGGGGCGTGCCCGCTTGACTGCCCCGACGGCTGCAGCTGGCTGCTGACGATCGAGAACGGCGCGGCGGTCAGCCTGCGTGGCAACCCCGAACACCCCTATACGCAAGGCGCGTTGTGTGTGAAGGTCAACCAGTTTCTGGAGCACACCCGCGCTCCCGACCGGCTGTTGTACCCGATGCGCCGCATCGGCCCGAAGGGCAGGGGAGAGTTCGAGCGGATCTCCTGGGACGAAGCGCTGGCGGAGATCGCCCAGCGGCTCACCGGCATCATCGAGAGCGACGGCGGCGAGGCGATCTGGCCCTACCAGGGGACCGGCACCCTCGGATTTCTGCAGGGCCTCCAGGGCAGGGCCGGCAGCAGGCTCTGGAACGTACTCGGCGCGTCCTCGCACGACATGACCATCTGCTCGATCGCCGGACTCGCGGGACTCGACTACACCCTCGGCACCAGCCGCGGCCTGGACCCGGAGAGCCTGCGCGCATCCCGGCTCATTCTGCTGTGGGGGACGAACACACTCACCTCCGGGCACCATCTGTGGAAGCCGATCCAGGACGCGCGCAGGAACGGCGCCCGGGTCGTGGCGATCGACCCCGTGAGAACCCGCACCGCGCAGGGGGCCGACGAACACGTGGCGCCCATCCCCGGCACCGACGCGGCGCTCGCGCTCGGCCTGCTCCACGTGGTCGTCTCGATGGGCGCCGAGAACCAGGCCTACCTGGAGCGCCACACGCTCGGCTGGGAGCAGTTCCGCGAAAGGATCCTCCGGTTCACTCCCTCCCGCGTCGCCGCTCTGACCGGTGTGGACGAGGCGACGATCGTGCGTCTCGGCGAGCAGGTGGCGACGGTCAGACCCACCGCGATCCGCGTCGCACAGGGCATCCAGCGCCATGCGGGCGGCGGCATGGCGGTACGCACCCTGGCCTGCATTCCGGGCGTCACCGGCGACTGGAAGCTGCCGGGCGGCGGTCTGCTCTACTCGACGGACGGGTACTTCGGCGGAAACCGCGAGGCACTGTACCGGGACGACCTGCGACAGCGGCAAGTGCGTTCCCTCTCCATGACACGGCTGGCCGAGGGCCTGCTCGAAGTGGAAGGACCGCCGGTCAAGGCGCTGGTGGTGTACGGGGCGAACCCGGTGGCCAGTTCGCCCGACCAGAACCGCATCCGCAGGGGCCTGGAGCGCGACGACCTCTTCACCGTCGTACTCGACCACTTCCAGACGGACACCGCCGACTACGCCGACATCCTGCTCCCGGCCACCATGCAGCCCGAGCACATGGACCTGCACGACGGATACGGCCACCTCTACCTCACCTGGAACGAGCCGGCCGTGGAGCCCCCGGGCGAGTGCCTGCCGACGACCGAGACCTTCCGCCGGCTGGCCCGGCACATGGGGCTGCGGGAGCCGAGCCTCTACGACTCGGACGAGGAGATGGCCCAGCAACTGCTGGACTCCGACCACCCCTCGCTGGAGGGGATCACCCTGGACAGCCTGCGGAAGAACGGCTGGGCGCGGCTCACGTACCCCGCCCTGTTCGCGCCGTACGAGGACGGATTTCCGACGCCTTCGGGCAAGGTCGAGTTCCTGTCGGAGCGGGCGGGGGCCGCGGGTCTCGACCCACTGGCGGGGTTCACGCCCGGAGCGGAGGTCTCGGACCACGGGCTGGCCCGGCGATTCCCGCTCGTACTGCTCTCCGGCGCCTCGCACTTCTTCCTCAACACGGTCTTCGGCAACAAGCCGAAGCTGCGACGCCGGGCGGGCGACGCGCACGTCGTCCTGCATCCCGACGACGCCACCGCACGGGGCATCGCGGAGGGTGACCGGGTCCGGGTCTTCAACGCGCGCGGCGTCTTCATCGCCACCGCCCGCGTGGACGACATGGTACGACCCGGCGTCGCATTCACGGCCAAGGGCAACTGGCCCAAGCTCGACGGCGGTTCGGGAATCAACGCCACCGTCGAAGAGCAGGACGCCGACATGGGCGGCGGGGCCGTATTCAACGACAACCGGGTCGAGGTCGAACTGATCGGCCGCCCACGCGGAGACGAGGACTGATGGAGTTCAACAGGCTCGGCAACAGCGGGCTGAAGGTCAGCCGGATCGCGTACGGCAACTGGCTGACCCACGGCTCGCAGATCGCCGAGGAGACGGCGGTCGCGTGCGTCAGGGCGGCCCTGGACGTCGGCATCACCACCTTCGACACCGCCGACGTCTACGCAGGTACGAGGGCGGAGGCAGTGCTGGGCCGTGCGCTCAAGGGCCACCGCAGGGAGTCCGTCGAACTCTCCACCAAGGTCTGCCTGCCGACCGGCAGCGGCCCCAACGACAGGGGCCTGTCCCGCAAGCACATCCTGGAGTCGGTGCACGGCTCGCTGCGCCGACTCGGGACCGACTACCTGGATCTGTACCACGCGCACCGCTTCGACCGGGAGACTCCGCTCGTCGAGACGCTCAGGGCCTTCGACGACCTGATCCGCCAGGGGAAGGTCCTCTACATCGGGGTCTCCGAGTGGACCGCCGACGAGATCCGGCAGGCGCTGCGCATCGCCGACGACCTCGGCCTCGACCGCTTCGTCGCCAACCAGCCGCAGTACTCGATGCTCTGGCGCGTGATCGAGGAGGAGATCGTCCCGCTCTGCGCCCGGGAGGGACTGAGCCAGCTGGTCTGGTCGCCCGTCGCGCAGGGCGTGCTCACCGGCAAGTACCTGCCGGGCCGGCCCGTGCCCGCCGACTCACGGGGAGCCGACGCCAACGGCGCCCAGTGGGTCGGCGCCTTCCTGCGCGACGACGTGCTGGAGCGCGTGCAACTGCTCGCTCCGCTGGCGCGCGAGGCCGGACTGACCGGAGCGCAACTGGCCCTCGCCTGGACTCTGCAGAACCCCAATGTCGCGGCGGCCATCGTCGGCGCCTCCCGCCCCGAGCAGGTGCGCGACAACGCGGTGGCTGCCGGAGTCACCCTGGAGCCCGCCCTCATGAAGCAGATCGACGACGTGCTCGGCCCGGTCGTCGAGCGTGACCCGACGAAGACCGACAGTGTCTGGTAGCGCCGGCCCCATCCCGACAGAACCGGAGGAAGCGCCCATGAAACACGTCCCGTTCGAGCTCCTGGAGTGGCAGTCGTCCGACGACGGCGCCTCCCCGTACAGCCTTGCCGACAGCGGCTGCCAGCCGGTGACGATCCGGGAGCTCCTGGACTGCGCCGAGGACGCCGGAGGCGAAGGCAGCGGGCTCGCCCTGCTCCTCGACACCCCTCTGCACTACCCGCCCGAACGAGGCCAGGAGCAGCTCCGCCGGCTCATCTCCGCACACCACTGCGGGGAGCCGGACGAGGTGATCGTCACCGTCGGCGCCGCGGAGGCCAACTCCCTGGCCATCGACGCCCTGGTGCGCCCCGGCGACCACGTGGTGACGTTCGCACCCGGCTACCGGCAGGTCTGGGGCTGCGCGATGAACGCGGGGGCCCGGGTCGAGGAGATCCACTCCTCATCGGCCGCGGGCTGGCGCCCCGACCTGGACGCCCTGCGCAGGGCCGTGCGGCCCGACACCCGGCTCATCGCCCTGACCAACCCGAACAACCCCACCGGCACGATCCTCACCGAGCGTGAGATGGACGAGATCGTGGCGATTGCCGCCGAGGCCGGCGCCTGGATCCTCGCCGATGAGGTGCACCGGGGCACCGAGCTGCTCACCGACCTGGTCACACCGAGCTTCTGGGGCCGGTACGAGCGGGTGGTCTGCGTCGGCAGCCTCTCCAAGGCGTTCGGGATGCCAGGGCTGCGCGTCGGCTGGCTGGTCGCGCCGGAGGAGATCCGCGCGGATCTCTGGCGCCGCCACGAGTACGCCACCGTCTCCACCAGCTCCGTCTCCATGGCCCTCGCCGAGATCGCGCTGGCCGAGCGGAACCGCACCTGGCTGACCCGCCGGTACCGGGGCCTGATACGCGAGAGCAGCACCTGGCTCGCCGACTGGGCCCACGCACACCAGGACCTGGTCTCCTATGTCCCGCCGCAGGCCACCGCCCTGGGATTCCTCGCGTACCGCCTGGATCTGCCGAGCCGTCAAGTCGCGGAGACGCTGCGCGTGCGCGGCGGCGTACTGGTCGGCGCGGGAGCGCACTTCGGCTCCGAGGGGCATGTGCGGATCGCCCATGGACACGACGCCGCCTACCTCGCCGACGCACTCGACCGCGTGGCCGCGGTCCTCAAGGACCTGGCGTCCGTCCACGCGAAGTGAACACCGCACCACGCACCGCACGTCCGTGCAGCGCCTGGGCCGCCCCGCGGCCGCACCGTACTGGGAAAGAGAGAAGCACGACATGAGGAGAAGAACGCTGCCGGCCGCTGTGACGGCGGTGCTGGCCGGGCTGCTGATGACCGGATGCGGACAGGGTCTGCTGGCCGGGAGCGACGACAGCGCCGGCCCGCAGGGGCCGATCGTCCTCGGCATGGCGGCCCCGATGTCCGGGACGAGCGCCGACATCGGCCCGTACATGAAGAACGGCGCCCAGCTCGCGGTCGACGAGATCAACGACAAGGGCGGCGTGCTGGGCCGCAAGCTGCGACTGCGGGTCGAGGACGACGCGTGCGACCCGAAGACCGCGGTGGCCGCGGCCGCCAAGCTCGTCACCGCGAAGATCGCCGTGTCCGTCGGCGGGTACTGCTCCGGCGCGACGCTGCCGACCCTGCCCGTCTTCGCCAAGGCCGGCATACCGATGATCATCCCGGCGGCCAACTCCGACGAGCTGTACCAGCAGGGCATCAAGAGCACCTTCCTGATCAATGGCACCGGCACCCAGCAGGCCGACGCGGCACTGGCCCGGATGACGCAGGCGAAGGCCGCCCGGGTCGTCGTGATCGACGACAACACCAGTTACGCCAAGAACATCGCCTCCCTCCTCGGCCCCCGGCTGAAGAAGCGCGGAGGCCCCGAGGAGGCCGCGTCCCTGTCCCTCACCCCCGGCGAGAGCGACTACAGCTCCACCGTGGGCGCGGTGCTGAACGCGAAGCCGGACTTCGTCTACTGGACGGGGTACGACAAGGAGGGCGGTCTCCTCATCCGACAGCTGAGGCGGGCCGGCTACCACGGCAGGATCATGGTGGCGGACGGCGCGGTCAGCGACTCCCTCGCGAAGATCGCCGGGAACGCGAACGCCGAAGGCGTGCTCGCGACCATGACGCAGACCCCCGACACCATCAAGGGCGGCGAGCAGTGGATCGCCGCGTACCGCAAGAAGTTCAACTCCCGCCCCGGCCCCTTCTCCACCCAGTCGTACGACGCCGTACGACTCGCGGCCGAAGCCGTCAAGAGAGCCGGATCCACCGAATCGGGCGCCGTCGTCACCGCGTTGGAGGACATCAAGGGCTTCCCGCTGTTCTCGGGACCGCTGACCTTCACCAAGGAGCACATCCTGTCCAAGGGCGGATTCGTGATCCTCGTGCGGCGCGGCGGCCGGTTCGTCCTCGCCGACGACGAGAAGTAGCCGGCGACCACCATGGTGCAACTCATCTGGGACGGCCTCTTCGTCGGCGCGTTCTACTCACTCATCGCCCTGGGCTACACCCTGGTCTACGGGGTCATCAGGCTGCTCAACTTCGCGCACGGCGACCTCTACATGTTCGGCGCCTATGTCGGACTCTGGCTGCTCAGCGCCCTGGGCACGGTCCCCGCCACCCTCCCGCTGCTCGCCCTCCTCGCCGTACTCGTCGTCGGTTCGCTGGCCACCGGACTCGCCGGAGTGGCGATCGAACGGGTCGCGTACCGCCCGCTGCGCCAGGCACCCAGACTGTCCCTCCTGATCACCGCCGTCGGCGCGTCCTTCGTCGTCGAGTACGGAGTCCGCGTCGCGGCCGGACCCGAACCGCGGGTCTACCCGATGCGCCTCGACGGCCGGGCGCTCACCTTCCTCGGGGCACGCTTCACCCCCCAGCAACTGCTGCTCATGGGCGTCGCCCTCGTCCTGATGCTCGGCCTCGACACCTGGATCAACCGAAGCCGCGACGGCCGGGCCATGCGCGCCGTGGCCCTCGACCAGAAGGCCGCCCGGCTGATGGGCATCGACGTCGACAAGGTCATCTCGCGGGTCTTCTTCGTGGGCTCGGCGCTGGCCGGTGCCGCGGGCGTCATGGCGGGCGTGTTCTACGGGAAGGTCGACTTCCTGATGGGCTTCGTCATCGGTCTGAAGGCGTTCACCGCGGCTGTCATCGGCGGGATCGGCAACCTGAAGGGCACGATGCTCGGCGGTCTGGCCCTCGGCATGCTCGAATCCTTCGGCACCCACTGGCTGGGAGGCGAGTGGCGTGACGTCTTCGCCTTCGGATGCCTCATCGTCCTGCTGAGCGTGCGCCCCACGGGCCTGCTCGGCGCACGTGAGCAGGAGCGCGTATGAACGCCGGGATCCGACGCATCGCCGACCACCGCGCGACCGGTCCCGCGGGACTCGCCGTCGCGGCACTCGCTCCGTTCCTCATCGCCACGCCCTACGCGCTCAACGTCATGACGAGCGCCGCGATCTTCGTGATGCTCGCGGTCGGCCTCAACATCGTGGTCGGCTACTGCGGGCTGCTCGACCTGGGCTTCGTGGCCTTCTTCGCGGTGGGCGCCTACACCAGCGGGATCCTCACCACCAGGTACGGGCTCTCGCTGGTCGAGACGGTCCCGGCCGTCGTCGTGGTGACGCTGCTCGCCGGCATGGTGATCGGGCTGCCCACCCTGCGGCTGCGCAGCGACTACCTCGCCATCGTGACGCTGGGTTTCGGTGAGATCATCCGCATCCTGGCGAACAACCTGGACATCACCGGCGGCCCCTCGGGGATCTACGGAATCCCGGGGCTGTCCGCCTTCGGGACCCGCCTCGACGCCCCGGTGACGCTCTACTACACCGTGCTGGTCCTGGTGGCCGCCGCGGTCGTCCTGGCTGCCCGGCTCGGCAGATCCCGGCTCGGCCGGGCGTGGAGCTTCATCCGCGAGGACGAAGACGCCGCCGAGGCCATGGGCGTGCACACGCACCGGGTCAAGCTCGCCGCGTACAGCGCGGGCGCCGTATGGGGCGGTCTGGCCGGAGTGCTCTTCGCCGCGCAGCTCTCCGCGGTCTCGCCGGAGAGCTTCCGTTTCATCCAGTCCGCCCTGGTGCTGATGGCCGTGGTGCTCGGAGGCATGGGCAGCTCCCGGGGGGTCGTCCTGGGCGCCGTCTGCATCAGCCTGGTGCCCGAACTGCTCCGGGGCGTCGAGGACAACCGGTACTTCGCCTTCGGCGCGGTACTCATCGCCGTCATGGTCTTCCGGCCCGCCGGACTCTGGCCCCGCCCGTCCCGGGAAGGGGATCGCACCGCCCGCCGCTCGCCGACGGGGACCGGGCCCGCACCCGTACCCGTACCCGTAGGAAAGGAGGACGCATCATGACCGGATCCGAGCTGCTCACCCTCGAACAGGTGGAAATCGCGTTCGGCGGCGTCCGGGCCGTGGACGGCGTCGATCTCACGATCGGAGCCGAGGAGATCGTCTCCGTGATCGGGCCCAACGGGGCGGGAAAGACATCGCTGTTCAACTCCGTCACCGGCTTCTACCGGCCGACCGCAGGCCGCATCCGGATCGCCGGGCACGACGTCACGAGGGCCAGGCCCTCGGCCATCGCGGCCCTCGGAGTGTGCCGCACCTTCCAGAACCTGCGGCTGTTCCCGTCGCTTCCGGTTCTGGACAACGTACGGGCCGGCCTCCACCTGCGGGGCGGCCAGAACGTGTGGGACGTACTGCTCCACACCCCGCGCTACCACCGGTCGGAGCGCGCGAACACCGACGAGGCCCACCGCTGGCTGGACTTCGTCGGCCTGCACGAGAGCGTGCCCGGCGCCATTGACCGGGCGGGGGCGGTCAGCCAACTTCCCTACGGGGCACAGCGCCTGGTCGAGATCGCCAGGGCACTGGCCATGCGCCCGCGCCTGTTGCTGCTCGATGAACCCGCCGCCGGACTCAACGCGGCCGAGAAGATCGCGCTCATTGATCTGGTGCACCGCATCCGCGCGCTCGGCACCGCCGTCGTGCTCATCGAGCACGACATGCGGCTGGTCCGCGCGGTCTCGGAGCGCGTGGTCGTCCTCGACTTCGGCAAGAAGATCGCCGACGGCGACCCGGAAGGCGTCTGGAACGATCCGGCCGTCGTCGATGCCTACCTCGGGACCGACCCCGACTACGAGAGCGCGAACACGGACGCGGTTACGGGCACGGGGGCCGGACCGGACGAGACCGCGTCCGACCGTGAGGAGAGCCATGTCTGAGCGCACGCCCGTCCTCGAACTCATCGGCGTCGACGTCCACTACAGCGGGGTCCAGGCCCTGCACGGCCTCACCCTCTCCGTCATGCCCGGCGAGGTGGTCACCCTGCTCGGCGGCAACGGCGCGGGCAAGACGTCCACCCTCTCCGCGATCTCGGGCCTCGAGACCCCGAGCGCCGGACGGATCATCTTCGAGGGCCAGGACATCACCCGTGCCAGACCGCACGACATCGTCGGACGCGGCCTGGTGCACGTACCCGAGGGGCGCAGGGTCTTCAGCCGGCTGACCGTGCACGAGAACCTTCAGCTCGGCGGGTATCTGGTGCGCTCCGCCCAGGAGCTCGCAACACGCCTGGACCGCGTTTGCGCGACCCTGCCCCGACTGGCCGAGCTCCGCGGCCGCGCCGCCGGGAGCCTGTCGGGCGGCGAGCAGCAGATGGTGGCCATCGGCCGGGCGCTGATGGCGGAGCCCCGGCTGCTCATGCTGGACGAGCCGTCGATGGGCCTCGCGCCCGGCATGGTGGCGACCGTGATGGGCCTGATCCGCGACATCAGTGAGCAGGGGACCGCCGTGCTCCTCGTGGAGCAGAACACCCGGGCCGCGATGCGTGTGGCCGACCGCGGCTACGTCCTGGACACCGGGACCTGCGTGGTCGAGGGACCCGTCGCCGAACTGGCCGACGACCCGCGCATCGCCGAGGCATACCTCGGATTCGCCCCGACAGCGGCGGAGGGAACGAAGTGAACCCGGATGCCTCTCCGGATACGAGCGTGAGCGCCGCGGAACTCGGCCCGTTGCCGCACATCGACGCCGCGAACCTCGACCGGCTGATGCCGATGAGCCGGGCCGTCTCCGCCCTGGAGGACATGCTGCGGGCCGGCGTCCTGGACGCGGACGACACGATGCCCCGTACCGCTGCGGACGTCGGCGCAGGTCAACTGCTCTTCATGCCCGCCGAATCCGGTCCGTACGCGGGGGTGAAGCTGGTCTCCGTCGCACCCGGCAACGCGGCACGCGGACTGCCCCGGATCACGGGGCTCTATGTGCTGCTCGACAGCGAGACCCTGCTCCCCAGGGCTCTGCTGGACGGTGCCGCCCTGACCGCGCTGCGCACCCCGGCGGTCTCCGCTCTCGCAGTGGACCGGCTGGCCGTCCCCGAGGCCGCACGCCTCGTGGTGTTCGGCACGGGGCCCCAGGCATGGCGGCACGTCGAGGCCGCCCGCCTCGTCAGGCCGGTCGGCGACGTCGGGGTTGTGGCGCGTGACGCCGGGCGGATCAGCGCCTTCCTGGACCGCTGCCGGGGCGCGGGACTGCGCGCCACGAGGGTAGGTCCCGAAGCGGTGCGCCAGGCCGACATCGTCCTGTGCTGCACCACGGCGCGGGAGCCGCTCTTCCCGGGAAGGCTGGTGCCTGGGCACGCCACCGTGGTGGCCGTCGGCTCGCACGAGCCCGACGCCCGCGAGGTGGACTCGGAACTGGTCCGCCGGTCGACCGTGGTCGTGGAGAGCCGGGGCGCCGCTCTCCGCGAGGCCGGCGACATCGTGCTGCCGGTCTCCGCAGGCGAGTGGAGACCGGAATCCATCGCAGGAGATCTGGCCGAGCTCGTCGCGGGCCGGGTCGGCATCGGCCCAGCCGTACCCCGGCTCTTCAAGAGCGTCGGCATGGCCTGGGAAGACCTGGCAGTGGCGGCAGGGGCCTACGAACGTCTTCGGAAATCCCCGGGACCGACCGCGGGACCGGGGGTGGCCGTACAGCACTGAACGGAAGCGCTGCTGCCGAGGCGCGACGTGCTCGCCTCGTCGCGCTATTGTCGTCCCATGCGTTCCATGATCCTGCCGCCGCCCGTCCGCTAGCGGACGGCGCGCAGACCCACTCCGACCCCGGCCGCACCGCCGCCGGGGCGATGGATGCCGTCCGCTCACCATGCGGCCCCTTCCGGCAATCCATCGTCATGGAGACGTACCAGATGACTTCGCCTGCCTTCACGCCGCTCCGGCGTGGACAGCTTTCCGTTTCAGCCGCCGCCGTCGCGTGGGGAGTCGGCGGCGCGGCAGCCGCCGAACTGTTCCGTACCAGCGGTCTCGGCCCGATGGCCGTGTCCTTCTGGAGGTTCGCCATCGCGGCGGTCATCCTCACCGCCCCGAGGCTCCTCGGCCAGGCTCCCCGCAGGCCGGCCGGATCCACCTGCGGGCCGGCCTCCGTGCTCATGGGAGTCGCCCTGGCGGTGTACCAGACGGCCTACTTCGGCGCTGTCCAGGAGGCAGGACTGGCGCTGGGCACCCTGGTCACACTCGGCATGAGTCCGCTCCTGGTCAGCGTCGGCGCCCATCTCCTCCTGGGCGAACGGCTCAGCAGGCGGGGCACCGCCGCGATCGGACTCGCGCTGATCGGCCTGGTGATTCTGGTCGCGCACCCGGTCGCCGGGCCGCACCCCTTCGCCGGAGTCCTGCTGGCACTGGTCTCGGCCATCGGCTACAGCGCCGTCACGCTGTGGGCCCGCAGGTCGGGTGCCACGAGCGCGAGTCCGGCCACCTGGGGCACGGGAGCCCTTTGTCTCCTGCCGTTCGCCCTGCTCGAAGGTGCCTGGCCGGGTGCCGAGAACGCCGTCGAGTCCGTGACCTGGCTGCTCTTCCTGGGGGTGGTGCCGACGCTGCTGGCCTACCGCTGGTACTTCAACGGTCTGGTCACGGTGCCCAGCACCACCGCAGCGGTTCTCGTGCTCCTCGAACCCGCCACGGCCGCGCTCCTCGCCGTCGCGCTCGGTGAGCGGATCAGCGTCTCGCTCGTCGTCGGCTCGGTCCTGCTGCTGTCGGCCGTCGCCGTACTGGCCCGCGACCGGTCGTGAGCCCGGCGCGCCCGGAGCCGTCGCTCACTGGGGGGTGGCCGGAAGGTACCCGCGCTGTACGGCGTGGACCCCGGCCTGGAGGCGGCTCTGGGCGCCGACGAGCTGCAGCAGGTTGGTCGCGATGCGGCGTACGGTGCGGGTGGAGACACCGAGGCTCGCGGCGATCGCCTCGTCCGTACGGCCCTGAGCCATCTGCCGCAGCACTTCGGCCTGTTGGGCGGTGAGCTTGCCGGGGGCCCGGTCCGGCAGCGCGTTGAGCGGTCTGGACGCCTGCCAGACCTGTTCGAACAGGCTCCGCAGCAGGGAGAGCACTCCCGGGTTCGTCACGACGAGTGCGCCGCGTGCCGTGTCGCCGGTGTCGGCCGCGATAAGCGCGGTCAGCCCGTCGTGAATGATGAAGCGGTTGGGGAGCGTCGGGGCCGTGCGTATTGTGGCTCCGAGGCTTTCAAGCCACTGGGCATGATCCATGGTGGCGCGATCCCGGCGAATACTGTCCAGGTAAACGGTCCGCATCTGCACACCGCGTCCCAGCACTCGGACATTCAATGGCCGGGAAGCATGCATGTTTTCGGCCGTCTGCGGACCGCCGGGAGCAAAGGTGAGGAACTCTTCCCGCACCCGGCTGTGGACGGTCACGATGTAACTGCGGATCGCGTCGATTCCGTCGAGGTATTGAACTCCGCCACTCGAAGCGGACTGTTTCTGGGCGTAGTACGCGACCAGTTCGGCGGCGGCGGCCTGGGCTTCCTCGACCTGCTGCTGGCGTGCGACCAGTTCCGCCTGCTGCCGCGCGAGCAGCGCCTCCAGACCGAGCAGCGGGTGCACGGCCTGTACGCGGGGACCCTCGCCCGGGGAGATGCTCACCAGTGCCAGCTCGCTCAGCCGGTCCAGGCAGGCTTGCACGGCGGTGACCGGCAGCTCCAACTCCGCGGCCCATTGCTGAACGTCGCCACTCGGATGGGACAGAAGCAGGCGATAAACCGATTCGGTTATCGAGTCGATTCCAAGTTCAATCAACACGTGAGGCCCCCCAAGGCTCGCCGAGCGCGGGCCGCGGGCCCGACGAGGGGCAAGAGTAACCGCCGGGCGCGCTCCGGTTGACGACATCAGGACTCCATCTCACGAAATGAGATGCGACTGCCTTCGCTTGCCGGGAGCGGTCCGGCGCGGTCTCCCGGGGCGCGATTCAGCGGGCTGATCTCGATGCCGGCCGGTCGGGGCAATTCACCCATGACAGATCGGTCGTGCATTTCGCTTCGCCGGCACCTCACCTCGCTCCTTTCGCATACCGGAAAGCGGAGGGGCCCAGTACGACCCCACTCCACGACGCGCGGCAATCCACCCTGAGCGACCCGCGCGAGGTCGTGCGGGCGAGCTGTGCCCGGATCTCCGCCGGGCGCCCCGGCGCCGGGCTCGGCCTTGCGGGCCGGCCGAGCCCGGCAAGGTCCACCCCGGCGCTGTGACATCTCGTGACAGGTGAGAGGGTCGGACGGGTGAGCGAGACACCACCGAACACCCTGCAATACCGCTTCGACGGCCCCGAGGACGCGCCGGTCCTGGTCATCGGCCCCTCACTGGGTACCACCTGGCACATGTGGGACCGCCAGATACCCGAGCTCACCCGGCACTGGAGAGTCTTCCGGTACGACCTCCCCGGGCACGGCGGCGCCCCCGCCCGGCCCGCGACCGCCGTGGCGGAGCTGGGGGACCGGCTCCTCGCCACGCTCGACGGGGTCGGGGTCCAGCGGTTCGGGTACGTGGGGTGCTCCATCGGCGGGGCGATCGGCGCGGACCTGGCGCTGCGGCACCCGCACCGGGTGGCGGCGCTCGCCCTGGTGGCCTCCTCCGCCCGGTTCGGCAGCGCCGACGAGTTCCGGCAGCGCGGCGTCATCGTCCGTACGAACGGCCTGGAGCCCATGGCGCGCACCGCGCCCGAGCGCTGGTTCACGCCCGCCTTCGCCGCCGCGCAGCCCGCCATCGTGGAGTGGGCCGTCCAGATGGTGCGGACCACCGACCCGGGGTGCTACATCGCCGCCTGCGAGGCCCTGGCCGCGTTCGACGTCCGTACGGAACTGAGCCGCATCCCCGTCCCCACGCTCGTCGTGGTCGGGGCGGAGGACCGGGTCACCGGGCCCGGCGACGCCCGCACCCTGGTCGCCGGGATACCGGACGCCCGGCTCGCCCTGGTGCCCGGGGCCTCGCACCTGGCGCCCGTCGAGCAGCCCGGGGCGGTCACCGACCTCCTGCTCACCCACTTCTCCGCCGCCTGGCAGGACACCCAGGCGGCCATCCCGATGCCGGACTCCGTGCCCCGGCTCTCCGCCCCCGTCCAGCCCGTCGCGGAGATCGCCCCCGCCGGACCGGCCCCCGAGGCGGCGGCCGGCGGGCGCCCCGACCCGTACGCGCCCGGCATGCGGCTGCGGCGCGAGGTGCTGGGTGACGCCCAGGTCGACGGGGTCATGGCCGCCGCCGACGACTTCACCGAGGACTTCCAGGAGCTGGTCACCCGGTACGCCTGGGGCGAGGTCTGGACCAGGGAAGGGCTCGACCGGCGCACCCGCTCCACCGTCACCCTCACCGCACTCGTCGCCTCCGGGCGGATGGAGAGCCTGGCCGCACACACCAGGGCCGCCCTGCGCAACGGACTCACCCCCACCGAGATCCGTGAGGTGCTGATGCAGACCGCCGTGTACTGCGGGGTTCCGGCCGCGAGCGCCGCCTTCACGATCGCGCAGTCGGTGATTCGGGCGGAAACGACGCCGCCCGCGTAGCAGGATGGAGCCATGAGCAGCCATACCGGGAACACCGCGCCGACCCTGACCAAGCAGTCGCACTCCTGCATCCGCCTGGAGAAGGACGGGCGCACGCTCGTCATCGACCCGGGCGGCTTCTCGGAGGGCGACGCGGCGATCGGCGCCGAGGCGATCCTCGTGACGCACGAGCACCCCGACCACTTCGACGAGGGGCGGATCCGGGCCGGTCTCGAAGCCGACCCGGAGGCCCGGGTCTGGACCCTGCGCAGCGTCGCGGAGCGGCTGAGCGCGGCCTTCCCGGGGCGCGTCCACACGGTCGGCCACGGTGACACCTTCTCGGCCGCCGGGTTCGACATCGAGGTGCACGGAGAACTGCACGCGGTGATCCACCCGGACATCCCGCGCGTCACCAACATCGGCTTCCTCGCCGACGGCCAGGTCTTCCACCCCGGCGACGCCCTGACGGTGCCCGGCCGGGCCGTCGACACGCTCCTGCTCCCGGTGATGGCCCCGTGGAACAAGATCTCCGAGGTCATCGACTACGTGCGCGAAGTGAAGCCGCGCCGCGCGATCGACATCCACGACGCGCTCCTCACCGACCTGGCCCGGCCGATCTACGACCGGCAGATCGGCGAGCTGGGCGGCTCCGACCACGGCCGGATGACACCGGGCGACTCGACGGCCCTGTGACGGCCGCCGCCCCGGCGGCTGTCAGTGGCAGGCGTTAGGTTTACGTACATGCGCATCGCCACCTGGAACGTCAACTCGATCACCGCCCGCCTGCCGAGGCTGCTGGCCTGGCTGGAGAGCAGCGGCACCGACGTGCTGTGCCTCCAGGAGACCAAGTGCACCGCCGAGCAGTTCCCCGCCGAGGCGCTCCGCGAGGCGGGCTACGAGTCCGCGGTCAACGCCAACGGGCGGTGGAACGGGGTCGCGCTGATCTCCCGCGCCGGCCTCTCCGACGTGGTGCTCGGGCTGCCCGACGGGCCGGCCTACGAGACCGCGCAGGAGCCCCGCGCGATCAGCGCGACCTGCGGCCCGGTGCGCCTGTGGTCGGTGTACGTGCCCAACGGCCGCGAGGTCGCCCATGAGCACTACGCGTACAAGCTGCGCTGGCTGGAGGCGCTGCGCAAGGCGGTGGCCGCCGACGCCGCCGGTGCGGCCCCCTTCGCCGTGCTCGGCGACTTCAACGTGGCCCCGACCGACGAGGACGTCTGGGACCCGGCGCTCTTCGAGGGGGCCACGCATGTCACGCTCGCCGAGCGCGAGGCCTTGGCCGCGCTGCGCGACGAGGGCCTGTCCGACGTGATGCCCCGCCCCCTGAAGTACGACCGCCCGTACACCTTCTGGGACTACCGCGAGCTGCGCTTCCCGAAGAACAAGGGCATGCGCATCGACCTCGTCTACGGCAACGACCCCTTCACCGCGGCCGTGCGGGACAGCTACGTGGACCGCGAGGAGCGCAAGGGCAAGGGTGCCTCCGACCACGCCCCGGTGGTCGTCGACCTCGACCTCTGAGCCGCCCCGGCACCCGCGTTCCGTGAACGCACGGTGACCGTGTGGTGTTCGGCACTCGAACGACAGGCCGCGCGCCCTGTGGTGCGCGGGTGCGCCGGGATGCGATTCTGATCGGATGAAGATCCCCTTCTTGGACAACTGGCGTAAACGTCACGACGGGACGCGGGAGGCGGGGCTCGCGGGGGTCGCCGACGCCGATCCGGACGGCGTGGCCGAACTGCTCGCCGAATGCGAGCTGCTCCGGGTCCGGGTGGGGGAGCGCGGCATCGAACTGGACGACAGCCCCGCCTCGTTGACGGCCCTCGACCAGTTGGTGCCGCGCTGGCGCGACGACCCGGAGGAGCTGCCCTGGCTGGGCAACGACGCCGGGCTCTACCTCGGTACGGTCCTGGTGCGCAATGTCGCCGGGGCGCACTGGCACATCTGGCCGAGCGGTCAGCCCGTCGTGCGGCTGGCCTCGGGCCGCGAGATCGACGTGGTCGAGGCGGGCCTCGACTGGGCGATGTCCGGCAGCCCCGAGCTGTCCCAGGTGTACGCCGAGTCCGCCGAGGGCTGACCCGCCGCGCGACGAACCGCGCGAAGCGATAAGAATCCTTTTGCCCCATTGGTGCGTGTCGGTCGAGAAGTCCCTTGCCGGGCTGGTTAGTTTGCGCTGACCTCGACCGAGCGACAAGTGGGTAGGGCAGCGTATGGCCGTCGATCCGTTGATCGAGCTGCGAGACGTCAACAAGCACTACGGAAAGTTGCACGTACTGCAGGACATCAATCTCACCGTCGGCCGCGGGGAGGTGGTGGTGGTCATCGGCCCGTCCGGCTCCGGGAAGTCGACGCTCTGCCGGGCGGTCAACCGGCTGGAGACCATCGAGTCGGGCCACATCACCATCGACGGCAAACCCCTCCCCGAGGAGGGCCGGGGGCTGGCCCAGCTGAGGGCCGAAGTCGGCATGGTCTTCCAGTCGTTCAACCTCTTCGCGCACAAGACCGTCCTCGCCAACGTCTCCCTGGCCCAGGTCAAGGTGCGCAAGCGGAAGAAGGACGAGGCGGACCAGCGCTCCCGTGAACTCCTGGACCGGGTGGGGCTCGCCGCGCACGCCGACAAGTTCCCCGCCCAGCTCTCCGGCGGCCAGCAGCAGCGCGTCGCCATCGCCCGCGCCCTCGCCATGGACCCCAAGGCGCTCCTGTTCGACGAGCCGACGTCGGCGCTCGATCCGGAGATGATCAACGAAGTCCTTGAAGTGATGCGGCAGCTCGCCCGCGAGGGCATGACCATGGTCGTCGTCACCCACGAGATGGGCTTCGCCCGCTCCGCCGCCAACCGGGTCGTCTTCATGGCCGACGGCTGCATCGTGGAGGACCGCACTCCGGAGGACTTCTTCACCTCCCCGGAGAGCGACCGGGCCAAGGACTTCCTGTCCAAGATCCTCAAGCACTGACGGGAGGCCCTGAGTTGCGTACGAGGAAACTACTGGCCGTCTGTGCCGGCCTCCTGCTCGCCCTCTTCGCCGCCGCCTGCGGCAAGGAGGGCAGCCCGCCGGTCAAGGGCCCGAAGGCCGACCAACTGCCCGTCTACCAGGTGGACAAGGGCTTCCGGCTGCCGGACTCCCGGACCTGGCGGAACGCGAAGAAGCGCGGCTACCTCCGGGTGGGCGCCAAGGAGGACCAGCCCTACCTGGGCGAGAAGGACCCGGCCACCGGTGTCTACTCCGGCTTCGACATCGAGATCGCCCGCATGATGTCCGCGTCGCTGGGCTTCGACCCGAAGACGATCCGCTTCAAGACGATCGCCTCCGCCAACCGCGAGACCGCCCTGCAGAACGGGCAGATCGACTACTACGTCGGCACCTACACCATCAACGACATGCGCAAGAAGCTCGTCGGGTTCGCCGGTCCCTATTACATGGCGGGCCAGGGCCTCCTGGTGCGCACCGACGAGGACGACATCCACGGACCGCAGGACCTGGCCGGCAAGACGGTCTGCTCGGCCGCGGGCTCGACCCCGTACCAGCGGATCGCCGCCGACTATCCGAAGGCGAAGCTGGTCGCGTACGACACGTACTCGATCTGTGTCGACAACCTGCTGACGTTCCAGGTCGACGTCGTCACCACCGACGACGCGATCCTGCTGGGGTTCGCCGCCAAGGCGCCCGACGAGATGAAGGTCGTCGGCAAGCCCTTCTCCGAGGAGCCGTACGGCATCGGAGTCCCGCGCGGCGACAACGCGCTGCGCTTCGCGCTCGACGACGCGCTGGAGGCGAACGAGAAGAACGGCAACTGGAAGAAGGCGTTCGAGGCGACCCTCGGCCTGTCCGGCGCGCCCGCGCCCAAGCCGCCGCCCATCGACCGCTACCCGGCGAACTGAGAGGACGGCCCGCACCCATGGACGTACTCACCGACAACTTCTCGCTCTACGGCAAGGGCTTCCTCGGCACCCTCGAACTCACCGTCTACGCCTCGATCCTGGCCCTGGTCCTCGGCTTCGTCATGGCCTCCTTCCGGGTGGCGCCCGTCGGCTCGCTCCGGGTGTTCGGCACCGTGTGGGTGACGGTCCTGCGCAACACCCCGCTCACCCTGCTCTTCTTCGCCGTGCTCCTCGGCCTGCCCCGCTTCGGGCTCGTCCTGCCGTTCAACGTGTTCGCGATCATCGCGCTGGGCTGCTACACCTCCGCCTTCATCTGCGAGGTGCTGCGCTCCGGCATCAACACCGTGCCCACCGGGCAGGGCGAGGCGGCCCGGAGCCTCGGGATGACCTTCGGACAGAGCCTCGGCTCCATCGTGCTGCCGCAGGCGTTCCGCTCGGTGATCCCGCCGATCGGCTCGACGCTCATCGCGCTCGCCAAGAACTCGGCGATCGCCGGGGCGTTCAGCGTCACCGAACTCCTCGGCACCTACAAGACCCTCAACGAGCTGGGATACAGCATCATCTGGACCTTCGTGTGGATCGCCGTGGGGTACCTGATCATCACCCTCGCCATCAGCGCGCTCTTCCACGTCATGGAAAAGCGCTGGGGAGTCGCCCGATGACCGCCCACACCGCACCCACCGCCAACGCCCTCTACGACATCCCGGGACCGCACACCCGCAAACGGCACCGCCTCTACGGAATCGTGTCGACGGTCCTCATCCTCGCCCTGATCGGCTGGGTGATCTATCTCCTCTTCGACACCGACCAGTTCACCGCCGCCAAGTGGACGCCCTTCGAGTACAAGGGCATCCAGGAACTCCTGCTGCGCGGACTCGGCAACACCCTCAAGGCGTTCGCGTACGCCGCCGTCCTCTCCCTGGCCCTCGGCGCCGTCCTCGCGGTCGGGCGGCTGTCCGAACACCGGCCGGTGCGCTGGGTGTCGACGGTCCTCGTCGAGTTCTTCCGCGCCATGCCCGTCCTGGTGATGATCTTCTTCATCTTCGTGGCGCTGAAGGTGCAGCCGCTGCCCGCGCTGGTCGCCGGACTGACGCTCTACAACGGCTCGGTGCTCGCCGAGGTGTTCCGTACCGGCATCAACTCCGTGGAGCGCGGCCAGCGCGAGGCGGCCTACGCGCTGGGCATGCGGAAGACGCAGGTCACCACCTTCGTCCTGGCGCCGCAGGCGATCCGCGCGATGCTGCCCACCATCATCAGCCAGCTGGTGGTGGCCCTGAAGGACACCTCGCTCGGCTACCTCATCACGTACGAGGAATTCCTCCACGCGGGCAAGCTCATCGCCTCCAAT
The DNA here is from genome assembly GCF_042956885.1 of Streptomyces sp. NPDC008163. Lineage (NCBI taxonomy): Bacteria > Bacillati > Actinomycetota > Actinomycetes > Kitasatosporales > Streptomycetaceae > Streptomyces > Streptomyces sp. NPDC008163. The sequence continues at coordinate 545,649 of NZ_JBIBHG010000003.1, read as the reverse complement.
TTGGACTACGATCTGCCTTTCATCCCCGTGGTGATGGTGATCTCACCGATCTACATCGGGATGTGCATGCTGCTCTCCTGGTTCGCCACCTGGGTGGCGAGGCGGCAACGGCGCAATCCGAAGACGGAGGCGGTGGGCGTCGGCCCGGCACAGCCCGGCACGCTGATGCCGGGAGGGCGGTAGAAGGACGGGAGCGGGGTCCGCCCGGCAGCAGCCGGTGATCACTTCTCGCACGCGGGAAGAAGGTCAGCTGCGCGCCGGCGGACCGGTCAGCCGAGGGCGCTCCTCGTCTGCCACTCGTCCCACGAGACGTTCCACGCCCCGTAGCCGTTGCCCTCCGCGACCGTGCCCTTGGTCTCCGCGCCCGTGATCTCGAACGGGTCACCGACGTGGGCCTGCCGGTAGAGGGCAGCGGCGTTCGCGTCGCTCATCCCGACACACCCCGAACTATGGTTCGCCACACCGAAGTACGCCGCGTTCCACGGAGCGGCGTGGGCGTACATGCCCGACCAGGTCAGCCGCATCGAGTAGTCGACCATCTTGTCGTAGGTGTGGCCCAGGCCCACCGTCTCGGAGCGCATGTTGATCGTGCCCTCCTTCGCCATCAGCACGGCCGTCCCCCGCCACGACCGCTTGTCGCCGCCCGGGGTGCCGCCCGACACCGGCACGTCCATGACCGTCCGGCCGTCCCGCTGCAGCGCCAGCCGGTGCCGGTCCAGGTCCACCTTCACCACCTGGCTCGCGCCCACCGTGAAGGTCGTCGCGTAGTCCCGTACGAAGAAGCCGCCGCCCTGGCCCGAGTCGACGCCGTTCAGCTCGGCGTCGAGCGTGATGCGAGTCCCGGACTTCCAGTAGTCCTTCGGGCGCCAGTCGACGCGGTCGCGGCCCGAGTAGTCGCGCAGCCAGCCCCAGGAGCCCTCGGTGTGGTTCGAGGTGGAGACCTTGAGGGCCTTCTCGACGGCCGCCTTGTCCTTGACCGGGTTGTCGAACACGATCGACAGCGGCTGCGCGATGCCCACCGTCGTGTTCTTGCCCGGCGCCAGCGTCAGCTTGTTCACCTTGTCGGCCGCCTTCGTCGTGAACGAGGCCGTGTCAGTGCCGCCCGAGGTGTCGTGCGCCTCCACGCGGTACGCGGTGCCGGGCGCCGCCGCCCGGTCGGACGTCCAGGTCCGCCCGTCGGCGGAAATCCGGCCGCTGAGCGTGCCGTCCTTACCGGCCGAGACGGTCACCTCATTCAGCTTCCCGTCCGCCAGGGTCACCGTCACCGGCTTCCCCGCGGCGGCCGATGTGCCGTGCAGGTTCACCGAGATGGAGGGCGGTGCCGCCTTCGAGGGAGCGGAGTCACCGTTCTTGTCCGACGCGGCGGCGCCGCCGGAACAGGCCGTGAGGGTGACGCCGAGCACCGCGCAGCCGGCGATCAGCGCGAGGCGGGCGGGGCGCTGCGGGCGCGCCGGTATCAGGAATGCGGGAATCAACGGAAAACCTCCAGGGCCGTACTCGGTCATCGGTGAAGAGGAACGCACCGGAGCCTAAGTTCCGTAAATCTGCGGAAAAGCAGGAATTCCCTGTGTGACGGGAAGCGCAGCGCAACGGTCATCGTCCGGTCACATTCGGCGCGCGGACCCGTCACGGACCGCTGTGAGCATCCTGTGCAGCCCCGCAGAGCAGACCGCGGGGCCCACGAGGGGGAGGGCCACCGACATGTCAGCGCTGCTCGCGACCGGAGACCGCAGCAGGGAACGGGACCTACGCGTACACGGCCTCACGGTGGACGAGCACCGCGCCCACCTGGCCACACGGGCCGACGCCAGTTTCCTGCAGTACCCCTCCTGGGCGGGGGTGAAAGAGGGCTGGTCCTCGGAAAGGCTCGGCTGGCAGGACGACGACGGCACCCTGAGCGGGAGCGCGCTCGTCCTCTACCGGCAATTCCCGGGCACCCGGAAATACTTCGCCTATCTCCCGGAGGGCCCGGCCGCCGACTGGGCCGACCCCGGAATGGACCGCTGGCTGCGCCCCCTGCTCGCGCACCTGCGCGCGGCCGGGGCCTTCGCCGTGCGCATCGGACCCGGCCCCGCCTACCGCCGCTGGACCGGCGCCCGGCTCAAGGCCGCCGCCGGCCCCGGGCGCGCCGTCGGCGACGTCCTGGCGAGCGAGGTCGACCCGCTCGGCGCCGCCGTGGCCGACCGGCTGCGGGCCCGCGGCTGGCGGCGCTGCGGCGGGGACGGCGACGACGCGGACGCCCAGCCCCGGTACGTGTTCCGGGTGCCGCTCGCCGGACGCACCACCGAGGACCTGTGGTCCGGGCTCAACCAGGAGTGGCGCCGCAACGTCCGCCGCGCGCAGAAGGCGGGTGTGCGGATCGTGACCGGGAGCGCCGCCGAACTGCCCGACTTCCACCGGCTGCTGCGGATCACCGAGGAGCGCGACGGCTTCCGGCTCGGCCGCTCTCTCGGCTACTACCAGCGTCAGTACGCCGCGCTCAACGCCGAGCAGCCCGGCCGGATGAAGCTCTGCCTCGCCGTGCACGACGGCGAGATCCTGGCCGCCCACACCATGATCAGCACCGGCCGGAGGGTCTGGTACCAGACGGGCGCCTCCGCCGACCACCGCCGCGAGGTGCGTCCCAGCAACGCCCTTCAGTGGCAGATGATGTGCGACGCCCTCGCGGGGGGCGCCGAGGTGTACGACATGCGCGGGGTATCCTCCACCCTCGATCCCCACGACCGGCCCTTCGGGCTGCTGCGCTGGAAGCTGGGCACCGGCGGGGAGGTCGTGGAGACCCTCGGAGAGTGGGAGACATCGGTGGGCGGAACCGCCAACAACACGTTGTACCGGGCGTTCCAGGCGTACCTGGCACGCCGGTGACGGCCGCCGGCACCGCCCCGGAGGCGGCCGCCCCCGAGAAGAGCGGCGCGCGCGGCTCCGGCTCGGTGCTGCGCAGCGGCGCCGTGATGGCCGCCGGGTCCATCGTCTCGCGGGCCACGGGGTTCATACGCTCGGCGGTCGTCGTCGCCGCGCTCGGCACCGGACTGCGGGCCGACGGCTACTCGGTCGCCAACACCGTGCCCAACATCCTCTACATCCTGCTCATCGGCGGCGCCCTCAACGCGGTCTTCGTGCCCGAGCTCGTCCGCGCCGCCAGGGAACACAGCGACGGCGGGGCCGCCTACACCGACCGCCTGCTCACCCTCTGCACCGTGGGGCTGCTCGCCCTCACCGCGCTCGCCGTGCTCGGCGCACCGCTGATCATCCAGGTGTACGCCCCCGCCTACGACGGCGACCAGGCCGAACTCACCATCGCCCTGGCCCGCTACTGCCTGCCGCAGATCCTCTTCTACGGCCTGTTCACGCTCCTGGGCCAAGTCCTCAACGCCCGCGACCGGTTCGGCGCGATGATGTGGACGCCGGTCCTCAACAACGTCGTGATCATCGCCGTGTTCGGGCTCTACCTCGGGACGGCGGCGGACTCGGGCGGCACCCTCAGCTCCGCGCAGGCGCAGTGGCTCGGCTGGGGCACCACGGCGGGCATCGCCGTGCAGAGCCTCGCTCTGGTGCCCTCGCTGCGCGCCGCGAAGTTCCGCTGGCGGCCCCGGTTCGACTGGCGTGGCAGCGGACTGACCCGGCCGCTGCGGGCCGCCGGCTGGCTCGTCATGCTCGTCCTCACCAACCAGGCCGCCTACTGGGTGATCACCCGCCTCTCCACCGCGAGCGGCCAGCACGCCGTGGACCAGCACCTCGCGGGCGGCGCCGGCTACACCGCGTACAGCTACGCCTATCAGCTGTGGGTCGTCCCGCAGGGCATCGTGACCGTCAGCCTCGTCACCGCGCTGATGCCGCGCATGAGCAGGGCGGCGGCCGGCGGCGACCTCGCCGGGGTGCGGCGGGACCTCTCGTACGCGCTGCGCACCTCGGCCGCCGTGGTGGTCCCGGCCGCCGCGCTGCTGCTGGTGCTCGCGCCCTGGGTGATGGGCGCGGTCTTCGGCTACGGGCGCACCGGCCCGGCGGACATCACGGTGATGGCGGGCATGATGGCCGCGTTCGCCCCCGGTCTGATCGCCTTCTCCGGGCAGTACGTGCTCTCGCGCGGGTTCTACGCGATGAGTGACACCCGCACCCCGTTCCTGCTGAACCTGGTCATCGCGGCCCTCAACGCCGGGCTCTCGGTCGTCGCCTATCTGACGCTGTCCGCGCGCTGGGCGGTGACCGGCATGGCGGGCGCGTACTCCGTCGCCCTGCTCACCGGCTTCGCCGTCACCGCGTACGTGCTGCACCGCAGGCTCTCCCCGGGCGGGGCGCCGCGCCCCTCGCTCGGCCGCTCGCCCGGGGTGTGGGCGCATGTGCGGCTGGTCGTCGCGTGTGTGCCGGCCGGTGCGCTGGCGTACGGGGCGGCCCGCGCCGTCGACACGGAGGGCTCGGGCCTCGGGGACTTCGCCGCGCTGGGCGCCGGAACGGCCGTCCTCGCGCTGGTCGTCGCGGGGCTGGCCCGGCCGCTGCGGCTCACCGAGGTGAGCGGTGCGCTGAACGCCGTCCGGGGCCGGCTGCGGCGCGGCTGAACCGGCCCGCACTCGCCCGCCCGTTCGAATCCATTCCTTGATCGCTGGGATACTGACGCCATGCCTCGCGTGCTCCTGATAGAAGACGACCCCTCCGTGCGCGAAGGGGTCGAGCTGGGCCTGCGCAGGCGCGGCCACGAACTGCGGGCCGTCGGCACCGGCGAGGCCGGGCTCGCCGCGCTCGGGGAATTCCGGCCGGACCTGGTCCTGCTCGACCTGATGCTGCCCGGCATGAACGGCGTCCAGGTCTGCCGCCGCATCCGCGAGACCAGCCAGCTCCCCGTGATCATGCTGACCGCGCGCGGCGACGACTTCGACGTCGTCGTGGGGCTGGAGGCCGGGGCCGACGACTACATCGTCAAGCCCGCCCGTACCGAGGTCATCGAGGCCCGCATCCGGGCCGTGCTGCGCCGGCTCGCCGTCCCCGCCGGGCGCGGCGGCATCGAGTCGCACGGCGCACTGGCCGTCGACCGCGCGGGCCTCGCCGTCGCCAAGGCCGGCGAACGTCTCCTCCTCGCCCCCTCCGAACTGAAGCTCCTGCTCCACCTCTCGGCCTCGCCCGAACAGGTCTTCAGCCGCCAGCAGCTCCTGGAACACGTGTGGGAGCACAGCTACCACGGCGACGCCCGGCTGGTCGACGCCTGCGTCCGCCGCCTCCGCCAGAAGATCGAGGACGTCCCCGGCAGCCCCCGCTACATCCAGACCGTCCGCGGCTTCGGCTACCGCTTCGGACCACTCGCATGAGACTGTTCGCGGCCCGCCTCGGCCTCCGCACCCGCCTGATCGCGGCGTTCCTGTTCGTCGCGGCCGTCAGCGCGGCCACCACCGCCGCCCTCACCTATCGCGAGGCCCGCTCTGCGATCCTCCAGCAGGCACAGGACTCCGCCGTCGCCCAGTTCCGCGACCGGATCAACGACCAGTCCGTCAGCCTCCCCATAGACAGCGAGCAGCTGCGCCACGTCTGCCTGGTGCTCGCCCGGGCGGGCGGCGGGCGCGGCTGGACGGTGTTCGCCGAGTACGGGAAGCTGCGGGCCTCCTCGTCGGACCGGTCCTCCTCCCGGGTGATCACCGCCGGACTGCGCACGGCCACCCGCGACAACACCCACGGCTCGTTCCAGCGCGTCGTCAAGGACGGCGAGCCCTGGCTGACCGTCGGCATGCCCGCCCTCTTCAACCGGGGCGACGGCAGACAGCCCACCGGCCTCGTCCTCTACGCCGTCATGCCGCTGTCCGCCGAGGACGCCAATGTGGCCGCCATGGTCACCGCCGCCCGGGACGGCGCCCTGCCCGCCCTGCTCGTCGCCCTGGTGCCCGCGCTGCTCGCCGCCCGCAGTGTCCTGCGCCCGGTCCGCGATCTGCGCCGGGCGGCGGCGGGCATCGGCAGGGGCGAGCTCGACACCCGGATCACGGTGCGCGGCTCCGACGAACTCGCCGATCTGGCATGGACGTTCAATGAGTCGTCCACGAAACTCCAGGAGTCCGTCGAGGAGCTGCGCCGGGCCGAGGAGCGGGCCAGGCGCTTCGCCTCGGACGTCTCCCACGAACTGCGCACCCCGCTCGCCGGTATGCTCGCCGTCACCGAGGTCCTGGACGAGGACGCCGGTGAACTGCGCCCCGACACCGCCGCCGCCGTCCGCCTGATCAGCACGGAGACCGGCAAACTGGCCACCCTGGTCGAGGACCTGATGGAGATATCCCGCTTCGACGCCCGCGCGGCCGAACTGCACCTGGACGAGGTGGACGTCGCCGAGACCGTACGCAAGACGCTCCAGGGCCGCCGATGGGAGGGCCGGGTTGCCACCGGACTCCCCGACGGGGTCCGGGCGGTGCTCGATCCGCGCCGCTTCGACGTGGTCGTCGCCAACCTGGTCGGCAACGCCCTGCGGCACGGCGCCGAGCCCGTCACCGTACGCGTACGCGGCGGCGACCGGCTCGTCGTGGAGGTGGAGGACAGCGGGCCGGGCATCGACGCGGCGGTGCTCCCGCACATCTTCGACCGGTTCTACAAGGCCGACGCGGCCCGCACCCGGTCGGCGGGCAGCGGCCTCGGCCTCGCCATCGCCCAGGAGAACGTACGGCTGCACGGGGGCACGGTGTGCGCGGCGAACCGGCCCGGGGGCGGCGCGGTGTTCACCGTGGAGCTGCCGATGGGGCAGCGGTGAGGGGCGCGCGCGTGCTCGGCGCGCTGTTGCCCGTGCTGCTGCTCGCCACCGGGTGCGGCATCCGTGCGACGGACGTCGTGGAGGCGGGTGAACCGGCGACCGTGGAGGTGGCCCCGGCGGACCGGCGCAGCGCCCTGGTGTATTTCGTGTCCTCGTCATCGGCGTCCCGGTTGATGCCGGTCGTCCGGACCATGAGCCCTCCGGAGAGCGTCGACGGCGGGGCCTGGACGGCTCACGGGCTCAGCGGGGCGTCTGCCGCGCTGTATCTGCTCTTCGAGGGGCCCACCCGGGCGGAGCGCGACTCCGGACTGCGCTCCGAGCTGCCCACCGGCGGGATGAAGGCGGCCATCGAGCTGAGCTCGGAGGGGGTGAAGGTCACCATCGGCATCCCGGTCACCGGCCTCTCCGAAGCCGCCCGCCAGCAGCTCGTCTGCACCGCGGCAGCCGCCGGCACCGCCGACCGTACGGAGGTGGTCACGGTGATCGGCACCGAGGGAGTCATCGGTCCGACGCACTGCTCGGTCTGACCGGTACTCCGGCCGCTCAGGCGGCCTTGCGGGCGACCGCTCCGTAGACGCCGATCGTGGGCGGTCGCGCCGCGACGGGTGCGTCCGGCCGCCAGGACGGGACGGGAACGAGGCCGGGCGTCAGCAGTTCGAACCCGTCGAAGAACTTCTCGATCTCCGCATGGGAGCGTGGGGTGAGCGGTGTGGTCGCGTGGGCGTAGACCGCTTGTGCCGCACGGCAGTCGGCGAAGTCGTCGGTGGCGTGCGAGATCACCAGACAGCTGCCGGCCGGGAGCGCGTCGCGGAGGGTGGCGACGGCCCGCTGGGGCTCCTGCGCGTCGGTGAGGAAGTGCAGCACCGAGGTGAGGACCAGGGCGACGGGCCGGTGGAAGTCGATGACCCCGCGGACCTGAGGATGCTCCACGACGCCCTGCGGATCGCGGAGGTCGGCGAGCGCGACGCCGACCTGGTCGGAGCTGCGCAGCAGGGCGTCCGCGTGCGCGGTGACGATGGGGTCGTTGTCGACGTACGCGACGCGCGCATCGGGCGCCGCTTCGAGGGCGACCTCGTGCACGTTGGGGGAGTGGGGCAGCCCGGTGCCGATGTCGAGGACCTGCCGCAGGCCCGCGCCGACGACGTGGCGGACGGCGCGTTCCAGGAAGGCGCGGTTGGCCCGGGCGCCGGCCCGCTCCTGGGCCGCGGTGGCGACGAGCTCGTCGCCGGCCTGCTGGTCCACGCGGTAGTTGTCCTTGCCGCCGAGCAGGTAGTCGTAGATCCTTGCGGAGTGCGGTCGGCCGGTGTCGATCACCGGGACGGGTAAGCCGTGCTGCCTCAAGTGGCGCTCCTCTCGGCGGCCGTGGCGGTCGGATTCCGGAGTCAGCCGATCCTGCGATCCTGCCCGTGCGTCCGACGGCGTGTCAACTAAAGTACACAAGAGCAAGATCGATGATGGGCGAGAGAGATCACCACGTGAGTGCGAGCTGTGACGAGGGAGAGCCCCCGGGGGGCGCTGCCGCCGAAGGGCCGCACCCGCGACCGCACTCCCTCGCGCACAAGCTGAAGTCGCTGATGGCCCACCGCAAGGACGCGCGGGGCCGGGCCTACGTCTCGCGCACCCTGTCGCAGGCCGTCGAGGACCTGCCCGAACCGCCCGCGACGACGTCCTTCGCGCTCATTGCGAAACTCGCCGGCGGCCAGCAGGACAACCCGACGATCAAGACCGTCCTGGCCCTGTGCCAGGCGCTCGGTGACGTGCCGCCGGCCCACCTGCTGCCGCACCCCGGCTACGACGACCTCGCGGCACTCGAAGCCTTCGAGGACCCTCTCGCCCGTCGCCTGCTCGTCCTGCTGGGCGATCTGCCGGAGGGTGAGGTCCGTGCGGTGATCGCGCACCTGGAGCAGCGGCGCGAAGCACTCGGCCTCCCCTCCGTGCCGGACGACGGGACGGGCGACGGGACGGGCGCGGCGGCGGCCGCCGTGAAGCCGAAGAGGACCCGAAGGCGAAGGACCGAAACCGAAGCCGCCCAGTACGCGGCCGACGCATTGGAAGGTCTCTGATGGACGGCATGATATTCGGCGCCTGCACGGTCGCCGGAGTGATCGTCACTGTGCTCTGCGCCCGGAGAGCCCTTCACCACCCGCGCGTGTTCACCTGGTTGATCGCGGTCGCCTTCGGTGTGTGCACCGTGGGCGTCTTCTTCGCCGTTCCCGCGGTGGCCCGGACGGCCGAGGAGGTCACCGGCCTGGACAACGCGGGGAAGCTGGTGGCGCACATCTGCGCGATCCTCTGGTGCGCGGCACTGCAGATGACGATGGTGGACCTCGCCTACCGCCCGGAGTACCTGCGAGCCGCCCTGTACCAGCGCATCTGCCTGGCGGTCGTCGTGCTGGCCGTCATGGTCCCGCTCTTCCTCGCCACGAACGGCGAGGACGTCGAGTTCACCACGGCGTACGCGGACCACTCCTCGGTGACCGCCTACCTGCTCGTCTACCTCTTCTACGTCCTGATCACCTGCGCCGAACTCGCCTTCATGTGCGGCCGCACCGCCCGCCGGTCCCGCACCACCCGGCCCTGGACCGGCGCCGGCTTCACCCTGTGCGCCCTCGCGGCGGTCCTGGGCGTCGGCTACACCATGTCCAAGGGGTCGTACCTCGTCTGCCACGCCCTCGGCAGCCCCTGGTCCCTCGATGCGGAGGAGGCGGTGAGCCCGGCACTGAGCGGGCTCGCCGTCCTCTTCCTCTTCGCCGGTCTGACCATGCCGATGCTCGGCGGGCTGCGCCGGCGACTGCGCGGCGGCGAGCGGACCGCCCAGGGCTTCGGCCGGTAGCCGGCGCGGGTCCGCACCGCGCCGCTCAGGTCCCCGCGCGGTGCGAGGTGCGCGGGGCGGGGACCGGGGCCTGGGCCGCTCGGGTGACGTCGGCGACGAGCTCGACCACGTCGGGGCCGTATGCCTGGGAGTTGACCACCTTCAGGAGCAGGCAGAAGGTGCTGTTGCCGTGCTTGCGGGCGAGACGTTCGTGGTTGCGGGCCAGATAGCGGGTGGCGGCCTGGTTGGTGATGGCCTGCTGGCCGCAGAAGAGGAAGACCGGTCTCGCCTCCTGATGGGTCGTCAGCCGGGCCAGGAGCACGTACTCGCTGACGCCCTTCTCGACCCGGTAGCGCTCGGAGCCGATCTGGAAGGCACCCCGGTCCGGCCCGGGCTCCGGCTCGGTGTTGATCCGCACACCGGGCAGCAGGGAATGGAGGTGCGCGGCCATCCGGCGGTTCGACACCGGCCCGCCGACGCAGAATTCGGTCCGTTCCCCGATGCCCTGCTGCGCGATGTCGTGGGACAGGATCTGGGCGTGCGCCTCGCAGTCCTTGATCAGCGCGGAGAGTTCCAGCAGGGCGAAGACGTCGTGGCGGTGGACCGAACCGTCACCGCCCGCGTCGCGGTTGACGACGAGCAGGCACTCGGAGTTCCCCGGCAGGCCGAAGAACGCCTGCTTGCGGCGGAGCTTGCGGCGCCACAGATAGGTGCGCGCGAGCCAGCCGAGGGCGGCGCTGATGCCGGCGGCTATCACGCCCAGCACGATGTTGCGTACGTCGTCAGTCATGGGCGGGCATGTTAGCGGGCATTCGGCCTCACGTCCGAGGCGGTCCTGACGGGGTGGCCACAGCGGCGTTACCCTGCGCGGACGATCCTTCACCGGAGGTTGCGCATGCGACGTTCCATCAGGCGAAATGTGTCGTTGGCGGCGGTCCTGGCCGCAGTCGTGTCGGTCGGGGCCGCCGCCCCCTCCTCGTCCGCCCACCCCGCCCGTTCCCCGGCGCCCCCGCCCAAGTCGCCCGTCGCGGTGGGATACGGCGGAGCGGTCTCCAGCGTCGACGCGGACGCCACGGCCGCCGGTATCGAGGTGCTGCGCAAGGGCGGCAACGCGGTCGACGCCGCCGTGGCCACGGCCGCCGCGCTCGGCGTCACCGAGCCGTACTCGGCGGGGCTCGGCGGCGGTGGCTACTTCGTCTACTACGACGCCCGCAGCCACACCGTCCGCACCATCGACGGCCGTGAGACCGCACCGCGCAGCGCCGACTCCTCCCTCTTCCTGGAGAACGGCAAGCCGCTCGACTTCGCCGACGCCGTGACCAGCGGGCTGAGCGTCGGCACCCCCGGCACGCCCGCCACCTGGGACACCGCCCTGCACGCCTGGGGCCGTCAATCGCTCCGCCAGGTCCTCCGGCCCGCCGAGCGGATCGCCCGGGACGGCTTCGTGGTGGACGAAACGTTCCGCTCGCAGACGGCCGGCAACGAGGAGCGGTTCCGGGACTTCCCGGCCACCCGCAAGCTGTTCCTGCCCGGCGGAAAGCTCCCCGAGGTCGGCTCGGTGCTCAGGAATCCGGACCTGGCGCGCACCTACGAGGAGGTCGGCCGCAAGGGCACCGACGAGATCTACCGGGGCGAGCTCGCCGAGGACGTCGTGCGGACCGTACGCAACCCGCCCGTCGACCCGGCGTCCGACCGGGTCGTCCGCCCCGGCGACCTGACCGCCAAGGACCTGCGCTCCTACCGCGCGCTGCGGCGGGAGCCCACGAAGGTGGACTACCGGGGTCTCGACGTGTACGGCATGGCGCCGTCCTCCTCGGGCGGCACGACGGTGGGCGAGGCCCTCAACATCCTGGAGTCCACGGACCTCTCGCGGGCGAGCGAGGCCCAGTACCTGCACCGCTACATCGAGGCGAGCCGCATCGCGTTCGCCGACCGGGGGCGCTGGGTCGGCGACCCGGCGTTCGAGGACGTGCCGACGAAGCAGCTGCTCGGGCGGCGGTTCGCGGACGCGCGGGAGTGCCTGATCAAGGACGACGCGGTGCTGACCAGCCCGCTCGCCCCGGGCGACCCGCGCCATCCCGGCGCCTGCCGCTCCACGGGGAAGGCCGCGCCGACCACGTACGAGGGTGAGAACACCACGCACCTGACGACCGCCGACAAGTGGGGCAACGTCGTCGCCTACACCCTCACCATCGAGCAGACCGGCGGCAGCGGGATTACCGTGCCGGGGCGCGGCTTCCTGCTCAACAACGAGCTGACCGACTTCTCCTTCGCACCGGCCGACCCGGCCGTCCACGATCCGAACCTGCCCGGCCCCGGCAAGCGCCCGCGCTCCTCGATCTCGCCGACCATCGTGCTCCGGCACGGCGAGCCGGTCCTCGCCCTCGGCTCGCCCGGCGGCGCCACCATCATCACCACCGTGCTCCAGACGCTGACCGGCAAGGTGGACCGGGGGCTCCCGCTGGTCGACGCCATCGCCGCGCCCCGGGCCAGCCAGCGCAACGCCCCGGCCACCGAGCTGGAACCGGCGCTCTGGAACAGCCCGTTGCGGGCAAAACTGGAATCCATCGGCCACGTCTTCAAGCTCAACCCGGAGATCGGCGCCGCGACCGGCGTACAGCGGCTGCCCGACGGGCGGTGGCTCGCCGCGGCCGAGAAGGAGCGGCGCGGCGGAGGCTCGGCGATGGTGGTGAAGCCGAGCGGGCGGCCCTGACCCGCACACCGGAAAGAGACAAAAGGGGGGGGGCACGGCACGACATCTCCTCGCCAGAAGGGCGCCCCCCCAGTGCGTATGCGAACGCTCGCCCTCGTCACGGCCTCCGGTGCCGCGCTGCTCACCGCCGGCGCGCCGGCCCCCGTCACCCTCGCGGTGGCGGGGGACCCGGACCCGGCCCTCGCCGCGCCCGCACCGGCGCCCCGGCCCCTCCTGCCGGCCGTGCCGCTCGCCCTGGTGGCGCAGGTCCACCGGGCACCGGCCCGGGCGCACCGGTCCGGACCCGCGTCCGCCCCGGCCCGGGACCGGGAAGGCACCGAGGTCGGGGCGGCCGAGCTGCTGGCCAGGGCGTCGGCCTGCGAGCAGGTCTCGAAGGGCGAGTACCGGACGGACGAGGCGGCTTCGCCGACCGTTCCGGTGTGCGGTGCGGGCGGTGCGGTGTTCTGGAAGGCCGACCTGGACATCGACTGTGACGGCCGGACGACCGCAGCCTGCAACGCCGCCACCGACCCCGCCTTCCACGGCGACACCGCCTTCCACGCCTCGGACGGCCGGCCGCTGAACGCGGCGGAGCTGCCGTACGTGGTCGTGCCCGCGCCCTCCGGTACCTGGGACTACGCCAAGTCCGGCATCCACGGCGGCGGGGTCGTCGCCGTCGTCCACGGGGAGAAGGTGGAGTACGCGGTCGTCGGCGACGTCGGCCCGGAGCGCATCATCGGCGAAGCCTCGTACGCCACGGCGAAGTCGCTCGGCATCGACCCGGACCCGAGCAGCGGCGGCGCGCCCTCGGGGGTCACCTACATCCTGTTCAAGGGCTCCCGGGTGTCCCCGGTCGAGGACCACGAGGCCGCCGTGCGCACGGGGCGGGCGCTCGCGGGGGAGTTCGTACGCGGGGGCTAGGGGGTGTCTTGTCGATCAGGGCCGGGTCCGCGACGCCTGGCACGGCACCTCGCGGCGTTGCCGAAACGCCCCGATAGCTCCGCTATCGAGACGCTCCGGCGCCTTGCGATGCACCGCACCGGACGCCGCGGCCTGATCGACAAGACGCCCCCTAGGTGTATTGCCCTGTGAGGTTGGGGACGCGGGGCGTGGCCCTAGAGCGCGGTCAGGATGCGCGGGCCCTCGTCCGTGATCGCCACCGTGTGCTCGGCGTGCGCGGCCCGGCTGCCGTCCGTCGTGCGCAGGGTCCAGCCGTCGCGGTCCGTGCGGTACGTGTCCACGCCGCCCCCGGTCAGCATCGGTTCGATGGCCAGCACCATGCCGTGGCGCAGCGGCATCCCGCGCCCCGGACGGCCCTCGTTGGGCACCCCCGGATCCTCGTGCATCTCGCGGCCCACGCCGTGCCCGCCGAACCCCTCGGGGATGCCGTAGCCGCCGGCGCGGCAGACCGTGCCGATGGCGTGCGCGATGTCACCGATCCGGTTGCCCACGGTGGCCGCCGCGATGCCCGCTGCCAGGGCCCTGTACGCGGTGTCGACGAGCCGGGTGTCGGAAGGGCGGGCGCGGCCCACGGTGAAGCTGATCGCCGAGTCGCCGGCCCAGCCGTCCAGCTTCGCGCCCGCGTCGATGCTGACCAGGTCGCCGTCGCGCAGCCGGTAGTCCGTGGGGATACCGTGCACGATCGCGTCGTTGACCGACGCGCAGATGACCGCGGGGAAGGGGACCGGGGCGAAGTGCGGCCGGTAGCCCAGGAACGGCGAGCCGGCGCCCGCCTCGCGCAGCACCCCGCGCGCCACCTCGTCCAGTTCGCGCAGCGAGACGCCGACCTCGGCGGCCTCCCGGGCGGCGGTCAGCATGCGGGCGACGACGCGGCCGGTCGCACGCATGGCTTCGATGGATGTGTCCGTCTTGAGTTGCACCATGCCAATTACAATACCGCAATTACTATACCGGTTCACCGGTGTCAGGGTCCGGGCGGTATTAGAATGACGGCATGGTCCGTACCCCTCTGACTCCCGAAGAGCGCCTGCGCGGCGAACGGCTCGGCCGGCTGCTGCGCGAGGCGCGCGGCGCCCGCTCCATGGCCGAGATCGCCGCTCATGCCGGCATCTCCGCCGAGACCCTGCGGAAGATCGAGACCGGCCGCGCCCCCACCCCCGCGTTCTTCACCGTCGCCGCCCTGGCCGGCGCGCTCGGCCTCTCCATGGACGAGCTCCTGCTGCGCTGCGCCCCGGAACCGGCGGCGGTCCCACTCGCCGGATAGCGCCGGATCCGCCCGACCCTCGCGCCCCGCTTGCGCCCGCGCGCCTAGGCTGGGGGCCATGAGCCTCCAGGACTTCGCGCGCAGCGAGTACGTCAGCCTGACCACGTACCGCAAGGACGGCACGCCCGTCGCCACCCCCGTCTGGGCGGTGGCCGAGGGCGGTGAACTGCTCGTCTGGACCAAGACCGACTCCTGGAAGGTCAAGCGGCTGCGCAACGACAGCCGGGTCCGGGTCACGGTCTGCGATGTGCGCGGCCGGACCGAGGAGGGCGCCCCGACCGCCGAGGGCACCGCCAGGCTGCTCGACGAGCGGGAAACGGCCACCGTGCGCCGTGCCATCGGCCGCAAGTACACGTGGAAGTACTGGCTGCTCGACTACCCGGCGATGATCGTCCGCCTCGGCAAGCGCCCGCACACCGGGATCGCCATCACCCTCTGAGCCCCGCCCCGCCCTGTTACGCGCCGAGCCGCGCCGAGGCCGCCTCGGAGTCGCAAAGCGCGCGTAGCCGTCCCGTAACACAGCTGCGGTCGAATGCCCCGGACCGGATTCCAGCCGACGGCGGCCGAAGGCGACGGTGACAGTGACGGTGCATCAAGAGGCGGTATCGGTACAGGACTTCGCGTGCCATCTGCGGGAGCTGGTGGCGCTGCTCGACCCCGGACGCGGCTGGTACGGGGTCTTCCGCCGACGCGACCCGGCGGGTATGGACGCCTGCCTGGACGGGGCGGAGCTGCCGCCCTGGGACGTGATGGAGGCGCTCTTCGCGGACCTGGCCGAGGTGCGGGGGACCGCTTACGCGGAAGAGGCGTCGGGGCGCGCCGCGCAGGTGCACGCGGACTGCGCCCTCAGCCTCGACCGCCGTCCCGGCGGCCGCGCCCGGCTGGTGGAACGGCTCGGCCTGATGCTCCGCGAGCAGGAGTACGCGGCCGAGCGGCTGCGGGCGGCCCGGGAGGGCGGCGACGGGGGCGACGCGGCGCTCGCCTGGGCCCGCGACGACCACGCCCGCGCCTCGGCCCGCTGTGTCGAGCTCCGCCGCCGCCTGTCGGTCCTCTCCCGCACCCCGGACCGGTTCGGGGCCGCGGCCGGGATCCCGGAAAGACCCCCCGCTCCGGCCTCCGGCGCCACCCCGCCCACCCGGAAGCGGAAGCCGACCGGCGCCCGGTTCGCCGGGCTGGAGGCCGAGGGCGGCGGCGCGGACAAGGCGCCCGTGCTGCCCGCCGCACCGGCCGCCTCACCGCGTGGAGCCCGCTTCGGCGGGGCGCCCGCAACGCCGGGCGCCGAGCGGCCCACGGCCCCGCCGGACCCGGCCGCCCTCCGGTCCGCGCAGGCGGCCGTGGGTGCGCTGCTCCGGTTGCGGGCCGAGGGCCGCAGCGGCGAGGCGCACGCCGTGCTCTGCGAAGCGGCGGCCCTTCCCGCGCACCGGCTGCCGCTCCTCGCCGTCGAACTGCACCGGGCCGGGCTCGGCGCGGACTGGGCGACCCTGCTCTGGGAGGTCGCCTCGCTGCCCCCGGACGGGCTCGCCGCCGCCGTGGACGCGCTGGCGGCCGCGGGGCGCGCCGAGGACTGCGGGCGGCTGCTGCGGCAGGGCGTCGCGCGTCCGGCCGCCGAGGTCGCCGAGGCCGCGACCGCCCTCGACCGGGCGGGCCGGGGGCCGCTGGCCCGGACGCTGCTCGGCGCCTTCGTCCGGGCGCGGTCGCCGCAGGAGGCGGTCGGGATCGCTTCGGTCGACCCGCCCCGGCTCGTACCGCAACTGCTGGCCGCCGCCCGGGCGGTGTCCGAGGCGCAGGAGCGGGGCGTCGAGCACGCGCTGCGCGTGGCGGGCCTCGGCTGAGCGGCGGGCGCCGCCTCCCGGCACTGGCCCGCACGGGTGTGAAACATGATCGACTCCGCTGGTTCACGGCGATGGTCTTGCCCCGCGGTGTGACGGGGCTTACGTTCTCCCGTACGCACGTGTCTACGGGCGTAGAAGAAGCACGAAGAGGCTCTCTGACGCCGCGTCGAAGGAGCAGCTCATGTCCCACGTCGTACGCGCCGCACTCGTCCAGGCGACCTGGACCGGCGACACCGAATCCATGATCGCCAAGCACGAGGAGCACGCCCGCGAGGCCGCCCGGCAGGGGGCGAAGATCATCGGATTCCAGGAGGTGTTCAACGCCCCCTACTTCTGCCAGGTGCAGGAGCCCGAGCACTACCGCTGGGCCGAGGCGGTGCCGGACGGCCCGACCGTACGGCGCATGCGGGACCTGGCCCGCGAGACCGGCATGGTGATCGTCGTCCCGGTCTTCGAGCTGGAGCAGTCCGGCTTCTACTACAACACCGCCGCCGTGATCGACGCCGACGGCTCCTACCTCGGCAAGTACCGCAAGCACCACATCCCGCAGGTCAAGGGCTTCTGGGAGAAGTACTACTTCAAACCCGGAAACGCGGGCTGGCCGGTCTTCGACACCGCCGTCGGCAGGATCGGCGTCTACATCTGCTACGACCGGCACTTCCCCGAAGGCTGGCGACAACTCGGCCTCAACGGAGCCCAGTTGGTCTACAACCCGTCCGCCACCTCGCGCGGCCTCTCCGCCTACCTCTGGCAGCTGGAACAGCCCGCGTCCGCCGTCGCCAACGAGTACTTCATCGCCGCGATCAACCGCGTCGGCCAGGAGGAGTACGGCGACAACGACTTCTACGGCACCAGCTACTTCGTGGACCCGCGCGGCCAGTTCGTCGGCGACGTCGCCAGCGACAAGGAGGAGGAACTCCTCGTCCGCGACCTGGACTTCGGGCTCATCGAAGAGGTCCGGCAGCAGTGGGCGTTCTACCGGGACCGACGGCCCGACGCGTACGAGGGGCTGGTTGAGCCGTGAGCAGCCTCCACCACCGCCACCTCGCCGTCAGCCCCGAGTGGCTGGCCCTCTACTACCGCCACCCGCTGGAGATCACGCACGGCGAGGGGCGCCACGTCTGGGACGCCGACGGCAACCGCTACCTCGACTTCTTCGGCGGCATCCTCACCACCATGACCGCCCACGCCCTGCCCGAGGTCACCAAGGCCGTCAGCGAGCAGGCCGGCCGGATCATCCACTCCTCGACGCTCTACCTCAACCGCCCGATGATCGAGCTGGCCGAACGCGTCGCCTCGCTCTCCGGCATCCCCGACGCCCGGGTCTTCTTCACCACCTCGGGCACCGAGGCCAACGACACCGCGCTGCTCCTGGCCACCACGTACCGCAGGTCGAACCAGATCCTCGCGATGCGCAACAGCTACCACGGCCGGTCCTTCTCCGCGGTCTCCATCACCGGCAACAACGCCTGGTCGCCCACCAGCCTCTCGCCGCTCCAGACCCTGTACGTGCACGGCGGCGTCCGCACCAGAGGCCCCTACGCGCACCTGAGCGACGAGGAGTTCACCGCCGCCTGCGTCGCGGACCTGGAGGACCTGCTCGGCCACACCCGCACCCCGGCCGCCCTGATCGCCGAACCCATCCAGGGCGTCGGCGGCTTCACCTCACCGCCGGACGGGCTGTACGGCGCGTTCCGCGAGGTGCTGAACCGGCACGGGGTGCTGTGGATCTCCGACGAGGTGCAGACGGGGTGGGGGCGCTCCGGCGAACACTTCTGGGGCTGGCAGGCCCACGCGCAGAACGGGCCGCCGGACATCCTCACCTTCGCCAAGGGCATCGGCAACGGCATGTCCATCGGCGGCGTGGTCGCCCGCGCCGAGGTCATGAACTGCCTGGACGCCAACTCCATCTCGACGTTCGGCGGTTCACCGGTCACGATGGCGGCCGGCCTCGCCAACCTCGCGTATCTCCTGGAACACGACCTCCAGGGCAACGCCCGCCGCGTCGGCGGCCTGCTCATCGAGCGGCTGCGCGCGATCGGCGCCGCCTCGGAGCGGGTGCGCGAGGTGCGCGGCCGGGGCCTCATGATCGGCGTCGAGCTCGTGAAGCCCGGCACCGACGAGGCGGACCCGGAAGCGGCCGCGGCCGTCCTGGAGGCGGCGCGCGAGGGCGGGCTGCTCATCGGCAAGGGCGGCGGCCACAACACCAGCGTGCTGCGCATCGCCCCGCCGCTCTCGCTCGCCATCCCCGAGGCGGAGGAAGGCGCGGACATCCTCGCCGACGCGCTGCGCTCGGTGGGCTGAGCGCCGGCAACCACGCGGGTGCGGGGCAGGACCCCGCACCCGCGTTCCACCCGTACAACGAGGAGGGGTACCCATGAGCCGTACCGTCATCCGCGGCGGCCTGGTCGTCACCGCGTCGGACGAGATGCACGCGGACGTCCTCGTCGACGGCGGCCGGATCGTCGCGCTCGCCGCCCACGACAGCGACGAGGCGGCCGGCTGGACCGCCGCCCGGACCATCGACGCCACCGGCAGGTACGTCATCCCGGGCGGCGTCGACGCGCACACCCACATGGAGATGCCGTTCGGCGGCACCTACGCGGCCGACACCTTCGAGACCGGCACGCGCGCCGCGGCCTGGGGCGGCACCACCACCATCGTGGACTTCGCCATCCAGTCCGTCGGCCGCTCCCTGCGCGAGGGACTGGACAGCTGGTACGCGAAGGCGGACGGCAGCTGCGCCATCGACTACGCCTTCCACATGATCCTCGCGGACGTCAACGAGTCCTCGCTCAAGGAGATGGACCTCCTGGTCGGCGAAGGCATCACCTCGTTCAAGCTGTTCATGGCCTATCCCGGTGTCTTCTACAGCGACGACGGGCAGATCCTGCGCGCCATGCAGCGGGCCGAGTCCAACGGCGGCCTGATCATGATGCACGCGGAGAACGGCATCGCCATCGACGTCCTGGTGGAGCAGGCCCTCGCCGCCGGCCGCACCGACCCCCGCCACCACGGCGACGTACGCAAGGTGGCGCTGGAGGCCGAGGCCACGCACCGGGCGATCCAGCTCGCCCGGGTCGCCGGATCGCCGCTGTACGTCGTGCACGTCTCCGCCGACGAGGCCGTCGCCGAGATCGCCGCCGCCCGCCACAAGGGGCAGCCCGTCTTCGGCGAGACCTGCCCGCAGTACCTCTTCCTCTCCACGGACAACCTCGCGGAACCGGACTTCGAGGGCGCCAAGTACGTCTGCTCCACCCCGCTGCGGCCCCGGGAGCACCAGGAGGTCCTGTGGCGCGGGCTGCGCAACAACGAGCTCCAGGTCGTCTCCACCGACCACTGCCCCTTCTGCTTCTCCGGGCAGAAGGAAATGGGCCGGGGCGACTTCTCGAAGATCCCCAACGGCATGCCGGGCGTCGAGAACCGCATGGACCTGCTGCACCAGGCGGTCGTCGACGGCCACATCTCGCGCCGCCGCTGGATCGAGATCGCCTGCGCGTCCCCGGCGAGGATGTTCGGCCTCTACCCCAAGAAGGGCACGATCGCGCCCGGCGCGGACGCGGACATCGTCGTCTATGACCCGTCGGCCCGGCAGACCGTGTCCGCCGAGACCCATCACATGAACGTCGACTACTCGGCGTACGAGGGGAAGCAGCTCACCGGCCGGGTCGAGACGGTGCTCTCGCGCGGCGAGGTGGTCATCGACAACCGCACGTACACCGGCCGCGCGGGCCACGGCATCTACACCCCACGCGCCACCTGTCAGTACCTGAACTAGGAGCAACGGGAATGGACTTCGGACTCGTCCTCCAGACGGACCCGCCCGCATCGGCCGTTATCAGCCTGATGCGCCGCGCCGAACGCAACGGGTTCCGCTACGGCTGGACCTTCGACTCGGCGGTGCTCTGGCAGGAGCCCTTCGTCATCTACAGCAGCATCCTTGAACACACCGACCGGCTCACCGTCGGGCCCATGGTCACCAACCCGGGCACCCGCACCTGGGAGGTCACCGCCTCCACCTTCGCCACCCTCAACGACATGTACGGCAACCGGACCGTGTGCGGGATCGGCCGGGGCGACTCCGCGATGCGTGTCGCCGGGCGCGCCCCCAACACCCTGGCCCGGCTCGGCGAGGCGATCGACGTCATCCGCGACCTGGCCGAGGGCCGCGAGGCGGAGGTGGACGGCAACCCCGTCCGCATCCCCTGGATCAAGGACGGAAAGCTCCCCGTCTGGATGGCCGCCTACGGACCCAAGGCCCTCGCGCTCGCCGGGCAGAAGGCCGACGGCTTCATCCTCCAGCTCGCGGACCCCTACCTCACCGAGTGGATGATCAAGGCGGTACGGGACGCGGCGGCCGGGGCCGGTCGCGACCCGGACTCGATCACCATCTGCGTCGCCGCCCCCGCCTACGTCACCGACGACGACGCGCCCGAGGCCCTGGCCCACGCCCGCGACCAGTGCCGCTGGTTCGGCGGAATGGTCGGCAACCACGTCGCCGACCTCGTCTCCCGGTACGGAGAGCACTCGGGCCTCGTCCCCGACGAGCTGACCGCGTACATCAAGGACCGCCAGGGCTACGACTACAGCCACCACGGACGGGCCGGGAACCCCGACACCGCGTTCGTCCCCGACACCATCGTGGACCGCTTCTGCCTGCTCGGACCCGCCGCCGCTCACGTCGAGAAGCTGAGACACCTCAGGGGGCTGGGCGTCGACCAGTTCGCGGTGTACAACATGCACGACGCCCGCGAAGCCACCATCGACGCCTACGGCTGCGCCGTCATCCCCGCACTCGCCGACTGACCGCCCGAACCCCCCACGGTCGTACGCGAAACCCCCCGCGCCCCGCCCCGCACGGCACCGCCCCGAGCGAAGGGTCCAGCCGCCATGACATCGACCGCACGTCCGTCCCCGTCCCCCTCGCCGGACCCCATACCGGCCGCCCCCTCCGACCCCTCCGACCGCGTCGGGCTCGCCCCCGGCGCCGTCCCCGACGACAACCGCTTCGTCAACGCGGACCTGCTGCCCGTCCCGCTCGCACGGCGCGTCTGGACCACGTACAACTTCACCGCCCTGTGGGTCGGCATGGCCCACAACATCCCGTCCTGGCTGCTCGCGTCCGGCCTCGTCGCCCTCGGCATGGACTGGAAGCAGGCCGTCTTCACCATCGCCCTCGCCAACCTGATCGTGCTCGGGCCCATGCTGCTCACCGGTCACGCCGGGCCCAAGTACGGCATCCCCTTCCCGGTGCTGGCGCGGGCCTCGTTCGGTCTGCGCGGGGCCAATCTGCCCGCCCTGATCCGGGCGGCGGTCGCCTGCGCCTGGTTCGGCATCCAGACCTGGATCGGCGGCGTCGGCATCTTCACGCTGCTCGGCAAGGTGTTCGGCGGCTGGGCCGAGGCATCCGAGGTCGGCGGGCAGCCCTGGACGCTCTGGCTGTGCTTCGTCCTCTTCTGGGCGCTCGAACTCGCCATCATCTACCGGGGTATGGACGCGCTGCGCCGCTTCGAGAACTGGGCGGCACCGTTCGTCATCGTCGGCGCGCTGGTGCTCCTGGTATGGATCGCGGTGAAGGCCGGCGGCTTCGGCCCGCTGCTCGATCAGCCGTCTGAGCTGGGCTGGGGCAAGGACTTCTGGCCCGTCTTCTTCCCGTCCCTGATGGGCATGATCGCCTTCTGGGCCACGCTCTCCCTCAACATCCCCGACTTCACCCGCTTCGGAGCCGGTCAACGCGCCCAGATCCGGGGCCAGTCGCTCGGACTGCCCACCACGATGACCCTGTTCGCGCTGCTCTCGGTCCTCGTCACCTCCGGCTCGCAGGCCGTGTACGGCAAGGCCGTCTGGGACCCGGTCGAGCTCGTCGCCCACACCGACAACGTCTTCGGACTCCTCTACGCCCTGATCACCGTCCTGGTCGCGACGATCTCCGTCAACATCGCGGCGAACGTCGTCTCACCCGCGTACGACCTGGCGAACCTCGCGCCGAAGTTCATCAACTTCCGTACGGGAGCGCTGATCACCGGGGTCGTCGGCGTCGTCATCATGCCGTGGAAGCTCACCGAGACGCCCGAGCTGTACATCTTCACCTGGCTCGGCCTGGTCGGCGGGCTGCTCGGTACGGTCGCCGGCATCCTGATCGCCGACTACTGGATCGTCCGCCGCACCGTGCTCGACCTCGCGGACCTCTACCTGCCCGGCGGGCGCTACTGGTACACGGGCGGCTGGAACTGGCGGGCCGTCGCCGCCTTCGCGGCCGGCGGTGTCCTCGCGATCGGCGGCTCCCACTCGAAGCCCGGCGAGGGCCCCTTCCCCTCGGACGGGGTCATCCCGTTCCTGAAGCCGCTCGCGGACTACGGCTGGGCGGTGGGCCTCGCCGCCTCGCTCCTCGTGTACGTGGCGCTGATGGCAGGCGTCACGACGGAGCGGAGGTCCGCCCCAGCAGGGCGCTGACGTCGTACGAGTCGGCGGGCGACGGCGTGTTCTTCGGCACCGGCCGGTCGAAGTCCGAGAGGTCCACCACCGCGTCCGCGCCGTCCCCGCCGTGCAGGGAGAGCCGCAGCGGATAGGGCTTTCCGGTCGCCGCCACGTCCACGGTCAGCGTCATGTCGCCGCGCATCCGGGTCAGCGGCACCACGGACTTGTCGTCGACGGTGGTCTTCGGGCCCTTGTTGAGGGTGCCGGTGTCGTCGTTCGCGTTGTCGCTCACCAGCTTCTGGAAGGTGTTGAGGTCGCACGCCTTCGTCAGGGCACGCAGCCGGGGACTGTCGGCGGGCGCCTTCAGATAGCGGTCGCCGACGATCGCCTCGAAGGCCGAACCGCCGTTCGGCACCTGGTTCTTCCAGAAGTCCGCGTCCGGTTTCAGCCACACGTCGTCACCGCGTTTGACGATCAGCACCGAGCCCTGGCTCCGGCCCAGGTCCACCGAGCCGTTGCAGTTGCCGTGCCGGTCCACGGCCAGGTCCAGGGACATGGACGGGGTGCCCTTGCCCAGGTCGCCGCGCGTCGACACGTGCAGGGACTCCGCGCCGAGCAGCGCGTCCCGGGAGCGGTCGGCGATCTGCTGGGCGGTGAGATGGTCGATGTCCTCCGCGTGGGCCACGCCGCCGAGGGCGCCGGTACCGCCGGCGCCGATCAGGAACGCGGCGGCCCACGCGGCCGGGCGGGTGCCGAGTCGAGAACCGGTCACGTCGCCTCCTCGGTGCGAAGGGTCGTGGGGCTTCCGGACGACTGCGGTCCGGACCAGTCGAGCGTACGCCGCAGGAGTGAACGCCGCCCGTTCGGCGCAGCCGCCCCGGCCCCGTCCACGCAGCGTGACGTTTTCCTGTGCGGCCGGGTTAGGCAGACCGCGGGCGGCCGACTCCGGTGGCCACCCGCGCCAGAGCCGAACGCGACCACGCGCGTGCCGCCCCCGGCGGTCACGGCCGGTCACCATCGAGAGGGAGCCATGAAGAAGACCCTGGGGAGCCCGTCCCGCACCGTGACGCGCCGCACCGCCGCCGTCACCGGCCTGGCCGCGGCCCTCGCCGTGGCGGGCGGTCTCGCCGTCGCTGCCCCGGCCTCCGCCACACCGCCCGGCCTGTCCTGCGACACCGGCAAGCACGCCGTGGACGACTACACCGGCTACGCGCTGTGCCGGAACAACGGCTCCACCACCCAGACCTTCTGGGTCCACCTGGTCTGCGGCTGGTCGCCCGACGTGGACGGCGAGCACGTCACCCTCGCCCCGGGCCAGTCCGGCCAGTCCACCGCGCACTGCGCCGGGCTCGGCACGGGCATCGGCGAGATCAGCGTGCGGCCGTAAGCACTTCGTCCCACACGGTTGAGGGCGGCGCGCCCACTCGTTACCCTCCAGTAAGTCCGTTCGCGCGGACAGGTGTACATACGCACCTGACGGTACGAGGAGGCGAGCCGCCCATGTCCTCAGCCCCGATCACCCGAACGGCCGAAGAACCCGTACCGGACCGTGAAGCCCCGGACCCCGCCCCGCGCGGCCTCGCCGGCAGCGTGCGGGCCCTCGCGGACGGCGTGACCACCTCCACCGTCCTCGTCGCCGAGGCGCTGGCCCGGATCGAGGCGAGCCAGGGCACCCTCAACGCCTTCCGCCACCTGCGCACCGAGGCCGCGCTCATCGAGGCGGCCGAGGCCGACCGCCGGCTCGCGGCGGGGGAGCGGCTGCCGCTGCTCGGGGTGCCCGTCGCGGTGAAGGACGACACGGACGTCGCCGGGATGCCCACCTACTTCGGCTGTGCCGGAGAGCGGGCGGCGGTGGGCACGGACAGCGAGGCCGTCCGCAGGCTGCGCGCGGCCGGGGCCGTGATCGTCGGCAAGACCAACTCCTGCGAGCTCGGCCAGTGGCCCTTCACCGAGGGCGCCGCGTTCGGCGCCACCCGCAACCCCTGGCACACCGACCACACCCCGGGCGGCTCCTCCGGCGGCTCGGCCGCCGCCGTCGCCGCCGGGCTGGTGCCCGCCGCCCTCGGCTCGGACGGCGCCGGGTCCGTCCGCATCCCCGCCGCCTGGACCCACCTGGTCGGCATCAAGCCGCAGCGCGGCCGGATCTCGGTGCACCCGCACAGCGACGCCTTCCAGGGACTCACCGTCAACGGGCCGCTGGCCAGGACCGTCGAGGACGCCGCCCTCCTCCTCGACGCCGTCGCCGGGCCGCACCCCGAGGACCCGCACCGCCCGCCGCCCGTCGACGCCTCGGCCGCCGCCCGCCGCGACCCGGGGCGGCTGCGCATCGCGCTCGCCTGGCGGCCCCCGCTCACTCTCACCGGCACGGCACCCCACCCCGACGTGCGCCGCGCGGTCACCGCGCTCGCGGAGACGCTGGCCCGGCTCGGCCACGACGTGGTGGAGGCCCGGCCGCGCTACGGGCTCATCGGCCTCGGCTTCGTGCCCCGTGCCACCGCGGGCATCGCCGAGCTCGCCGCCCTGCACCCCGAACCGGCGCTCCTGGACGCGCGCACCCGCAGCGCCCTGCGCACCGGCACCCGGCTGGGCGGCAGGGTGGTGCGGGCGGCGCGGGCGCGCGAGGTGCACCAGCACCGGCGGATCGGGGCGCTGTTCCACCATGGACGCGGCGGCGCCGGCTTCGATGTGCTGCTGACCCCGACGACCGCGATGCCGCCGCCCAGGATCGGCCGGTTCGACGGGCTGAGCGCCTGGCGCACCGATGTGGCGATGACCGAGGCGTGCCCGTACGCCTGGCCGTGGAACGTGCTGGGCTGGCCCGGCGTCAACGTCCCGGCGGGCTTCACCCCGGACGGCCTCCCGGTCGGCGCGCAGCTCCTCGGCCCTTCGCGCAGCGAGGAACGGCTCCTCTCGCTGGCGGCCCAGCTGGAGACGGCCCTGCGCTGGCAGGACCACCGGCCGGTCTTCTAGGCCCCGTCGTCACATTGCCGTCGTCCGCCCGGAGGGCGGGCCGGGCGGCGTCAGGTGCGGCGAGAGTGCGTGCATGGCGTCGCCCGGCAGACGGGAATCCGACGACACCCCCTAGGACAGGACCCCTTTCAGGGCACCCGGGCGGTCCACTCGTCGTTCGCGAACTTCGTGCGGACCAGTTCCTCCGCCCGGGCCAGCTCCTCCGTGGTCACCTCGCCCCGGGTCAGCCCGTGCCGGTTGCGGAAGGACTCGATCATGCGTTCGATGACGGCCCGGCGCGGCAGGCCGGTCTGCCGGCGGAGCGGGTCCACGCGCTTCTTGGCGCTCTTCGTGCCCTTGTCCGACATCTTCTCCTTGCCGATGCGCAGCACCTCCAGCATCTTGTCGGCGTCGATGTCGTACGACATGGTCACGTGGTGCAGCACCGCGCCCGGGCCGCCGTCCGGGCCGACCACGCGCTTCTGCGCGGCGCCGGCGATCTTCCCGACCTCCGTGGCGATGTCGTTGAGCGGCTGATACCACGCCTTGATGCCCATGTCCCCGAGCGCTTCGAGCACCCAGTCGTCCAGATACGCGTAGCTGTCCGCGAAGGAGAGCCCGGAGACCAGGGACTGCGGCACCGCGAGCGAGTACGTGATGGTGCTGCTCGGCTCCGCGAACATCGCGCCGCCCCCGGAGATCCGCCGCACGACCGTGACGCCGTGGCGCTCGACCCCCTCGGCGTCCACCTCGTTGCGCAGTGACTGGAAGCTGCCGATGATCACCGCCGGGGCGTCCCACTCCCACACCCGAAGGGTCGGCGGCCGCCTGCCCGCAGCCACCTCCGTCGTGATGACCTCGTCCAGGGCCATGTGCAGGGCCGGGGACTGCGGGGCGTCGTGGATGAGCTGCCAGTCGTAGTCGCTCCACTCCGTGGCCTGCGCCAGCGCCCGGCGTACGGCGACGGCGACACCCTCCGACGTGAGGCCGAGCATCACCGTCGACTCCGGCAGCGCCGCGTCGATCCGGGCCGCCAGCGCCACCGTGCCGGTGGTCGCCGGGGCGCCCTCCAGGGCCGCGTCGATCGCGAGGATCGCCTCGTCAGGCTCCAGGAAGAAGTCACCGGCCACCCGCACATCCCGCAGTGCGCCGCCCTCGACCTCCAGGTCCACCACGACCAGCTTGCCACCGGGGATCTTGTACTCACCGTGCACAGCCCTGCCTCCACTTCCGCCTACGTACAAAACATGATCTGTCCGGCCCGTTTGCTACAGCGGTATTGCGAGGTCGTGGCGGGAGGGCTCGCGCTCTGGTGCCGGCCCCGGAGCCCCCACCAGACTGACCTTCGCACATCTGTGCAACGTTTTCCCGACCCCCAGAAGGCACCACCGCGCATGCATACGCCCCCCAGACCCTGCGCCCCCACGGCGCTTCCCTTGTGCGCGAGGAGGTGCCACCCGTGCTGCGCCATGTGACGCGCAAGGCGGCGGGCTGGCTCCTGATGATCGTGGTGGCGACCAACGCCACTTATTTCCTGGCCAGTTGGTTTCTGGACCCCCGGTCGAACTTCAAGGAACTGCGGCCCGTCCGCACCGAGGCCCAGATCGACCGGGCGCTCGCGCCGTACCACCTGGACCCCTCGGTGCCGCTCGTGCAGCGGTGGTGGGACTGGCTCACCGGAGTCGTCACCCGCTTCGACTGGGGCATGTCGCCCACCGGTGTCTCGGTCAACGGCGAGATCGGCTACCGCTCGCTCGTCAGCGCCGAACTGGTCGTCATGGCGACGCTCCTCTCCGTCCTCATCGGCGTCACCCTGGGCGTCTGGACGGCGTCCCGGCAGTACGGCTGGGCGGACCGGGTCACCCAGGCCGTCTCGATCGCCGTGTTCAACGTGCCCACCTCGGTCGCCGCGCTCGCCGTGGTCTTCGTCGCGATCTGGCTCAACCAGCACGCCGGGCTGCACTTCCTCTACGTCGCCGGCGAGAACTCGCCGAACGTCGAAGGGCTGCTCCCCACCCTCGGCGACCGGGTGCTCCACCTGATCCTGCCCACCCTCACCCTGACCCTGATGGGCTACGTGGGCTACCACCTGACCCAGCGTTCGCTGCTGCTCGACACCCTCAACGCCGATTACGTCCGCACCGCCCGGGCCACCGGACTCACCCGCGCCCAGGCGATCCGCCGGCACGCCCTGCGCACCGCGCTCATCCCCACCGCGACCTCCGTGGCGTTCAGCATCCCGGCGATCTTCACGGGTGCCGTCATCACCGAGACGATCTTCGGCTGGAACGGCATGGGCCGCTACTTCATCCAGACCATCAGCAAGAACGACATCCACGGCACCGTCGCCACGGCCGCCTTCGCCGCCGCGCTGACCGCCGTCGGCGCGATCCTCGCGGACATCGCCACCGTCTTCCTCGACCCGCGTGTGAGGGTGAGCTGACATGGCCGTCCCCGTACCACCGACGGAACTCGCCGAGTCCGCCCCGGCAGCGCCGCCCCGGCACACCGGCACCGGTCTCGCCCGGCTCTACGCGCGGCGATTCCTGCGCAACCGGCTCGCCGTCGCCGGTGTGGCGATCTTCGTCCTCCTGGTGCTGTTCAGCGTGTTCGGCGGACTCCTCACCCCGTACGCCTACTCGGACGCCGACTTCGCAGCGCTCACCCAACCGCCGAGCGGCACGCACTGGTTCGGCACCAACCAGGGCGGCAACGACATCTACGCCTCCGCCGTGCACGGTCTGCGGCGCTCCCTGGTGATCGCGGTCAGCGTCTCCGTCCTGACCGTCGTCGTCGCCGCGGTCATCGG
This sequence comes from Streptomyces sp. NPDC008163, assembly GCF_042956885.1. Lineage (NCBI taxonomy): Bacteria > Bacillati > Actinomycetota > Actinomycetes > Kitasatosporales > Streptomycetaceae > Streptomyces > Streptomyces sp. NPDC008163. The sequence continues at coordinate 517,199 of NZ_JBIBHG010000003.1, read as the reverse complement.
CTCCAGTGCCGCGTACTTCGGCGGCCGGGTGGAGAAGGCGACCCTCGCCGTCATCCACTTCCTGCTGGTCGTGCCCTCCTTCCTCATCCTCGCCCTGGTGTCCCACCGGCTCGCCGGTGACTGGCGGGTGCTCATCGTCGTCCTGACGGTGTTCGGCTGGATGTCCACCGCACGGGTCATCTGGTCCGTCTCGACCTCGCTGCGGGAGCGGGACTTCATCACGGCCGCCGAATTCATGGGAGTGAGCCCGGCCCGCATCATCCTGCGCCACATCATCCCGAACCTCGGCTCGCTGCTCATCGTCAACCTGACCCTGGGCGTCGTGGCGACCGTGCTCAGCGAGACCGCACTGTCGTTCCTCGGCTTCGGCGTCCAGACCCCGGACGTCTCGCTCGGCACGATGCTCGCCGACGGGGCGAACACCGTCACCAGCGCGCCCTGGCTCTTCGCCTTCCCCGCGGGTCTGGTCGTCCTGCTCACCGTCTCGATGACCTTCGTCGGCGACGGGCTGCGCGACGCCCTCGACCCCACATCCACGACCGGCGCGGCAGGAGGCCGACGATGACCCTCGCGACGACCCTGCCCACCACCCCGCCGCCCGCAGACGCCGACACCCCGGTCCTCTCGGTGCGCGACCTGCACATCACCTTCCCGTCCGAGGCGGGCCCCGTTGAGGCGGTGCGCGGCATCGGCTTCGACCTGCTGCCCGGCCGCACCCTGGGCATCGTCGGCGAGTCCGGCTCCGGCAAATCCGCCACCGCCATGGGCATCATGGGCCTCCTCCCGCCCACCGCCGCGACGAGCGGGCAGGTGCTCCTGGGCGGCCGGGACCTGCTCGGCCTCACCGACAAGGAGCTGTCCGCGATCCGCGGCAACTCCATCGGCATGGTCTTCCAGGACCCGCTCTCCGCGCTCACCCCGATCTTCACCGTGGGCCGGCTGCTCTCCGACGCCCTGCGCGTCCACCAGAACCTGACCAAGCGGGCCGCCCGGGAACGGGCCGTGGAACTCCTCGACCTCGTCGGCATCCCGGACCCGCGCGCCCGCGCCGCCTCCTTCCCGCACGAGTTCTCCGGCGGCATGCGCCAGCGCGTCGTCATCGCGATGGCCATCGCCAACAGGCCGTCCGTCCTGGTCGCCGACGAACCGACCACCGCGCTCGACGTCACCGTGCAGGCCCAGGTCCTGGACGTGCTCCGGCTGGCGCAGAAGGAGACCGGCGCCGGGCTCGTCCTCATCACCCACGACCTCGGGGTCGTCGCGGGCCACGCGGACGACGTGGCCGTCATGTACGCGGGCCGGTTCGTGGAGCGGGCGGGCGTGGACGAGCTGTTCGCGCGGCCCGTGATGCCGTACACCGCGCGCCTGCTCGCCGCCGTGCCCACGGTGGACAGCGGGGTACGCCGCCCCCTCGTCCCGATCGGCGGCGAACCGCCCGCCCTGGTGGACCTCCCGGCCGGCTGCCCCTTCGCGAGCCGGTGCGCCGTGGCGCTCGACGACTGCCGCACGGACGAGCCCGCCCTGCGCGCGGTCACCGGCCACGGCGACGTGGCCTGCCTGCGCGCGGACGAGATCGCCGCCGGGTCACTGGATCCGACGGGCGGCGCGGCGGCGGGGGAGTCCCCCGGGACCGACGCGGCCGCCGGGGACGTGGTGCTCCGGGTCGAGGACCTGGTGAAGACCTTCCCGGTCACCAAGGGGGCTGTCCTCAAACGCCGCGTCGGCACGCTGCGCGCGGTCAACGGGGTCGGCTTCGAACTGCGGTCCGGGGAGACCCTGGGCCTCGTGGGTGAGTCCGGCAGCGGCAAGACCACCACCCTCCTGGAGATCCTGCGGCTGAGGCGGCCCGAGGGCGGCCGGATCGAGATCGCCGGTACCGAGGTCGGCTCGGCCGCATCCGGCCCCCGGCTGCGGGAGTTGCGCCGGGACGTCCAGATCGTGATGCAGGACCCGATGGGCGCCCTCGACCCGCGGCTGCCCGTCTCCGAACTGCTCGCCGAACCCCTGCGCGCGATCGGCCGGGACCGCGCCTCCACCCGGGCCCGGGTCCGTGAACTCCTCGCCCTGGTCGGCCTGGACGAGGCGGTGAGCGATCGCTTCCCGGCCGCGCTCTCCGGCGGGCAGCGCCAGCGCATCGGGATCGCCCGGGCCCTCGCGACCGAGCCCAAACTCCTCGTGCTGGACGAACCGCTCTCCGCCCTGGACGTCTCCGTGCAGGCGGGCGTGATCAACCTGCTGGCCCGGCTCAAGCGCGAACTCGGCCTGGCCTACCTGGTGGTGGCCCACGACCTGGCGGTCGTCCGGTACGTCTCCGACCGGATCGCGGTCATGTATCTCGGCCACATCGTGGAGACCGGGGACACCGAGTCGCTGTTCGCCGACCCCAAGCACCCTTACACCAAGGCTCTGTTGTCCGCGATCCCGGTCCCGGACCCGAAGCGCGAGCGCACCCGCGAACGCGTGGTGCTGGAGGGCGAGCAGCCGAGCGCCGCCCGGCTGCCCTCCGGCTGCGTCTTCGTGGACCGCTGCCCGCTGTACCGGCTGGCCGGCGAGGAGGTGCGCGAGCGCTGTCGGACGGAACGGCCCGCGGCCTCCCCGGTGGCGGGGCAGCCCGGCCACACGTACGCCTGTCACGCCGTCTGAGGCATCTCCCTTCCGCACCCGCTTCCCCGCCCGCTGCCCCACTCCTCGAACCAGAAGGAACACTCCGCCATGCGCGCAAGACTGGCCATGCCCCTCGCCCTGATCGCCGCCGTCTCCGTCGCCGCCACCGCGTGCCAGTCCTCCGGCGGGACCGACGACTCCGACGGGGGCGGCAAGAACGCGCCCAAGGCCGCGTCGGCCGCCGTCGACTACAACCCGCAGCCGTACGAGAACATCAAGGACGGCGGCACGTACACCACCGTCGGCACCTTCGACGACCAGGGCAATCCCTTCAACGTCAACGCCACACTGACCGCGTCCCGGGTCTGGGGCTGGTACAACGCCGACGCGATCACGTACTCGCCGACCGGTGAGGTGCAGTACAACAAGGACTACTACAGCGATGTGCAGGTGAGCGTCGACGGCGGGAACCAGAAGGTCGTCCTGACGATCAACCCGAAGGCCGCCTTCAACGACGGCACGCCCGTCGACTGGCGTGCCATCGAGGCCACCTGGAAGGCCAACAACGGCTCGGACAAGGAGTTCGCGGCCTCCTCCACGGACGGCTACGACCAGATCACGTCCGTCGCGAAGGGTAAGGACGCCAAGGAGGCCGTCATCACCTTCAAGGGCGTCAACTCCTCCTGGTCCACCCTGTTCGCGACCTTCCTGCACCCCGAGGCGGCGTCGGTCGAGAACTTCAACAAGGCGTACGTGAAGAAGGCCCACCCCGAGTGGGGCGCGGGCCCGTACACGGTCGGGAAGTGGGACACCCACTCGGGCAACATCACCTTCGTCCGCAATCCCAAGTGGTGGGGGAGGAAGGGCAAGCTGGACAAGCGGGTGTACGTCAACCTGGAGTCCACGGCGGGCGTCAACGCCTTCAAGAACGGCCAGCTGGACTACACCTCCGCCGTCGACGCGGAGAGCCTGAAGCAGGTCAAGGGCCTCAAGGGCACCGAGATCCGCAGCGGCGGCAGCCCCTTCGAGTACTCCCTGTACTTCAACAGCAAGTCGGCGGTGCTCTCCGAGAAGGCCGTCCGCAAAGCGATCCAGCAGAGCGTCGACCGCGCCCAGATCGCGAAGATCCAGTTCCAGGGGCTCGACTACAAGGAGCCGCTGCCCGGTTCGGCCGTGCTCTACAGCTTCCAGAAGGGGTACGAGGACAACCTCTCGGCGGTCCTGACGTACGACCCGACCGAGGCCAAGAAGACGCTCGACGCGGCGGGCTGGAAGGCCGGCTCCGACGGAGTCCGGGTCAAGAACGGCAAGAAGCTCGACGTGGGTTACACCCTCCTGGGCGACGACCCGCTGGGCAAGGCGACCGCCGGGGCCCTCGCCGCGATGCTGAAGCCGGCCGGTATCCACCTCGACATCCGGAAGGGCGACGACGCGGACTTCGCCAAGACCATCAGCGAGCGCAGGTTCGACCTGTTCCTGTCGGGCAACCGCTCCATGGACCCGTTCGGCGCCCGCTACCTGTGCGACTTCTACTGCTCGGACCGCGACTCCAACATCACCGGCTCCGGCAACCCGGCCCTGGACAAGGAGATCCGCGCCACCATGGAGATCGCCGACCTGGACGAGCAGACGGCGGCGGTGAACAAGGTGGAGAAGAAGGCGCTTCAGGACTACGCCTTCCTGCCCCTGTTCAGCGGGCCCTCCACGTACGGAGTGAGGAAGGGGCTCGCCAACGTCGGCGCGACGATCTTCTACACCCCGCTGCCGGAGACGGTCGGCTGGCAGAAGTGACGTCCGGCCCCTCGGGGCGGTGAACCGGCGGCCCTCGGACATGTTCGCCCTGTCCGAGGGCCACCGGCGTGTGCGGGCCCGTCCCTCGCTTCGACTCCTGTGGTCCGTACCAAACTATTGACACCGCCTTTCTTCACTTCTTAAATCACGTAGCGAACCAAGTGCCCCATGCTCGCTCCACCGTGTCCGCTCCACTGTGTGTGCTCGACCTGTCATGCGCATGCCCTATATGTGCACGGCGGGGTTCCCCTTCCCTCCCCATACACACCGGAAGGGAGAGTCATGGACTCCCCACGCCTTTCGCGGCGCCTGCTGCGCTCCGTACTCCCGGCACTCGCTCTCGCCCTGGCCACCGCAGGGCTGGCCGGCACCGGCGGGCCCTCCTCGGCGGATGCCGCGCCGATGTCGCAGGCCGCGGCGACCGCCTCGACGTCGTTCTCCGACGAGTTCGACGGTGCGGCCGGTTCGGCCGTGGACGGCAGCAAGTGGCAGATCGAGACCGGCGACAACGTCAACAACCACGAGCGGCAGTACTACACCTCCGGCAACAAGAACGCCGCGCTGGACGGCCAGGGCCACCTGGTCATCACCGCCCGCAAGGAGAACCCGTCCAACTACCAGTGCTGGTACGGCACCTGTCAGTACACCTCGGCGCGGCTGAACACCTCCGGCAAGTTCACGCAGGCGTACGGGCATGTCGAGGCGCGCATGAAGATCCCGCGCGGCCAGGGCATGTGGCCCGCCTTCTGGATGCTCGGCAGCGACATCGGACAGGTCGGCTGGCCCAACTCGGGTGAGATCGACATCATGGAGAACGTCGGCTTCGAACCCTCCACCGTCCACGGCACCCTGCACGGGCCGGGGTACTCCGGCTCAGGCGGCATCGGAGCCGGCTACACCCTGCCGAACGGCCAGGCGTTCGCGGACGCGTTCCACACCTTCGCGGTGGACTGGGCGCCCAACTCCATCACCTGGTCGGTGGACGGAAACGTCTACCAGCGCCGCACCCCCGCCGACACCAACGGCAACGCCTGGGCCTTCAACAAGCCCTTCTTCCTCATCCTGAACCTGGCGGTCGGCGGCTACTGGCCCGGCGACCCCGACGGCAGCACCGCTTTCCCCAACCAACTCGTGGTCGACCACGTGCGCGTCACGACCAACGACAGCCAGCCTCCCGCCACGGGCGGCCGGATCACCGGGCTCGGCGGCAAGTGTGTGGACGTCGCCGCCGCCGCCACCGCGAACGGCACCCCGGTCCAGCTCTACGACTGCAACGGCACGGACGCGCAGAAGTGGACCGTGGGCTCCGACGGCACGATCCGGGCGCTCGGCAAGTGCCTCGACGTGGCCTCCGGCGGCACGGCGGACGGCACCAAGGTCCAGCTCTGGGACTGCAACGGCTCGGCCGCGCAGAAGTGGGCGGTCAGCGGGGCCCGCGACATCGTGAACCCCCAGGCCAACAAGTGCCTGGACGTCACGGGCAACAACTCGGCCAACGGCACCCGGCTGCAGATCTGGACCTGCGCGGGCACGGCCAACCAGAAGTGGACGGTCAACGGCTGACCCGGCCCGGCCCTCCGGCGCCCCGGGCGCCCATGATTGGCTGGGGGCATGATCGATGCCTTCCTCGCCGGTGACCTGACCGACATCGAGGCGGCGGTCCGCGCAGCGGCCGCCGCCGAGATCATGCCCCGCTACCGGCAGCTCGCCGCCCACGAGGTGGTCGAGAAGAACGGCCCGCACGACCTGGTCACCGTCGCGGACCGGCGCGCCGAGGAACACCTCACCGCCTCGCTCGGGCGCCTCCTGCCCGGCTCGGTCGTCGTCGGCGAGGAGGCCGTCCACGCCGACCCGAAGGTCTACGAGGCACTGGGCGGCGACGCGCCCGTCTGGATCGTGGACCCGGTCGACGGCACCCGCCAGTTCGTCCGGGGCGAGCCCGGCTTCTGCACCCTGGTCGCCCTCGCCCACCGGGGCGAGCTGCTGGCCTCCTGGACGTACGCCCCCGCCCTGGACGAGATGGCCGTCGCCGTACGAGGCCGGGGCGCGCGGGTCGACGGCACCCCGATCCACGCCGGGTCGCCCGCGCCCGACGCGGTACTGCGCGTGGCGATGTCCCACCCCGACTACACCACCGACGAGCAGAAGGCGGCCCTGCTCGGCCTGCGCGCCGAGGGCTTCGCCGCCCGCCCCTGCGGCTCGGCGGGTCTCGAATACCTCGCCGTGGCCCGCGGCGAGGGCGATGCCGTGGCTTTCAACTGGGAGTACGCGTGGGACCACGCGGCGGGGCTCCTCCTGGTCTCCGAGGCGGGCGGCACCCAGTCCACGCTGTCCGGCGAGCCGTTCCGTATCGCCGGGGGCAACGCCCTCCCCTTCACCGCGGCCCGCGACCGCGCGACCGCCGACCGCGTCCTGGCGGCGCTGCGGACGGGCGCCTGACGGCGGGCCGGTCAGAGGTCCAGCAGCTCCCGGGTCAACGCGGTGAGCCGCTTGCGGGCCTCCGTGTCGTACGCCTGGTCGTGCGCCCGGGCGTCGGTGAACCGGTCGAAGTAGCGGCCGGTGACCTTGGTGAGCGCCGGGTCGGTGATCAGCCGCACCGTCGGGCGCACGCCCTCCTCGACGGAGACCGCCGGCGTCAGCCCGTACGCGCGCACGCCCTCGGTGTCCATCAGGTGGGCCGGGTGCAGCGCGTTGACGGTGACGCCGGTGCGCGCCGTCTCCTCCTCGGCCAGGTCGAACGTCGACATGATCATCGCGAGCTTGCTCCGGCAGTACGCCTCAAGCCCCTCGTAACCGCGCTCCATCATGACGTCGGCCAGATCGACGGGTGCCTGGCCCATCGAGGCCACCTGAACCACTCGCGCGGGCGCGGACGACGACAGCAGCGGCAGCAGCTCCCTGGTGAGCAGATACGGCGTCAAATAGTTGACGGTGAAACGCAGTTCGTGGCCCTGTGCGCCGAATTCGCGGCGCAGCGGTTCGCTGCCGCCGCCCGCCACCGCGTTGTTGACGAGCACGTCGAGCCGGGATTCGGCCGCGCGGACGGCGGCCGCCATGGCCCGGACCTGGTCGAGGTCGGAGAGATCCGCGAGATACGTACGGACCTCGGCCCGGCCGGCCGACAGTTCCCGCGCCTCGGCGGCCGCCCGGTCGAGCCGGGTGCGGTCGCGGCCGTGCAGGAGCAGTGTCGCGCCGCGCCCGGCCAGGTCGCGGGCGAGGTGGAGGCCGAGGCCCTGGGTGGCGCCGGTGATGAGGACGGTGCGGTCGAAGAGCTCGGGTGCCAGATAGGTATCCATGTCTTGAGTTATATCAAGGACTTGATGAACATTCCATGCTTGTCTCATGTTCGATCCCTGCCGTATGTCCGGCGCTGTACGCTCGCGACCATGGGAATGACCGCCGGTGAACGCCTCGGCCTGGACATCAAGCGCGCCGAGCAGGCCCTCATGGCAGCCAAGAGCGCCGCGCTCAAGGACGTCGGCCTCACGGTCGCGCAGTACGCGGCGCTGCTCGCGCTCTCCGGCAACCCCGGGATCTCCGGCGCGGCCCTCGCACGGGAGTGCCTGGTCACGCCCCAGGCGATGGCGGGGGTGCTCAAGCACCTGGAGGAGCGCGGCCTGATCGCCAGGTCCGCCCACCCCTACCACCAGAAGATGCTGGAGACCCGGCTGACCGAGGCCGGCACGGACACCCTGCGCCGCGCCGACGAACGAGCGGTCCGCATCGAACGCCGCATCGCGGACGCCCTCACCCCCGAGGAACGCGACACGCTCCGCGACCTGCTGGCCCGCAGCGTCACCGCGATCCGCGCGGACTGAGCCCGCTCAGGAAGCTGCGGCCAGCACCTCGCGCACCTCGCGCACCAGCTCCGCCGCCGTCTCCACCGCCGCCGCGTCCAGGCCGCGCAGTGCCGCGTCCACCCGGTCCGCGAAGCCCGCCGGGGTCGCGGGCAGGGCGGAGCTCGCCGCGACGGCGCCCTTCTCGTTGAGGCACCAGGTGCGGTGGTGGGCGTGGAGCGACTGGGCCAGGATGCCGAAGGCGCGGGACAGCGAGAGCGAGACGTGCAGCCGGTCGCCCGAGGGGGCCGACTTGCGGGCCCCCACGACGGAGAACTCCGCCTCCCAGGCCGCACCGGCCAGCGCCGTGCGCAGCGGCTCCGGATAGACCGAGGTCTCCTGCTTGAGGGCCGTCAACTCCCCTCCGGGGTCGGCGAGTACGCGCCCGAGGGCGACCTCGCCCGGATAGGTGGGCGACCAGAAGCCCAGCGGATGGCCCGGCTGGATGCCCACCTCATAGCGGCCCTCCCGGCAGTCGGCCCAGACCGCCTCGACCCGGTCCAGGTCGCGCAGGATCCAGTCGACCGGGACGCCGTCCACCGTCAGCCAGCCGCCCGCGTTCACCCAGGGCCCCCAGCCGCCGGGGCCGGTCACCTCGACCGGGGAGCCCTGGAAGGCGGCGGCCAGTGCGGACAGGGCGTCGGCGTCCGGCGTGCCGCGGTAGTACACGCCCAGGTCCCAGTCGGAGTCCGGGCGGTGGGCGCCCCGGGCGCGGCTGCCGCCGAGCAGGACGGCCCGGACGCCGGGCACTTGGGTGAGCCGGGCGGCCATGTCGCCGATCCTGGCGGTCATCGCGGAATCGGCGGGCGCCGTGAAGTTCTCTGAGGTCATCGGGCGAGGACACTACCCGGCCCCCGGCTGTCGGCGCCTGCGAATAAGCTGGATGCTCCGACCGTCGGCTGACAAAGGAGTCCGAAGGTGCCGTCGATGCTCGATGCGGTCGTGGTGGGCGCGGGCCCCAACGGACTGACCGCCGCAGTCGAACTGGCCCGCCGGGGCTTCGCCGTCCAGGTCTTCGAGGCCGGGCCCGCGGTCGGCGGCGGCGCACGCACGGAGGAGCTGACGCTCCCCGGCTTCCGGCACGACCCCTGCTCGGCGGTGCACCCCCTGGCCATAGGCTCCCCGGCCTTCGACGCGATGCCCCTCGACCGGCACGGCCTGGAATGGATCCAGCCCGACCTGGCCCTCGCCCACCCCTTTCCCGACGGCACCGCCGCCGTGCTCACCGGCTCGGTGGGGGAGACCGCGATGTCGCTCGGCCCCGAGGACGCGGGCGCCTACCGCCGGCTCCTCGCCCCCTACCTCGGCCACTGGGACTCCCTCGCCCGGGACTTCCTGCGCACCCCGTGGGACGGGCTGCCCCGCGACCCGTACCGCTGGGCGCGCTTCGGGTTCGACGCGATCCAGCCCGCGACGCTGCTCTCCCGCCGCTTCCGCGGCGAGAAGGCGCGCGGTCTGTTCGCCGGCCTCGCCGCGCACGCCATCGCGCCCACCAACGGCATCGCCACCGGCGGCATCGCCCTGCTCTTCGCGCTCGCCGCCCACGAACGCGGCTGGCCCATTCCGCGCGGCGGCTCCCAGGCCATCTCCGACGCCCTCGCCTCATATCTGCGGGAACTGGGCGGCGCCATCACGACCGGTACGGAGGTCAAGCGCCTGGACGAACTGCCTCCCGCCCGCGCCTATGTCTTCGACACCTCACCGGCCGCCCTCGCCCGGATCGCCGGCCTCGGCCGCGCCTACCAGGGGTACCGCTACGGCGCCTCCTGCTTCAAGATCGACTACGCGCTGTCGGGCCCCGTGCCCTGGACGGCCGAGGAGCCCCGCCGGGCCGGCACCGTGCACATCGGCCCCACCGCCGGCGAGATCGACGACGCCCTGCACCGGGCGGTCGACGGCCGGGACCCCCGCGCCCCCTTCCTGATCACCGCGCAGTCCAGCCTGGTCGACCCCTCCCGCGCCCCCGAGGGCAAGCACGTCTTCTGGGTGTACGGCCATGTCCCGGCGGGCTGGCAGGGCGACGCGACCGAGGTCATCGAACGGCAGCTGGAGCGGTTCGCCCCCGGCTTCCGCGACCTGGTCCTCGCCCGCTCGGTGGCCGGCCCGCCCGGCATCGCCCGGCGCAACGCGAACTACGTGGACGGGGACATCGCCTGCGGCGCCTTCGCCGGCCTCCAGACCGTCATCCGCCCCAAACTCGCCCGCGTCCCGTACGCCACCGCGCACCCGGCGGTCTTCCTCTGCTCCTCGGCGACCCCGCCCGGGCCCGGGGTGCACGGCATGTCCGGCCACCACGCGGCGAAGGCGGTCTGGCGGCGACTGCGCGCGTCGGCGGAGCCGGGGCGCCGCCGCTAGGGGGTGTCGTTCCTCTGGATCAGCTGCGCCCGCCCTCCCGTACGGTGCAGGTGTCCGTGTCCGCCGGGCACCAGTGCGTACGCCCGCCGACGAGGTGGAGTTCGAGGTCGGCGTCGCGCATGCCGTGGTCGTCCAGCGCCTTGCGCAGCGCCGTCGGTGCCGGCTGCGGTGGCAGCCCGAGCACGCCGATGACGACGATCCCGTTGCGCGCCTCCACGGACGCGATCTGCCACTTCCCGGTCGCCGCCCACCGCTCCGCGACCGGCCGCGCGTCGGCGGCCAGCGAACGGTCCCGGGCGACGCTGATCGTGCCGGTGGTGAGCGGGGCGGCGACGAGCACGACGACACAGGCCACCGCCACGAGCGTCCATCCCCGGAACTGCCCCACCCGCATCTCCGCCCGCTCGGCACCCGCCCGGACTCCGTAAAGGAGGAAGACCACGGTCCCGGTGGCCACGATCGCGGCCACGTTGGTCGCGAACAGGAGCGCGGACTCCCCGGCGTCGTGGTACCGGTGCACCGTCAGGAGCAGCCCCGTCACGGCCAGCGGCGGCACGAGCGAGATGGCGATGGCCACGCCCGGCAGCGTGTCCGAGATGTCGGCGCGCACCAGGGCGAACGCGCCGACCGTGCCGGTGGCCAGCGCGGCGAGCAGATCGATCAGGCGCGGACTGATCCGCGAGGAGACCTGGCTGTTGGAGGCGAAGGCGTCCGGCGGAGCGGCGATCCAGCCGAGCAGCATGCCGATCGCCACCACCGCCAGCGCACCCCCGGTCACCAGCAGCAGACAGCGCACCACCTGACGCCGGCGGGCCAGCACAAGTGCCAGCGCGCAGCCGAGGATCGGCGTCATCAGCGGCGCGACGATCATCGCCCCGATCACCGTGGCCGTGGAGTCACCGACGACCCCCGCACTCGCGATGACCGCGGCCAGCACGAGCAGCCCCCAGAACCGGGTCGAGCCGGGACTGCGCAGACCGCGCTCGATGAACAGCGCGCCGGTCATCCTCCGGACGGCCTCGGCGTCGGCTCCCGCCATCTTCCTCGCTCCTCTCTCAGGCGGGCGCGCCGCCCGGCTCCCGGTCCCCGGCCGCCAGGAACTCCACCACCGCCAGCAGGAACAGCAGACAGAGCGCGATCCCGACGACGACCCACCCCGTCGGATGCGCCCAGAACAGGTAGACCACCAGCGCCCCGGCCACCGGCAGCCAGGTGAACCAGGGGCGGAACCGGCGTACGAACGGGCCGACCGGACCGGTCCGCAGACCGGCGCCGTCCGCCGTGGCCCGCGCCGCGCCGATCCCGGACGTCCACAGCCCCCGGACGGTCGTGGCACGCCGCCCCGGACCGGTGAGCCAGGCCGCCAGCGCGACCACGACCCCCAGGGCCACCACCATCCGTACCGTCGTCCCCAGGAACCGGGTCATCGCGTCATAGACCGCGCCCGCCGCCCCCGGCGACACCCCGGCCGGCAGCGCGTCCAGATAGACCGCCCGGAAGATCCGCAGCCCGATGCCGAGCAGCCCCACGGCGACGGCGGCGCCCAGGGCCCCCGCCACGAGCGACCGGCGCCGCCGCACCGAGAACAGCACGCCCCCGGCGATCAGCAGGACGGCGACCACCGCGAGCCAGTCGCCCAGGAACTGCAGGACCCGTACGTACGTCCTGACCCTGCCGATGTCCTCGGACCTGATGAGCGTGATGTCGGTGTGGATCTCCGGGATGTGCCCGGCCACCGCCATGCCCCGGTCCACCAACTGCTGCTTGACGCGGTCGATCACGGGGGCCAGGTCCAGCGTGACGGCGTCGTCGGTCAGCTCCACCGCGCCGCCGCCCTTCCCGGTCAGCGCCCTGTCCACGGCCCGGTGCGCCCGCCGGTTCCCCTCGGTCCACACCTTCTCGAAGGCGTCCGAAGCGGCGACCGCGCGCGCCCGTTCGCGGACCAGGCTGCGGACCGCGTCCTCCAGCGAACCGCCGAGCCGCCCGAGCGCCTTCTCCAGCCGGGGCCGGTCGTCCGGCGACACCCCGGACAGCAGCGCCGACAGGTCGATCCGGGTCATCAGCGCATCGGTCGCCCGGTCGGCCACGGCGTCCTGGACGGCCGGGTCGGAGGCGAGCGGGGCGACCGTGGCCACGTAGCGGTCGGTGTCCCCGACCTGATCGGACGCCCAGGAGGCGACGACGGACAGCGGGGCCAGCAGACAGCCGAGGACGATGAGGACGGCGGCGAGGAAGGACCGGCCGCGGTGCCGGGGCGGCCGGGCGCGCGCCTCCTCCAGCGCGGCGACCCGGTCCCGCAGGGCCTCGACCTCCGCCGCTGAGGAGCCGTCACTCGCCGCCGCGCCGCCCTCGTCCACCGCGCCTCCCGGGCTCCGGATTCCCTGACTGTCCAGGCAACGGCGACCGGCGGGCGCGCGCGAGCGGGGTTGCGCCGAACGGACACATCCACGCGGCGGGCTCACCGGCAACGCCCCGGGAAGCCACCCCGGCACTCGCCGGATGGGGCCACCGCACGCCCGGTTAGAGTGGGCGCCCTCATGAACGAGCGGCACACACACAGCACGGACCAGGCCCCACCCCTGGTGCACATACGCCTTTTCGGTGGATTCCGGGTGACTCGCGACGGCGGACCGGCCCTGGCCGAGCGCTGGCCGAGACAGACCGCTCAGTCCCTGGTGAAGCTGCTCGCCGTCGTACCCGGACACCGGCTCCACCGCGAACAGGTCATCGACGTCTGCTGGCCCGACGCGGACCCCACGGCCGCTCATGGCAGCCTGCGCGTCGCCCTGCACGCCGCCCGCCGGGCCCTGGAACCCGAGCTCGCCTCCCGTGCCACCTCGTCCTACCTCCTCTCGGAAGGCGGACTGCTCTACCTCGACCCCGCCCGCGTCCGCATCGACGCCGACCGCGCCGAGGAGGAGGCCAGGACCGCGCTCGCCACCGGCGGCGTGAACGCCCTCCGGCGAGCCCTGGACCGTCACTCCGGCGAACTCCTCCCCGAGGACCGCTACGCCGACTGGGTCGAGGGCCGCCGCTCGCAGCTCGCCGCCCTCAAGGAGCGCCTGCTGCTCGCCCTCGGTGATGCCCACCTCCGGGCCGGCGAGCCCCAGGAGGCGGTCGCTCTCGCGGAACGGCTCCTGGACGACAACCCCGTCGAGGAGGCCGCCCACGGCCTCCTCATCGACGCCTACACCCGGCTCGGGCTGCGCCGCCGCGCGGTGCGGCAATACCACGTCTGCCGCGCGGCCCTCGACGCCGAACTGGGCGTACGGCCCGGCCCCGGGACCGAGCGCCTGCACCGCGCCGCGCTCGCGGCGGAGCCAGCGGGACCGCCCTCCGTGCCCTCCCTGCCCGCCTCGCTCCGGGTGCCCGCCGCCACCCCGCTGCGCGGACGGGCGGCCGTGCTCGGGCGGCTGCTCGCGACGGACGGGCCCGCCGTCGTCACCGTGCTCACCGGCGAGCCCGGCGTCGGCAAGACCCGGCTGGCCGGCGAGGCGGCCCGGCAGGCCGCCGCCTCCGGCACCGCCGTCCTGTGGGGCGGCGGACACGACGCGGAGGGGCACACCCCGTACGGCGCCTTCGCCGAGGCCCTGGACGGCTGGCTGGCCGAACGCGACGAGGCGGAACGTGCCCGCGTCGGCGGCGAGTACCCCGAACTGGCCGCCTTCCTGCCGGCCCTCGGCCGGGTCCGCGCCGACTCCGAGCGCAGCCCCGAGGAGGAGCGCGACCGCCTCTTCCGCGCCACCGCCGGCCTGCTCGGCGAACTGGCCGCCGTCCAGCCGGTGCTGGTCGTGCTGGACGACCTGCACGCGGCGGACCTGGGCTCCTTCCAGCTGCTCAGCCACCTGGCCCGGCGAGCGGCGCAGACCGAGGGCTGGCGGTTCCTCGTGACGTACCGGGAGGAGGAGATGCCCGACGGCGACCCGCGCTCCGCCGGCCTCGCCTCGCTGGCCCGCCAGGGGCTCGCCGTCCGTGAGGAGGTGCCGCGCCTGGACCATGAGGCGTGCCTCGCCGTCGTACGCGACACGGTCGGGCTGAAGGCCGCCCCCGTCTCCGGCACCCCGGACCGGGTCTGGGAACTCTCCCTCGGCAACCCGCTGTTCGCCGTCGAGCTGGCCCACGGCATGGCCGACGGCGCCGGGACCGTCGCCCCGGACGGAATCCGCCAGCTCGTCGCGGACCGGCTCGCCCGGCTCGACCCCGACGCCCGGAGGATCGTCGAGGCGCTGTCCGTGGCCGGACCCGAGACATCGTTGTCAGAGCTGCTCGATGTCGCCGCGCACGGCCTCCACCCCGCCGTCACCGGGGGCGCGGCGGCCGACGCGCTGGAGCGGGCCATGGGCCTCATCGAGGAGCGGGACATCCTGGTCGGCGGCCGGCACGAGGCGGGGCTGACGTTCCGCCACCCGCTGGTGCGGCTCACCTGCTACGAGAAGCTCTCCGCCATCCGCCGCAGGCAGCTGCACGGCGCCTTCGCGCAGGCGGTGCTCCGCAGCCGCCCCGACGCCGTCGACACCCTGGCCTCCCACTTCACCCGGGCCGACGACCCGCGCGCCGCCGATTACCTGCGCCGGGCCGCCGCGCGCGCCGCCGCCCTCTTCGCCAACGACACCGCCGACCGCTACTACCGCGACCTGGTCGCCCGGCTCGACGCGGACGCCGCGCGCGCCCGCCTCGCCCACAGCCAGGTCCTGCGCCGCATGGGGAACTTCGCCCAGGCCGCCGAGGTGCTGCGCCTCGCCCTCGACGAGTTCGTCGGACGCGGCGATCACGAGGACATCGTGCTCGCGGCGGCCTGGCTCGCCGACACCCTCGGGCGCACCGGCCTGCCCGACGCCGGCCGCCAGGTGCTCGCCGCGCACCCGGTGACCTCGGACACGGCACCCGAGCCCGCCGCCGGCCACTACCTGGCCGAGGGCCTGCTGTGCCGCATCCAGGGGCGGTACGAGGACGCCTGCCGGGTCGCCGAACAGGCCCTGGCCGCCGCGCGACGGGTCACCGGAAGGCCGGGGCAGGGCCTCATCGCCCGCACGTACTCGCTGCGCGCCAGCGTCCTCGGTCTGAGCGGCCGGCTGGACGAGGCCCGTGCGGCGGCCGACCTCGCGCTTCCCCCGGCCGAGGAGTACGGCGATCCGACCCTGCTGGGCTCGGTGCTCTCGACGCTGCGGGAGAACGAACGGCGGGGCGGCCGGCTCCGGGAGGCCGTCGCCACCGGACAGCGCGCCCTCGACCTCGCCGAGCAGTCCGGCGACCCTGCGAGCGCCGCCTTCGAGCGGGCCAACCTCGCCGAACTCCATCTGCTCCTCGAAGACTTCGACACCGCTCGCATCCTCGCCGAGGCGGCGGTCGCGGGTGCCGAGGAGGACGAGGCGTGGTGTCTGCCGTACACCCTCGCCGCCCTCGCCCTCGTCCGGATGCGCACCGGGGACACCCGGGACGCCGCCGCCCTGCTGGACCGCGCGGAGTCGTCGCCGGGCCTGGTGGACCGGCAGGCGGGCCACGAGGTCCGGGCCGCCCGCGCCGAGCTGGCCCTGCGGACGGGGGGCCGGGACGAGGCGCTGCGCGCGCTGGCCGGCCATGAGCGGGACGTGCCGGTGTTCGCCGCCTGGGCCGAGCTGCACTCCGGCCGGCCGGAGGCGGCGCGGCGCCTCGCGGGCGACGAGGTGGCCCGGGCCGGGCGCACCGGCGAACGGCTCGCCGAGGCGGACGCGCGGACGGTTCTGGCCCTGGCCCTGTACCGGCTCGGTGACGAGGAGGCGGCCCGGGAGGCGTTGACACGTGCCGACGACCTGGCCCGCGTCCTGCCCTACCCGGCGGGCGCGGTCCATACGGCCGAGGTGCGGGCGCTCATGGAAACGGAACCGGACGCCCGGTAGCGGGGCGTCCGGTTCCGGCCCAGGGCCTTCCCTTCCGCGCCCGGGTCGCCGGGCCCGTCCGGAGCCGCCGGGTTCGGGGCCCGGCGCGTGGTGCGGCTGCCGACGTCAGCGGGCCGCCGCGGGAACCTGCAGCACCACCGGTACTTCCTCGCCCGGCCGGACGACGACGGTCTCGTTGTGGCGCTGTACGGTCTTGTCGTCGGCGTACGTGCTCCCGGTGACGGTGAACGTGAGGGGTGCCTTCCCCGCACGCAGGGTCGCCAGCGGGGCGTCGACCTCGTCCAGCCAGCGGATCAGCTTCGTGCCCAGGTCCGTGACGACCGTCGGCTGTTCGGTGGCCAGGTCATGGGCCTCACCGATGTCGTTCGCCAGGTCGTACAGCTCCCAGGAGCGGTCCTCGTAGGAGTAGACGAGCTTCCACTTGCCGGAACGGATCACCGACTGCGGACGCTGGTCGCGGCCGCCTTCGATCAGGTAGCCGGGCAGATGCCAGTACAGCGCGTCACGCTCCAGCGGGGCCGAGCCGTTGAGCCGTCCCCTCAGGTCGGCGCCGTCGAGCTGTCCGCGGTCGGCCGCCGGAACCCCCGCGAGCGCGGCGATCGTCGCCGTGTGGTCGGCGACGTACACGGGGGTGTGGTCGACCCGGTCTCCGCGTACCAGCTGGGGGTTGGTGCTCCAGGCGATCTGCGGGACCCGGATGCCGCCCTCCCGCAGCTCGCCCTTCTGGCCGCGCAGCGGCCCGTTGTCGGTGAACCGTTCCACACCGCCGTTGTCCCCGCTGAAGAGCAGGACGGTGTTGTCGGCGAGGACGTGTCCCGGATTGCGCGGGTCGGAGGTGGTCCGCAGCCGGTCGACGAGGCGGGCCACGTTCTGATCCAGCCCCTCGATCAGCGCCCCGTACGACGGGTTCGAGGTGCTGTGGCCCGGTGCCTTCGCACGGTACTTGGCCAGCAGGTCGGCACGGGCCTGCTTCTCGCCGACCGGGGTGTGGACGGCATAGGAACCGACGAACGCGAAGAACGGGTCCTTCTTGTTGCGGTCGATGAAGCCCAGCTCGGCGTCGGCCAGCGCGTCGGTGACGTGCTTGTCCGTGCCGACCAGCGCGTCCAGGGCGGCGGAGCTCACACCCTGGCTGTACGGCCTGATGTTCCGGTCGACGTACTCCTGTGTGTAGTCGGCGGCATAGGCGTCCAGCGCGGGGCCGATCTTGGCGTGGAAGTGTCCGTCCACGGCGTGATAGGCGCCGGGGTCGCCCGCGTTGGTCCCGCCGAAGTTCTCGTCGAAGCCGTGCTGCGTCACGATGTCCGCACCCGACCGGCTGACGTGGAACTTGCCGAAGTACCCGGTGTGGTAGCCGACGTCCTGCAGGCGTTCGCCGATGGTACGTGCGTCGTCCGGCAGGGCGGTCGCTCCGTCCGCGCGCCCCTGGACGGGCCCCTTCAACAGGGTGTCGTCGCCGCCCCGGTTGAGATCGCCGACCAGATAGATGTTGTTCTGGGGCCTCGGGGCGTACAGGCCGGTGAGCAGCGCGGCACGGGTCGGTGTGCAGTTCACCGAGGTGTAGCCGTTGTCGAAGGCGACCCCCTCGCGCGCGATCCGGTCCAGGGTGGGCGTCTCGTAGTAATCACTGGGGTGGCCGGCGTTGGTCCGGCCCGTGCTGACGTCCGTCCAGCCGAAGTCGTCGGCCAGGACGTACACGATGTTCGGCGCGGGCGTGGCCGCTGCGCCGGTCCTCGGCTGTGGGTGGGCCGGTGTGGCGGAGGCAGGGGCGCCGAGGGTGGGCAGGGTGAGTATCAGCGGAAGGCTGAGCAGACCGATCAGCCGCGCATTTTTCCTGGGCATGACATCTCTCCTCGAAGGGGCCGGTACGGGACGGTGAGGGGGCGGAGCGTGGGGCGGACGTGCTGTCACGCGGCGTCGTTGGCGCAGCGGAAGCCGACGTTCGCAGCCGCCGACCGGGCGGTGTTGCCCGACCGGGCGGCGACCCGGTAGCGGTAGCAGTACGAGTCATGACAGAGGAAGGAGCCGCCCCGCATGACCCGGCGGGCGTCCGGGTCCGGGTCGTGCGAGGGCCCGCGCGGGTCGTGTACGGGCAGGTCGCCGGCGCGAGCGGCGTACGCGTCGGCGGCGAAGGTGTCCGCACACCACTCCCAGACGTTGCCGGCCATGTTCCACAGGCCGTAGCCGTTGGGCCGGTACGACTTCGCGGGAGCGGTGTTCTCGTGCCCGTCCTCGGCGGTGTTCCGGGTCGGGAAGGTGCCCTGCCAGATGTTGCAGTTCCACCTTCCGCGCGGCTTGAGCTCGTCGCCCCAGGGGAAACGCCGGCCCGCCAGGCCGCCGCGTGCCGCGAACTCCCACTCGGCCTCGGTGGGCAGGCGTTTGCCCGCCCAGGCGCAGTAGGCCTGTGCGTCGTTCCAGCTCACCTGGACCACCGGGTGGTTCCGCAGTGCACCGACCGACGAGAGCGGTCCGGCCGGGTGGCGCCACGATGCGCCTCGTACCACGAGCCACCAGGGTGTTCCGGCCGCCTCCCCGACGATGTCGGAGGGCTCCGCCCGCACGGCCAGGTGGAACACGGCGGACACGCCGAGCTGTTCGGCCTCGGTCTCGTAGCCGGTGTCCTTGACGAACCTGGCGAAGGCGGCGTTGGTCACCGTGGTGACGTCCATCAGGTACGGGTCGAGCCGGACCGGGTGCACCGGGCCCTCGCCATCGGCCGCGTATCCCTCACCGAACCCGTCGCCCATGGCGAACGTTGCTCCGGGCAGGGGGACTTGGCCCCGGGTTTCGCGCCTCTGCGGAGTGGGGCGGTACGGGCCGTGCGGTCCGATGGTGAGCAGGGCGGGGGATCCGGACGCATGGCAGACGTCACGGCTCCCGGAGGCCGGGGTGCAGCAGGACATCGCTGGGCTCCTGTCAGGGCTGGTGGAGGTGCGTATCCGCGCGCGGAGGCAGGGCTGGGAGCCGCACGGCGCACAGCCGGAGATCACCGAGGGGCGTCGGATCACCGAGGGGCGTCAGCGCGGACGCGGCAGAAGACCGTGCGCGAGGGGCGGCGCGGAGGCCGGGGACGTGACGTCACGCGTTCCGCGGAACGCGCGGACTCGGGCGGGCAGCTCAGGAACGGCCCCGTCGGATCGGGGCGGCAGCTGCGAAGGGGGGAGTGCTCAGCGACAGAACTGGTCGAAGTGGTCGACGCGACGGCTGGGCCAGAACGCGTCCAGCAGTACCGTGCGGGCTGAACGGGCACTCCACATAGGAGAGATGACACCACGGAGCGGCCGGACGTTCAATGCCGCGTCCGGCTGATGAGATCGCCCCGTGCCGTCGACGGGCGGGCGTCGCACGGGGTGAAGTCGGCCGGGATGCTGTGATCCGCGCTCACAGCATCCCGGCGACGTGCTACACGGGCAGCCGCTCCAGCAGCCCCGCGAAGTCGGTGTCCGGGGCCAGGGTGCCGAAGGCGAGCCCCCGGTCCCCGGCCAGCCGCGAGGCGCAGAACGCGTCGGCGACCGCCGTCGGCGCGTGCCGGACGAGCAGCGAGCCCTGGAGGACCAGCGCCGCGCGCTCGATGAGCCGCCGGGCCCGCAGCGGGGCGTCCTCGGTGAGGACCAGCTCGCCGCGCAAGTCCCGCCAGGCCGCGTCCAGCCGGCGGTCCGCCCCCGAGGCGGCCTCGACCTCGGCGCGGAAGGCGTCCAGGGACTCCGGCTCCCGGGCCAGCGCGCGCAGCAGGTCGAGGGCGTTCACATTGCCCGAGCCCTCCCAGATGCCGTTGAGCGGGGCCTCCCGGTACATGCGCGGCATGCCCGAGTCCTCGACGTAGCCGTTGCCGCCGAGGCATTCCAGCGCCTCCGCGACCGCGACCGGCTGCCGCTTGCACACCCAGTACTTGGACACCGCCGTGGCCAGCCGCAGGAACGCGCGCTCCCGCGCGTCGCCGCGCTGGGCGCGGTCGGCGGCCCCGGCGAGCCGCAGCCCTAGCGTGGTCGCCGCCTCGGACTCGACCGCGAGGTCGCCGATCACATTGCGCATCAGCGGCTGGTCGATCAGCTTGGCGCCGAAGACCGAGCGGTGGCGCACATGGTGGGCGGCCTGGGCGAGCGCGGCGCGGATGCCGGCCGCCGAACCGATGACGCAGTCCAGGCGGGTCATCGTCACCATGTCGATGATGGTGCGCACGCCCTTGCCCTCCGGGCCGACGAGCCAGGCGACCGTGTCGTCGAACTCGGGCTCGCTGCTGGCGTTCGACCGGTTGCCGAGCTTGTCCTTGAGCCGCTGGACGCGGAAGGTGTTGCGGCTGCCGTCCGGCAGGACGCGCGGCACGAGGAAGCAGGAGAGGCCGCCCGGCGTCTGGGCGAGAACCAGGAAGAGGTCGTTCATCGGGGCGCTGGTGAACCACTTGTGCCCGCGCAGCCGCCAGGTCCCGTCGCCCGCCTCGGTGGCCGTGGTGGTGTTGGCGCGCACATCGGTGCCGCCCTGCTTCTCCGTCATGCCCATCCCGGCGAGCAGCCCCGGCTTCTCGGCGGGGGTGCGCAGCCCGGCCTCGTACACCCGGCCGGTCAGCAGCGGTTCGTACGTCTTCGCCAGGTCGGGGGCGTGCCGCAGCGCCGGGACGACGGCGTACGTCATGGAGACCGGGCACAGGTGGCCCGCCTCCAGCGTCGACATCACCATGAAGCCGGCCGCGCGGGCCACATGGGCGCCGGGGCGCTCGTCGGCCCAGGCGGCGCCGGCCAGGCCCGCGCCCACCGAGGCGTTCATCAGGTGGTGGTAGGCGGGGTGGAAGTCCACCTCGTCCACGCGGTGGCCGTACCGGTCGTGGGTGCGCAGCACGGGCTCGTTGACGTTGGCCTGCTCGGCCCACTCCTGGGCCTGCGCGCTGCCGACGTAACGGCCGAGCCGGTGCAGCTCCTCGGTGTGCCACTCGGCGCCCTCGCGGCGCAGGCCCTCCAGGAGCACCGCGTCGTCGGCCGCGTCGTACCCGGTCAGTGGCGGTGCCTGGTTGGTCACTTCGTGGGTCGCGGCGGCGGGGGTGCTGCGCGGGGCGACGGTTTCGGGCACGGGATCCTCCTGGTGGAAGGGGTGTCAGGGCCGCTGTGCGGGCGGGGCGCCCGCACAGCGCAGGGCCATGGCGACGAGTTCGGTGAGCAGCGCCTCGGTGGTCTCCCCGTCGCCGGCGCCGAGCGGATCGACCAGGACCTCGCCGACCGCGCCGGTGAGCGCGGCGGCGGTGATCTCGCCGTTCTGCGCGGGCAGCAGGCCCTCCTCGATGCCCTCGTGGACGACCTCGGCGAACAGGGCGCGGTAGCGGCGGCGGTAGTCGAGGCGTTCGGCGCCGACCGCCGGATCGGCCGGGGCGGCGAGCAGCGCATAGGCCAGGCCCCGGTTCTCCAGGGCGCGGCGGGCGAAGACCTCGACGCCCCGCGCCAGCCGCTCGACCGGGGTCCCGGGCTCGCGCAGCACCGTGCCGAGGACATCGACCTCTCGCCCGGCGGCGCGCCGGAACACCTCGACGGCCAGCGCCGCCTTGGACGAGAAGTGCTGGTAGACCGAGCCGGCCGCGATGCCGGCCGAGTCGGCGACGGCGGTGACCGACGCCTGCGACCAGCCGACCTCCGTGACCACCGAGGTCGCGGCGGCGATCAGATGCTCCCTGGCTGCTTCGAGCCGACTGATTTCGGCTGGGGTCTTGCGGTAGGCCATGAAAGAAGTGAACCATCATTCAGAGTTTCCCGCCATGGTCCGTTCGCACGGTCATGCTCGTCAGGAGAACGTGATGCACCTCAGTACCCTGCTGGACAGCGCCGTCCGCTCGGCCGGCGACCACGAAGCGGTCGTCTACCGTGGGCGGCGGTGGTCCTACCGGGAATTCGCCGACGCGGCCCGTCGTGCCGCGACCGTGCTGCGGGAGGCCGGGCTGCGCCCCGGCGACCGGCTGGCCGTGATGACGTACAACACCCCGGCCTTCCTGTTCGCCGCGTTCGGCGCCTGGTACGCGGGCGCCACCCTGGTCCCGGTCAACCACAAGCTCCAGACCGCCGAGGTGGCACGCCAGCTGGCCCATTGCGGGGCCAGGATCGCCGTGGTCGACGCGGAGATCGGCGAGCGCGCCACCGCCGCCGACGCCGGGACGACCTGGCTGGTCAGCCACCCCGACGCCGAGCCGGACACCCTGCCCGCCGACGCGTTCGAGGCCCGGATCGCGGCCGCCGAGCCGTTCGCCGGGGAGCCGGGCACGGACGGCGACATCGCGCAGATCCTGTACACCTCGGGCACCTCCGGCACTCCCAAGGGCTGCGTCCACACCCACCGGACCATCACCCTGACGGCCGCCTACACCGCCGCCGCCATCCCGCTGCGCCGCGACGAACGGTTCCTGATCTGCATGCCCGTCTGGCACGCTTCCCCGCTCAACAACTGGGTGATGGGCACGCTGCTGACCCGAGGCACGGTGGTCCTCCAGCGCGCGTACGAGCCCCGGGGCATGCTGGAGACCATCCAGCGCGAACGGGTCACCGCGATGTTCGGCGCCCCGATCGCCCTCATCGCGCCGACGCGGACGGTCGCCGACTTCGCCTCGTACGACCTCTCGTCCGTGCGGGCCTGGATCTACGGCGCGGGACCGCTCGACGCGGACACCGCGCGCCGTCTCATGAAGGCGTACGGCTCCGAGAACTTCCACCAGGTGTACGGGATGAGCGAGATGGGCCCCGTCGGCGCCGCCCTCTCGCCCGCCGAGCACGTCACCAAGGCCGGCGCGATCGGCCGGGGCGGCATGCCCGGGGTCGAGCTGCGGGTGGTGCGCCAGGACGGCTCGGACGCGGGGGCGGGGGAGACCGGCGAGATCCGGCTGCGCTCCGACACCCGCATGGTGGGCTACCTGGACGACGGGAAGGCCACCGCCGAGGTGTTCGCGGGCGACTGGTACCGCAGCGGTGACCTGGGCCGGGTGGACGAGGACGGGTTCGTCACGGTCGTGGACCGGATGAAGGACGTGATCATCACCGGCGGCGAGAACGTCGCCTCGCAGGAGGTGGAGGGCGCCCTGCGCGGCCACCCCGACATTCTGGACGTCGCCGTCGTCGGCCGGCCGCACCCGCAGTGGGGCGAGACCGTGGTCGCCGTCGTCGTCCCGCGCGAGGGCGCCGCGCTCGACCTGGACGGCGTCCGCACCTGGCTGGAGCCCCGGATCGCCCGTTACAAGGTGCCCCGCGAGCTCGTCCTGCGCGCCGGACTGCCCCGCACGCCGTCCGGGAAGGTCACCAAGCACGTGCTGCGCGACGAGCTGGCGCGGTGAGCCGGGGTCCTCACCCCTGCGGGAGGGGGTGGACCCGGCCCGCGTAGGGTCGGGGCATGGCCGACGAAGAGGTGCCCAGGACCCGGCGGGGCCCCGGCAGACCCCGCGAGGAGCGCGTCACCCGGGCCGTGCTCGACGCCGTCGTGGAGCTGGTGACGGAGCACGGCATGGGCGCGCTGACCATGGACGCGGTGGCGGCCCGGGCCGGCGTCAGCAAACCTGCCATGTACCGGCGTTGGGCCACCAAGCAGGATCTGGTCCTGGCCGCCGCCGAGTCCCGGATCGGGCCGCTCACCGTCCCCGACACGGGCGACTTCCGGGCCGAGCTGCGCGCCGTGCTGACGGCGCGCATGGAGGCGTACCGGCAGCCGGGCGTCTCGCGGCTGCTCGCCGGGGTGATCGGCTCCGCCTCGGAGGCAGGCGCCGAGCCGGGCGCGTACCGCGACTACACGGCCCGCGTGATGAGCGAGACCCGCCACCTCCTGGAGCGCGGTGTGGCACGTGGCGACGTCCGGGCCGATGTCGACATCGCCGCCGCCGCGACGCTCGTCGCCGCCTCGCTGGTCTTCCGCATGGTCGGCGAACAGCGCCTGCCGGACCAGCGGTTGGTCGATTCCGTGGTGGACCTGATCAGCCGCGCGGTCGCCGCCCCCGCGTAACGCCCTTCGCCCGTGACGCGGCCCGCCGCCGGGCGCTCCGGCATGCCCCGAACCGGGGCGGACCGTCACAGAACCCACCCCGGGACCGTCACCGAATCCGCCGGTAAATCAACCCGCCCCACCCCTTGCCCCGTCACGCGCCTATATCGATACTGCTCGTTACGTAATTAGCGCACCGCCGGGAGGAACACCCATGCAGACCGCTGTGACGAACCCGAAGCCGGTCCTGGACAAGCCGCTCATGCACTACGGGAGCCGGACCCTCGAACGGCTCGCGCCCGGCGCCGAGCCGGTCACCTACCGGCAGGTCGGGATCAGCCCGCTCACCCCGCACTTCGGCGCCGTGCTCGACGGAGTCGACCTGACCCGCCCGATCACCGAGGAACTCGCCGAGGAGCTGCGCCAGGCGCTGCTGGAGTGGAAGGTGATCTTCTTCCGCAAGCAGACCGGCTTCACCGCCGACCACCAGCTCGCCCTGTCCGGTGTCTGGGGTCCTCCGGAGCCCAACCCGTTCTTCCCGAAGACCGGCACGGCCGGTGTCTCGCGCCTCGCCAAGGACGCCAAGGCCGCCGGCAACAAGAACATCTGGCACAGCGACCACTCGTTCATGGTCAACCCGGCGTTCGGCTCCGTCCTGCGCGCCGTCGAGGTGCCCGCGGCGGGCGGCGACACGATGTGGGCGGACATGGCCGCCGCCTACGACAATCTGCCCGAGGACCTGAAGGCCCGCATCGCCGAACTCACCGCCGTGCACGACTGGGCCCCCAGCTGGGGCGCCCTCATGAACGACGAGCAGAAGACGGAGTTCCGTAAGTCCTGGCCCCAGGTCGAGCACCCCGTCGTCGTCCGCCACCCGCGCAGTGGCCGCCGGACGCTCTACGTCAACGAGCCCTTCACCACCCGCATCAACGGCCTGTCCGACGCGGAGAGCCGCGAACTGCTCGACATCCTGGTCCTCCAGGCCCGCATCCCCGAGTACCAGGTCCGCTTCCACTGGGAGGCCGACTCGATCGCCATCTGGGACAACATCGCCACCCAGCACTACGCGATCAACGACTACTTCCCGCAGCGCCGGATCATGGAGCGCATCGCCATCGCCGGCGTGCCGCTCTCCTGACCCCTCAGCCCCTCTTCCCGGGAGATCCCATGACCGCGGCACCGATCGAACGGCCCCAGCACCCCACCGAAACGGTGGCACCCGCCGGCACCCGCACCCGGGCCTGGACGGTGACCGTGCTCCTCGTGGTCTTCATGATGGTCAACTTCGCCGACAAGTCCGTCCTCGGCCTGGCCGCCGACGAGATCCGCGCGGACCTGCACCTGAGTGCCACTCAGTTCGGCCTCGTCAACGGCGCGTTCTTCCTGCTCTTCTCCGTCGCCGCCGTCCTGGTCGGCCTCGCCGCCGACCGGGTCTCGCCGAAGGTCCTGCTGCTCCTCATGGCGCTGCTCTGGTCCGTGGCCCAGGTGCCCGCGGCGGTCGGCGGCGGCCTCGCCGTCCTCGTCGCCTCCCGGGTCTTCCTCGGCGCGGCGGAGGGCCCGGCCTTCCCGGTGGCGCAGCAGGCCACCCTCGCCTGGTTCCCGAACGACCGGCGCAACCTGCCGGGCGCCCTCATCACCCTCGGCGTCACGCTCGGCGTGATCACCTCCGCGCCCGGCCTGTCCTGGGTCATCCAGCACCACGGCTGGCGCACGGCGCTGTGGGTCCTGGCGGGCGTGGGCCTCGTCTGGGCCGCCGTCTGGAAGGTGTTCGGCGCGGACGGCGGACACCGCGTGGAGACCGCCCCTGCGCCGGTACGCGGGGGAGCGCCCGCCACCCCGGTCCCGTACCGCGCGATCCTCACCAGCCGCACCTGGATCGGCGCCACCTTCGCCTACTTCACCAGCTACTGGACCGTCGCCCTGATGCTGGTCTGGCTGCCGTCCTACCTCCGCAACGCCCTCGGCTACACGGCCGGCGAAGCGGGCACCGTCGTCGTCGCCCCCTGGACCATCGGCGCCGTCGTGCTGCTCGCCCAGGCCGGTGTCACCGGACGGCTGATGCGGCGCGGCGTCGGCAGCCGCCGGGCCCGGGGCTGGGTCGGCGGCACACTGCTCGCACTCGGCGCCCTGTGCTGCCTGGCCGTCCCGCTCGCGGGCGGTGCCACGGCCAAGACGGTGCTGATCGCCCTCGGCTTCGGGCTCGGCGGTTCGTACGCGGCCGTCGCGGCGACCACCGTCAGCGAACTGGCCCCGCCGACCAGGGCGGGCGGCGCGCTGGGCGTCATGAACGCCCTGGTCACCATGGCCGGACTGGCCGCCCCGGCCGTCGTGGGCGCCCTCGTCGACGCCCAGGGGACCGGCGGCTACCAGCACGCCGTCGTGCTCTCCGGTCTTCTCCTCGTGCTGGGGGCTGCGGCATCCTTCTGGCTCATCGACCCGGCCCGCGACGCGGCCCGCCCGACCCCCTGACCCTCCCCCCCACCGGACCCACCCAAGGAGCCCGCCCGTGAGCGCCGCCCCCGCACTCGACTCCAGCTCGCTCGACCTCGCCGTCGCCGGACTCCGCGACCGGGCCGGTGCCTGGACCGCCACCCCGCTCCCCGAACGCGTCGCCCTCCTGGAGCGCATGCTCCCGCGCATCGCCGAGACCGCGCCCGCCATGGTCGCCGACGCCGCCGCCGCGAAGGGGTACGCCGCCGACTCGGCCTGGGCCGCCGAGGACTGGGTCACCGCCCCCTGGGCCCTGGCCCAGACGGTGAGCGCCTACCTCCACGTGCTGCGCAGGCTGGCCGCCGGACAGGACCCGGTCGACCGCACGGCCGTCCGCGAACGCGGGGGGCGGGTCCTGGTCGACGTCTTCCCCGCCACCGGATCGGACCGCCTCCTGCTCAACGGGTTCACCGCCGAGGTGTGGACCCTCCCCGGGACCACCCGCACGCAGGCGCTGGCGGACGCGGCGGGGGAGTACCGGGGCCGCCAGGGCCGCCCGGCCGTCGCCCTGGTCCTGGGCGCGGGCAACGTCCCCGCCATCACCCCGCTGGACATCCTGCACAAGCTGTACGCGGAGGGCGAGGTCGTCCTCGCCAAGATGAACCCCGTCAACGCCTACCTGCGCCCGCACTTCGAGCAGGTCTTCGCCGAGTTCATCGAGAAGGGCTGGGTGCGCTTCGTGGACGGCGGTGCCGAGACCGGCGCCTACCTCACCACCCACGACGGCGTCGACACCATCCACGTCACCGGCAGCGAACGCACCCACGACGCGATCGTCTGGGGCACCGACGAGCAGTCCGAGCGGCGCAGGAGCGAGGACACCCCGCTCAACGACAAGCCGTTCACCAGCGAACTCGGCGGCGTCAGCCCCTGCGTCGTCACCCCGGGACCGTGGAGCGCGGCGGACTTCCGCTTCCAGGCCGAGCACATCGTCACCAGCAAGATGAACAACTCCGGCCACAACTGCGTCGCCAGCCAGATTCTCGTCGTCCCCCGCGAGTGGGACGGCACCGAACGCCTGCTCGCCGAGATCCGCCGGGTGCTGCGCGAACTGCCGCCCCGCGCCGACTACTACCCCGGCGCCGCCGACCGCCTCGACGCGGTCGTCCGCGCCCATCCGGACGCCGAGACCCACGGCGACGGCGCCTGCCGCCTCCTGGTCCCGGACATCACGGACGAGGGCGACCCGATGCTCGACATCGAGGTGTTCGCCAGTGCCCTCGGAGTCGTACGGCTGCCCGGCACCGACGCCCCGGAATTCCTGCGCGCGGCAACGGAGTTCGCCAACGACCGGCTCCCCGGCACCCTCGGTGCGACCCTGCTGGTCCACCCCCGCACCGAACGCGCCCACCGCCACGCGGTCGAGGAGGCCGTCGCCGGTCTCCGCTACGGCACCCTCGGCGTCAACTGCTGGTCGGCGTTCGGCTTCCTGCTCGGCTACACCCCCTGGGGCGCCTTCCCCGGGCACAGCCGCCAGGACATCGGCAGCGGTGTCGGCTTCGTGCACAACGCGTTCATGCTGGAGCACGTCGAGAAGACCGTCGTCCGCGCCCCCTTCGCGCCCGCCCCACGTGGCCTGTTCACCGGCTCGCCGTCACTGTCCCTGCGGCCGCCGTACTACGTCACCAACCGCACCGGCCGCACGACCATGGAACGGCTCACGGCCTACACCACCGACCCGAAGGCGACCCGGCTCCCGGGGATCTTCGCCTCCGCGCTCCTGGGCTGAGAAGGCCCGCACGGGCGTCGGGCGGCCCCAGGCAGCCCGACGCTCCATGGGCGCGCGTCCGGAGAGTCCCGTCCGGCCCGCGACGCCTGGCATCCGCCGGGCGTACGACGGGACTCTCCGGAAGCGCCCATGTCGGATTTCCGCCAGCCTCCGGCCCCACCGGTGGCCCATCCTTGAACCATGCACACCGACACCGAGCGCTGCGTCCGGGCGGTCCGATCCAAGGACGCCCGCTTCGACGGCTGGTTCTTCACCGCCGTCCTGACCACCCGGATCTACTGCCGCCCGAGCTGCCCCGTCGTGCCGCCCAAGGCCGAGAACATGACGTTCTACCCCAGCGCGGCCGCCTGCCAGCAGGCCGGATTCCGGGCCTGCAAGCGGTGCCGTCCCGACACCAGCCCCGGATCCCCCGAGTGGAATGCCCGCGCCGACTCGGTGGCCCGCGCGATCCGGCTCATCCGCGACGGCGTCGTCGACCGCGAAGGGGTCCCGGGCCTCGCCGCCCGCCTCGGCTACTCGTCCCGCCAGATCGAACGCCAGCTGCTCGCCGAGCTGGGCGCCGGACCGCTCGCCCTGGCCCGCGCCCAGCGAGCCCAGACCGCCCGCGTGCTCATCGAGACCACCGCGCTACCCATGGCCGAGATCGCCTTCGCCGCCGGGTTCTCCTCGGTGCGCACCTTCAACGACACCGTCCGCGAGGTCTTCGCCCTCGCCCCCGGCGAACTGCGCACCCGGGCCGCCCGCACCGCACCCGCGCCCGCCGCCCCCGGCGTCATCTCGCTGCGCCTGCCGTACCGCGCCCCGCTCAACCCCAGCAACCTCTTCGGCCACCTCGCGGCGACCGCCGTCCCCGGCGTCGAGGAGTGGCGCGACGGCGCGTACCGCCGCACCCTCGCCCTGCCGCACGGCCACGGCATCGTCGCCCTCACCCCGCGCCCCGACCACATCGCCTGCCGGCTCTCCCTCACCGACCCGCGCGACCTGACCCTCGCCATCAGCCGCTGCCGCTGGCTCCTCGACCTGGACGCCGACCCGGTCGCCGTGGACGAGCAACTGCGCACCGACCCGCTGCTCGCCCCGCTGGTCGACCAGGCACCGGGCCGCCGGGTGCCGAGGACCGTCGACGGGGCCGAGTTCGCCGTCCGCGCCGTGCTGGGCCAGCAGGTGTCCACCGCCGCGGCCCGCACCCACGCCGCCCGCCTGGTCACCGCCCACGGCACCCCGGTGGACGACCCCGAGGGCGGGCTCACCCATCTCTTCCCGGACCCGGAGGCGCTGGCCGGGCTCGACCCCGAGCAGCTGGCCCTCCCGCGCAGCCGCCGCCGCACGCTCACCACCCTCGTCCAGGCCCTCGCGGACGGGTCGCTGCGCCTCGGCCCCGACTCCGACTGGGACCGGGCCCGCGCCGAACTGGCCGCGCTGCCCGGCTTCGGCCCCTGGACCGTCGAGGTCATCGCGATGCGCGCCCTCGGCGACCCGGACGCCTTCCTCCCGACCGACCTCGGCATCCGCAGGTCCGCCCAGCAGCTGGGCCTGCCCGCCACCCCGGCCGCGCTCACCGCCCGCGCGGCCGGCTGGCGCCCCTGGCGGGCGTACGCCGTCCAGTACCTCTGGACCGTCGACGACCACCCGATCAACCACCTCCCGGACGCGGAAGGAAGTGCCCCGTGACCCGGCAGCACACCGTCACCGACAGCCCCTACGGCCCGCTCACCCTCGTCGCCACCGACGGGGTCCTGGCCGGCCTCTACATGACCGGCCAGCGCCACCGGCCCCCCGAGGAGACCTTCGGCGTGCCCGATCCGCGCCCCTTCGCCGAGGCGATCCACCAGCTCGACGCCTACTTCTCCGGCGAACTGCGCGACTTCGAACTGCCGTTGCACCTGGACGGCACCCCGTTCCAGCGCAGCGTCTGGGAGCAGCTGCGGCTCATCCCGTACGGCGAGACCCGCTCGTACGGCGAACTCGCCGAGAACCTGGGCAAGCGCGGAGCCTCCCGGGCAGTGGGCCTGGCCAACGGGAAGAACCCGGTCGGCATCATCGTGCCCTGCCACCGGGTGATCGGAGCCTCCGGCGGCCTCACGGGCTACGGGGGCGGGCTGGACCGCAAACAGCGGCTGCTGGCGTTCGAGAACGGTACGGAGGCGAGCACCCCGGCGCTGTTCTGAGCCGCGTACGGCGAAGGGCCCCGCACACGCTCGTGCGGGGCCCTTCGCCGTAGGGCATGCACATGGCTCAGCCGGTGAAGATCTCCGTCACCGTCCAGATCGCCAGGCCCAGCATGCACAGCCCGCCGATCCGCTGCACGGTCTTCAGCGGTACGCGCTTCGCGATGAACCGGCCCGCCAGCAGCGCCAGCGCCGACACGGACATCAGGGCGGCGGCGGAGCCGATCGCGGTGGACCAGGTGCCGTTGCTCGCCGCCAGGTTGGCGGTCGTGATCTGCGTGAGGTCGCCCCACTCGCTGATGAACACCGCCATGAAGGCCGTCGAGTACACCGGCCAGAACCCGGTCACCGTCTTCGGGCCCTCGTCGTCGTCCTCGTCACCGCCGCCCCCGCGCAGCAGCATGAACGCGCCGAACGCGAAGAGCGAGGCGGAGACCAGCTTGACGATCCAGTCGGGCAGCAGGCCGAGCAGCCCGCCCGCACCCACCGCGATGGCGACGTGCACGATGAACGCGGACGAGGTGCCGAACCAGACGTAGAGCGGGCGCATGCGCGTGCCCATGGCGAGCGACGCGAACATCGTCTTGTCCGGGAGTTCGGCGAGGAAGATCAGCCCGAAAGCGGTGATGATCGCCAGGGGGTCGAGATGCATTCCGGGTGGCTTTCTGTACGAGCCGGGCCCCGGATCTCCGCGAAGTGCCGGTCGGCGTTTCGGAGGACCACTCGGCCCGGCATGACGGCACCGCCCACAGGGCGTGGGCGTGTCATACCTGACCGAAGGTCTCGCCCACCCGTGAGGATCCACGAGCCCGGCCACCGGGAACCGCGAGGTTCCAGTGTGTCGACGACCGGTTTGCGGGGCTACTCCCCTTCGCAGCCGTCCACACTACCTCACCCGATCGGCCGCCGCGCGATCAGGAACGCCTGCGGGGTGCGCTCCTGCGGATCCGCCGCCCGTGTGAGGCGCGCCCGCACCTCGAACCCGGCCTCCTCCAGCAGCCCGGCCACCCGGTCCGGGTCGAAGCGGTAGACGTCCAGGTCCACGGCGTGCCCGTACGCGTGCTCAAGCCGCACCCCGTCGTCCGTGCCCGCCTTGAACGCGAGGAGCAGATGGCCGCCGGGCGCCAGGACCCGGTGGAACTCGGCCACGTACGGCCCCAGCTCCCGCGGCGGCGTATGCACGAGCGAGTACCAGGCGACGGCCCCGCCCAACGAGCCCTCGGGCAGGTCCAGCGCGCTCATCGTGCCCACCTCGAACCGCAGGTCCGGATGGCGCCGCCGGGCCTCGGCGACCATGCCGGGCGACAGGTCCACCCCGCAGGCGTCGAGGCCGAGATCCCGCAGATGCGCGGTGACCCGCCCCGGCCCGCAGCCGAGATCGGCGACCGGCCCGCCGCCGGCCGCCCCCACATACGCGGCGAAGGCGCCGAGCATCGCCCGGTCCAGGTGCTTCGCCGCCAGCTCGTCCGCGAGAAGCGCGGCGTAGTCGGCGGCGACGGTGTCGTACGAGGCCCGGGTGGCGGGAAGAGTCATGTCCGGGACCGTATCGGGACGCGGTGCTACCTTCGCGCCATGGCGAAGGTAGCGATCAGCCTCGATGCGGAACTCGTGGTCGAAGTGATGGTGCTGGCGGGGGTCGGCAATCCGCAGGACGCCGTCGAACTCGTCGTACGCGACTACATCGCGCGCGGCCACCGCACCGAAGCCCGCGTCGCGGCCCGTGAGGAGACCGCGCGCGACGACGAGACCAGGCCGCCGGAGATCCAGGGCTGACCGGCCGGGTCGCCTCAGCCGACCGGGCGGCCGTCCTCCAGCTCCACCGCGCCCGTGCCGGACTCCAGCGCCTCCAGCGCCGTGTGCACCCGCCCGGCGCGCGCACCCTTCAGGTGCCGGTCGATCTCCGCCGGCTCGACCAGCTTCCATGACAGCAGCTCCGACTCCTGGAGCCGGATCGCCTTCAGCTGCCCCTCGTCCAGGACCCCGCCGTCGTACACGTACGCGACGATCGGCGGCCGGTCGCTGCCGCGCGCCCAGTCCACGACGAGGAGCCGGCCCGGCTCGATGTCCAGCCCGATCTCCTCCAGCGACTCACGGCGCGCACCCTCGCGCGGCCCCTCCCCGTCCGCCGACTCGACCGTCCCGCCGGGCAGCGCCCACCCCTCCCGGTAGTTCGGCTCCACCAGCAGCACCCGGCCGCCCGCGTCCCTGAAGACGCAGGCGGCGCCGACGAGGACCTTGGGGAGCCCGGCGATATACGTGGCGTAGTCAGTAGTGGTCATACGGTCAGCGTACGGCCACTTTGATCGATCAGACCATGGGCAGGGAGGGGGTGCGCCGGATAGGGTCGGGGCGGCGCGACTGCCTGTTCGAATGCAAAGGAATCATGGTGACGGACGGAGCAGTGATGGAGACCGCACGCGTGCTCGTCGCGGCGGACAAGTTCAAGGGCTCGCTCACGGCCGTGCAGGTCGCGGAGCGGGTGACGGCCGGGCTGCGGCGCGTCGTCCCGGACGTACGGGTGGAGACCCTGCCGGTCGCCGACGGCGGCGACGGCACGGTGGCGGCGGCGGTGGCCGCCGGCTTCGAGCGCCGCGAGGCGCGGGTGACCGGGCCCCTGGGCGACCCCGTCACCGCCGCCTACGCGGTGCGGGGAACCACCGCGGTGGTCGAGATGGCCGAGGCGTCCGGCCTCCAGCACCTGCCGGACGGCGTCTTCGCGCCGCTCACGGCCACCACGTACGGCTCCGGGGAGCTGCTGCGCGCCGCGGTCGACGCGGGGGCCCGGACCATCGTGTTCGGCGTCGGCGGCAGCGCCACCACGGACGGCGGCGCGGGCATGCTCGCCGCGCTCGGCGCGCGCTTCCTCGACGCGGACGGCAAGCCGGTCGGGCCGGGGGGCGGCGGTCTCGCGGACCTCGCCGAGGCGGACCTGTCCGGGCTCGACCCCCGGTTCGCGGACATCGACCTGATCCTCGCCAGCGACGTCGACAACCCGCTGACCGGCCCGAAGGGCGCGCCGGAGGTCTACGGCCGGCAGAAGGGCGCGACCGAGGCGGACATCGCGACCCTCGACGCGGCCCTCGCGCACTACGCCTCGCTCCTCGGCCCCGAGCAGGCCGGGCTCCCCGGCGCCGGGGCGGCCGGGGGCATCGGCTACGGCGCGCTCGTCGCCCTCGGCGCGCGCTTCCGCCCCGGCATCGAGGTCATGCTCGACGTCCTCGGCTTCGCGCCCGCGCTGGACCGGGCGACGTTCGTCATCACCGGCGAGGGCTCTCTGGACGCCCAGACCCTCCACGGCAAGGCCCCGGCGGGCGTCGCGGCTGCGGCGCGGGCCGCGGGGGTCGACGTGGTGGCGGTGTGCGGGCGCCTGGCGCTGCCGCCGGAGGCGCTGGAGGGGGCGGGGATCCGGCGGGCGTACGCGCTGCTGGATCTGGAGCCGGATCCGGCGGTGTGCATGGCGCAGGCGGGGCCGTTGCTTGAGCGGGTCGCGGAGTCGATCGCGCACGACTCTCTGGCCTGAGCCGGGGGCTACGCACCGGACCCCCGCTCCGCAATCGCCGGAGGGGCTGAAAGTGCGGCGGCGCGAAATCCAGCCTCGCCGGCGTCTGAGGCACGGGGTCTGAGGCGGAGCCCCGGTTCCGGGGGGGCGGGTAGGGGACAGGGCCCGCCGCAGGCGACCCGCGCTGTGCGCCCGCACAACCCCACCCCCGCCCCGCCGGGGCACCCGCACCGCATCCCCCCACCCCCGTGGACGCCCCCCTCCTCCCCCTGCTGACCTGTGGCAACACAGGAACCGCGGAAGGAGGAGGACACCCCCATGCCCACGCTGGAGATCCGCGCGCTCACCGCCGCCTACGGCTCCGTACGCTCACTGCGCGGCATCGACCTCGACGTCCCGGTCGGCACGATCACCGCCGTACTCGGCGGCAACGGCGCAGGCAAGACCACCCTGCTGCGGGCCGTCTCGCGGACCCTCGGCTTCCACGGCGGCACCGCCACCGGCACCGTCCGGTTCGACGGGCGCCCCGTGGACGGGCTCCGGCCCGACCGGGTGGTCGCCGCCGGGATCGTCCAGGTGCCCGAGGGCCGCCAGGTGTTCGCCCGTATGACCGTGGCGGACAACCTGCGCGCCGGAGCCCTCGGCGCGCCCGGCGGCCGCAGGGCGACGGCCCGGGCGCTGGACCGCGTGCACGAGCTGTTCCCCGTCCTCGCCCGCCGCGCCCACCAGAGCGCCGGGCTGCTGTCCGGCGGCGAGCAGCAGATGCTGGCCATGGGCCGCGCCCTGATGGCCCGCCCCCGGCTGCTCCTCCTGGACGAACCCTCGCTCGGCCTCGCGCCCCTGATGGCGCAGCGCATCGCCGACACGGTGCGCGAGATCAACGCCTCCGGCACCTCCGTCCTGCTCGTGGAGCAGAACGCCTCCATCGCCCTGCGCCTCGCCACCACGGCCTACGTCCTGGAGGTCGGCGAGGTCACCCTGCACGGGCCCGCCGACGAGCTGGCCGCCTCCGACGAGGTGCGCCGCCGCTATCTGGGCCTCGTGGACGAGGCGGCCGCCGCCGACGCGGACCGGGCGGCGGACACCCCCGTACGCACCCTGCGCAGGTGGTCCGCGTGACCACCCCCGCGCAGCTCACCGTCAGCGACGTCACCGTCCGCTTCGCCGGGCTCACCGCCCTCGACGGCGTCTCGTTCACCGTCGAGCCGGGCAGCGTGCATGCCGTCATCGGGCCCAACGGCGCCGGCAAGTCGACCACCTTCAACGTGCTTTCCGGGGTCTGCCGGGCGGCCTCCGGCAGCGTCCGGCTCGGCGGGACCGAACTGACCGGGCTCGCCCCGCACCGCATCGCCGCGCTCGGGGTGGCCCGGACCTTCCAGAACCTCGCTTTGCCCCCGTACGCCACGGTCGCCGACACCCTCATGCTCGGCCGGCACCGGCTCACCCGGGCGGGGTTCCTGGCTGCCGGGCTGCGGCTGCCGTCCGCCGCCCGGGAGGCCCGCGCGCACCGCGAACGGGTCCGCGAGATCGCCGAATTCATCGGCCTGGAGAGGGAGCTGGACCGGTCGGCGAGCGCACTGCCGTACGGGCAGCAGAAGCTGGTCGAGCTCGGCCGGGCGCTGTGCGCGGAGCCGCAGGTGCTGCTCCTGGACGAACCCGTCGCGGGCATGACCGCCGACGAGCGCCGGCGCACGGCCGAGGTCGTGGCCGGGGTCCGCGACGGCCTCGGCATCTCGATCGTGCTGGTCGAGCACGACATGGCGGTGGTGATGCGGCTCGCGGACGCCGTGACCGTACTCGACTTCGGCCGCCGGATCGCCGACGGCACCCCCGCCGAGGTCCAGAACGATCCCGCCGTCGTCCAGGCATATCTGGGAGCACCGCAATGACCACCTTCGTCGAACTTCTCCTCGGCGGCCTGTCCATGGGCTCGGTCTACGCCCTGATCGCGCTCGGCTTCGTCGTCATCTTCAAGGCCACCGAGGTCGTCAACTTCGCCCATGCGTCGCTGCTGCTGGCGGGCGGTTACGTCACCGCCGTGCTCCACGACGACATCGGCTTCTGGCCCGCCCTCGCGACCGGCGTCGCGGGCGCGGCCGTCGTCGGCGCGGCCGTCGACTTCCTGGTGATGCGCCGCTACCGGGGGAGCGACCACAGCGTCCTCGCCATCGTCACCATCGGCGTCGACATCCTCCTGACCACCGAACTCACCCGGCGCATGGGCACGGAGGTGCTCGCGCTCGGCGACCCCTGGGGCAACCGGGTCCTCACCGTCGGCGGGATCACACTCGCCCAGACCCGGGTCGCCGCGTTCGTCGCCGCCGCCCTCCTCATCACCGTCTTCCTGCTCGCCTTCCGCTTCACCTCCTGGGGCGTCTCGATGCGCGCCGCCGCCGAGAACCCGCGGACGGCCGCGCTGATGGGCATCAGACTCGGCCGCGTCTCGCTCGCCGCCTGGGCGGTCGCCGGGGCGCTCGCCGCCGTCGCCGCGCTGTTCCTCACCGTCTTCCCGACGCCCGGCCTGGAACGGGCGACCTCGCTCGCCGCGCTCAAGGCGTTCCCCGCCGCCATCCTCGGCGGCCTCGACTCCACGACCGGGGCCCTCGCCGGCGGCCTCATCGTCGGAGTCACCGAATCGCTCGCCACCGGCTACCAGAGCGATCTGTCGTTCCTCGGCCGGGGCATCGGCGACCTGGCCCCCTATCTGGTGATGGTGATCGTGCTGCTCGTACGCCCCGCCGGACTCCTCGGCACGAAGGAGCCGGCCCGTGTCTGAGACCGCCACCCCGTTCGCGTACACCGTCACCGCGCGGCTGCGCCGTCCCCGTACCTGGGCCTGGGCGGCGGGATCGGTGCTGCTGCTCGCCCTCCCCTTCTACCTGGACCGCTTCTGGCTCCAGGCCGGGCTGTTCGCGATGGCCGCGGCGATCGGCGCGATCGGGCTCAACCTGCTGACCGGGGCGACCGGGCAGCTGTCCATGGGCCACGCCTTCTTCCTCGCCGTGGGCGCGTACGGCTACTGCGTGCTGGCGGGGGAGGGCGGTACGGAGAACGGGCACACGCTGTCCGGGCTCGGCCTGCCCAGCTGGCTCGCCGCCCTGCTCGCCGTCCTCCTCGCCGGGGCCGCCGGGGGGCTGTTCAGCCCGATCGCGGGGCGGCTGCGCGGCGCCTATCTCGGCATCGCCACCCTGGCACTGATCTTCATCGGCCAGCACGTGCTGTTCAACGCCTCGTCCCTCACCGGCGGTTACAACGGCCGCCCGGTGCCGCCGCTGTCGCTCTTCGGCCTCACCTTCGACGACACCGGGACGGTGGTGGCCGCGGTCCCGTTCCAGTCCTCCGAGAAGCTCTGGTACGTGGCGCTGGTCGCCCTGTTCCTCAGCGGCCTGTTCGCGCGCGGGGTGCTGCGCGGACGGCCCGGCCGGGCGCTGAACGCCCTCCGCGACCACCGCATCGCGGCCGGTGTGATGGGCGTCCCGGTGGCCCGCTACCGGGCCGGGGTCTTCGTCCTGTCCTCCATGTACGCCGGACTGGCCGGGGTGCTCCTGGCCCTGGTCTTCCAGCGGACGGTGCCCGAGTACTTCGGCATGGTCCTGTCCCTCGAATACCTCGCCATGATCGTGATCGGCGGGCTCGGCACCGTCGCGGGGGCGGTCGTCGGCGCGGCCTTCGTCTCGCTGCTGCCCCAGCTCCTCACCCACTACAGCGACGCCCTGCCGCTGGTCGCGGCCCCCGGCACGGGCGGCCTGGCACCGGGCGAGGCATCGCGCTACCTGTACGGCGCCGCGGTCGTCGCGGCGGTCCTGTTCCTGCCCGGCGGCCTGACACGCCCGAGGAAGAACCCAGGGGAGAAGAAATGAAACTGCGTGTGCTCGGGGCCGTGTGCGCGGCCCTCGCCCTCACCCTCACGGGATGCAGCGAGAAGGCCAAGTCCTCCGACGGGGGAGAGGGATCCAGGGGCGGGGTGAAGACCGGCAAGGGCGTCACCGACTCGGTGATCGCACTCGGCGCGCTCACCGACATGACCGGCGTCTACGCCTCGCTCGGCAAGAGCGTCACCCAGGCCCAGCGGCTCTGGGTGAAGCGGACCAACGCCGAGGGCGGCATCTGCGACCGCAGGATCGAGCTGACCGTGCGCGACCACGGCTACGACCCGCAGAAGGCGGTCGCCGGATACACCGAGCTGGAACCGAAGGTCCTGGGCTTCGTCCAGTTCATCGGCTCGCCGTTCGTCGGGGCGGTGGAACAGCGCATCGACGGCCTGGACAAGGGACTCGTCCTGCCGCAGGCGTGGTCCGCGAATCTGCTCGGCAGCAAGTACGTACGCATCATCGGTGCCACGTACGACGTCGAGACGATCAACGCCATCGACTACCTGCTCGCGGAGAAGCGCATCGCGAAGGGCGACAAGGTCGGCCATGTGTACTTCGAGGGCGACTACGGCGAGAACGCGCTCGCCGGTTCCACGTACGCGGCGAAGCAGGCGGGCCTCACCGTGGTCCAGCAGATGATCAAGCCCTCCGACGACGACATGACCGCCCAGGTCGCCGCCCTGAAGCAAGCCGGCGTCAAGGCCGTCGTCATCAGCGCGGGCCCCCGCCAGGCGGCCTCGTTCGTCGGGGTCGCCGCCGCCACCGGCCTCAAGGTCCCGGTCATCGGCAACAACTCCGCCTACGCGCCGCAGCTGCTCAAGACCCAGGCGGGCCCGGCCCTGATGCGGGACTACTACGTCGCCGCGTCCACCCTGCCCATCGGCGACCCGGGTGCCGGACCGGCGAAACTGGCGAAGGAGTACGCCGCCGCCTACCCCGAGGACGGGCTCGACAACGGCGTCATCGCCGGCTACACGGCCGCCGACCTGTACGGCGAGGCCCTGAAGAAGGCGTGCGCCGCCAAGGACCTCACCCGCGAGGGCGTCGACAAGGCGCTGCTGACCATCTCCGGCTTCGGCACCGACTTCGGGGTCTCGCACGACTTCACCGACCCTGCGGCGCCCTCCACCAGGGAGAGCGTGATCATGAAGCCGGACGACGGGATCCCCGGCGGCCTGAAGGTGGTCAGGCCGGCCGAGGCCGCGGCGGCCGCCAAGAGCTACACCTTCAAGTAACGCTCCCCGCAGGGGAAATGCCCGGCGGGCGGCACGCTTCGCGCGTGCCGCCCGCCGGTGTCCCGTCCGTCGCCGGATCAGCTGGTGTACGCCTCCAGTTCCGAGAGCTGCGCGGCGGGCCAGCCGGTGTTGGCGGTGAACGTCAGCCGCAGATAGCGTGCCGACGTGCCCGGCAGGGTGACCGTCGCCTGGTTGCCGCTCGACGGGTTGAAGGTGTAACCCGCAGAGCCCTTCAAGGAGTTGTACGTGTTGTTGTCGGTGCTGCCCGACACGCTCAGGGTCTGGGTACGGGTCGCCCAGGCGGACGCCGGGGGCAGCTTCAGGACGAGCCGCTTCACGGACTTGGCCGCCCCGAGGTCCACGGTGATCGTCTGCGGGAAGGCGTTGTTGCGGCTCTCCCAGTACGTGTTCGCGTTGCCGTCGACCGCGTTGGACACGCCGTACACATCGGCGTGACCGGACTCGGTGACGGGGCGGCCCTGGGCGAGGTTACCGGTCTCCTCGGGCGGGTCGGTCGGGTCGGTCGGCGGGTCGGTCGGGTCGGTCGTGCCGGTGCCGCCGCCCGGGACGCCGCCGTTGGTCCACACCGGGTCCGGCCAGACGCCGGTGCAGGCCGGAGGGTCGGCGTACCAGCCGGAGTTGCCGGCGCCCCGGGTGATCTGGAAGCCGCTGCCGACGCAGTTGTGGATCGGGTTCGACTGCGCGATGTGCGTCGCCGTGACGTTGTCGAAGGTGGCCGTGCCGGGCGACTGGATCTGGAGCGCGTAGGTGCCGGCGCCGTCGATCTTGATGTTCTTGAAGTGCAGCCCGTTGGTCGCGCCCTCGATGAGGTGGATCGCGGCGTAGGAGCTGTCCAGGACCTCGCTGTCGGTGATGTTGATGTTGCCGTTGACCGGTTCGTTGAGCCCGCTGAACCAGATCGCACCGACCCCGAAGTGCCAGTTGTAGTCGCTGTTCCCGGTCCGGATCAGGGTGTTGCGGGCGGCCGTGGTGGTGCCTGAGACAGCGGTCCCCTGGCCTGAGTTGACGCCGGGGTAGCGGTTGGCGATGTGCAGGCCGCCGCCGTTGGTGATGGTGTCCGCCATGACGTTGTCGGACAGCGTGATGTCCTTGCCGCCGTAGGTGACGATGTTGTTGGCGAGGATCGGCAGGATCACCGTGTTGAACGTGAACTTGTTCTTCACGTTCGGGACGTTCTCCGCCCACATCGCGAGCCCGTCGTCACCGGTGTTGCGGACGAAGGTGTTGGTGACCGTCGAGTTGGTGACGCCGTAGTGGAAGTTCACCCCGTCGGCGGTCTGGTCCAGGATGCGGCTGTTCTTGATGGTGAAGTTGTCCATCGGACCGTCCATCCAGGCGCCGCACTTGGTGTGCTGCATCCAGACGTTGTCGACGGTCGAGTTGGACAGGGCGCCGCCGATGGCGTTCACCTGGTCGTTGTCGACGCGCTCACGGATGTCACCGATGATGGCGAAGTCCTTGAGCGTGACGTTGCTGCTGCCGCCGTCCCCGGCGTACTTGCCGTAGACGCCGACGGCCTTGCTCCGGTTGGAGGGGTCGCGCCCGGTCAGCACCGAGTACCAGGGCCCGGCGCCGCGCAGGGTCACCTTGTCCACGATGATGTGGTCGCGGACCTGGAACGTGCCCTGCGGGATGTACACCTCCTTGCCCTGCGCCCTGCCCGCGTCCACCGCCGCCTGGATCCTGGCGGTCGAGTCGGCGGCCCCCGTCGGGTCGGCCCCGAAGTCGGAGACGACGTCCAGCGCGCCCGAGGGCTTGGCGATGGGCGCGCCCACCTGCTCGAAGTCCGCCAGGTCGATGGTGAACGACGGCGAGCCGGCGGTGGAGGACACCTGGAGCCGCACCTTGGTGCCGGCCGGCAGCGTCGACCCGAACATGGTCCGGGCCTCGTCGTAGAAGTGGTGCGGGTTGGTGTCGCCCGGGTTGTTGTTGAACGGATAACCCCCGTAGTACCAGCCGTACTTGGAGGTCACCGGCACGGCCTTGGGAGAGGCCCCGTTCACGCGTACGTCGATCGAGGCGTCCCGGCCCGTCCCGGCGGAGTTGTCCGGCAGCGAGTACCGGAAGGACATCGCGTTGGCGGGGGCGGTGAGCGTGAACTCCACGTACTCACCGACCGCGTCCAGGGTCACCGCCTGCCGGCCCGACGCCTCGGACGGCAGCGTGCCGTAGAGGCGGTTCGGGCCGATCAGGGTGCCGTTGGTGGCCGCGTACTCGGCCTCCTGTTCCTTGAACGGGACGGTCGCGCCGCGCCCGGGCACGGAGAGCGGCGAGGGGGCGGGAACACCGGCGGCCTGGGCGGCCGGTGCGCCGGTCAGCACCACGGCGGCGGCGGTGCCGACCGCGGCGAGGGCCAGCGAGAGCGAAGCGGACAGCGACCGCCTGAGCAGCGGTCGTCGGGGTGGGGAAGTCACGTCGAAGTCGTCCTTGCGGCTCGTGGGGGCTCTTCGGACGTCCCACAGGCTAGGAGCACCGTCGCAAGGAAGTCCACGACGGTGCGCAAGATTCTGCTTCCAGAACTAAAATTTGTGACTCAAACCTGAGAAGAATGCGTTGAGTGCGCCGGTTGGCGGGGATTCGGCGCACCCAACGCCTCTTATGCGCAAGCCACTTGCGAGGGTGGCGCGCGCCCGTCAGCCGGCCCGACCCCCACGCGGCCCGAGCAGTTCGAGGTCGCTCAGGGCCACCCGGCTCCCCTGCGCGGCCGTCATCACGAGCCGGAAGCGCCGCGCGGTGACCGGGGCGAACCACAGCTCCGTCGCCGTGTTCGCGCCCGGCGAGCGGCCCGACCCCGGCCGCATCCGCACCTCGCGCCACCGGTCCCCGTCCGCGTACTGGAGCCGCTGGCCCACGGGCACCCGCACCCCCGACCCCGGCCCCTCGTCGTAGTAGTGGATCCGCGCCCGGTCCACCGTGACCGCCTCCGCCGCCGTCACCGTGAACTCCACCGAACGGGCCCCGTCCGCCGCCGACACCCAGCGGTTGACCGGGGTCCGGTCGAACCAGACGCGCCCGTCGACCGCCGCCTTCGGACCGGTCCCCTCACCACTGGAGGAGGCCGAAGCCTGGGGGAACCCCTCGCCCTTGTGGTTGAACGCACGGTTCGCCAGCACCTCCGGCCTGCGCACCGGGGCCCGCCGCAGATCCACCGTCGCTCCCGACAGCGGACGCCCCGAGGTGACGAGGTGTCCGTCGACCCAGACGCACAACCCCCGGACGCCCAGCCGGTAGTGGCTGCCGTCCCGGTCGTAGACCACGCTCAGCTCGCGCCCGTGGTACGCGACGTTCTGCAGCGCGAAGTGATCCCACCCGGCCGGCACGAGCGGGCGTATCCGCAGCGTGTCACCGGCCGACGGGCGCACCCCCAGCAGCCCCGTGAGGACCAGGTCCGCGAAGGTGGAGTGGTTGTAGTGCTCGCTGCGGTCCGGGAAGTCCGCGATCCACTCGCCGGTGTCCGGGTCCAGGTTCTCCGCGATGTACGGCCGCCGGTCCTTGCGCTGCTGGGCGGCGTACTGGCGCAGCAGCCCCACGTAGTCGTCGCGCCCGAGAGGGGCGTGCGGGCGCTCGTCGAGGAGACGGGCCAGGGCGGTGAGTACCTGGCTCGTCTGGAACGGCCAGGACGGCCCGTTCCACTCGCACTCGCCCGGACTCGCCCCCGGGGTGCGGTGCTGCACCATGTAGTACGGCGACGAGGGCGGGACCGTCCGAAGCCCGTGCCGCCCGGCGAACACGTCCGGATCGGTGAGCCTGCGCCACGCCCCGTCGTACCGCGCATCGGGCAGCCCGAAGTACCAGGGCACGAAACCGGCCAGCTCCGGTCCGCTGACGAACGCCCCGTGCCGGTCCGGGTACTGGGGCCCGAAGCGGTCGGTGAAGTGCCGGAACTCCGGGCTCCACAGCTTCTCCTGCACCCGGGCCCGCAGCCGCTCTGCCCGCTCGGCGTGCGCGGCGGCCTTCGCGCTGTCCCCGGCCAGTGCGGCGATGCGCCCCACGGCCTGGTGCCCGGCGAAGAGGTAGCTGTTGAGCGTCGGCCGGAACGCCTCGCCCGCCCAGCCGTCACCGACGTCGAGCCCGCTCGTGGTGAACTCGGTGGCGTCGTTGACCGGGGCGATCCAGTAGAGCCCCATGTCCGCGTCGTAATGGGACTCCCACGCTTCGAGATCCGCCTCCAGCGCGGCGGAGTGCGCCAGCGGCACCCGGCCGTCGCCGCTGACCTCGTAATCCGCCCACACCGCCTGGCCGATCCACGACGTGTACTGGCGCAGGTTCCCGCCGCCGCCCAGCCACCAGGCGAGGGTGTCCTCCACGACGGTCCGGTCGCGCAGCCAGCGCGCCTCGTGGATGTGGTGCCCGACGGCGGCGCTGATCGTCGAGTTGGCCCCCTCCCAGGAGACCGAGGGCAGGAACTCGGTGACGAGCATCCCGTCTGCGGTGGAGCGCAGGTGCTTCTTGAAGGCTTCCCACCGGTAGTAGTACGTGTCCAGAATCGTGCGGTCCGGCAGGTCGACGAACGGGATGTTCGCCGCGTACCAGTCGGCATCGGAGCCGTACCGCTGCCGGGCCAGCGCCCGCACGTCGAGCGGCACCCGGACCGGCCGGTGGGCGGCCGGCTTCGGCGAAGCGACCGGCGCCGCCTCGGCCGCCCCCGCCGCCGGCAGCCCGAGCGCACCGGCCGCGAGCCCGATCAGCGCGGCGTCACGGCACACCCGCCGCCGTCCGGGACCGGTCGGCCCCTCCTGCTCGGGGAGTGCGGCGCCGGGGACATGGTCGGGGACATGAGGGGTCATCAGGGCCTCCAGGGCTGAATGGAATGCGGTGTCCGGAAGACCGGACGGCGCGCCCCGAGGCCGTCTTTACAACGTTATATAGCTCAACTCGTGTACAGGGCAAGGGCGTCGACGCCGAAGGATCAAGGCGGCGTGCCGCCCGCGCGTGAGGGTCACGAAACAACTACGAAAGCGTTGACACGCCGTGCAGCCCGATGCCACGGTTCAGGACGCGGGCGCCCTTCCGGCCGACTCGCCGCGCCCCCTGGCCCGGCCGGAATCCCCCCTCGCGGGGAGCGCCCGACGCTCTCGACACC
Source organism: Streptomyces sp. NPDC008163 (assembly GCF_042956885.1). Taxonomy (NCBI): domain Bacteria; kingdom Bacillati; phylum Actinomycetota; class Actinomycetes; order Kitasatosporales; family Streptomycetaceae; genus Streptomyces; species Streptomyces sp. NPDC008163. The sequence continues at coordinate 472,705 of NZ_JBIBHG010000003.1, read as the reverse complement.
CTCGTGACCTCCGTGCGCTCCCCGGCGCGCGCGGAGGTCGCGCACCCCCACATATGGGAGCGCTCCCGCATCGTTGACCGGCACCATTCGACCCCCACCGAAAGGCGAAGTCACCCATGACGACCTCCAGAAGGAAGCGCGCCGGACTGGCCGCCGCCGCGGCCACCGCCGCCCTGCTGGCCCTCTGCGGACCGCTCCCCGCCGAGGCGGCCCCCACCCCCGCCGCGCGGGGCACCGCCGGGACGGACTGGCTGCACACCGACGGGAACAAGATCGTCGACGAGAACGGCAAGGAGGTCTGGCTCACCGGCGTCAACTGGTTCGGCTTCAACGCCACCGAACGCGTCTTCCACGGGCTCTGGACCGCCAACCTGGACACGCTCACCGGGCAGATGGCCCGGCGCGGGATCAACATCGTGCGGGTGCCGATCTCCACCCAGCTGCTCCTGGAGTGGAAGAACGGCCAGGCCGCGGTGCCCAGCGCGGTCAACACGTACGCCAACCCCGAGCTGAAGGACAAGACCACCCTGGAGGTCTTCGACGCCTTCCTCGACACGGCGGAGAAGTACGGCATCAAGGTCCTCCTCGATGTGCACAGCGCCGAGGCCGACAACTCCGGTCACATCCACCCCGTCTGGTGGAAGGGCTCGATCACCACCGAGGACTTCTACTCGGCCTGGGAATGGGTCACGGACCGCTACAAGAACAACGACACCCTCGTCGCGATGGACATCAAGAACGAGCCGCACGGCAAGCAGTCCGAGTCCCCGCGCGCCAAGTGGGACGACTCCACCGACGAGGACAACTTCAAGTACGCCTGCGAGACCGCCGGCAAGCGCATCCTCGCCATCAACCCCAAGGTCCTCATCCTCTGTGAGGGCATCGAGGTCTACCCCAAGGACGGCAGCGACTGGAGCTCCACCGCCGAGGCGGACTACCACTACGACTGGTGGGGCGGGAACCTGCGCGGCGCCGCCGAACACCCCGTGGACCTCGGCGCCCAGCAGGACCAGCTCGTCTACTCCCCGCACGACTACGGTCCGCTCGTCTTCCAGCAGCCCTGGTTCCAGGGCGACTGGGACCGCAGCACGCTGGAACGCGACGTCTGGGGCCCCAACTGGCTCTATCTGCACCGGAACAACACCGCACCCCTGCTCATCGGGGAGTGGGGCGGCTTCCTCGACAACGGCCCCAACGAGAAGTGGCTGACGGCCCTGCGCGACCTCATCGTGGACAACCGCATCAGCCAGACCTTCTGGTGCCTCAACCCGAACTCGGGCGACACCGGCGGACTGCTCGGCTACGACTGGGCCACCTGGGACGAGGCGAAGTACGCCCTGCTCAAGCCCGCGCTCTGGCAGGAGGACGGCACGTTCGTCGGCCTCGACCACGAGGTCCCGCTCGGCGGTGCCGGCTCCACGACCGGCATCAGCTTGACGGACCTGTACGGCACCGGCTGACGCGCGGACGCTGCGCCGGACGGACGCGGAGTCCGCCCGGCGCACCCCGGCGGACCGCTACTCCGTGCGCAGCGCCAGCCAGTCGAGCTCGGCGTAGCCCTCGCCCTTGGTCAGCCTGATGTGGTTCACCCCCTCGCGCAGGGTGAGCCGGACGGTGGCGGTGCCCTCGTCGGCGTCCTGCCGGGGGCCGCTGAGCCAGGCGCCCGTGGAGGGGTACGCGATGGTCCCGGCGGGCGCCCCGTCCACGGTCACGGTGTGCCCGGCGGTCCCGGCCAGCCCGTTCGCGTAACCGACGTCCACCAGGTACGACCCCGCCCGGGGCGCGTCCACCGCGAAGTCGACGTAACTGGTGGCGCCGTCGATGCCGCCGACGTAGTCCGGGAACTCGTTCCACTGGAAGTGCCGGATGCCCGACCCGCTCACCGTGGCGAGCTCCGCCTCGTAGCGATGGGTGTCCGGGCGTACGTCGATGGAGTCGAGCTCGGCGTATCCGGCGCCCTTGGCCAGGGTGACCGTGTTCCGGCCCGCCTTGAGGGCGATCCGTTTCACCGCCGTGCCCATCGTGGTGTTCGCCCAGCCCCCGGTGGCCGGATAGCTCACCGCACCCTGCGCCTCGGAGTTCACCCGCACCAGGTGGGTGGAGGTCCCGGCGGTGCCGTTCGCATAGCGCACCCGCAGCAGGTGCACACCGGCCTTCGCGGCGTCGACGGTGAAGGAGACCGAGCTGCCTGCGCCGTCGATCCCGCCGATGTACCCCCGCCCCGAGGCGAGGCCCGTGTCGCTGCCGGTGTGCGGGACGGTCCCGGACTGCACCGCGTCCTCCGCCTCGTACTTGCCCGGGTACGACGCCGCCTGACCCGCCGGCCCCACGACGATCCGGTAGCCGTCGAGGTGCTCCATTCCCCGGATGGGCACGGTGAGGTTCCCGCCGGAGTCGAGCGTGAGCACCTTGTCGTACACGTTGTACGGGCCCGACTGCGGGTCGCCCGCGCGCTCGGCCCTGCGGTCGGTGGCCAGCGGGTCCGTCGTCCAGTCCGTCGTGTCGATCCGGACCCTCACCTGCGGGCCGAGGCCGCGCGCCGCGAGGCCCAGGACCCGGACGTCGATGTCGCCGTCGTCACCGCCCGCGAGGACCGTGACGGACCGGGACGCGGAGTCCCAGGACGCGACCGCGTCGGAGCCCTGATAGTGCCGGGTGTCCCAGCGGCTGACGAAGAGCTGGTTGCCGCGCAGCTCGCGGAACCAGTTCATGAAGTACCAGCCGCCGTTGGGCTTCAGGCCGCCTGTGGTGCGGCGCAGGGTGTTCCCGAGCAGCCCCGGGTTGGTGTAGATGCCCATGGCCGCCGAGTCCACGCCGTACCGGGCGAACTCCGCCCAGTGCTTGACCATGGTGCCGGGAACGCCCTCGAACTCGCCGTTCCCCGGCCCGTACTCCTCGATCATCACCGGCCGCGGGGAGATCCCCAACTCCTGCTCCAGCGGCCGGTAGTAGCGGGTCAGGGACTCGGGCACATCGCCCGGGCTCGGGCCCAGACTGTGCCACCCGATGATGTCCGGCAGGGTGCCGGTGTTCTTCGCGTTGACCAGGAAGTCCCGCATGCGCGGCTGCCGGTCGGCCGACTCCCACGGGTTGTAGTGCTCGTAGTTGGGCCCCATGATCTTCACCGAGCCGTCGATGGCCCGGATGCGCCGGACGGTCTGCGTCCACAGCCAGTTGACCTTGGCGTCGTAGGTGGCACCGGGGACGCGCGGGTCGGTCATGAAGGGGCTGTCCGGCTGGGTGCCCAGCTTGTTGTCGGGCTCGTTCAGCGGGGCCACCGCGCTCAGCACGTCCTTGTACTTCTGGATCGACCGGGTGGCGCTGTCCACCTTTCCGTTCCAGTCGTCGATCCCCTTCCAGACGTACGGCCAGCCGCCCATCAGGTCGTTGTAGCGGCCGACCATCTTGACCCCGGTGCCCCGGAGCTTCGCCGCCACCGACTCCGTGGAGCTGGGATAGGAGGTGTCACCGTCCATGCTCTGGTGCTGGGCGAGCAGCACCTGCGTCCCGTCGGCGAGCGCGGCCGGGGTGTCCGGCGTGGTCGTCACCCCGAACAGCGTGCCGAGCCCTGCCTTGGTGAGCGGCCCGGACTGCCGGCCGGTGTCCACGGTGATCACTTCGGGGCCCGCAGCGGCGGCCTGACCGGCCGCCGCGCTGCCCTGTCCGCCCGCCGAGATCAGCGATCCGGCCAGGACCGCCGTGACCACGAGCGCCGACGCGGCGGGGCGGACGGCCCGCCGCTGTGCCGGGCGGCTCACCGGAGGTCCCACTTCATGTTCTCGCCGCCCCAGCAGTCCCACAGCTGGATGCGGGTGCCGTTGGCGGTGCCCTGGCCGGCCGCCTCCAGGCAGCGGCCCGAGTTGGGGTTGCGCAGGGTGCCGTCGGAGTTCAGGGTCCACCGCTGGTTGGCGCCGCCCCAGCAGTCCCACAGGCCGATCCCGGCCCCGTTGTCCCGGGCGGCCGCACCGCCCGTCACCTCCAGGCACTTGCCGAAGGCCCGTACGGTCCCGTCGGAGCCGACGGTCCACTGCTGCGGGGCGCCGCCCCAGCAGTCCCAGAGGATGACCGGGGTGCCGTTGGCGCTGTTGCCGCCGGACACGTCGAGGCAGCGCCCGCTCTGCCGGCCGACGAGCGCACGTGCCCCGCCCCCGCCGCTGCCGCCGTTGGTGGTGAAGGAGAAGTCGTCGACGGCGAGCCCGGCCCCGCCGACCCAGGGTTCGAATCCCGCCTGCACGCTCGTCATGTACCAGGAGCGCTGGATCTGCCCGCGGGCGACGGCGTCGTCGGTGAAGGACCGCACGGCGAAGTCGAGGGAGCCGGTGCCCGAGGTGCGGACGTACGAGATGACGTTCCAGCCGATGTTCCCGACCCACACGTCCCAGCTCGCGCCCTCGATGGTCGTGGTGGCGACCCGGGAGCCGATGGGCTGCGGACGGCCCCGGTGATCCAGCCAGATCATCAGCTCCGCCCCGGTGTTCTGGCCGTCGCTGCGGGGCGTCGGGTCGAACCACAGGTCGTACGAGGCGTTCCACTCACCCGACGCGGGCCGGGTCATGGCCACACTGCTGCGCACGTTCCCGAAGTCGGAGACCCGCAGCGGCAGACCACTGCCCGAGGTGCAGTTGGCGTAGTGGCAGCCCGCGTAGACGGACGGGTATCCGGCCGGGACGCTGTTGGTCGGGTTGTTGTGGTCGGACGCGGTGATCGCGAAACCGCGGTCGCGGGCCTCGACGCACTGGCGTGTGCTCGCGCCCCAGCGGTTGTTCTGCACGATGTAGCGGCCCTGCTGGATGCTCGTCGAGGCGTACGCGTCGCACAGGGTGGTCGCCGCCGCGGCCTGCGGAGCGGTGGCCAGGGCGGCGCCGAGCGACGAGACCAGCAGGGCGAGGACGGCTGCCCACAGCCGTAAGGCTCTCGCTCGCGGACGGTGAAGTACGTGACAGGACACGGGTGTTCCTCTCATGGGGAGGGTGTGGGGGTGGGGACGTGCGGGAGATGGGAGCGCTCCCATAACCCTGAGCGCGGTCCGGCGGACCGGACCGCGCGGTCAGAGGGGTGCCGCTGTCAGCGGCACCGTGCGGTGAAGCCGTTGTCGGCGAGACCCCGGCAGAAGGAGGCCTTCGCGGCCGCGTAGTGGGACAGCCGGCCGTCCACGAACCAGGTGGTGTCGGGGGCGAAGTCGAAGCTGCCGTCGTCGATGCCGTCCCAGCCGTAGCGGAAGTCCAGGTTGATGTAGACGACCGAGCGGATCACCCCGCGCAGGTCGTACTCGCCCGGCAGGTTGGGAATCGGCCCCCGGTAGTTCATCAGCGAGAACAGCCGCTGCACCCAGCGGTCGCCCTGCACCTGCTCCATGCCGTCCGTGGCGCCGTTGTCGGCGGTGAAGTTCATCATGCCCGCCTCGGAGAGCACGACCGGCTTGCCGTGGTCCTTGGCGAACTTGACCAGCTTCAGGACGTTGGCGTCATGGTCGAAGTTCCGCCAGACCGCCGCCGGGTTGCCGTTCTGGTCGGTCCCGATGTACGCGTTGCGGCACTGGTTGGCGCCGACGTCGTAGTTCTGCGGCGGGGTGCCGTTGTACAGGTAGCCGCGGTCGTAGATCGGCAGGCACAGCTCGTGCGCGAAGACCGAGACCCCGACCCAGTCCACCGCCGCGTCCCCGGGATACAGCTGCTCGAACTCACCGCGCACCGGGTGGTAGACGAACGACAGGTTGTGCGCGGTGGAGTGCCCGTCCAGATATCCGGCGAGCGTGTTGAACGCGTTCTTGTACGAGGAGCAGCTGGCGTCGGTGCAGTGGTAGAAGCTGCTCACCTCGTAGTCGAGCCGCAGCTTGAACGAGGCCGACGGGTGCGAGTTGGTGAAGGCGAGCAGGCGGTCCAGCTGCGCGGTGTGCCCGCCGGCCGCGATCTCGGCGGTGACCGCGCGGGACCTGGCGGCCTTGGCGTTCTCGTCGCCGCCCTCGAAGCCGGGCGGGTTGTCCTTCCAGCTGATGCCGACCTGCACGGTCTTGCCCTGCGAAGCCAACTCCTCGGCGAACGCGCGGTGTTCGGCGTTGACCCAGTCGCCGCTGCGCAGCTCGTAGTAGACGGAGCCGCCGTCGGCGCCCTGGGCGAAGGAGTTGAAGTCGTTGAGCGCGCCCCGGGTGGACTGGCCGAGCAGCAGTTCCGGTGCGGCCGGGTCCGTCGTGGAGGCGGTGGCGGTCTGGGCGGTGAGCAGGAGCAGCACGGTGGCCGTCCCGGCGGCGAGGGCGCGCCGGACGCGGCGGAGGCGTGGGGCGGTGAGCGGCATGGGTCTCCTCGGTGCGGGGTGGGGGAGTCGGGGTGCCGTGCGCGGTGGGACCGGCACGGCACCCCGGAGGAGGGTCAGGGGGCGGTCCAGGTCATGACCGGGGTCGTGATCTGGCTGGTCTGGGTCGTGGGCTGGTAGTTGAAGGAGTACGTGAGCGTGGCGCCGTGCGGGACGGTGACCGGGAGTTCCCAGCGGCCGGACGACCGGTCGTAGGTGAGGAAGTAGTTCTGCGGGGCGCCGCCGTTGATGCGGTACTGCACGGTGACGAAGCTCGCCTCGAAGTTCTTCGTGGTGAACCGGATGGCGGTGGCCGGGCTGGTCACCACGGACTGCGTGTACGTGGGCTCCGTACCGCTGCCGCCGTCACCGGGGTCGGTGGGGTCGGTCGGGTCCGTGGGGTCGGTCGGGCCCGTCGAGCCGGAGGAGCCGGTCGACCACAGGGGCTTCTTGATCTCGGCGACGAAGTTGTTCAGCACCGTCGCGTTGGCCTGGACGCGCGAGTCGCCCCAGTTGCCGTTGGCGCATCCGGGCCCGCCGGCCTGGGCGCCGGGGGAGCACTGCCACTGCGTCTGGGCGTCCCAGTTGGTGTTGATGTACGCCGCCGCGCGGATGACGTCCTTGTTGGTGTTCACCCAGTCGAAGTAGCCGGCGTGCCAGCCGTCCCAGATGGCCTGGCCGCTCGCCGGAGCCGGGTTGTTGGTGAAGATGCAGCTCGCGCTGCCCGCCCCGGTCCTGGCACCCTGCGGCGCGGCCTCGGCGACCATCGCGGGCTTGCCGTGCGAGCGGGCGAAGTCCAGCACCCGGTTCTGCAGGCCCACCGGGTCGGTGTCGTGCGAGCCGCAGCCCCACTGGGTCTGCACGGAACGGGAGTTGTAGAAGGCCGAGAGCCCCACCCAGTCCACGTAGGCGTCACCGGGGTACCAGCTGTCGAAGTGCTTCGGGTCGGTGACGACGTAACCCCACTCCGGGTGGTCGGTGCTGGTGTTCACCGGCCATGCGGCGCTCTGCCACACCGTCGCGACCCGCGAGGCGCCGAGCGCGTCGATGCGGCCCTTGATGTACCGGAAGGCGTCCTTGTAGAAGTCGGCGCTGTAGCAGTTCCACGGCCCGTCGAACTCGTAGCCGATGCGCAGCAGGATGTCCCGGTCGTAGCTCTTGAACCGGTTGATCATCTCGTCGACCTTGGCGCGGTACTGGGTGATCAGGTTCGGGCTGCCCGAGGTCACGTCGTCGTCGTTGCGGCCGATGATGGCGCGCAGCGGCTGGTTGTTGCAGCCGGAGGTGGCGTCGGAGAGGTACAGCCCGACCGCCACGGCCGCATCCGGGTACTCGTTCATCGTCCGGGCGAAGTCGACGGTGCCCGCGCCCCAGTTCACCGGCCCGTTCATGCCGGCCAAGGGGGCGGGCGAGCCGCCGAGCACCAGGTTGGTGTACAGGGTGACGCCGCCCGGGGCGGGTGCGCCCAGCTCCTGACGGCCGAGGACGTCGGTGCGGTAGTCGGACAGCGTGTCGCTGTCCTGGCCCATCACCATCATGACCTTGCCGTCGGCCGGCACACCGCGGCCCGACGGCGTGGACGCGGTGGCGGCCGCTGCGGGGGAGAAGGCGCCGAGCCCGGCGAACGAGAGCAGGGCGGCGAGGGCCACGGCCCCCGTCCCCACGGCCCGCAGCAGTGGTCGGCGGTGCGTCGGGTGTCTCATGGCGGCTCCAGACAAGGGGGTGGGGTGTGCGGTGAGCGCTCGAATGATGGGGCCCCCGAGCGGGCGGAGCAAGGGCGTACGAAATTTTCGTTGACTGGTGCAGGTCAGCGCCGCTCCGCTACGAAACTTTGCCAAGTGGCCAAGATCGGCACGCCCGTTCTGCCCGTTCAATGCACGTAATGGGCGGACTTGAATGACCGAAAGGCGCGTGACCGAAAAGGGATCCCGTAGATTTTCGCGAAACTCTTGACAGATGTTTCGCTTCGCGGCGACCTTGGTGCGACTTCATCCCGCACCTGTCCCGGAGGACCACCATGGGCCGTACGCGTGCCCGCAGAACCGCCGCCGCGCTCGCCGCCGCCGTTTCCCTCGTCGCCCTGTCCGCCTGCGGCGCGGACAGCGGGGACGCCGACGGAAAGATCACCCTGACCGTCGCCACCTTCAGCGACTTCGGCTACAAGCCGCTGATCAAGGAGTACGAGAAGGCGCACCCCGACGTCGTCATCAAGGAGCGCATCTCCCAGTTCGACCAGCACCACAACCAGCTGTCCACCCAGATCGCCTCCGGCAGCGGCGCGGCCGACGTCGTCGCCATCGAGGAGGGCTACCTCCCCAAGTTCCGCGCGGTGAAGGACAAGTTCACCAACCTCGCCGACTACGGCGCCGACAAGCGCAAGAGCGAGTACCTGGACTGGAAGTGGGACCAGGGCACCCTCGGCGGCACCGACTTCGTGATGGGCTACGGCACCGACGTCGGATCCCTCGCCATCTGCTACCGCAAGGACCTGTTCGCCCAGGCCGGGCTGCCCACGGACCGCGCGGAGGTGGCCAAGCTCTGGCCCACCTGGGACGCGTACTTCGCCACCGGCGAGACCTTCAGGAAGAAGGTCAAGGACAAGGCGTGGTTCGACAGCTCGGGCAACATCTTCACGGCGATGATGAACCAGACCCAGTACGGGTTCTTCGACGCCGAGGACAAGTACATCGGTGACACCAACCCCAAGGTGCACGAGTTCTTCGAGGCCACGGCCAAGGCGACCGCCGACCACCAGTCGGCCAACCTCCAACCCTTCAGCCAGCAGTGGAACGCGGGCATCAAGCAGGGCCGGATGGCCACCATGACCTGCCCCGCCTGGATGACCGGCCAGATCAAGACCGCCGCCGGTGACGCCAACGCCGGCAAGTGGGACATCGCGGCCGTGCCCGGCGGCGGTGGCAACTGGGGCGGCTCCTTCCTCACCGTCCCCAAGCAGAGCAAGCACGTGAAGGAGGCCGCCGCCCTGGCCGACTTCCTGACCTCGGCCGCCTCCCAGAAGAAGATCTTCACCGGCCCCGTCGGCGCGCTGCCCTCCCTCGTCACCGTCCTGGACGACCCGGAGATCAAGGGCACCAAGCAGCCCTACTTCAGCGACGCGCCCACCGGCGAGATCTTCGTGTCCTCCGCGAAGAGCCTCAAGCCGAACTACCGCGGCACCAAGGACCAGCAGGCCCGCATCCCCTTCGGCAACGCCCTCCAGCTCGTCGAGCAGGGCAAGGCCGATCCGGACAAGGCATGGAACAAGGCGCTCGAAGAGGCGAAGAAGAACCTCCGCTGACCTGACGCGAGCGGCGGGGGCGGCCCCCGGGGCGGCCCCCCCCCCCCGCCCCCCCCCCCCCAACCCCCCCCCCCACCCCCGCTAACCCCCCTGGCCCACCCCCCCCCCAACCACCCCGCCCCCCCCCGGGC
>NZ_JBIBHG010000003.1:519-462978 GCF_042956885.1 Streptomyces sp. NPDC008163 | reverse complement strand
TAAACAAACCCCCTTATTTTTCACAAAAAACCCCCCCCCCCCCCCCGGGGGGGGGGGGGGGCCCCCCCCCGGCCCCCCCCCCCCGCCGCCGGGCCCCTCCACCCCTACCCCGACACACCACACGGAGTACGCGCATGGCGCTCCAGGCACGCATCCGACCGGGCACCGGAAGGAGCGGACGCCGAGCCGGCCGGCTGCGGCCGGAGCGGCATCTGCTGCCCTACCTCTTCATCGCCCCCTTCTTCGTCGTCTTCGGCATCTTCGGGCTCTACCCGCTCCTCCAGACTTTCTGGGTCTCGCTCCACGACTGGGACCGCCTCGCCGGGCCCGGCCAGTGGACCGGACTCGACAACTTCACCCGCCTCCTCGGCGACTCCGACTTCTACACCGCCACCTACAACACCTTCAGCATCTTCGTGCTCTCCACCGCCCCGCAGCTGGTGGCCGCCGTCGCGCTGGCCTGGCTGCTGGACCGCAAACTCCGCGCGAGCAGCGTGTGGCGGGCCCTCGTCCTCGTTCCGCAGTACGTCTCCGTCGTCGCCGTCGCCCTCGTCTTCTCGCAGCTCTTCGGCCGCGACTTCGGCATCGTCAACTGGGCCCTCGAAGGGCTCGGGGTCATCAGCTCGCCCGTCGACTGGACCGCGGACACCTGGAGTTCGCACCTCGCGATCAGCTTCATGGTCATGTGGCGCTGGACCGGCTACAACGCCCTGATCTACCTCGCCGCGATGCAGGCAGTCCCGCGCGAGCTGTACGAGTCCGCGCAGATCGACGGCGCGGGGCGGCTGCGCACCTTCTTCAAGGTCACCCTTCCCGCCATCCGCCCGACCGTCGTGTTCACCGTGGTCATCTCCACCATCGGCGGACTCCAGCTGTTCGCCGAACCCTTCCTCTTCGACCAGCAGGGCAACGCCGAGGGCGGCGCCGAGCACCAGTTCCAGACCCTGACGCTGATGCTCTACAAGTACGGCTTCATCAACAACGACGCCGGATACGCCTCCGCCATCTCCTGGGTGCTCTTCCTCGTCATCGCGGTCGTCGCCGCAATCAACTTCCTGCTCGTACGCCGTTCCGACCGCGGCTGACCCGGTATCAGGAGAAAACCCATGGCCGTCACCACACCCACCCGGGTCCCCGCACCCCGCAGCACCGAAGGACGCGGCCGCCGCCACCGGCCGCCCCGCACCGGCCCCCGCCGTCCGGACCGCCCCGGCGCACTCGCGTACGGCGTGCTCGCCGCGATCACCGCCGCCTCGGTCTTCCCGCTCTACTGGAGCTTCGTCGTCGCCTCGCACGACGACAACTCGGTCCTCGCCGGCTCGACCCCGCCCCTGGTCCCCGGCGGGCACCTCTTCGAGAACATCCAGCGCGTCTTCGAGCTCTCCGCCTTCTGGCAGGCGCTCGGCAACTCACTGATCGTCGCCTCGACCACGGCCGTCAGCAACGTGCTGCTGTCCTCGCTGGCCGGCTTCGCCTTCGCCAAGCTCCGCTTCCCGGGCCGCGGCTTCCTGCTGGTCTGCGTCGTCGTCACCGTCATGGTCCCGACCCAGCTCGGCATCATCCCGCTCTACATGCTCGTCACCGACATGGGCCTGTACGGGAAGCTCTCCGCGCTCATCGTCCCCGCCCTGGTCTCCGCGATCGGCGTGTTCTGGATGCGGCAGGCCGTCGAGGAGAACATCCCCGACGAGCTGATCGAGGCCGCCCGGATGGACGGCGCCGGCCTGCTGCGCACGTACTGGCACGTGGTGGTGCCCGGCGTACGCACCACCGCGACCGTGCTGGGGATGTTCACCTTCATGTTCGCCTGGAACGACTACTTCTGGCCGCTCATCGCACTGCCGCCGGAGAACGGCACCGTGCAGATCGCGCTCAACCAGCTCGCGGCCGGCTACTACACCGACTACACGCTCATGCTCGCGGGCGTCGTGGTGTCCGTCCTCCCGGTGCTGGTCGTCTTCACCGTCCTGGCCCGCCGCATCGTCTCGGGAGTGATGGCCGGCGCCGTCAAGGGCTGACCCGTGGCACACCCCCCTCCGCACCCACGTCTCAGGAGACACATGACCGCCGCGCCGAGCGTCCGCGCACCCGGCCCGACCGGCGACAGCGCCGGGGCCATCAACAACCCCGTGCTGCCCGGATTCCACCCCGACCCCTCGATCCTGCGGGTCGGCACCGACTACTACCTCGCCACCTCCACCTTCGAATGGCTCCCCGGAGTCACCCTCCACCACTCCCGCGACCTCGTGCACTGGCGGTCCCTCGGCGGGATGCTGGACCAGGCCCGGCTGGTCGAACTGACCGGCAGACCCGACTCCGGCGGTGTCTGGGCGCCCTGCCTCTCGTACACCGACGGAGAGTTCCACCTCGTCTACAGCGACGTCACCAACCTCTCCGGCGCGTTCAAGGACGTGCGCAACCAGGTCATCACCGCCCCCACCCCGCAGGGGCCCTGGTCCGACCCGGTGCCGTTCCCCTCGCACGGCTTCGACCCCTCGCTCTTCCACGACGACGGGCCCGGCGGCGACGGACGCAGCTGGGCCCTGTGGATGGAGTGGGACCACCGGCCCGGCCGCCACCCCTTCGGCGGGATCCTGCTCCAGGAATGGGACCGCGCCGCCCGCCGCGTCACCGGCCCGGTCCACCGCATCTTCACCGGCACCGGACTCGCCCACACCGAGGGCCCCCACCTCTACCACCGCGACGGCTGGTACTACCTGGTCACCGCCGAGGGCGGCACCGGCTGGAACCACGCCGTCACCGTCGCCCGCGCCCGCCGCCCCGAAGGCCCGTACGCGACCGACCCGGCCGGGCCCCTGCTCACCTCCGCCGGACACGAGGACCACCCGCTCCAGAAGGCGGGGCACGGCAGCCTGGTCGCCACGCCCGCCGGCGAGTGGTTCCTCGCCCACCTCGTCGCCCGCCCGCTCACCCCGCGCGGCGCCTGCGTCATGGGCCGGGAGACCGCGATCCAGCGCATCGACTGGACACCCGACGGCTGGCCCCGGCTGGCCGACGCCCCCGGCGAGGACCCCGCCGCACCCCGGACCACCGTGCCCGGCCCCGCCCTGCCCCCGGCGCCCTTCCCGGACCCGCCGGCCCGCGACGACTTCGACGCCCCGGACCTCGGCCCCCTCTGGTCCACCCTGCGCCGGCACCCCTCCCCGGACTGGCTGAGCCTCACCGAGCGCCCGGGCCACCTCCGGCTGCGCGGCGCCCAGTCGCTCGGCTCCACCCACCACCAGTCCCTGGTCGCCCGCCGCCAGCAGTCATCCGGGCTCACCTTCACCACCGCGATGAGCGCCGAGCCCGGCTCACCGCTCCAGATGTCGGGGCTGGTCCACTACTACAACTCGACGCTCTGGCACTACCTCCACCTCACCTGGGACGAGGAGCTGGGCCGCGTCCTGCGCCTGGGCGTCTGCGACCACGGGGCGTACCGCGAACCCTGCGCGCCCCTGCCCGTGGGCGACGGACCCCTGGAGCTGCGCCTCACCGTACGGGGGGAGCGCGCCCGGTTCTCCGTACGCCCCCCGGGGCGGGACGCCTGGCAGCCGGCCGGGCCCGAGCTGGACACCAGCCCGCTCTCCGACGAGAACGCCACCCAGGGCGACCCGGACACCGGCCACTTCCGCACCTGGGGTTTCACCGGCGCGTTCATCGGCCTGTGCGCCCAGGACCTCACGGGCGCCGGAGCACCCACCGACTTCGACTGGACCGAATACCGGGCCGATACCCTTCCCGGAGCGGCAGCACAGTGACCACACGCAGAAACGGATGGCAAGGATGACGACGGAGACCACCGGCACCCCGGGCAAGGTCACCCTGAACACGATCGCCTCGGTGGCCGGTGTCTCCGTCTCCACGGTGTCCAAGGTGCTCAACGACCGCTCCGACGTCTCCGCCGAGACCAAGGAGCGCGTCGAGTCCGTCATGGACGAACTCGGCTACGAAAGACGCCCCGCCCGCCGCCGGGGCAGCGTGGTCGACCTGGTCCTCAACGAACTCGACAGCCTCTGGTCCGTCGAGATCATCCGGGGCGTGGACGAGGTCCTGGCCGAGGCGGGCGCCAGCATGGTGCTCTCCGCGGTCCACGGCCGCAGCGCCGACACCCGGGAGTGGCTGGACCAGCTCGCCGCGCGCCGCAGCAGCGGGGCGATCCTCGTCGTCTCCGACCTCACCTCGCAGCAGCGCAGACGGCTCACCGCCATGGACATCCCCTTCGTCCTGGTCGACCCCGTGGGCAACGTCGACGCGCTGGTCCCCACCGTCGGCGCCACCAACTGGGCCGGCGCCGTCAGCGCCACCGAGCACCTGATCGAGCTCGGCCACACCCGGATCGCCCACCTCGCCGGACCCCGGCAGCTGCTGTGCAGCCGGGCCCGCGCCGACGGCTTCCGGGCGGCCATGGAACGCGCCGAGCTGCCCGTACCGGAGGGCTGGGTCTCGCACGGCGAGTTCAACGACCGCTCGGGCCGGCAGGAGATGGCCCGGCTGCTCGACGGGGCCGCCGAACGCGGTGAGAAGCCGCCCACCGCGGTCTTCGCCGCCAGCGACCTCCAGGCGCTCGGTGCCTTCGAGGTGCTGCGCGCCCGCGGCATGGAGATCCCGGCGGACATGAGCGTGGTCGGCTTCGACGACCTGCCCGTGGCGCGCTGGACCCACCCCGCCCTGACGACCGTGCGCCAGCCCCTGCTGGACATGGCCTCCATGGCGGCGACCACGCTGCTCCGGATCATCGACGGCGAACAGGTCGACACCCTGCGCCTGGAACTCTCGACCCGTCTGGAGGTACGCGGCTCCACCGCCGCGCCCCTTACCGCCTGAGGGACCACGCACGAGGGCCCGGATGCCTTGCCGGCATCCGGGCCCTCGTGTCGTTCGTACCGTCCGCTACGGCAGCTGCGCCGCGCGTGCCTCGCGGCGGTTGCCGCGGAAGGTGTTCACCCGGCGGGCGGTCGCGAAGAGGGGAATCACCGCACCCAGGACCACCTGGAGCGCGCAGCCGGTCTGGAGGAGGAGCTGACCGCCGGGCGCGTCCAGCGCCCAGGCCGCCAGGAGCCCCATCGCGGCCACGATCCAGCCGAGCATCGCCACCGCGAGGACGCCCCGCGGCTTCGGGTACTCGACCCGGCTGACCATCAGCCACGCCACCCCGATGATCGCGAGCAGCGTCGGGACGAAGGGCAGTTCGAGCAGCACGATCGAGATGACCGTGAGCGCTCCGAAGGGGCTCGGCATGCCCTGGAACATGCCGTCCTTCATGGCCACGCAGGAGAACCGCGCGAGTCTGAGCACCACCGCCAGCAGCACCACGATCGCCGCGAGTGCCGAGACCCGCTGGTGTGCGTCGTCCGCGACCATGCCGTACACGAGGACGAAGTACGCCGGGGCGAGCCCGAAGCTGATGAGGTCCGAGAGGTTGTCCAGCTCGGCGCCCATCGGCGAGGAACGCAGCTTGCGGGCCACGAGCCCGTCGAACAGATCGAAGATCGCCGCCATGAGCATGAGGATCACGGCAGTGGCGGCGGAGTGCCGCGCCATGCCGCTCTCGTCACTGCCCGTGAGGTGCGGGATCAGAATGCCCGTGGTGGTGAAGTACACCGCCATGAACCCGCACGTGGCGTTACCGAGGGTGAGGGTGTCCGCTATCGACAGCCGCAGCGAGAGCGGCATGTCGTCGACGTCGTCGTCCGCCTCGGCCTCCGGGACCCAGCCGGCCTGTGTGTCGGGATCAATCACGGTCAATGCGAGTCACCCCCGCGGTGGTGGCCTGGCCGACCTCGACCGCGACGTCCACACCTTCCGGGAGGTAGATGTCGACGCGGGAGCCGAAGCGGATCAGCCCGATGCGCTCACCCTGCTCCACCTTCGTGCCCTGCGGGATGTAGGGCACGATGCGCCGGGCGACCGCGCCGGCGATCTGGACCATCTCGATGTCACCCAGCTCGGTGTCGAAGTGCCAGACGACGCGCTCGTTGTTCTCGCTCTCCTTGTTGAACGCGGGGACGAAGCCACCGGGCACGTGCTCCACCGACGTCACCGTGCCGGCCAGCGGTGCGCGGTTCACGTGGACGTTCAGCGGGCTCATGAAGATCGCGACGCGGGTACGCCCGTCCTTCCACGGCATGATGCTCTGCACCACGCCGTCGGCCGGTGAGATGACGCGCCCCCGGGTGATCTCGCGCTCCGGGTCCCGGAAGAACCAGAGCATGCCCGCCGCGAGCGCGGTGGTGGGCACGGCCACGGCCGCCCAGCGCCCGGACCGGCGGGCGCGGGTCAGGCTGAGGGCGGCGGTGGCGACGGTCGGCAGGAGCCACGGCGAAGCTCCGCGTGCGATGCGGACCCGGCCGCGTGAGGCAGAGGTATGGCTGTCGGGCATGGATGACCTTCGTAGCGGATTGAGCCGCGCTGGCAACGGGGGACGGCGGCTTTTCCGGCGATGTTATCGGTTGCTGGCCGCAACTGGGCAAGCCAGCAGCCGAGTCGGACGTCTGGAAGGCACCGGTTGAGGATGACAGGGTGTGATCTTCTTCGCGGTTAAATCACCACGAATGGGACGATCAACCCTGGAAACGGTACTCCTCGAGGAGCCGGCGCCCGATGATCATTTTCTGGATCTCGGCGGTACCTTCACCGATCAGCAGCATCGGTGCCTCGCGGTAGAGGCGCTCGATCTCGTACTCCTTGGAGAAGCCGTAGCCGCCATGGATACGGAAGGCGTCCTCGACGACTTCCTTGCAGTACTCGGAGGCGAGGTACTTCGCCATCCCTGCCTCCAGGTCGTTTCGCTCCCCGGAGTCCTTTTTGCGTGCCGCGTTTACCATCATGGCATGGGCGGCCTCGACCTTGGTGGCCATTTCGGCCAGCTTGAACTGGATCGCCTGGTGCTGCGCGATGGGTTTTCCGAAGGTCTGGCGCTGCTGTGCGTAGGAAACGCCCAGTTCGAACGCACGCTGTGCGACGCCGCAGCCACGGGCCGCGACATTGACGCGGCCGACCTCGACTCCGTCCATCATTTGGTAAAACCCTCGGCCGGTGACACCCCCCAGCACGCGATTGGCCGGAATTCGCAGTCCGTCCATGATGAGCTCGGTGGTATCGACCCCCTTGTAACCCATCTTGTCGATCTTGCCGGGAATCGTGAGCCCCGGTCGGACCTCGCCGAAGCCGGGTTCCTTCTCGACCAGGAACGTCGTCATCGACTTGTGCGGCGCGGTGCCCTCGGGGTGTCCTTCGTCACTCCGGCACAGAACGGCGACGAGTGACGACGTACCGCCATTCGTCAGCCACATCTTCTGGCCGTTCAGGACGTACTCCTCGCCGTCCTTGACGCCCTTCGAGCTGATCGCCGAGACGTCGGAGCCGAGCGCGGGCTCCGACATCGAGAACGCGCCCCGCACCTCGCCCAGCGCCATGCGCGGCAGGAAGGTGTCCTTCTGCTCCTGCGTGCCGTGCTGCTTGAGCATGTACGCCACGATGAAGTGCGTGTTGATGATGCCCGACACGCTCATCCAGCCCCGGGCGATCTCCTCCACGCACAGCGCGTACGTGAGCAGTGACTCGCCCAGACCGCCGTACTCCTCGGGGATCATGAGGCCGAACAGGCCGAGTTCCTTCAGCCCTTCGACGATCTCGGCGGGGTACTCGTCGCGGTGCTCCAGCCGGGTCGCGACCGGAATGATCTCCTTGTCGACAAAGTCCCTGACCGTCGAAAGGATCTCCTGCTGGACCTCGGTGAGCCCGGCCGTCTGGGCGAGTCGCGTCATGACTGCTTCTCCACGTTCTTCTGCGAAGGCTGGCTGAGCTCCGGGCGGCCGGGCTGCTCCCCGCCCCGCTCCTTGATGTACGTCTCCGTGGGGACCATGACCTTGCGGCGGAACACGCAGACGAGCGTGCCGTCCTGCTTGTAGCCCTTGGTCTCGACGTAGACGATTCCGCGGTCGTTCTTGGACCGCGACGGCGTCTTGTCCAGGACCGTCGTCTCGCCGTAGATCGTGTCGCCGTGGAAGGTCGGCGCCACGTGCTTCAGCGACTCGATCTCCAGGTTGGCGATGGCCTTTCCGGAGACGTCCGGCACCGACATCCCGAGCAGCAGCGAATAGATGTAGTTGCCCACGACGACGTTCTTGCCGAAATCGGTCGTGCTCTCCGCATAGTTGCTGTCCATGTGCAGCGGGTGATGATTCATGGTCAGCAGGCAGAAGAGGTGGTCGTCGTATTCGGTGACGGTCTTTCCGGGCCAGTGCTTGTAAACCGCACCGATCTCGAATTCCTCATAAGTGCGTCCGAACTGCATGTCAGGCCTCCGGGGCTTCGAACTTGGAGGTGCGCTGCATGCCGGCCGCCCGCCCCTTGCCCGCGACGACCAGGGCCATCTTGCGGCTGGCCTCGTCGATCATCTCGTCGCCGAGCATCGCCGAGCCCTTCTTGCCGCCCTCCTCGGAGGTGCACCAGTCGTAGGCGTCCAGGATCAGCTCGGCGTGGTCGTAGTCCTCCTGCGAGGGCGAGAACACCTCGTTGGCCGCGTCGACCTGGCCGGGGTGCAGCACCCACTTGCCGTCGAAGCCGAGCGCCGCCGCGCGGCCCGCGACCTCGCGGTAGGCGTCCACGTCGCGGATCTGGAGGAAGGGGCCGTCGATCGCCTGGAGGTCGTGCGTACGGGCCGCCATCAGGATGCGCATGAGGATGTAGTGGTAGGCGTCCGCCGGGTAGCCGGGCGGCTGCTGGCCGACGACCAGGGTCTTCATGTTGATCGACGCCATGAAGTCGGCCGGGCCGAAGATCAGCGTCTCCAGACGGGGCGAGGCGGCGCCGATCTCGTCGATGTTGACGAGGCCCTTGGCGTTCTCGATCTGCGCCTCGATGCCGATGCGGCCGACCTCGAAGCCCATCGTCTTCTCGATCTGCGTCAGCAGCAGGTCCAGCGCGACGACCTGCTGGGCGTCCTGGACCTTCGGCAGCATGATGCAGTCGAGGTTCGGCCCTGCGCCCTCGACGACCGTGATGACGTCCCGGTACGTCCAGTGCGTCGTCCAGTCGTTGACCCGGACCACCCGGGTCTTGCCCGTCCAGTCGCCGTTGTTCAGGGCGTCCACGATGTGGTGGCGGGCGCCCTCCTTGGCGAGCGGAGCGCAGGCGTCCTCCAGGTCCAGGAACACCTGGTCGGCCGGGAGGCCCTGGGCCTTCTCCAGGAACCGGGGGTTCGAGCCGGGCACGGCCAGACACGAGCGGCGCGGGCGCAGTCGGTTGACGGGGGTGGTCATGCGGGGACCTCCAGAGGGTCGAGCTTGTTCGCTTTCCGGATCTCGTCGACGATACGGCCGATGATCTCCGTGATGCCGAAGTCCTTCGGGGTGAACACGGCGGCGACACCCGCCCCGATCAGGGCCTCGGCGTCGGCCGGGGGAATGATGCCGCCGGCGATGACCGGGATGTCGCCGGCCCCGGTGCGGCGCAGCCGGACCAGCACGTCCGGCACCAGCTCGGCGTGCGAGCCGGACAGGATGGACAGGCCGACGCAGTGCACGTCCTCGGCGACGGCCGCCGAGACGATCTGTTCGGGCGTCAGCCGGATGCCCTGGTAGACCACCTCGAAGCCGGCGTCCCTGGCCCGCACCGCGATCTGCTCGGCGCCGTTGGAGTGGCCGTCCAGGCCCGGCTTGCCGACCAGCAGCCGCAGCCGCCCGACGCCCAGGTCCTCGGCGGTCCGCGCGGTCTTCTCGCGTACGAGGGCGAGCGGCGAGCCCTCCTCGGCGGTGACCGCGACCGGGGCCGACGACACCCCGGTCGGTGCCCGGAACTCGCCGAACACATCGCGCAGCGCCCAGGACCACTCGCCGGTGGTCACCCCGGCGCGGGCGCACTCGACGGTCGCCTCCATCAGGTTCCCGGTGCCGGCGGCGGCCTTCTTCAGCGCGGCCAGCGCCTCGGTGGCCCGGGGCTCGTCGCGGTTGTCCCGCCACTCGTGGAGCGCGGCGACGACCTTCGCCTCGTTGGCCGGGTCGACCGTCATGATCGCCCCGTCGAGGTCGGCGGTGAGCGGATTGGGCTCGGTCGTCTCGTAGACGTTGACGCCGACGATCTTCTCGTCGCCGGCCTCGATCCGGGCCCGCCGCTCGGCGTGCGAGGAGACCAGCTCGGACTTGAGGTAGCCGGACTCGACGGCCGCCATGGCGCCGCCCATCTGCTCGATCCGGTCCATCTCGGCCAGTGATTCGGCGACCAGCTCGTCCACCTTGGCCTCGATGACGTGCGAACCGGCGAAGATGTCCTCGTACTCCAGCAGGTCGCTCTCGTGCGCCAGGACCTGCTGGATGCGCAGCGACCACTGCTGGTCCCAGGGCCGGGGGAGCCCCAGCGCCTCGTTCCAGGCGGGCAGCTGGACCGCGCGGGCCCGGGCGTCCTTGGAGAGGGTCACGGCCAGCATTTCGAGCACGATGCGCTGGACGTTGTTCTCCGGCTGCGCCTCGGTCAGGCCGAGCGAGTTGACCTGGACGCCGTAGCGGAACCGGCGCTGTTTGGCGTCGGTGATGCCGTAGCGCTCGCGGGTGACCCGGTCCCAGATGCGGCCGAACGCCCGCATCTTGCACATCTCCTCGATGAAGCGGACGCCCGCGTTCACGAAGAACGAGATCCGCGCGACGACGGCCCCGAACTTCTCCTCGGGCACCTGCCCGGAGTCGCGTACGGCGTCCAGGACGGCGATGGCCGTCGACATCGCGTACGCGATCTCCTGGACCGGGGTCGCCCCCGCCTCCTGGAGGTGGTAGCTGCAGATGTTGATCGGGTTCCACTTGGGGATGCGGTTGACCGTGTACGTGATCATGTCGGTGGTCAGCCGCAGCGAGGGCCCGGGCGGGAAGACGTGCGTCCCGCGCGACAGGTACTCCTTGACGATGTCGTTCTGCGTGGTGCCCTGGAGCTTGCCCGGGTCGGCGCCCTGCTCCTCCGCGACGACCTGGTAGAGCGCCAGCAGCCACATGGCGGTGGCGTTGATCGTCATGGAGGTGTTCATCTGCTCCAGGGGAATGTCCTGGAACAGCCGCCGCATGTCACCGAGGTGCGAGACGGGCACACCGACCCGGCCGACCTCGCCGCGCGCCAGCACGTGGTCGGGGTCGTAACCGGTCTGGGTCGGCAGGTCGAAGGCGACCGACAGACCCGTCTGGCCCTTGGCGAGGTTGCGCCGGTAGAGCTCGTTGGACGCCTCGGCCGTGGAGTGGCCCGCGTACGTCCGCATGAGCCAGGGGCGGTCCTTCTGACGTTCCGTCATGGCCGGACCTCAGACGTTCCGGAAGCGGTTGATGGCGTCCAGGTGCTTCGCGCGCATCTCGTGGTCGCGCACGCCCATGCCCTCGCGCGGGGCCAGCGCCAGGACGCCGACCTTGCCCTGGTGGGCGTTGCGGTGCACGTCGTGGGCTGCCTGGCCGGTCTCCTCCAGCGAGTAGACCTTGGAGAGCGTCGGGTGGATCTTGCCCTTGGCGATCAGGCGGTTGGCCTCCCACGCCTCGCGGTAGTTGGCGAAGTGGGAGCCGATGATGCGCTTGAGCGACATCCACAGGTAGCGGTTGTCGTACTCGTGGTTGTAGCCCGAGGTCGAGGCGCAGGTGACGATGGTGCCGCCCTTGCGGGTCACGTAGACGCTCGCGCCGAAGGTCTCGCGGCCGGGGTGCTCGAAGACGATGTCCACGTCCTCGCCGCCGGTCAGTTCACGGATGCGCTTGCCGAACCGCTTCCACTCGCGCGGGTCCTGGTTCTGCTCGTCCTGCCAGAACGCGTAGCCCTCGGCGTTGCGGTCGATGATCGCCTCGGCGCCCATCTTCCGGCAGATGTCCGCCTTCTGCTCGCTGGAGACGACGCAGATCGGGTTGGCGCCGCCGGCCAGCGCGAACTGCGTGGCGTAGGAGCCGAGTCCGCCGCTGGCGCCCCAGATCAGCACGTTGTCGCCCTGCTTCATGCCGGCGCCGTTGCGCGAGACGAGCTGGCGGTACGCGGTCGAGTTGACGAGCCCGGGAGCCGCGGCCTCCTCCCAGCTGAGGTGGTCGGGCTTCGGCATCAGCTGGTTGGACTTGACGAGCGCGATCTCCGCCAGACCGCCGAAGTTGGTCTCGAAGCCCCAGATCCGCTGCTCCGGGTCGAGCATCGTGTCGTTGTGGCCGTCCGAGGACTCCAGTTCGACCGAGAGGCAGTGCGCGACGACCTCGTCACCGGGCTTCCAGGCGTTGACGCCCGGGCCGGTGCGCAGGACGACGCCCGCCAGGTCGGAACCGATGATGTGGTACGGCAGGTCGTGGCGCTTGGTGAGCTCGCTGACCCGGCCGTAGCGCTCCAGGAAGCCGAAGGTGGAGACCGGCTCGAAGATGGAGGTCCAGACGGAGTTGTAGTTCACCGAGCTGGCCATGACCGCGACCAGGGCCTCGCCCGGACCGAGCTCCGGCACCGGCACGTCCTCCACGTGGAGGGACTTGCGCGGGTCCTTGTCGCGGCTGTCGACGCCCGCGAACATCTCGGCCTCGTCCTTGTGGACGGTGACGGCGCGGTACGACTCGGGCACGGGGAGCGCCGCGAAGTCGGCGGCGGTGGGCGCGGTGGAGCCGCCCTTCGCCTCGGTCTGCGACTGGATCGCGTCCAGGATTTCCTTCACGGGTGCCTCCGGCGGTGCGGCGTTCGAGGGAACGCTGAGGGGCCCTGAGAACAGGGGGGACGGGTCTGGAGGTGTGCCGTCGGTTCGGCGGGGTGGAACTCGGCTGCTTGCTCGGTGGAGCAGAAGGGTTGCCTGGTGACGCAGGCGCCCGGGCGCGCAAACGCGGTGGTTTGCGGGGACAGCCGGCGTACGTGAGATCC
This sequence comes from Streptomyces sp. NPDC008163, assembly GCF_042956885.1. Taxonomy (NCBI): domain Bacteria; kingdom Bacillati; phylum Actinomycetota; class Actinomycetes; order Kitasatosporales; family Streptomycetaceae; genus Streptomyces; species Streptomyces sp. NPDC008163. Next base: position 450,132 of record NZ_JBIBHG010000003.1, on the reverse strand, counting down.
CAGCACGCCGGCCGCCCGGATGCCTTCAACGTATGGCACTGCGTGACAGCTGACAAGGCACTCGGTGCCAGTAATTTCCCTCAATTGTCAGCCGGTCGCCACGCATGAGCAACACGGGTGGCGGTATGGCGTGAATCGCCCCGATATGGCAGGTCAGGGACGTGTGCAGCGGTAGATGTACGGGGTCGTGGTGGTCAGGGCCGTGAAGCCGAGGCGCTCCAGGATCGGGCGGCTTTCCTCGGTGGCGTCGACCTGGAGGTAGTCGCAGCCCCGCTCCGCCGCCACACCCGCCCGGAAGGCCACCAGCGCCCGGTAGACGCCCCGCCCGCGCCACGCGGGGTCCGTGCCGCCGCCCCACAGCCCCGCGAACCCCGTCCCCGGGTACAGCTCCATCCGGGCCGAGCTCACCGGCTCGTCGCCCGCCATGGCCACCAGCGCCACGAAGTGCTCCGGGGCCTCCCGCAGCCGCTCCAGGACCAGCCGGCGCAGCCATGAGCCGTCGCGGCCGAAGGCCCGCTCATTGGCGCGCGCCATCAGCTCGGCGCCCGCCTCGTCCCGCACCTCCTCCAGCCGGACGCCCTCCGGCGGCCGTACCGCCGTGGCGAGCTCCGCCACCCGCGCCACGAGCAGCGTCTCCGGCTCCTGCGCCTCGAAGCCCGCCGCCAGCAGCCGCGCCCCCAGGTCGGCGGGCCGGTCGTGCCCGTACAGCTTCCACTCGAACTCCGCGCAGCCCGCCCGTCCGCAGTACGCCACCTGCTCCGCGACCGCCGCGTCCGCCCGGGCGGCGTCCAGGTCCGGCGCGGACCACACCACCCCGTTCCAGCCGTGCGCGGCGCCCACCTGCCGTACGACGTCACCGGCGCGTTCGACGCGGAGGCCGGGGGCCTCGGGGCGGGCCTCTTCGCGCATCACCCGGTCGAAATGGGCGAGCAGACGGGCCGGGCCGGATGTCACATGATCGTTCATGCGCACACCACAGCACCGGGGACCCGCCCCGGCAACAGGGTTTCCGGGGCGGCTCAGCGCTCCTTGAGGGCCTGCTGGATCGTCCGCATCACTTCGTCCAGCGGCGCGTCCGTGCGCGCCACCGCGACCAGCACCTCGCCCTGGGTCTCCACCGAGGCGGCCGGCGGCTTCGCGGGCTCGGCGCCCGCCGTGCGGCCCGCGCCGATGCCCGTGCCGAAGGTGTCGCGCACGATGGCGAACGCCTGGTCGAGCTGCGCCTCCACGTCGCCCTGCCCGTCCGCCCGCAGCCAGCGGCGCAGCACGTGGTTGTGCGCGGTGACGACGGCGGAAGCGGCGACCTCGGCCAGCAACGGGTCGTCGTTGCCGGGGTGGTGGTCGCGCTCGTCGAAGTGGCCCAGCAGATACCGCGTGAACAGCCGCTCGTAGCGGGCCACCGAGGCGATCTCCGCCTGGCGCAGCGTCGGCACCTCGCGGGTCAGCTTGTAACGGGCCACGGAGACCGCGGGCTTGGCCGCGTACATCCGCATGACTTCCTTGATGCCCCGGCACACCGTGTCGAGCGGGTGCTCGTGCGCGGGGGCCGCGTTGAGGACCGCCTCGGCCCGCACGAGGGTGTCGTCGTGGTCCGGGAAGATCGCCTCTTCCTTGGAACGGAAGTGGCGGAAGAACGTCCGCCGGGCCACGCCCGCCGCCCCGGCGATCTCGTCGACCGTGGTCGCTTCGTACCCCTTCGTCGCGAAGAGTTCCATCGCCGCGGCGGCCAGCTCGCGGCGCATTTTGAGCCGCTGGGCGGCGGCTCGGGTGCCCGCGGCACTTTCCGGGACGTCGGGCGCGGCGGACACACGGGAGGACTTGGCGGGCTGGGACATGGTGTGAACGTACTGCATGGGGGCGGGAGAGCGCGCCTGCGGGGGCGGGCCGCCCGGAGGCCCGAGCAGCCCGCCCCAGCCGGCTCCCGCGTCAGCGCCGGGCATATTCGCGGAATCCGCGCCCCGTCTTGCGGCCGAGGCAGCCCGCGGCCACCAGGTGCTCCAGGAGCGGGGCGGGCGCCAGGCCCGGGTCGCGGAACTCGTTGTGGAGGACCTTCTCGATGGCGAGCGAGACATCGAGCCCGACCACGTCCAGCAGCTCGAACGGGCCCATCGGGTAGCCGCCGCCCAGCTTCATCGCGGCGTCGATGTCATCGAGGGACGCGTAGTGCTCCTCGACCATCTTGATGGCGTTGTTGAGGTACGGGAACAGCAGCGCGTTCACGATGAAGCCGGCCCGGTCCCCGCAGTCCACCGGGTGCTTGCGGACCGCGTGGCACACCTCGTGGACCGTGGCGAGCACCTCGTCGGCCGTGAGCACCGTACGCACGACCTCGACCAGCTTCATCGCGGGCGCCGGGTTGAAGAAGTGCATCCCGACGACGTCCTGGGGCCGTCCGGTGGCGCGGGCGATCGCGACGACCGGCAGCGAGGAGGTGGTCGTGGCCAGCACCGCGCCCGGCCGGCACACCTTGTCCAGCGTGGCGAACAGCTCCCGCTTGACCAGCAGGTCCTCGGCGACCGCCTCGACCGCGAGGTCCACCTCCGCGAAGGCGTCCAGCGAGGCCGCCGCGGTGATCCGGCCCAGCGTCTCGTCGCGGGCCTGCTCGCTCAGCCGCCCCTTGGTGACCGACCGGCCCAGCGACTTCGCGATCCGGGCCTTGGCGAGGTCCGCCTTCTCCTGGCCGCGCGCGGCGAGCACCACGTCGTATCCGGCCTTGGCGAAGACCTCCGCGATCCCCGAGGCCATCGTCCCGGAGCCCGCGACGCCCACCGAGCGCACGGTGCGTCCGGCGGCCTCCTCGCCGCGCGGCGCGGGCGTCAGCGCGTCCGGCACCACGGCCTGGCTGCCCGGCCCGGCGTAGGTGTAGAAGCCGCGGCCCGCCTTGCGGCCGGTCAGACCGGCGGAGGCGAGCTGGCCCAGGATGGGCGCGGGGGCGTGCAGACGGTCGTGCGAGGAGGAGTACATCGCCTCCAGGACCGTGCGGGCCGTGTCGATGCCGATCAGGTCCAGCAGGGCCAGCGGGCCCATCGGCAGACCGCAGCCCAGCCTCATCGCGGCGTCGATGTCCTCGCGCGTCGCGTAGTTCGCCTCGTACATCGCGGCGGCCTGGTTGAGGTAGCCGAACAGCAGGCCGTCCGCGACGAATCCGGGCCGGTCGCCGACGGCCACCGGCTCCTTGCCCAGCAGGCGCGCCAGCTCGGTGACCGCCTCGACGGCGGGCGGGGCGGTCAGCACCGAGGAGACCACCTCGACCAGCTTCATCGCCGGCGCCGGGTTGAAGAAGTGCAGGCCCAGCACCCGCTCGGGGCGCTGCGACTCGGCCGCGAGACGAGTCACGGACAGGGCGTTGGTGCCGGTCGCGAGGATCGTGGTGGGGGAGACGACCGCGTCGAGCTCCCGGAAGACCTGCTGCTTGATCTCGTACGACTCCGGCACGACCTCGATGACCAGCTCCGCGTCGGCGGCCGCCTGGAGGTCGGAGAAGGTACGGAAGCGGGCGAGCGCGTCGCGCCGCTCCTCCTCCGTGATCCGCCCGCGCTCCACGGCACGTGCGGTGGACGCCTCCAGCGAGGCGACGGCCCGGCGGGCGGCGGCCTCGTCGGTGTCGATGCCGATGACCTCACGCCCGGAGCGGGCCAGGACCTCGGCGATTCCGGTGCCCATCGTGCCGAGGCCGACGACGGCAATGGTGGAGAGAGGGATGTCCATCACGGGACTCCAGGGATGAGTGACGACTGAGGGGACGCACGGGGCGCGCGGCGCACGGCGTGCGGGAGGTGCCTGTCGTGGTGTTCGACCACCGGGCGTGATCCACGCACGGGACCGGAAAGGAGCGACGGACCCTGTCCCGGGGCCACGTCTCGTACAGCTGCCGAACCGACAACACTCCGGGGCTGCGTCACCAGGCCATCGGAGCGACGGGATCGGATCCCGCTCAACTGAGCTTAACCAGTGAGTAACGAGCGCGCCAGCCCTGGCCAGTTGTGGCCCGCACCACATTCCCGTGCTCCGTCGGCACGCACCGTGTCCGCCGATACGCTGACGGTCATGGACGACGAGGAGTTCCGGTCACTGGCGCACCGGCTGGCCGACGAGGCGGGGGATGCGGCGGCCTGCCGCGCCCTGCTCGTCACCGAGGACGACGAGGAACTGGCCCGGGTCCTCGTCGAGCACGAACGCCCGCTGTGGGCGCGCGAGATCGCCGCGTTCCGCCTCGGCTGCGCCGGGGACCGCCGCGCCTTCGAACCCCTGGTGCTCCTCCTCAACCACCGCGACCCCGACCGCTGCGTCAGCGCCGCCCACGCCCTGGCCCGCCTCGGCGACCCCCGCACCCCGCGCGCCGCCGCCGCCCTCGCCACCAACTCCCTGCGCACCGCCTACGCTCTCCACCCGGTCCGCCTGCTCACCGCGCTCCGCGCCCCGGAGTCCGTACCGGCCCTCGTGACCACGCTGTCCCGCCTGCTGGGCCCGGACGAACCGCACTGGCGCGTCGCGCTCGCCTGCGTGGAGGGCCTGGGCTCCCTGGGCGACCCCGCCGCCCGCCCTGTCCTGGAGGCGGCCCTGCCTCGGCCCCGGCTGGCGGGGGCGGCGCGGGAGGCGCTCGGGCGGCTGCCGGGCGAATGACCGAAGGGGCGCGCGCGGATGGTCCGCGCGCGCCCCTCGGTGCCCTGGTTCAGTTCTCTCGTCCCTCGTTCACCCCCGGAACCCCAGCAGCCCGTGCAGCGTGCTGCCCGGGTCCGGGCGGGACGCCGGGCGGGCCGACTTGGCGGTCTCCGGCTCCGGGTCGGGGGTCTTCGCGCAGACCGCGTCCGCCTCGCCCCGGCCGGCGCGGGGGAGCGTGCCCTTCGCCAGGTAGTCCGTCAGGTAGCGGTCCAGGCAGGCGTTGCCGCTCAGGGTGACGCCGTGGTTGCCGCCGCCCTGTTCGACGACCAGGCGGGAGCCGCGCAGCTTGCGGTGCAGGGTGACTCCGCCCTCGTACGGGGTGGCCGCGTCGTCCGTCGCCTGGAACAGCAGCACCGGCGGCAGGGCGTGGTTGGAGACCCGCACCGGGTTCAGCGGCTCCACCGGCCAGTCGGCGCACGGGGCGTTGTACCAGGTATTGCCCCAGGCCATGAACGGGGCCTTCGCGTGCACCCGCCAGGTGTCGTTGCGCCAGGTGTTCCAGTCGCGCGGCCACTCCGCGTCCCGGCACTGGACGGCCGTGTAGACCGAATATCCGTTGTCGCCCTCGGCGTCCACCGCGCCGAACCGTTCGAACGCCGCGACGAGCGGCTTCGCGTCCTTGTCGTTGACGTACGCGGCGAACGCCTCGGCCAGCACCGGCCAGTAGCCGTTGTAGTAGCCGCCGGGCAGGAAGGTGTCGTCCAGCTCGCCCGCGCCGACCTTCCTGCCCGCCGGGCGCTTCTTCACCGTGTCCCGCATCCGGTACCAGGCGGCCTCGACCTTCGCCGGGTCACCGCCCAGGTGATAGGTGGCGTCGTACTTCGCGACCCAGGCGGCGAACGCCTTGTGCCGGGTGTCGAACGCGTAGTCCTGGGTGAGGTTGTCCTCGTACCAGACGCCCTCGGGGTCCACGTTCGAATCGAGGACCAGGCGCCGGACGCGGTCCGGGAAGAGCTTCGCGTACACCGCGCCGAGATAGGTGCCGTAGGAGTAGCCGAAGTAGTTGAGCTGCCGCGCCCCGGTCGCGCGCCGGATCACCTCCAGGTCCTTGGCCGCGCTCACCGTGTCCATGTACGGGAGCAGGTCCGGGTACTTCTCGCCGCAGGCCGCCGCGAAGTCGCGGGCCCGGTTGCGGTTGACCCGCTCGCCGCCGAGGGACTGCGGTACGGGGTCGGGCCTGACCGGGTCGAAGTACCCGGGCAGGCAGTCCAGGGCCGGGCGGCTCCTCCCGACGCCGCGCGGGTCGAAACCGATCACGTCGTATTGCGAGGCGACCGCCTCCGGTAGCGAGGCGGCGACGAACGGGGCCATCGACAGGCCGCTGCCGCCCGGCCCGCCCGGGTTCACCAGCAGCGGGCCCTGGAAGGTCTTCGAGGTGTGCGGCACGCGCGTCAGGGCCAGGGTGACCTGGCGGCCCGCCGGGTCGTCGTGGTCCAGCGGCGAGCGCACCGTCGCGCACTGGAGCGTCGGCGACGCCTTCGTACCGCAGTCCTTCCAGGCGAGCGGTGCGGCACGCGGTGTCGCGGTGTCCGCCGCGGCCGGGGCGGCGGTCACCAGACCGGCGACCGTCGCCCCGAGGGCGCACAGCAGTACTGAACGGTTCGTCATATGGCCTCCCGGGCTGGGGGAACGCGGCTGCGCGGTAGGCAGCCCCCGCCGCATGTTCCCCGCAATCGGCGCCTGAAGGACCCGTTGTGGTGAGAGATGACCCGTTTGCGCGACCGCTCAGAGCAGGGTCAGCTGGGTGGGCTCGGAGCCGTCGAGCGGCTGCCGCGGCTCGCGTCGGGGGAGCTTGCGGGCCGTACCCCGGTGCGCGGGCCCGATGCCGTACTCGGCCGCCAGCTCGTGCACGTACCGGGTGATGCGGCGCTGGTACCAGGTCGGTGCGTAGGCGCCGTCCGCGTACAGCCGCTCGTAACGCCGTACGAGATGCGGGTGGTGGTGGCCCAGCCACCGCATGAACCACTCCCGGGCGCCGGGGCGCAGATGCAGGACGAGCGGGGTCACCGACGTCGCGCCGGCGGCGGCGATCGCGCGGACGGTGGCCCGCAGCTGCTCGGGGCTGTCCCCGAGGTGCGGGATCACGGGCGCCATGAGCACCCCGCAGCCGATGCCCGCCTCGCTCAGCCTCCGTACGACGTCGAGCCGGCGCTCCGGTGAGGGCGTGCCGGGCTCCACGGTCCGCCACAGCTCGGGATCGGTGAAGCCGACCGAGACCGAGACGCCGACCTCGGTGACCTCGGCCGCCTGCCGCAGCAGCTCCAGGTCGCGGAGGATCAGCGTGCCCTTCGTCAGGATCGAGAACGGGTTCGCGTGGTCGCGCAGCGCGGTCAGGATGCCGGGCATCAGCCGGTAGCGGCCCTCGGCGCGCTGGTAGCAGTCGACGTTGGTGCCCATCGCGATGTGCGCGCCGTGCCAGCGGGGCGAAACGATCTCGCGGCGCACCAGCTCCGGGGCGTTGACCTTGACGACGATCTGGGAGTCGAAGCCGAGCCCGGTGTCGAGGTCGAGATAGCTGTGGGTCTTGCGGGCGAAGCAGTAGACGCAGGCGTGCGTGCAGCCCCGGTACGGATTCACGGTCCATTCGAACGGCATCCGGGAGGCGCCGGGCACCCGGTTCACGATCGAGCGGGCCCGGATCTCGTGGAAGGTGATGCCCCGGAATTCCGGGGTGTCGAAGGTGCGGGTGGTCACCGCGTCGGCGGCGAAGAGCGCACCCGTACCGCTCGTGGGGTGGTTGGCGTTGTCTTCAGCCAGATTGTCCCAGCGCATGGACGCCTCCTCGGTAGTTCTGGACCGAGAATAGAACACTTGTTCCCATGATCGTTTTCTCCCCTTCGTCCCGGCCCGGATTTTGAGCCGGACACACAAGGTGGTTGGCTCAGCACACCCGGAAGAACCGAGTGCTGGAGGAGCAGGCATGGCGCAGGTCGAAGCCACGACGGAGCGGATCATCGCGGCGGACGCGGAGGCGGTGTTCGACGCGCTGGCCGACTACAAGGACGTCCGCGGCAAGGTGCTCCCCGCCCACTACAGCGAGTACGAGGTGCGCGAGGGCGGCGACGGCGAGGGCACCCTCGTCCACTGGAAGCTCCAGGCCACCAGCAAGCGGGTGCGCGACTGCCTCCTGGAGGTCACCGAGCCGACCGACGGGCAGCTCGTCGAGAAGGACCGGAACTCCTCGATGGTCACCACCTGGACCGTCACCCCGGCCGGCGAGGGCAGGTCCCAGGCCGTCGTCACGACTGTGTGGAACGGCGCCGGCGGCATCGGCGGCTTCTTCGAGAAGACGTTCGCGCCCAAGGGCCTCGCCCGCATCTACGACGAGCTGCTGGCGAACCTCGCCGCCGAGGTCGAGAACTGACCCCACGTCGGCGCCGCCCGGCCTCACCGGTTCGGGTGGTCTTTGCGGCGGGGCGGTTGTGCGCCGTAGTGCCTCCCACCGGGGGTTACGCCCCCTGAGTGCGCCGTCAGCGCCCCCCGTCGCGTTTGCCCTCACTTGTCGCGCGATGCGAGAAATGTGCGGCAGCGCGACGAGGGGAGCGGCACGTGGTGGGTGGCATCACACTGTTGGAGGACGAGCCCGGCGGCCCCGGGGACGCCGGGACGGCGCCCGCGCCCGCCCCGCCCCCACCGCCCCCCGCCGCGACGGAGGCCGCCGCCCCCGACCCGTCCGACGGCATCGAGACGGACCCCCGCCGCATCCGGCTGGTCTTCGTCGGGCTGATGCTCACGCTCCTGCTCGCGGCGCTCGACCAGATGATCGTCGCCACCGCGCTCCCGAAGATCGTCGGCGAGCTGCACGGCCTGGAGAAGATGTCCTGGGCGGTCACCGCCTATCTGCTGGCCTCCACGATCGGACTGCCGGTCTACGGGAAGCTCGGCGACCTCTTCGGCCGCAAGGGCGTCTTCCAGTTCGCCATCGTCGTCTTCGTCGTCGGCTCCGCGCTGGCCGGCTGGTCCCGCACGATGGACCAGCTCATCGCCTTCCGGGCGCTCCAGGGCATCGGCGGCGGCGGGCTGATGATCGGCGTGCAGGCGATCATCGCGGACGTGGTCCCGCCCCGCGAGCGCGGCCGCTTCATGGGCCTCATCGGCGCGGCCTTCGGCCTCGCGTCGGTGGCCGGGCCGCTGCTCGGCGGCTTCTTCACGGACCACGCCTCCTGGCGCTGGTGCTTCTACATCAACGTGCCGTTCGGTCTGGTCACCCTCGCCGTGATCACCGTCGTCCTCAAGCTCCCGCGCCCCACCGTCCGCCCCCGGCTCGACATCCTCGGCGCCGCCCTCCTCGCCGCCGCCTCCACCTGCCTGGTGCTGCTGACCAGCTGGGGCGGCACGGAATACGCCTGGGGCTCGGGCACCATCCTGGGGCTGGGCGCCGGAGCTGCCGGAACGACTCTGCTGTTCGTCCTCGTGGAGCGCCGCGCCCCCGAGCCGATCATCCCGCTCCGGCTGTTCCGCGACTCGATCTTCAACGTGACCGCCCTGGTCGGCGCGGTCGTCGGCGTGGCGCTGTTCGGCGCGGCCAGCTATCTGCCCACCTTCCTCCAGATGGTCGACGGGGCCACCGCCACCGAGTCCGGGCTGCTGATGCTCCCGATGATGGGCGGCATCGTGGGTGCGTCCGTGATCTCGGGCCAGCTCATCTCCCGTACCGGGCGCTACCGCGTCTACCCGATCGCGGGCAGCGCGGTCTCGGCGGTGGGCATGTGGCTGCTGTCCCGGCTCGAAACCGACACCCCGCGCCTCGAATACAGCGTCGCGCAGGCGGTCCTCGGCCTCGGAATCGGGATGATCATGCCGGTCCTGGTCCTCGCCGTGCAGAACTCCGTGCGCCCCGCCGACCTGGGCACCGCCACCAGTGCCAACAACTACTTCCGGCAGATCGGCGGCAGCGTCGGCGCCGCCGTCTTCGGCACCCTGTTCGCCGGACGCCTCGCCGACGCGCTCGCCGTCCGGCTGCCCTCCGGGGCGGACCTCCCCGACCCGGAGTCGATCAGCCCGCAGCTGGTCCACACGATGGAGCCCGCGCTGCGGGACGCCTATATCCAGGCGTACGCCGACGCGATGCCCCGGATCTTCCTCTACCTCGTGCCGGTCCTCGTGCTCGGCCTGTTCCTCGCCTTCTTCCTCAAGGAGAAACCGCTGGTGTCCCACAGCCCCGAAGCCACCGCAGGCCCCGAAGCCGCCACCGAGTACACCCCGATCCCCTCCGCCCGCACCGACGCCCCGTCCGCCGGCTACCTCTCCGGCGTCCCGGTCTCCGGCAGCGTCCAGCACTCCGACGGTACGAAGGTGCCGCGCGCCGCCCTCACCCTCATCGACGTCCAGGGCCAGCAGGTCGGCCGGGGCGCCAGCGGCGACGAGGGACGGTACGCGCTCAGCGTGCCGGGCGCCGGTTCGTACGTCCTGATCGCCGCCGCCGGGGGCCACCAGCCGCAGGCCGTCAGCGTCACCGTCGGCGAACGCCCGGTCGAGCTGGACGTGGTGCTCGGCGGCGCAGGCCGGCTCGCCGGCACCGTCGTCACGGCGGACGGGGCGCCCGTGCGGGACGCGGCCGTCACCCTGACCGACGTACGTGGCGAGGTCGTCGCCTCCACGCGCAGCGGCCGCGAGGGCGGCTATGTGATCACCGAGCTGGTCGCCGGCGAGTACACCCTCGCGGCCTCCGCCCCGGCGTTCCGGCCCGCCGCACTCCCGGTCAGCGTGCAGGCGGCCCGGGAGACCCGGCAGGACATCGAGCTGGCCGGCGGCGCCGTGCTGCGCGGCATCGTCCGGGCCACCGCCGGGCGCCCCGTCGAGGACGCCCGGGTCACGCTCCTGGACGCGGCGGGCAACGTCGTGGACACCGTGACCACGGGGCCGGACGGCGCGTTCCGCTTCGTGGACCTGTCCACCGGCGAGTACACCGTGATCGCGGCCGGCTACCCGCCCGTCGCCACGGTCCTCCAGGTCGCGGGCGGCGGGCGCACCGAACGCGACCTCCAGCTCGGCCACGAGGACTGAACGCCGGGGACGCGGCGAGCCGTTGCGCCCCGGGGTGCGCGGGGCGCACCACCCCGGCGGGGGATTCCGCCGATGACCCGCGGACGCCGGTCGCGTCCCCGTACCGTGGAGTCACGCGCCGCGGAATGCCGCGGTGAGGAAGGAGCCTTCCCCTCATGGACCTCGGTGTGCCGCCGCAGAGGACACCACTGCCGGGTGACGGCGCGGCGGGCCGCATGCCGCTCGCCGTGGCCGTGGTCGATACGGAGGGGCTCGTCTCGCACTGGTCGTCCGGGGCGAGAAGGCTCTTCGGTATCCCCCGCGAGGAGGCGGTTGGGCTCCCTGCCGGTGAACTCCTGCCTGTCTCAGGCGTGTTGAGCGGCTCCGAGGGCATGTACGGCGACGAGAGCCCCGCGCTCGACAGCTCGCTCAGCGGGGACTTCCCCTACCCGGCGTCGGGCCGGGCCCGCCTGGACGAGCCCGGGCGCGGCCGGATCGACGTCCTGTGGTGGGCCTACCCGCTCGTCGGCCCCGGACCGGCCCGGCTGCTCGTGCTCGCCGCCGACTGCGCCCCTCTGCGCGGCGTGCAGGAGGGCGAAGGCGGTCCGGCCCGTACGGTCGCCCCCGGCTTCGCCCTGCACACCGACTTCCCGGGCCACCCCGGGCTGTCCGCGCGGCTGCCCGAGATCCTGCCGAACATGAGCGTCCAGGAAGCGACCCGCATCGTCGCCCAGGTGCTCGAACTGGGCTATCCGGTCCTGGAGTTCAGCCACCACGAGCGTATCCCCGTCACCCCGGACTGGGGCGTGCCCAAGCGCGCCGGGGGACCGGTGGTGCCGAAGGAGCTGTACGGCGAGGACGCGACGGTGGTCCCCCAGCGCACCGCGCCCCGCCCCGAGCTGGACCTCGAATACGGGGCGGTCCGCGAACGGCTGGAATTCCTCAACGAGGTGAGCGGCCGCATCGGCTCCTCCCTCGACCTGGAACGCACCATCCGCGAGGTCACCAGCGCCGCCGTCCCCCGCTTCACCGACTTCGCCGGTACGCATCTGCGTGCCGCCGTCCTCGCCGGTGAGGGCTTCCCCGACGGACCGCCCGACGTCACCACCATCTGGCACCGCGTCTGGGTCGAGCACAACGACGAACCGGGCCGCTGGGACGACACCGTGCCCGTCGGCGAGGCCATCGCCTTCCCCGAACACACCCCGTTCTTCCAGTGCATGGTCACCGGCGAGCCGGTCATCGTGCCCCATGTGAGCGAGGAGCTGAGCAACCGGATCTCCGGCGAGTTCGAGAAGCGGGACCTGCGCCCCCTGATCACTCACCGCTCGCTGCTCATCGTGCCGCTCAAGGCCCGCGACGTGGTCCTCGGCTTCATGGTCCTGATGCGCCGCCCGGGCCGCGAGCCCTTCGACGACATGGACCGCACCACCGGCGCCGAACTCGCCGCGCGGGCCGGGCTCGTCCTGGACAACGCCCGCATGTACACGTACCAGGAGAACGTCGCGGAGACGCTCCAGGACAGCATGCTGCCCAAGGTCGAACCCCGCATGGCCGGCTGCGACATCGCGACCCGCTATCTGCCGGGCACCCGGCTCGGCCGGATCGGCGGCGACTGGTTCGACTCGGTCAAGCTCCCCGGCTCGCGCACCGCGCTGGTCGTCGGCGACGTCATGGGCCACGGGCTCAACTCGGCCGCGATGATGGGCCAGTTGCGGACCGCCGTGCTGACCATGGCCACCATGGAGATGCCGCCCGCCCAGCTCCTGCGCCACCTGGACGACCTCGCCCAGCGCCTCGGTGAGCAGTACCTCGCGACCTGCCTGTACGCGGTCTACGACCCGATCGCGGGCGAGCTCCAGATCGCCAACGCCGGTCACATCCCGCCCGTGCTGGTCCGCGCCGAGGACGGCCGGGCCGAACTGCTCGACCTGCCGACCGGGGCGCCCATCGGCGTCGGCGGCGTCGCCTTCGAGACCGCCACCGTACGCGTGCGCCCCGGCGACCGCCTCGTCCTGTGCACCGACGGGCTGGTCGAGGTGCGCGGCCAGGACATCGGGGCCGGGCTCGCCGCGCTCTGCGCCTCCGCCGCCCACCCCGCCGCATCCATGAACGACGCCTGCGACACCATCATCCGCGCCCTGAACACCGGCGGCGGCCGCAAGGACGACGTCGCCCTGCTGATGGCCCGGCTCAACGGCATCGCGGACGAGGACGTCGCCGAGTGGCAGCTCGCCCTCGACCCCCGCGAGGTGTCCCGGGCCCGCCGCCTGGTGCGCGGCCAACTCCTCGACTGGGACCTGCCCGACGCCGTGGAGGCGGCCGAGCTGATGGTCAGCGAGCTGGTCACCAACGCCTTCAAGCACGGGCGCACCCACCACATCGGGCTCCGCCTCGTCCGCACCGACGCGCTGCTGTGCGAGGTCAGCGACGACGAACCGGCCCCCGCCTCGCTCCTCGGGGCCACCGAGAACGACGAATTCGGCCGCGGTCTCATGGTGGTGAGCAGCCTCGCCAGGGAGTGGGGCACCAGCGGCACCGGGCGCGGCAAGACCGTCTGGTTCGAGCTGGCCCTGCCTCGGGTGCCCCGCCCGCGTACCAACAGCAGGAGATCGTAAGGAGGTTGTGTCCGCACCCTTGCCCCGGGACACCTCTGGGCAGTAGTCCCTGGCTGAGCACGATGAGCCTGTACGACGGGACTGGGGAGTACGCATGGGTGTGTCACCGCAATACCGCGCGGCGTGGGAAGGCTACTGGGCGTCCACCTCAGACGAGCCCGGGAATGCGATCTGGGACTCCGGCCCGGATCTGAGCGCGGTCCCGCACAGCCGGCTGCTCCTGCCGCACGCCGACGCCACCCTGCCCGTCGTGGACCTCGGCTGCGGCAACGGCACCCAGACCCGCCACCTCGCCACCCTCTTCCCCCGCGCCCTCGGCGTGGACCTCTCGGAGGCGGCGATCGAGCACGCCCGGAAGGCGGACCCGGGGGAGACCGCCGCGTACGAGACGCTCGACCTCACCGACGCCGACGCCGTGCGCGCCCTGCACGCGCGCACCGGCGACATGAACGTGTACATGCGGGCGGTGATCCACCAGAGCGACCCCGAGGCGCGCCCCGCCGTCGCCGCCGCCGTGGCCACGCTCCTCGGCACACGCGGCCGGGCCTTCGTCGCCGAGCTGACCCCCGCGTCCAAGGACGTCCTGCAACGCGCCGCCCAGGGCCCGAGCGGGCCGGGGCCGAAGCTGCGCCGGGTCTTCGAGCACGGGCTGAAGCCGGCGAGCGCCACCGACGAGGAGATCCCCCAGCTGCTGGCGGACGCCGGGCTGACCGTCCTGGACAGCGGCGACACGGTCCTGCCGCAGACCGAGAACCTGCCCGACGGGACCCGGATCGACCTCCCGGCGAGGTGGTTCGTCCTGGCCACCGGCTGACCCCGGGCGCCGGGGGCCCCGCGCGGCCCCCGGCTCAGCTCGCCGTCCCGTCCCGCAGCAGCGCCATCAGGGCGCGCGCCCCCGGGCTCAGCGCCCGAGCCTCGGGAAGTACCACGGCACTCTCGTAGAACGCCTCACCGGCGCCCTCCGGCCGCACCGCGACGAGTCCGTGCGCCTCGGGCTTCCGGGAGAAGTGGTGTGGCACGAGCGCGATGCCCAGCTGCTCGTGGACCAGCTCCAGCAGGCTGTGTACGTCGGTGACCTCCAGGGCCACCGTGCGCCGCACCCCGGCCGCCGTGAAGGCGGCGTCGGCCGCGCGGCGCGGGCCGAAGTCCGGGTGGAAGTCGATGAACGGCTCACCGGACAGCTCCGCCCAGGCCGCCCGGTCCGCCGCCGCCAGCCGGTGGCCCGGCGCGCACAGCAGCACCATGGGCTCCCGGGCCAGCGGGACCAGCTCCCCGCGCCAGCCCACCGGGTCCACCGTCGCGGCGAACGCGATGTCCAGCCGGCCGCCCGCCACCCCCGCCACCAGGCTCGCCGTGCCCTCCTGTCGCAGCCGGATCTCCATGTGCGGGTGGGCGTGGTGGAAGGCGGCGAGCAGCCGGGGCAGCCGCAACCCGGCCACACACTGCTCCACGCCCACCGACAGGGTCCCCCGCAGCAGCCCGCGTACCGCGTCGACGGCCTCCCTCGCGGCCCGCACCCCGGCCAGGGTGCGTTCCGCCTCGACCAGCAGGGCGCGCCCCGCCTCGGTCAGCCGTACGCTGCGCGTGGTCCGGCTGAACAGCGGGGTCCGTAGCTCCTGCTCCAGCGCCCGTACGGAGGCGGAGAGCCCGGACTGCGAGACGGCGACCCGCTCCGCCGCCCGGGTGAAATGCCGTTCCTCGGCGACGGCCACGAAATGTTCCAGCTGGCGCAACTCCATGATTGAGAACTCTAGGCCCTGAATCCAAGCGGAATCTCCTGTTGGACTACTGGATCGAAGTGGGCCAGCCTGGGGGTGTCCTGCCGATCGTGGCCGGAACACCTCTCCCATGGAGCCCGCATGTACATCCCGTCCGCCGACCGTTACGAGAACATGCCCTACCGGCGCACCGGGCGCAGCGGCCTGAAGCTGCCCGCCCTCTCGCTCGGCCTGTGGCACAACTTCGGCGGGGATCGGACACCGCAGACCCAGGGCGAGATCCTGCGCCGGGCCTTCGACCTCGGCATCACCCACTTCGACCTGGCCAACAACTACGGTCCGCCGCCCGGCTCCGCCGAGACCGCGATGGGCAGGGCGCTCGCCACGGACTTCGCCGCCCACCGGGACGAGATCATCGTCTCCACCAAGGCCGGCTACCTGATGTGGGACGGCCCGTACGGCGAGTGGGGCTCGCGCAAGAACCTGCTCTCCTCGCTGGACCAGAGCCTCACCCGGCTCGGCCTGGACTACGTGGACATCTTCTACTCGCACCGGCCCGACCCCGAGACCCCGCTCGAAGAGACCATGGGCGCGCTCGACGCGGCGGTGCGCCAGGGCAAGGCGCTCTACGTCGGCGTCTCCAACTACTCACCCGAGCAGACCCGCGAGGCCGCCCGCATCCTGAAGGACCTCGGCACCCCGCTCCTGATCCACCAGCCCCGCTACTCGATGCTCGACCGCCGCCCCGAGGACGGACTGCTCACCGCCCTGGACGAACTGGGCGTCGGTTCCATCGCGTACTCCCCGCTGGAACAGGGCATCCTCTCCGACCGCTACCTCAACGGCATCCCGGAGGGCTCCCGGGCCGCCGGCAGCAGCCCCTTCCTGTCGGCCGAGGCGGTCACCCCGGACCTGGTGTCCCGGCTCCGCGAGCTCAACGAGCTCGCCGCCGCGCGCGGCCAGTCGCTCGCCCAGCTGGCCCTGGCCTGGGTGCTGCGCGGCGGGCGCGTCACCTCCGCCGTGGTCGGCGCGAGCAGCGTCGCCCAGCTGGAGAACAACGTCGAGACGGTCCGCAACCTGGACTTCACCGACAAGGAGCTCGCCCGGATCGAGAAGCTGCTGAAGGGCGCCAAGCGGGGCTGACGCCCGTCGCCCGCGGCGGCCCGCACCGGCCGCCGCGGGCGCCATTGGATTGGACCTGTGGCGTACTCGACAGCCCTGGCCTGGGCGTTCATCGGCGCGTACCGTGTGGCCGCATGAAGATCCTCGTCAGCGCCGACATGGAAGGCGCCACCGGCGTGACCTGGCCGGCCGACGTGCTGCCCGGCACGCCGCAGTGGGAGCGGTGCCGCTCCCTGTTCACCTCCGACGTCAACGCCGCAGCCCTCGGCTTCTTCGACGGGGGAGCGGACGAGGTGCTGATCAACGAGGCGCACTGGACCATGCGCAACCTGCTCCTGGAGAGACTGGACGACCGCGTCCAGATGCTCACCGGCAAGCACAAGTCGCTCAGCATGGTCGAGGGCATCCAGCACGGGGACGTCGACGCGGTCGCCTTCGTCGGCTACCACACGGGCGCCGGTACGGAGGGTGTCCTCGCCCACACCTACCTCGCCAACTCCATCACCGGGGTCTGGCTGAACGGCGTCCGGGCCAGCGAGGGCCTGCTCAACGCGCACGTCGCCGCCGAGTACGGCGTCCCCGTCGTCCTCGTCACCGGCGACGACCTGACCTGCGTGGACGCCGAGGGGTACGCCCCCGACGCGGCGAAGGTCGCCGTCAAGGACTACGTGTCGCGCTACGCGGCCGTCTGCCGCACCCCCGCCCGGACCGCCGCCGACATCCGGGCGGCCGCCGCCCGGGCCGTCCCCCTGGCCGGGCGGTACACACCGGTGGAGGGCGGCCCGTTCACCGTGGAGCTGGAGTTCGACGCCGAGCACCTGGCCGCCGCGGCCACCGTCGTACCCGGTGTGGCGCCGAGCGGCGAGAGGCGGGTCTCCTACACCAGCGCGACGATGTACGAAGGTATCCGCACGTTCAAGGCGGTGACGACGATCGTCTCGTCCGCCGTGGAGGAGCAGTATGGCTGAGGCGACCGCCCCCCAGGACTCCGTCGACGCCCTGGCGCTCGACGAATCGGTGACGTTCACCTCCGAACTGATCCGCATCGACACCACCAACCGGGGCGACGGCGACTGCCGCGAACGCCCCGCCGCCGAGTACGTCGCCGAGCGCCTGGCCGCCACCGGCCTGGAACCCGCCCTCCTGGAACGCACCCCCGGCCGCACCAACGTGGTCGCCCGGATCCCCGGCACCGACCCGTCCGCCCCCGCCCTCCTGGTCCACGGCCACCTGGACGTGGTGCCGGCCGAAGCCGCCGACTGGACCGTGCACCCCTTCTCCGGGGAGGTCCGCGACGGGACCGTGTGGGGGCGCGGCGCCATCGACATGAAGAACATGGACGCGATGGTCCTGGCCGTCGTCCGGTTCTGGGCCCGGGCCGGGATCCGCCCGCGCCGCGACATCGTCCTCGCGTACACCGCCGACGAGGAGGCCAGCGCCGAGGACGGCTCCGGCTTCCTCGCCGACCGGCACGCCGCCCTCTTCGACGGCTGTACGGAGGGCATCAGCGAGTCCGGTGCCTTCACCTTCCACGCCGGACCCAACATGCCGCTGTACCCCATCGGCGCCGGCGAACGCGGCACCGGGTGGCTGAAGCTCACCGCACACGGCAAGGCCGGCCACGGTTCCAAGGTGAACCGGGCCAACGCGGTCACCGCGCTCGCCGCCGCCGTCACCCGCATCGGCGAGCACGAGTGGCCCGTCCGCCTCACCCCCACGGTCCGGGCGGCGCTCACCGAGATCGCCGCGCTCCACGGCATCCACCCGGACCTGGACGCGCCCGGCTTCGACGTGGACGAACTCCTCGGCAAGATCGGACCGGCCGCGGCGCTCGTCGCCCCGACCGTCCGCAACAGCTCCAACCCGACGATGCTGAACGCCGGTTACAAGGTCAACGTCATCCCGGGCCACGCCACCGCCCACATCGACGGCCGGACCGTCCCCGGCGGCGACGAGGAGTTCCACGCCACCCTGGACCGGCTCACCGGGCCCTCGGTCGACTGGGAGTTCGCCCACCGGGAGGTCGCCCTCCAGGCCCCGGTCGACTCACCCACGTACGCCAAACTCCGGGCCGCCGTCGAACGGTTCGACCCGGAGGGGCACGTCGTGCCGTACTGCATGTCCGGCGGCACCGACGCCAAGCAGTTCTCCCGGCTCGGCATCACCGGCTACGGCTTCTCGCCGCTCAAGCTGCCCGTCGGCTTCGACTACCAGGCCCTCTTCCACGGCGTGGACGAACGCGTCCCCGTCGACGCGCTGCACTTCGGCGTCCGGGTCCTGGACCACTACCTGCGCACCGCCTGAACCACTCGGGGGAGACCGACACCCATGCCCACCGCACAGCCCCACGGCAGCTGGACCTCGCCGATCGACGCCGCACTGGCCGCCTCCCACGACGGACGGCCCGAGTACACCGGCGCGGTCGGTGACGAGCTGTGGTGCACCGAGCCGCGCCCCGCCGAGGCCGGCCGGCGCGCCCTGGTCCGCCGCACCGCCGACGGCGCCACCACCGAACTGCCCGCCCCCTGGGACGTCCGCAGCCGGGTCATCGAGTACGGCGGACAGCCCTGGGCCGGCACCGAGCGGGCGGAGGGCGGCCCGCTGGTCGTCTTCGTCCACTTCGCCGACCAGCGGCTGTACGCCTACGAACCCGACGGCGACCGCGAACCGTGGCCACTCACCCCGGTCTCCGCCGTCGGCGGCGGACTGCGCTGGGTCGACCCTCGCCTCCACCCGGACCGGGGCGCGGCCGGCGAGGTGTGGTGCGTCCTGGAGGAGTTCACCGGCGAGGCACCCACCGCGCTGCGCCGGGTCCTGGCCGCCGTGCCCCTGGACGGATCGGCGGCCGGCGACCGGTCCGCCGTACGCGAACTCAGCGACGGGCGGCACCGGTTCGTCACCGGCCCCGAGGTGTCACCGGACGGGCGGCGCGCCGCCTGGATCGGCTGGGACCACCCGCGCATGCCCTGGGACGGCACCGAGGTGCTGGTCGCGGACATCGGCGACGACGGCACCTTCCACGGCGCCCGGGCCGTCGCCGGCGGCCCCGAGGAATCCGTGCCCCAGGTCCAGTGGACCGCTGACGGAGAACTGCTTCTGGCGAGCGACCGCAGCGGCTGGTGGAACCTGTGCCGGCTCGACCCGGACACCGGTGAGACCCGGGAACTCTGCCCGCACGAGGAGGAGTTCGCCGGGCCGCTGTGGAAGATCGGGCTCGTCTGGTTCCGCCCCCTGGACAACGGACTGATCGCCGTCCTGCACGGCAAGGGCACCACCACGCTCGGCATACTCGACCCGCAGAGCTGCGAACTGGTCGACATCGCCGGACCGTGGACCGAGTGGGTGCCGACGCTCACCGTGCGCGGCTCCCGTGTCACCGGGGTCGCCGCGAGTCCGCACAGCGGCTACGAGATCGTGGAGCTGGACACCGCCACCGGGCACACCCGGATCATCGGCACCCCGCACGAGGACGCCGTCGACCCCGCGTACTACCCGGAACCGGTCCTGCGCACCTTCACCGGACCCGGCGGACGCGAGATCCACGCCCAGATCTACCCGCCGCGCAACCCCGAACACACGGGCCCCGAGGGCGCGTTGCCGCCCTACGTGGTGTGGGCCCACGGCGGTCCCACCGGGCATGCCGCCCTCGTCCTGGACCTGGAGATCGCCTACTTCACCTCGCGCGGCATCGGCGTCGCCGAGGTGAACTACGGGGGCTCAGCCGGATACGGCCGTGCCTACCGCGACCGGCTGCGCGAGCAGTGGGGCGTCGTGGACGTGGAGGACTGCGCCGCCGTCGCCGGGACGCTCGCCGCCGAGGGCACCGCCGATCCGGACCGGCTCGCCATCCGGGGCGGCAGCGCCGGCGGCTGGACCAGCGCAGCCTCGCTGACCGGCACCGACGTCTACGCCTGCGGCACCATCATCTACCCCATCCTCGACCTCGCGGGCTGGGGCACCGACGAGACCCACGACTTCGAGTCCCAGTACCTGGAATCGCTGGTCGGCCCCCTCGCCGAGGTCCCCGAGCGCTACCGGGAACGCTCCCCGGTCGGCCGCACCGACCGGCTCACCGTGCCGTTCCTGCTCCTCCAGGGCGAGGACGACCCCATCTGCCCACCCGTGCAGTGCGAGCGCTTCCTCGCCGCCGTCGAGGGGCGTGGCATCCCGCACGCGTACCGCACCTATCCGGGCGAGGGCCACGGCTTCCGCCGCGCCACCACGATGATCGACGCGCTGGAGTCCGAACTCTCCCTGTACGCACAGGTGTTCGGCTTCGACCGGACCGATGTGGCCACCCTGGAGCTGAAGCGGTGACCGTCACCGCGCCGACCCGCCCCGCCCGGCTGCGCCCCGGGGCCCGGGTCGCCGTCGTCTCGCCGAGCGGGCCCGTCCCCGCCGACCGGCTGGAACCCGGCCTGGACATCCTGCGCGGCTGGGGGCTCGACCCCGTGCCGATGCCCCATGTGCTGGACGTGCACCGGGACCTGGACTACCTCGCCGGTGCCGACGAGGTCCGGGCCCGGGACCTCCAGGAGGCCTGGTGCGACCCGTCCGTGGACGCGGTGATCTGCGCGCGCGGCGGATACGGGGCGCACCGCATGGTGGACCTGGTGGACTGGGCGGCGGTCCGGGAGGCCGGGCCCAAGGCGTTCGTCGGCTACAGCGACGTCACCGTGCTCCACGAGGCGTTCGCGCTGCGGGCCGGGTTCGCCACGCTGCACGGCCCCATGGCGGGTACCGAGACCTTCCTCAAGGACCCCCGCACCCAGGAGTCCCTGCGGGCCACGCTCTTCGAGCCGGAGACCCAGCTGACCCTGGGCCTGGAGGACGCCAGGGCGCTGGTGCCGGGCCGGGCGCGCGGCATCACCTACGGCGGCTGTGTGAGCCTGCTCGCCGCCGACCTCGGCACCCCGCACGCCCGTCGCTCGGCCCGGGGCGGGCTGCTCGTCATCGAGGACACCACCGAGGACCCGTACAGCCTGGACCGCATCCTCACCCAGCTGCTGCGGGCCGGGGCGCTCGACGGGATCGCCGGGGTGGCCTGCGGGTCCTGGGCGGGGTGCGGACCGTACGAGCGGGTGCGGGCGGTGCTCGCTGACCGGCTGGGCGCGCTGG
Organism: Streptomyces sp. NPDC008163; assembly: GCF_042956885.1. NCBI lineage: Bacteria > Bacillati > Actinomycetota > Actinomycetes > Kitasatosporales > Streptomycetaceae > Streptomyces > Streptomyces sp. NPDC008163. The sequence continues at coordinate 428,909 of NZ_JBIBHG010000003.1, read as the reverse complement.
GCGTCCCGGTCGTGGAGGAGCTGGGCTTCGGGCACGGGCCCACCGGGCTCACGATCCCGCTCGGGGTGCCGGCGGTGCTGGACGCCCCGGCCGACGGCCCGGCCACCCTCACCGTCGAGGTGCCCGCACTGCTCTGACCTGCGAAGGGAGCCGCCCCCGTCACCCGAACGGCCGAACATCTCCGCCGGTGGGTGCGGGGGCGGAGCCATGCTGGAACCCCGGGGCGACGGCCGTACCAGGGCCGGGAAAGGGGCTGCTCATGAGCCCGAAGGACGTGTCGAGCAGCGGGAAGAGCGGCAGCGGGGCCTTCACCCCGGCCCGCATCCTGGTCCTCGTGATCGCGGTCCTGTCGATCGTGTTCATCGCCGAGAACACCAAGGACGTCGAGGTGCGCCTCATCGTCCCGCTGGTGACGGCGCCGCTCTACGTATGGCTGGTCGTGATGTTCGTGGCGGGCATGGCGTGCGGCGCCTACGTCTTCCGCAGGCGGCCCAAGTAGCGGCGCGGGCGGCGGCGGTACGGGGCAGGGTTCGCCGAACCTGCCCCGTACCGCCGTTCTAAGCTGGTGCGATGTCCGACACCCGCCCTCTCGCCGAGGGGCCTCGCACGGCGATCCGCCCCTTCACCCTCGGCGACGCCGACGAATTCACCGCCCGGGCCCGGGAGAGCGCCGCCCTGCACCGGCCTTGGCTCTTCCCGCCCGCCACCCCGGAGACCTACGCCGCCTACGCGGGCGTGCTCATCGAGGACCCGGCGAAGGCCGGGTTCCTGGTGTGCGAGCGGGACGCGGCGGGCGGGCCCGGGGCGATCGCCGGGTTCATCAACATCAACAACATCGTCGCCGGAGCCTTCCGCTGCGGCGCCCTCGGCTACGGCGCCTTCGCGCACGCGGCCGGGCGCGGCCTCATGCGCGAGGGGCTGGAACTCGTCCTGGACCACGCCTTCGGGCCGCTCGCCCTGCACCGCCTCGAGGCCAACATCCAGCCGGACAACGCGGCGTCGATCGGGCTGGTGCGCCGGGCGGGCTTCCGGCTCGAAGGCTTCTCGCCGGACTTCCTGTACATCGACGGCGCCTGGCGCGACCACGAACGCTGGGCGATCACCGCCGACATGCGCTGACCGCCCGACGCCGACTACTTGACCAGGCTGCGCGCCGCGTCCGCGATGTGCGTGCGCGAGATCCCCGCCGCGTCGAGCAGCTCCGCCGTGGTGCCGGACCCCGGGAGGTTGCTCCCGGCGAGGTGGACGAAGCCCGGGTGGCTGCCGGACTCCGCGAGCGACGACAGCACCGCCTCGCCGATGCCGCCCTCGGGGTGGTGGTCCTCGACGACGACCAGGGCGCCGGTCTCCCGGGCCGCGAGCGCCAGCGCGTCGGCGTCGACCGGCTTGACGGAGTAGAGGTCGATGACCCGGGCCCGTACGCCCTGTCCGGCCAGCAGATCGGCGGCGGCCAGGCACTCGTGCAGCGTGACACCGGCGCCGACCAGGGTGACCTGGTCGGCGTCGCCGTGGCGCAGGGTCTTGGAGCCGCCCACGGGGAACGCCTCCTCGCTCCCGTACAGCACCGGGTAGGCGCCGCGTGTGGTGCGCAGGTACGAGATGCCGTCGAGGTCCGCCATCGCCACGGTCAGGGCCGCCGCCGAGGTCGCGTCGCTCGGGTAGAACACGGTCGAACCGCGCACCGCGCGCATCATCGCCAGGTCCTCGACGCCCATCTGCGAGGGCCCGTCCGCACCGATCTCCACCCCGCTGTGCGTACCGCAGAGCGCCATCGTGATGTCCGAGACGGCCGCCATGCGGATGAAGTCGTGCGCCCGGGTGAGGAACGCCGCGAACGTCGTCGCGTACGGGCGGAAGCCGCGCACGGCCATGCCGACGGCCTCGGCGACCATCTGCTGCTCCGCGATGTACGTCTGGAAGAAGCGGTCCGGGTACGCCTTCTTGAAGTCCTCCGAGTGCGTGGAGTTGCCGACCTCGGCATCCAGGGCGACGACCTCGGGCCGCGCGCCGAGCGCCACCAGCGCCTTGCCGAAGGCGACCCGGGTGGCGATCTCGTCGCCCTTCTCGAAGCGCGGCAGCTCCACGGTGCCGCCGGTGCGCTTCGCGGCGGGCGCGGCCTTCGGCGGCCGGGGGCCCTCCACCCGCAGATCGCGGACGCCGCCCAGCTCCTCGATCGCGCGCCCGGCCAGGTCCTCCGGGAGCGGCTTGCCGTGCCAGCCCTCCTTGTCGGCGACCTCGCTGACCCCGCGCCCCTTGACCGTCTTCGCGACGATCACGGTGGGGGCGGTGCCGTCCGCCGCCGTTTTCAGGGCCTGGTCGACCTCGGTCAGGTCGTGGCCGTCGACCACGAGGGCGCGGCAGCCGAAGGCCTCCACCCGGCGGGCGTAGGTGTCGGTGTCCCATTCCAGCTCGGTGGGTCCCGACTGGCCGAGGCGGTTGACGTCGATGATCGCGGTGAAATTGCCCAGCTGGTGCTGGCCGGCCTTGTCCAGGGCCTCCCAGACGGACCCCTCGGCCATCTCGCTGTCCCCGCACAGCACCCACACCCGGTACGGCTGGTTCTCCAGGTCCCGCCCGGCGAGAGCGATGCCCACCCCGTAGGCGATGCCCTGGCCCAGCGAGCCGGTCGCCACGTCCACCCAGGGCAGCTCCGGCGTGGGGTGGCCCTGGAGGCGGTGGCCGAAGCGGCGGTACGTCGTCATCAGCTCCTCGTCGGTGATGGCACCGGCCGCCTTGAACATGGCGTAGAGGAGCGGCGAGGCATGGCCCTTGGAGAAGACCAGGTGGTCGCCGGCCGGGTTCTCGGGCGCGTTCCAGTCGTACCGCAGATGGCGGGTCATGAGGACCGCCATCAGGTCGGCCGCCGACAGGCTGGACGTGGGGTGCCCGGACCCCGCCGAGGTGCTGGCGCGCACCGAGTCCACCCGCAGCTGCTGGGCGAGCTCGAAGACCTCGGTGAGATCGCTGTCGGGGCCGAGCGTGGTCTGTTCGCTGGTCATGGGCCGGACCTTTCGCGTGAGGGCGGGACGACGGAACGGGTTCCCGAATCCGCGCGGTCCATCACCTTCCCGGGGCAGGTTGCCCTCCATCGGGCGCCCGGCCCGGCGTCACCGCCGCTTGTAGTTGATCTTCATCGTGTCCATGTCCGTCGCCGTGGACCGCAGCTCGCCGTGCCCGTACCCCGCATCGCGGAGCGTCGTCCGCGCCCGGTCCTCGGCGAGGGCGCCGGCCATCTCCTCGCCGTCCTCGGCGTCCGAGACGACCACATAGCGGAAGCTGAAGTGCTTGAGGACCCGGTCGTAGGTGAGCGACCCCTCCTCGGTGAACTGCATCGCGGCGAGACCGTGCTCCTCGACCTCGGCCAGCAGCCGTTCGCGCGCCGCGTCCGTCAGATCCTGGAACGTGCCGCGCACGATCACCCGGTAGGTGTGCTGCGTACTCATCTGTCGCGCTGTCCCTCTCGCCCGCCGTGTCCGGTGTCCGCAGCGAGCGTACGGGGGCGGGGAGCGGGACGGAAACGGAATTCCGGGCGCCGAGACACCCCTTGTCGGGGCGGCGACCGGCGTGTTCCATGGTCATCGGGGGGGCGCCCGGACCTGTGGCGGCCCGCGCGAGGGAGCGAGGTTGCCTTGGCCACCACCGTACGACGTGCCGTCCTGACCCTGCCCGCGGCGGGGACCGGGCCGGAGAACCCGCTGCCCGCGCTGCGGCCGCTGGACGAGACGCACGTCATCGAAGACCGGGACCGGACCGGGCTGCCGCGCGACATGGCCCGACAGCTCGGCCACGCGCCGCTGACGACCGTGCTGCCCGTCCGCCTCCTCGACGGCTACGGGCGCGAGCGCGTCCCCACCGACTTCGACGCGATCGTCATCGAGAACGACCACCTGCGCGCCACCGTGCTGCCCGGACTCGGCGGCCGCATCCACTCGCTCGTCCACAAGCCGACCGGCCGCGACCTCGTCTACACCAACCCGGTCCTCCAGCCCGCCGACTTCGCGCTCAACGGCGCCTGGTTCTCCGGCGGCATCGAGTGGAACACCGGCGCGACCGGGCACACCACGCTCTCCTGCGCCCCGCTGCACGCGGCGCTCGTCCCGGCGCCCGACGGCGGCGAGATGGTCCGGCTCTGGGAGTGGGAGCGGCTGCGCGACCTGCCGTTCCAGGTGGACCTGTGGCTTCCCGACGACTCCGCCTTCCTGCACGTCGGCGTACGCATACGCAACCCGCACGAGCAGCCCGCGCCGGTCTACTGGTGGTCCAACACCGCCGTCCCCGAGCACGCGCGCACCCGGGTGATCGCCCCGGCCGACGAGGCGTGGCACTTCGGCTACGAGCGCAGCCTGACCCGGGTCCCGGTCCCCGAGAGCGGCGGCACCGACCGCACCTACCCGCTGCGCAGCGAGTACCCCGCCGACTACTTCTACGAGGTGCCCGACGGCGCCCGCCGCTGGATCGCCGCCCTGGACGAACAGGGCCTCGGCCTCGTCCAGACCTCCACCGATCTGCTGCGGGGCCGCAAGCTGTTCCTCTGGGGGAGTGGGCGCGGCGGGCGGCGCTGGCAGGAATGGCTCACCGAGCCCGGCACCGGCGGCTACGCGGAGATCCAGGCCGGACTGGCCCGCACCCAGCTGGAGCACGTCCCCCTGGAACCGGGCGGCGAGTTCAGCTGGCTGGAGTCGTACGGGCCCCTCGCCGCCGACCCCGCCGTCGTGCACGGCGACGACTGGGCGGCCGCCCGCGCCGAGACGGAGCAGCGGCTCGCCGACGCCCTGCCGCGCGCCGAAGTGGACGCCGCGTACGACGCCTGGCGCGCCCACGCCGACGCCGAACCGGGCGAACGCCTCGCCACCGGCTCCGGCTGGGGCGCCCTGGAGGTGCGGCGCGGCCGGTACAAGCTGCCCGGCACGCCGTTCACCGACGACACGCTGGGCGAGGAGCAGGCTCCCTGGCTCGAACTCCTGGAGCAGGGCACGTTCCCCGGCGCCCGGGGAGCGGTCCCCGGGCCCTCGTTGGTCTCCTGGCACTGGCGGGACATGCTGGAGACGGCTCCCGCCGAACCGCACACCGAATACCACCTCGGCATCGCGCAGTGGCACGCCGACGACCGCGCCCAGGCGGTCCGCAGCTGGGAACGCGGACTGGCCGCGGCCGCCTCGCGCTGGCCGCTGCTGCGCTGCCTGGCCGTCGCCGCCCTGGTGAGCGGCCAGCGCGAACTGGCCGCGGAGTATTACGCGGAGGCGTTCGACGGGCTGTGCGCCGAGCGCACCGCAGGCGACGAGGCGTGGACAGCCGCCACCGCCGCGCTGGGCCGGGAGGCGATCGAGGCGCTGCTCACGGCGCGGCGCACCGAGGCCGCCCGTACGGTGTGGGCGGGACTGCCCCCGGAGGTCCGGGCGCGCGGCCGGTTCCGGCTGCTGGAGGCCCAGTTGCTCGTCGCGGAGGGCCGGAAGGACGACGCGAAGGCCGTGTTCGACGCGGGCTTCGAGGTGGCCGACCTGCGCGAGGGCGCCGAGATCCTTGAGGAGGTCTGGCAGCGGCTCACGGACGAACCGCTGCCGGACGCGTACGACTACCGGATGCGCCCGCGGGCCTGACAGGAGCGGCACGACATGATCATCTGGATCAACGGAGCCTTCGGCAGCGGCAAGACCACCCTGGTCACCGAACTCCACCGCAGGCTGCCGGACGCCCTCCTCTTCGACCCGGAGCACGTCGGCTTCCTGCTGCGCGAGATCGTGGAGGTGCCGGGCGGCGACTTCCAGAACATCCCGCTGTGGCGCAAGCAGGTGGCCTCCCTGGCCCAGGGGCTGGCCGAGGAGTACGGCCGGCCGGTCCTGGCGCCGATGACCGTGGTCCGCAGACCGTACGCCGACGACATCTTCGGGGCCCTGGAGAAGGCGGGCGTGCCCGTGCACCACTTCTTCCTGAACGTGTCGGCCGCCGTCCTCGAACAGCGGCTGCACGACCGGGTGGTGGTGCCCGGCGATCCGGAGCGCGACGAGGCGGTGCGGCGCTGGGGCAAGGGGCGGATCGCCGAGTGCGTGGCGGCGGTGGGCAGTCTGCGCGAGGACACCGTGGTGCTGGACGGCGAGCTGCCCACCGCCGAGCTGGCAGGACTGGTGCTGGAGCGGACCGGGCTCGGTTAGGGCCTAGGGGGTGTCTTGTCGATCAGGGTCGGATCAGGCCGCGGTGTCTGGTGCGGTGCATCGCAAGGCGCCGGAGCGTCGTGATAGCGGAGCTATTGGGGCGTTTCGGCAACGCCGCGAGGTGCCGTGCCAGGCGTCGCGGACCCGGCCATGATCGGCAAGACGCCCCCTAGACCCGCAGGTTGCGGTCGGCGTACTCGAAGACCGAGCCGTCCGGGTGCACCGCGATCAGGTTGCGGCCGACCGGGGTGGGGACCGGGCCCGCGATGACGCGGGCGCCGACCCGGGTCAGGGACTCGTGGGCCTCGTCGACGTCCTTCACGGCGATGGTCGCGGTGACCTTGCGCAGGATCTCCAGCTCCGATTCGGGGCCGCTCATCAGCAGGAAGCAGCCGATCGCGGCCACCGACACCCCGCCGCGTTCGAAGCGGAGGGCCCGAGCGCCGGTCAGCCGCTCGTAGAAGGCCACCGCGGCCTCCAGATCGTCGACGCAGATACGCAGCGTGGTTCCCAGGATCTCCATGGCGGCAAGGATAGGGCCTGCCGTTTGGATCAGGCCGGGCTCGCGGGCTCTGGCACCGCACCTCGCGGCGTTGTCGTCAATCACCAACGATCCGGCCTGATCCAAACGGCAGGCCCTGGTTGGCCGCCCACCGCCATGTGATCCCTTCCCCCCGCCGTGCGCTCAGACCCGGCAGAGCACCTCGCCGTGCGGCACCATGAACCAGCCGTCCTCCTGCTCGCCCCACTCGCGCCAGGCCCCGGCGATCTCCGCCAGCTCCTCCGTCGTGGCGTGCCCGCCGTCCACCGCCAGCTTCGCGTACGCCGAGCCGACGGTGCGGTCGGCCCACAGCCCGCTCCACCAGGCCCGGTTCTCCGGCGTGGCGTAACACCAGGAGCCCGCCGTGGGGGTGATGTCGGTGAAGCCGGCCTGCCGTGCCCAGGACAGCATCCGGCGCCCGGCGTCCGGCTCGCCGCCGTTGGAGCGGGCCACCCGGCCGTACAGGTCCGCCCAGCGGTCCATGCCCGGCGACTCGGGATACCAGGTCATCGCCGCGTAGTCGCTGTCGCGCGCCGCGACGACGCCCCCGGGGCGGCACACCCGGCGCATCTCGCGCAGGGCCTGCACCGGATCGCCCACGTGCTGGAGGACCTGGTGGGCGTGGACCACGTCGAACGAGTCGTCCGGGTAGTCCAGGGCGTGGACGTCCGCCATGGCGAACTCCACGTTGTCCACGCCGCGTTCGGCGGCGACCTCGGCGGCCTGGGCCAGGATCTCGTCGGTGGTGTCGACGGCGGTCACCCGTCCCGGGGCGACCAGCGCGGCCAGGTCCGCGGTGATGGTGCCAGGGCCGCAGCCGACGTCCAGCACGTCCAGGCCCGGGCGCAGTTCGCCGACGAGGTAGGCGGCGGAGTTGGCGGCGGTGCGCCACCGGTGCGAGCGCAGCACCGACTCGTGGTGGCCGTGGGTGTAGACGGCGGTCTCCTTCGGCATGGCCGTGCATCCTCTCTCGAAACGCGAACCGCGAAAGCGCTGATCGGTAGGACCACCGTAGGCCCTTCCACCGAATAATGAGATGGACATCTTGCGATGTGGACAGGCCGCGAATGTGAAGGGGCGGCCGACTCCGTGTCGACCGCCCCTTGTTGTGCTTCCCGCCCGGTCCCGCTACGCCGGCCTCGGGCAGTACACCGTCAGCGCCTCCGGCAGCTTGTCGATCAGCAGCTCCGCCTCGCTGTGCGCCACCTCGCCGTCGTACGCGTACGGCGTCCCCGGCTTCAGGCCGGAGATCCGTACCCGCTGACGGCGCACCGCCGCGTGCATGGGGGAGCGGGTCAGCGGCCCCGCGACCGCCGCCGCGAGCAGCCGCAGCCCCGGCGTCCGGCCGCCGTGCACCACGCGGACGTCCAGCAGCCCGTCCGCGAGGTTGTGCCGCCGCCCCGGCGCCGGGCCCACCCGCTGGAACAGGCCGTTGCCGACGAACAGCAGCCACAACGGACGGCACCGGCCCTGGAGTTCGGCCTCCAGGGGGCGTTCGCCGCGCAGGACGTGCAGGGCCGCGAGCACCCCCGCCGGCCAGCCGCCGATCCGGGGCGACCACCGCTCCCGCATCCGCACCAGCTCCGGATACACACCCAGGCTGAAGGCGTTCAGGAAGTAGCCGTCGGCGCCCTCGGGCCCCGGCCGGAAGCGGCCCACGTCCGCCCGCACCGCGCTCCCGGTGGTGAGCGCGGAGCACGCGTCGGCGACGGTCTCGATGCCCAGGTCGTAGGCGAAGTGGTTGAGGGTCCCGCCCGGGAACACCGCGAGCGGCACCTCGTGCTCCACCGCCACGGACGCCGCCAGGTTGACCGTGCCGTCCCCGCCGCACACCCCCAGCGCCGTGCACCGCTCCGCCGCCTGCGCCAGCTCCGAGGCCAGCCGGCCGGGCGGGCACTCCACGATCTCCGCCTCCGGCAGCGCGTTCCGGATCAGCGAGGCCGTCGCGGTCGCCGTCCCCGACTGCTGGTTGGCCACGACCACGAGGCCCCGGCCCTCGGGCAGGGCGGGCGCGTCGGCCGGCGGTCTGCCCGGCGCGGGCAGCTGCCCCCTCGTCGGTATCACCCCGCGCAGGGCGAACGCCGCCCCCACACCCAGCGCCGCCCCCGCCAGCACATCGCTCGGGTAGTGCACCCCGGTGTACACGCGGGACGCCGCCACGGACAACGCGACGGGCGCCACGACCGCCCCCCAGCCCCGCGACTCCAGGGCGACCCCGGTGGCGAAGGCGGCGGCCGACGCGGCGTGCCCGGACGGGAACGAGGTGGTCACCGGCTGCCGCTTCAGCTGCCGTATCACCGGCACGGCGTCCAGGATCGGCCGGTCCCTGCGGACCGCCCCCTTGCCCACCGTGTTGATCGTGGCCGACGCCACCGCGAGCGAGGCGATGCCCCGCAGCGCGGCGCGCCGGGCCCGGGCACTGCCCCCGAAGGCGGCCATACCGGCCGCCGCCCCGAACCACAGCAGCCCGTGATTGGCGCTGCGGCTCAGCCGGGGCAGCACAGGACCCGCGGCCGGCCAGTGCCGTTGGGCCAGATTCTGGAACACGGCCAGATCGCGCCGGTGGAACCGGTCGCGCAGCCCGGAGATCCGGGACGGTACGGAAGCATTGCTCGCTGACGACATGCGACAGCGGATACCCCGCATCACCGCCCCGAACCAGCAGCCACGCCGAAGGTAGCCTGAGGTTCGTCACACCGGTCGCCGGCCGGGACACCGAACAAGGGGGAATGCGGGGCCATGGGGCGACTCGTGCCGGCGGTGACCAGGGCACTCGACGTGCTCGAACTCTTCCTCCAGGGCGACGGCACGCTGTCCGCCCCCGAGGTGACCCGCAAGCTCCAGCTGCCCCGTACCACCGTCCACGAGCTGCTCACCACGCTCGCCGCCCGGTCGTACCTGGTCACCGACCCCGAGCGGCCCGGACGCTACCGGCTGGGCGTGCGCACCTACCAGCTCGGCAGCCGGTACGCGGACCAGCTCGACCTCGCCGCCGAGGGCCGCCGGGTCGCCCGCCGCGTCGCCGAACGGTGCGGGGAGTCCGTGCACGTGGCGATCCTGGACGGCACCGACACCGTCTGCGTGGCCCAGGCCGACTCCACCCACGCCGTCCGCACGGTCTCGGCGGCCGGCCACCGGCTGCCCGCCCACTGCACGTCCGCCGGGAAGATGCTCCTCGCCTCGCTGCCCGCGCCCGAGCTCGACGCCCGGCTCGACGGCCTCGAACCGGCCGCCCTGACCCCGCACACCCTCACCGGCGAGCGCGAACTGAGGGCCGCGCTCGACGCCGTACGGGAACGCGGTGTCGCGACGGAGCACCAGGAGTCCGACCCCGGCGTCAGCTGTGTCGCCGCCCCGGTGCGCGACCGGTCCGGGCAGGTCGTCGCCGCGCTCTCCGTGTCCGTCCCGATGATCCGGTGGAGCGAGGAGCGCGAAGAGGAGCTCGCCGCCCTCGCCGTCGACGGCGCCGACGAGCTGTCGGGCCGCCTCGGACACGACCGGACCACGGTGTGAACCCCGCCAGGGAAGGCGCCCCGCCCCGTTCCCTCGTATAAAGGTCCGGAGGGCGGACGGCGAAGGAGGCCCGATGGGCCGGGAGCGGACCGGGCGGCACGAGCGCGGCACGGACACGGTCCGGGAGGACCGGGGCCCCGTACGGTACGGGCCGCCGGCCCCCTGGCCGGGACTGCCCGTCCTCCCCGAGCTGGCCGAGGTGCTGGCCTCCGCCGCCGGTGACGCCGCGCCCCAGCCCGCCGGCGGATCGGCCGCCCTGCGCGAGGCCGCCTGCGCCTACTGGGACCGGCGCGGACTGCACGGCGGCCCCGAGCGCGTCGCCGCCGCCCCCGGCACCGCACCGCTGCTGCTCGCCCTGATCGCCGCCCACGGCGGGGACGTCCTGCTGCCGCGCCCCTGCCCCGCCTCCTGGATCCCGCAGGCCAGGCTGCTCGGCCGGCCCGCCTACCAGGTCCCCACGCCCGCCGAGTGCGGCGGCGTGCCCGACCCGTACGCCCTCCTCGAAACCGTGCGGCGGGTACGCGCCGAAGGCGGCCGGCCCCGCCTGCTGCTGCTCTCGGTGGCCGACGACCCCACCGCCACGGTCGCCCCGCCGGAACTCGTGCGCGAGGCCTGCGAGGCCGCCGTGGACGAGGGCCTGCACATCGTCAGCGACGAGACCTGGCGCGACACCCTGCACCGCCCGCACGACACGGTCCTGGTCAGCCCGGCCGAGATGTGCCCCGACGACGTCACGGTGGTCTCCGGCCTCTACGGCGCGCTGGCCCCGGCCGCCTGGCCGGTCGCCGTCGCCCGGTTCCCGGACACCGCACGCGCCGCCGCCCGCCACGCCCGTACGCTCGACGTCCTCACCGCGCTCGGCGCCTCCGTCGCCGGACCGGTCGCGGCGGCCGCCGCCCACGCGCTGCGCGAACCGGACGCCGTCACCGAACGCGCCCGGCGCTCCGCCGCCCTGCACGCCCGGCTCGCCGCCGAGGCACACCGCGCCGTCCTCGGCTGGGGCGCCCTCGCCCGGCCCCCGCAGGCCGGCCGCCACCTCTACGCCGACCTCGCCCCGCTCCGCTCCCGGCTCGCCGCCCGGGGCGTCACCGACTCCCTCGAACTGGAGGAGTACCTGTCCGCCCGGCTCGGCACCCCCGCCCCCGGCGGCCACCGCTTCGGCGACGAGCTCGGCGCGCTCCGGGTGCGGCTGGGCACCGGCGCGCTCCTCGGCACGGAGCCGGCACGGCAGACCGAGGCGCTCACCGCCCCGGACCCGCTCGAATTGCCGCACATCGCGGCAGCGCTGAGCATTTTCCGAGCAGCCCTCGACGCACCGCGCTGACCCACCGCGCCGGCGCCCTCCTGGACGGGAGCCCCGATGACCGACCAGACCGAGACCCCGGTCGCACCCCCTGTGGTCTGCGGCGACGTCGTCACCCCGCGCCCTCTCGGCGAGGTGCGCACCTGGCCCCGGAGCTTCGCGGACCGGCTCACCGCCCCGCTCCCCGGCGTCCGGGGCATGTCCCGGCTGGCCCGCGAGCACGCCATCCGGCCCAACGCGGAGGGGCTGCGCCACATCCACCGGCTGCCGTACGCCCCCGAGCCCCTGCCGCCCGTCCCGGCCGGAGCGAGCTGCGTCACCTGGGCGGGGCACGCCAGCTGGATCATCCGCACCGGAGGCCTCACCGTCCTCGCCGACCCCGTCTGGTCCCGCCGCATCCTCGGCACCCCGGCCCGCATCACGCCCGTCGGGGTCCGCTGGGAGGACCTGCCGCCCGTCGACGCGGTCGTCATCAGCCACAACCACTACGACCACCTGGACGCCCCCACCCTGCGCCGGCTGCCCCGGCACACCCCGCTCTTCGTCCCCGCCGGACTCGGCCAGTGGTGCCGCCGCCGGGGCTTCGTGTGCGTCACCGAACTCGACTGGTGGGAGTCCGCCGAGCTGGACGGCGTCCGCTTCGACTTCGTGCCCGCCCACCACTGGTCCCGGCGCACCCTCACCGACACCTGCCGCTCGCTGTGGGGCGGCTGGGTCGTCCAGGACACCAAGGCTCCGGCGGACGGCGGCCGGATCTACTTCGCCGGGGACACCGGATACGGGCACTGGTTCGCCGAGATCGGCCGCCGCCACCCCGGCATCGACCTCGCCCTGCTGCCGATCGGCGCGTACGAGCCCCGCTGGTGGCTCGGCGACGTCCACGCCGACCCGGAGGAGGCCGTGCAGGCGTACGAGGACCTCGGCGCCCACGCCATGGCGCCCATGCACTGGGCGGCCTTCCTGCTCTCCGCCGAACCGGTCCTCGAACCGCTCACCCGGCTGCGGACCGCCTGGCAGCGCGCCGGACACCCCCGCGACCGGCTCTGGGACCTGCCCATCGGCGGCTCCCGCCTGCTGGCGGCCCGGCAGGACGGCGTCAGCGCGCCCACCACGCCCGCGTCCGGCGCCACACCGCGGGCGCCCCGCTGATCAGCAGCGTCAGGCCCACCGCCGCGACCACGCCCTGCCACGGCTCCGGGAACAGCGAACCGCCCAGGATGCCGATCAGCTGGTACGTCGCCGCCCACGCCAGACACGCGGGCGCGTCGCCCCGGGCGAACCGCCGCAGCTCCATCCGGCCCAGCAGACAGGCCAGCATCACCGGGATGCGCCCCGCCGGGACCAGCCGGGACAGCACCAGGACCGTCACCCCGTGCTCGTCCAGCTTCGCCTGGGCCTGCTCAAGACGCTCCGGCGCCGCCCGGTCCCGGATCGCCCGCAGCCACCGGGAGCCGTTCTTCGACCGCACCCCCCGCTGCCCCAGCCAGTACAGGCATATGTCCCCGAGGAACGCCGCCGCCGACGCCACCGCGAACACCACCAGCAGCGAGAACGGCGACGACTGGTGGAACGCCACCACGGCCGCCGAGCTGACCAGCGCGCCCGTCGGCACCACCGGCACCAGCGCACCCAGCGCCACCAGCAGGAACAGCGACGGATAGCCGACCGCCTGCTGCGTCGACTCGGCGGGCAGCTGCGCCGTCTGGCGCAGGAACTCGATCACGCGCAGCCCTCCGGCCGCACCCGCTCGCCGTGCGCCAGCCGGTGCACCACGACCTCCGGCGCCGCCATCGCCGCCTTCCGCACGAACTCCTCGCCCGGCGCGTGGAACTCGTGCGGCCGGACCCCGTCCATTCCGATCGGCCAGTACGTGCCGTAGTGCACCGGCACCGCCGCGCGCGGCCGCAGCCGGGTCAGCGCCTGCGCCGCCCGCCCCGCGTCCAGATGCCCGTGCCCCAGATAGGGCCCCCAGCCGCCGACCGGCAGCAGCGCCACGTCCACCGGGCCGACCGCCCGCGCCATGTCGTCGAAGAGCCCGGTGTCCCCGGCGAAATACGTACGCGCCGCGCCCTCCACCACGTAACCCAGCGCGGGGGACCGGTGCGGCCCCAGCGGCAGCCGCCGGCCGTCGTGCAGCGCCGGAACCGCCCGGACCCGCACCCCGCCCACCCGCACCTCGTCGCCCACGACCACCTCCGTGATCCGCAGACCGCGCGTCCGGCGCAGCAGCCGCAGCCCCGGCACCGACCGCACCGAACCGCGCGGCACCAGCACCCGCGCCCCCGGCGCGACACGCGCCAGCGACGGCAGGTGCAGATGGTCGGAGTGCAGATGCGAGATGAGGACCACATCGGCCGCGGCCGCGTCCGGACCGGGCAGCTCGCCCCGGCGCCGCCGAAGATGCGCGAAGCGCCGTACGAACAACGGATCGGTGAGGAAGCGGACCCCGGAGTCCTCGATCGTGCACGTGGCATGACCCCACCAGGTGATCTCCACCGGCACGCGCCGCCTCCTCCTGCTCACCGGACCCCTTCGGACCCCACCACACCTGCCCCGACGAGCCTACGGCCAGTCGTGCCCGGCCGGTCGGCGTACCCCGGCGCACCCGTGGATCACCGGTCCGGGCCCGTGCCCCCGTGCGCCCCCTCGCCGCCCCGGAACGCTCCCTCGGCCCTCGGGAACGGGCGCATAGGGTCGGGGAACGACGATCACGGGGAGAAGGACGGGCCATGGGGGACGTACGCGTGGCGGCCATCGCCAGCCTGACGCCACTGGAGGAACTGGACAGCGATCCGTTCCTCGTGGACACCAGGGGCCAGCACGCCATGTGCGCGCGCTGGGCCGCCGACCAGGGCTACGTCGTCACCCGGCAGCTGCGCCTCTACGCGCTGCGCCCCGACCACCCCGCGCTCTGGGACGGCATCGACAGCGGCGAGGTCGAGCTGTTCGTCGCCCCCTGCGACCGGGTCCTCGCCCGCGCCCTGGCCTCGGTGCCGGAGTTCACCGCGGAGTGCGAGCGGCGCGGCGTGCGTCTGGAGATCGCCGGGCTCACCGAGCCGTCCTACACCGCCGACGGCAAGGCCGGAGTGCACCGCCGCCTCTCCATGCCGACCGCCGGATACAACGGCTGCTGACCGGCCGCAGGACCGCCGAGGCCGCTGTGAAAGGCTGGAACAGGGCCCGGAACGGCAGGGCCCGGACACGAGGTGAAGGCGGCGTGGGCGACAGACGATGGCGGCGGGCCGGCGCCGCGCTGATGCGGGTGATCGCGGTCTGGGCCGTCTCGACGCTCACCATGCTCGCCCTCGCGGGCATCCTTCCCGACTTCCGGCTCCAGTCACCCGACGGCGACAGCATCACCAGGACCGCCTTCGCCGCGGCGTGGGGCGCGGGCGCCTTCGGACTGCTCTCCGCGCTGGTCTGGCCCGTGCTGGTACGGGCCCTGCTCATCGTCCCGGCCCTCGTCCTCGGCGCCCTCGTCTTCTTCCTCAACGGCTCGCTGCTGCTGATCGCGCTCCGGCTCATCCCGGACGGCCGGGGCACCGTGGCCCCGGAGACCGCCGTCGCCGTCGCGGCCGTGATGTCCGCCGTCGCCTCCGCGACCTCCACCGCCCTCGCCGTGCGCGACGACAACGCCTACCGCCGCCGCCTCTCCCGCCTGGCCGACCGCCGCCGCCGGCGCACCGGCACGGGCGACGCGCGCGGCGGCCCGCAGGGCACCGTCTTCATCCAGCTCGACGGGGTCGGCCACGACGCCCTCGTCGCGGCGGCCGCCGGGGGCGTCATGCCCACCGTCGCGCACTGGCTGGCCGGACCCGGAGGACACCGGCTCATGCCCTGGCGCACCGACTGGTCCAGCCAGACCGGCGCCAGCCAGCTCGGCATCCTGCACGGCAGCAACCACGACGTGCCCGCCTTCCGCTGGTACGAGAAGGAGACCGGCCTCGTCATGGTCTCCAGCAAGCCCGCCAGCGCCCTGGAACTCCAGCGCCGGGCCATCACCCGCACCCGGGACGGCGGACTGCTCACCCTCGACGGCGCCAGCCGGGGCAACCTCTTCAGCGGCGGCGCCGCCCAGCTCGCGCTCGTCCTCTCGATGGCCGCCAGACTCGGCAAGGGCCGCCGCTCCCGGGCCGGGTACTTCGCCTACTTCTCCGACCCGGCCAACGCCGTCCGTACCGCCGGCTCCTTCGTCGCGGAGGTCTGCCGGGAGATCGCCCAGTCGACCCGGTCCCGCCTCCGCAAGGAGACGCCCCGCATCAAGCGCGGCGGCCTCTACCCCTTCATCCGCGCCTTCGCGACCGTCGTGGAGCGCGATGTAGTGGTCGCCGCCGTCATCGGCGACATGTTCGCCGGCCGGACCGCGGTCTACGCCGACCTCGTCGCGTACGACGAGGTGGCGCACCACTCCGGACCGCGCAGCCGCGACGCGGAGAAGGTGCTCGCCCGCCTCGACCGGGCGCTCGCCCTGATCACCGAGGTCGCCGAGCAGGCGCCCCGCACCTACCGGATCGTGCTCCTGTCCGACCACGGACAGAGCCCCGGGGACACCTTCGCCGGGGTGTACGGGCTGACCCTCAAGGACCTCGTGCGGGCGGGCAGCGGACTGCCCGTGCCCCGGCGCGCGCAGCGCACCCGCAGCGCGTCCGAGGCCCGCGACGCGGTCCGCATCGCCCTGCACCGGCCGGTCACCGAGGGCCAGGAGGAGCACGTCGCGAAACCCTCCGACCCGATAGTGCTCGCCTCCGGCAACCTGGGCCTGATCTCCTTCCCGGACATCGAGGGCCGCGCCTCCCAGGAACAGCTGGAGCACCGCCATCCCGCGCTGCTCTCCACGCTCGCCAACCACCCGGGCATCGGCTTCCTGCTCGTCCGCAGCGAGCACCACGGCTCGGTCGTGCTGGCCCGCGACGGCGTACGGGTGCCCCTGGCGGAGCTGGCCGACGGACAGGGGCCGCTGGCCGTGTACGGTCCCGGCGCCGCGGCCGCGATCCGGCGGACGGACACCTTCCCGCACGTCGCCGACGTGATGGTCAACTCCATGTACGACCCCGCCACCGGCACCGTGCACGCCTTCGAGGAGCAGATCGGCTCGCACGGCGGCCTGGGCGGCGACCAGTCCCGGCCGTTCCTGCTGTGGCCGCGCACCCTGACCGACCCACTGGAAGCCGTCACCGACGAGGACGGGACGCGCCCGGACGAACTCGTCGGGGCCGAGGCCGTGCACCGGGTCCTCAGACACTGGCTCCAGGAGGCGTCCGGGCCCCAGGTCCCGGTGCCGTCCGGCGAGGAGCCCGAGGGCGCCTGATCAGGCCGACTGCCGCCGTACGAGGGTCGGGTGGAAGATCACCGAAGGCGGCGGGTCCACCGGCTTGCCGATCTGCTTGAGCAGCAGCCGGGCCATCTCCGCCGACATCTCCTCCACCGGCTGCCGGACCGTCGTCAGCGGCGGATCACAGGCCAGCGCCGCACTGCTGTCGTCGAACCCGACGAGCGCGACGTCGTCCGGGACCTCCTTCCCGGCCCGCAGCAGCACCGGCACCGCTCCGAGCGCCATCAGGTCCGACGCGATGAACACCGCGTCCAGATCCGGCCGCTCCGCCAGCAGCCGCCGCATCGCCGCCGCGCCCCCGGCATGGGTGAAGTCGCCCTCGGCGGTCACCACGTCCGAGATGCCGTGCGCCGCGGCTGCGTCCAGGAAGCCGGAGAGCCGCGCCTGACCGGCCGGCATGTCCTGCGGGCCCGACACCGTGCCGATGCGGCGCCGGCCCAGCGCGGCGAGATGGTCGGCGGCCAGCCGCGCCCCGGCCCGCTGGTCCGCCTCCACATAGGTGAGCGGGGTCGGCCTGCGCGGCTGCCCGGCGAGCACGGCGGGCAGCCGGGTCCCGTGCAGCAGCCCGGGCAGCGGGTCGTCCGCGTGCGACGAGATGAGGACCACCCCGTCGACGTGCCCGTGGCGCAGGTACGAGAGGAGCTGGTCGCGCGACTCCTGGTCGTCGGCCAGCATCAGGACCAGCTGGATGCCCGCCGGGCGCAGGACCTCCAGGAGCCCGGCCACCACCCGCCCGAAGTACGGGTCGGAGAACATCCGCCCGACGAACGGCTCGGGCACGGTGCGCCGCTCCCGCTCCGAGACGACCAGCGCGATCGAGTCGGTCCGCCGGGTCACCAGCGAGCGGGCCGCGCGGTTGGGGACGTAACCGGTGGCGTCCACCGCCGCTTCCACCGTCCGCCGCAGCGCCGGGTCCACCGTCGTCGCCCCGTTGATCACCCGGGACACCGTCGCCCGTGACACCCCGGCCACTCCGGCGACGTCCTCCAAGGTCACGGGACGGGCGGGTGGCGGCGCGTCGGCAGGCATGCAGTCTTTATACCGGGTGGTACGACCGGCGGGACAACGACCCTGGGCGCCTTGGGATGACGTTGACCCGGCCGTCAGCCGGACACGTCGGGCAGCCGGGCGATCTCGGTCCGGCGGGCGGCGACCAGGGCGGCCGCGAGGCGCTTGGCGTCCGGCCGGGTGCCCGCCCCGGTCTCGGAGCGTGACACCTGGGCGGTGTGGCGCAGATGGCCGCCGATGCGGTCCACCAGGAACCGGTCGAAGGCCGCGCCCTCCAGCGTGCGGGCCCGTGCCAGGTCGTCGGCCGTCACCATGCCCGGCATGTGGTGGCCCTCGTGCACATTGGTGTCCGGGAGCCCCATCCGGCTCAGCAGCGGGCGCAGCCGGGCCAGTTCACCGTTCTGCGAGGCGCGCAGCTCCGCCGCCCAGCGCCGCACGGCGGCTTCGCCGGCGCGGTCGGCGGCGAGCGAGAGGAGTGCGACGGCGGACTCGTTCATGGGGGTCATCAGCTGCGCCCAGGCGGCGTCCGTGGGGTCGGCGGGGGCGCCGGTGGCGGACGAGGAGGGCGGGGGAGTGCCTTCCGGCTCGGCCGCGGGGGAGCCGCAGCCGGCCAGGAGGAGGAGCAGCAGGGTGAGCGCCACCGCGCCGCGGGCCGCTGTCATCGGGGGCTCCCTGGGGGAGGGCCCGTCCGGGGCGCGAGGCCCCGGACGGGCGGATGGGGACGGGGGGTGCGTCAGGGGGTGCCGTCGGCCCCGCACTTGATGATGGCGTTGATGCAGTCGCGTACGCGCTGCGCCAGTTCGGCCTCGGGCCACACGTTGAAGAAGTCGCCGTGCATCGTGTAGCCGGGACCGGACGCCAGGCGGAACCTGGACGGGTCACCGTTGACCGGGTACCGCAGCACCTGGCGGAGCTTGGGCACCGGCACCGGGTGGGTGGCCGGGCACGCGCCGTTGACCGGGTACGACATGTGGCTCTTGTGGTCGGGCGAGTCGAGGTCCTTGCCGTTCCAGCACTGCGGGAAGTCGAGGTACGACTCCAGCATGGCGTCGGACGGGCAGTTGACGAAGTCGTGCGACGGGTTGACCTCGCCGTGGTGCAGACACGACCAGCGCGAGATCGTGTTGTCGTTCGGCCCGGTCGCCTTGGCGTTGCCCGCGACGATCCGCAGACCCCGGGGGAAGGGCTTGATCTGCCGGATGACGTCGTCCCGGACGCCCTCGCCCAGGTAGTAGAACGTGGTGCCGGTGGGCTCCACCTCCTTGTTCCCGTCGTACAGGGTCGGCACCCAGTACGACGACAGGTCGATGTCGGGTGAGCAGGTGCTCCTGGCCTTCTCCAGCGAGGCCAGGTCGGAGTGGCCGTTCGTGGAGTCGTTGCCGAAGAAACTGTGCATGTGCGAGGCGCCGGGCAGGCCCGGAAAGACGATCGGGTCGTCGGGCGCCCGGTGGGTGTACGGGCACTCGGCGAGGAATTCGGCCACCCGGACCACGTCGGCGGCCGCCTTGGGGGCGGGGGCCGCCGTGCCGGCGGACGCGCTGCCGGTGGTGGCCTGAAGGAGGGTCAGGGCGAGCGCCGCGGCGGCGAGCGCCGCCGTGCGGTATCGCCGGGGCGGGGTTCTGCGGTGGCTGTCCTCGCCGCTGTGTCGTTGACGGAAGAAGAGCACGGCACTCCTGTTCGGGGAAGTGGTGGGGGGATGTGCCCTGATCATGGGCGGGCTGATCAGGCGAGAGAGCGCTCTCTGTCAGGGAACGTAGGAGTGTGTTCAGAGCATGTCAATACACCTGGCACACCTTCGATTCCGGGCGTCACGGCGGCAGTTCGGTCCGTAAAGGCCGGGAGAGCGCTCTCTCTCGCGATTGTCGCTCAAAACCGCTGGGGGGTGGCCCGAGAGAGCGCTCTCCCGGCTCTTTCGGCCGGGGCGTTGTCAGTGGTGGGCGGCAGGATGGAGGACATGACGAACTCAGCAGTCGTGCTCGCCGACCATGCCTCCTACGCCGCCGCCGTCGAGGAGGCCGCGCAGGCCGCCGCCGCGTACTACGCCACGGGCGAGAGCACGCTCGACGACGACTCCTACGACCGCCTGGCGCGCGGTATCGCCGCGTACGAGCGGGAGCATCCGAAGGAGGTGCTGCCCGCCTCGCCCACCGGCAAGGTGGCGGGCGGCGCGGCTGTTGGGGACGTGCCGCACACGGTGCCGATGCTCTCCCTCGACAACGTCTTCTCGGCCGAGCAGTTCGCCACCTGGACCGCGTCCCTGGAGCGCCGGATCGGACGGCCCGTCACCGCGTGGAGCGTCGAGCCGAAGCTCGACGGGCTCGCGGTCGCCGCGCGGTACCACGAGGGCCGCCTCGAACGGCTGATCACCCGGGGCGACGGGACCGCCGGTGAGGACGTCTCGCACGCCATCGGGACCGTCGTCGGGCTCCCCGCCCGGCTCACGGAGCCGGTCACGATCGAGATACGCGGCGAGATCCTGATGACCACCGAGCAGTTCGAGCAGGCCAACACGGTGCGCACCGAGCACGGCGGCGCCCCCTTCGCCAACGCGCGCAACGGCGCCGCGGGCACCCTGCGCGCCAAGGACCGCGCGTACACGGTGGAGATGACGTTCTTCGCGTACGGCGCGCTGCCGCTGCCCGAGTCCGGTGAAGCGGCCGCCGGGCTGAGCGAGTTGCCGCACAGCCGGGTGCTCGCCCGGGTCGCGGAGCTCGGCGTGCACACCGCGGCCGGCACGCAGGTCGCGCCGCGCACCGCCGCGACCGTTGAGGAGGTCCAGGCCCGGATCGAGGAAGTCGCCGCGCTGCGGGCCGCGTTGCCGTTCGGGATCGACGGCATCGTCATCAAGGCGGACCTGGCGGCCGACCGGCGCGACGCCGGTTCCGGCACCCGGGCCCCGCGCTGGGCCATCGCCTACAAGCTGCCCGCCGTCGAGAAGGTCACCCGCCTCCTCGGCGTCGAGTGGAACGTGGGCCGCACCGGCATCATCGCGCCGCGCGCCGTGCTGGAGCCGGTCGAGATCGACGGCTCGACCGTCAGCTACGCGACGTTGCACAACCCCGCCGACATCACCCGCCGGGACCTGCGCGTCGGCGACCACGTGATGGTCTACAAGGCGGGCGACATCATCCCCCGCATCGAGGCGCCCGTCGCCCATCTGCGCACCGGCGACGAACAGCCCATCGCCTTCCCCGAGGCGTGCCCCCAGTGCGGTTCGGAGATCGACAGCAGCGAGCAGCGCTGGCGCTGTGTGCGGGGCCGCGACTGCCGCATCGTCGCCTCCGTCTCGTATGCCGCCGGGCGCGACCAGCTCGACATCGAAGGGCTCGGCACCACCCGCGTCGTCCAGCTGGTCGACGCCGGACTCGTCGCCGACTTCGCCGACCTGTTCATGCTGGAACGCGAACAGCTGCTCACACTCGACCGGATGGGGGAGACCAGCACCGACAATCTGCTGGCCGCGATCGACACGGCCCGGTCGCAGCCGCTCTCCCGGGTCTTCTGCGCCCTCGGCGTGCGCGGCACCGGGCGCTCCATGTCCCGCCGGATCGCCCGTCACTTCGGGGAGATGGACCGCATCAGAGCCGCCGACGAGGAGGAGTTGCAGCGGGTCGACGGCATCGGCAAGGAGAAGGCGGCCGGTGTCGTCGCGGAGCTGGCCGGACTCGCCCCGCTCATCGACAAGCTGGTCGCCGCCGGGCTGAACATGACCGAACCGGGCGCGACCCCGCCGCTCCCGCCGGGCGAGGAGGCCGGGGAGACGGCCGCCGGTGCCGAGGGCGCCCCGCTGGCCGGGATGACCGTGGTGGTCACCGGGGCGATGACGGGTGCGTTGGAGAAGCTGTCGCGCAACCAGATGAACGAGCTGGTCGAGCGGGCCGGCGGCAAGTCCTCCTCCAGCGTCTCCACGCGCACGACGCTGCTCGTGGCCGGGGAGAAGGCCGGCTCCAAGCGGACCAAGGCGGAGGACCTGGGGGTGCGGATCGCGACGCCGGAGGAGTTCGCGGAGCTGATAGCGGAGTTCCTGCCGGTCGATGCGTGACGCGCGTGACCGCGCGGGGCGTGGGTGCGGCGCACGCTGACCGTCGTGCGGGCGGGTCGTGAGGCGAGGGGCGGGCCGTGTCCTTCGATTGTGCTGGGGAGTGGCTTTCTTTGCCTCCCTATTGCATAGTGAGGGCTCGGCCATGCCTCGCGATCAGCGGGTCACCGGGTGTGTGTACGGCTGCGGCTGCGCGCCGGGGGTGAGGGGCGATGCGTTCTTTGCGCGACGGACGGCGGCACGACCGCTCCGTCCACCGGCACTACCGGGGCGCCACCCATGGCCTCGCCCTCGACCTCGGCAGCTCCCGCGTCCGGGCCTGGGTGCCCGGCCGGGGCATCGTCGCGGACACCGTCCACGGGACCGGTGAGTACGGCCCCGGCCGGCCCGTGCGACGCGGCCGCATCGTGGACCCGGACGCCTGCGGCCGGATGTTGGCCCGCATCGCCGACCGGACCCTGGGCGAGCGCCGTGAGGACGCGGTCATCGTCCTCAGCCATCCCGTGCTCGCCGGCCCCGGACACCGGGCCGCGGCCCGCGACCTGCTCCACGCGCTCGGCCCCTGCGACGTCATCGTCCTGGACAGCGCCCGCGCCGCCGCCGCGTGCGCCGGGCCGGGGGACGGCGGCCCCCTCCTCGTCCTGGACATCGGGGCCGAGCTGACCGAGGCGACCCTGCTCGTGGACGGCCTGGTGCACGACGCCCGGCTCGCCGAGACCGGGCTCAGCGACCTGGACCCGGGCGAACCGCCCACCGCCACCGTCCGCGCCGTCCTGGACATGGTCATGTCCATGTGGCGGCAGGACCCGCACGGCGCGCTGCTCGGGGCCCTGCGCAGGGGGCCGTTGCTTGCCGGAGGCGGTGTGCTGCGGCCGGACGTCACCAACCGGATAGCCGTCCGCCTCGGCGTCCCGGTCCGGCGCACGGACGACCCGGCGACCACGGTCGTGCGCGGCGCCGGACGGGTCCTCGGCTCCGTCCTCCGCCACACCACGGCGCCCGCCCTGCCCGGCCGCCCCCGGTGAGCCCGGTCCCGGGGCCGCCCCCGGGGGAGGCGGGGCGCCCGTCCGCCGCGCGGCACTGCCTGCTCGCGCTGCTCCTCGCCGTGCTCGCCCTCGTGGGTGGGGCGTCGGCCGGGGGGACCCTGCCCGTACGCGCGACGGCGGCGCTTCCCGGGGCGACCGTGCCGACCGTGCCGACCGCGCCGACCGCGACGCCTGGGGACCTCGCGCCCACCGCAACGACCGCCCCCGGCCTCCCCGTACAACAGGCGACCGCCGAGGCACCCCGGACCGACCCGCCCACCCCGCCGCCCGCCACCGTCGACCGGGGCTCCGACACCACCCCGTGGGCCGCCGCCGAGCACCCCCGTGCCGCACACCAGTTGCCCCCGCCCGGCCCCGGCGGGCTCGTGCCGAACCCCGCGCGGGCCCCCCTTCCGCGTTCCGTCCCCTGGTCCGTCCGGACCGCCCCCGTCCCCGCCGTCCAGCGCCCGCGCGTGGCGCTGCCCGGTGTGCGCGGGCCTCCGAGTGCCGGTCTTCACCGGCCCGGGGACCGCATTCCGGTCCCGCGACCCATCAACGCCGCGCAGCTCCCGCCGTCCTGACCGGGCGGGGGGCGTGCCCGGCGCCCCCTCGGAGGAAACCCGCAATGACGCGCGCCACCACGGTGCGGGCGGTTCTGGCTGCGGCCGTGCTGCTCGTCTCCGTGTTCATCACGCTGACCATGTCACCCAGACTCGGCCTGGATCTCCAGGGCGGCACCCGCATGGTGCTCCAGGCCGAGGACTCCGACACCGCGAAGGCCGACCGCGAGAGCACCGACCGCACCCTGGAGGTGCTGCGCGGGCGCATCGACTCGCTCGGGGTGATGGAGCCGGCCCTCACCCGGTCCGGCGAGGACCGGATCATCGTGGAGCTCCCGGACGTCCAGGACCCGCGCAAGGCCGCCGAGGTCATCGGCAGGACCGCCCAGCTGACCTTCCACGCCGTCCGGGGCGCGGGCGAACCCGGCGGGGACGGCAAGGGGCTGACCCTGCCCGACGAGCAGGGCCGCGAACTGGCCCTCGGGCCCGTCGCGCTCTCCGGCGCCGGGGTCAAGGAGGCGTCCGCGTCCTTCGACGCCCAGCAGGGCGCGGGCTGGACCGTGTCGCTCGACTTCCACAAGGACGCCGGCCGGGACTGGACCCGGCTGACCGGCGAGGCGGCCTGCCACCCGGTGCAGGACGAGCGGCGCCGGGTCGCCATCGTGCTCGACCAGCGGGTGATCTCCTCGCCGCAGGTCTCGCCGACGGTCTCCTGCGGTTCGGGCCTGCCGTCCGGCTCCACGCAGATCACCGGCTCGTTCAGCGCGGACGAGGCCCGCGAACTCGCCCTGCTGATCGAGGGCGGCGCCCTGCCCGTGCCGGTCGAGATCGTGGAGCAGCGGACGGTCGGGCCGACGCTCGGCGCCGCCGCGATCGACGCCGGCGCGCGGGCCGCCCTGATCGGCGCGGCGGCCACCGCCCTGTTCATCATCGTCGTCTACCGCCTGTTCGGCGCCCTCGCCGCCGTGGCGCTCGCGGCGTACGGAGTCGTCTCGTACGCGGCCCTCGTCGCCCTCGGTGTCACGCTGACCCTGCCCGGGCTCGCCGGTTTCGTCCTGGCGATCGGCATGGCGGTCGACGCGAACGTCCTGGTCTTCGAGCGGGCCCGGGAGGAGTACGCCGGGCGGCCCGGCAAGAGCCTGCGGGCCTCGCTCGCCGCCGGTTTCAAGGGCGCCTGGACCGCCGTCGCCGACTCCAATGTGACGACGCTCATCGCGGCCGGGCTGCTGTTCCTCCTCGGCTCCGGACCGGTCAAGGGGTTCGGTGTCACGCTCGCCGTCGGTGTCCTCGCGTCGATGTTCTCCGCGCTGGTCATCGCCCGCGCCCTCACCGAGATCGCGGCGTACTCGCGGTTCGTCGCGGACTACCGGGGCGTCAACGGCATCGCGATCCCGGGCCGGGTGCGGACCTGGCTCACCCGGCGCGACCCGCAGCTGATGCGCTCCCCGCGCCGCTGGCTGACGGTGTCCGCCGTACTGGTCGCGGTGGCCGTCGCGGGCATCGTGGTGCGCGGGGTCACCCTGGGCGTGGAGTTCACCGGCGGCCGCCTGGTCGAGTACGCCACCAGCCGCCCCGTGGACATCGAGACCGCGCGTAACGCCCTCGCGGGCGCCGGGTTCAAGGACGCCGAGGTCACCACGGCCGGCGCGGGCGACATCTCCGTGCGCACCGGCGAACTCGACAACGACGGCGAACACACGCTGCGGGCCGCCCTGGCCGCCGAGGGCGGCGAGACCACCAAGGTCCGCGACGAGCTGATCGGCCCCAGCCTCGGCGACGAACTCCGGCGCAACGCCCTCATCGCCCTGGCCATCGCCGTATGCGTGCAACTGGCTTATCTGGCGGTCCGGTTCCGCTGGACGTTCGCCGTCGCCTCGGTCGGGGCCCTCGTGCACGACGTGATCATCCTGATCGGGGTGTTCGCCTGGCTGGGACGGACCGTGGACGGCGTCTTCCTGGCGGCGCTCCTCACCGTCATCGGGTACTCCGTCAACGACTCGGTAGTCGTCTTCGACCGGGTGCGGGAGCTGTGGACGAAGACCCGCCGCAAACCCCTCGCGGAGGTGGCCAACCGTGCGGTGCTGCAAACCGTGCCCCGCACGGTGAACACCGGGATGGGCGCCCTCTTCATCCTCGCCGCCCTCGCCGTGCTCGGCGGCGACTCGCTGGAGGACTTCGCGCTCGCCCTGCTGATCGGCATCCTCGTGGGGACGTACTCCTCGGTGATGACCGCCGTACCGGCCGCGCTGCTGCTGGAACGCACCAGCAAGGTCCCGCCGCCCGCCCGCACCCGGACCCCGCGCGCCCGGCAGCGTGCGGGACGCCGCGACCCGCGCGACAACGGGGCGCGGGTGTAGCCCGCCACGGGCCCGTGCCACGCCGGCCGGCGGACACGGGCCCGGTCCGGCCCCGGCCCCGGGGCCTGTCCGACCATTCCCGTCTGCCGTTCGACGCCATGCACGCACTCCCGGATGCGCCTGACGCCGCCCGGCCCCCCGCCCTCCGGGCGGACGACGGGAGCGTCAGACAGGCCCTGTCGAGCGCAGATACGCGGCGGTGTCCGCGTCGGCCGGCAGCAGCGTCTCGATGGCCAGCTCCGCCACCGTCACATCCATCGGCGTGTTGAACGTGGCGATCGAGGCGACGAACGACAGCACGTGCCCCTCGTGCTCGATGACCAGCGGCAGGGCGAACGGCACCGACGACGAGGGCGGCTGCCAGTCCTCGTCCCCTTCCGGCCCCGCCGGCAGCGGATAGCCCGCCACCTCCTCGTACAGCGCGCGCAGCTCCGGCGAACGGACCAGCGCGATCTGGCGCTCCATCTGCGCGAGGAGGTCCGCCCGCCACGCGCGGAGGTTGCGGATGCGCGGGGCCAGGCCTTCCGGGTGCAGGGTGAGCCGCATCGCGTTCAGCGGCGGGGCCAGCAGGTGTTCCGGTACGCCGTCGAGCAGCCGGGTCATCCCCTGATTGGCCGCCACCACCGTGTACGTCCCGTCCACGACGAACGCCGGATACGGGTCGTAGCCCCGCAACAGCCGGTCGAGGCCGTCCCGGAGCGCGCCCATCGCCGGGTCGTCGAGCGCGGTCTCCGCGTAGTGCGGGGCGTAACCCGCCATCACCAGCAGGGCGTTGCGCTCCCGTACCGGCACGTCCAGATGCTCGGCGAGCCTCAGCACCATGTCCTCGCTGGGGCGCGAGCGGCCCGTTTCGATGAACGAGATGTGCCGCGCCGAGGAGCCGGCCCGCAGCGCGAGCTCCAGCTGACTCACCCGGCGCCGCTCCCGCCAGCTGCGCAGCAGCGGCCCTACCCCCGTGTCGAGCGCGACAGTTGTCATACGGAGACCGTAACGTCACCGGCACCGCCGACCGGCATCGACCACCAGTGAGGGAGCCGCACCATGCCCGCCGCACCGCTGCCGCAGAACGAGATCGAGGACCGGCTGCGCGAGCTGCCCGGCTGGGCGCTGGAGGGGGACCGGATCGGCCGCACCTACCGGCTGCCCTCCCACTTCGCCGCCGCCGCGCTCGCGATGCACGTCGCCGCGATCCAGGACGAGCTCAACCACCACAGCGATCTGACGCTCGGCTACAACACCGTCGCCCTCCGGGTGAACTCGCACGACGCCGGCGGCAAGGTCACCGAGAAGGACCTCGGCCTCGCCGCCCGGGTCGCGGCGGTGGCACCCGGCCACGGGGCGGAGTAGCCCTCACACCGCGGCGCCGAAACCCGGGTGCGTGTCGAGCCAGCGCGTGTAGCTCTCGCTGCGTGCCACCGCCTGGGCATACGCCGACCGGGTGTGGCCGCTCACCGCACCGGCCGCCGCCGACGCGGCGGCCGAGCGCGGGTGCCAGCCGAGCAGATGGCGCCAGCTCAGCGGCGCCCCGGCGACCGGCAGCGTCACCACCCCCGGCGTCGGCGGAAACGTCGCCCGGCACAGCCCCACCGCGCGCCCCACCTGGACGAGATGGACGACGGACGAGGTGTCCGTCTCGTACACCGACACCGGACGGAAGCCGGCCCGCGCGCACGCCGCCACGAAACAGTCAGCGAAGCAGCCGTCGCCCGGCACGTCCGCCCAGCACTCGTCCGCGAGCTCGGACAGCTCCAACTCGCCCCGGCCGGCCAGCGGATGGGTATCCGGCAGCATCACGAAGACCGGATCGACCCCGACGACCTGCCACTCCAGCCGGTCCGCGACCGGCGGGGCGCTCTCGCCGCAGGTCCCGATGAGCGCGAAGTCGAGCCGCCCGTCCACCAGTTGCGCGGCGATCTCGGCCACCGACCAGGAGGTGTACGTGGACACCGGCGCCGCCGGATGCGCGGCGGCCAGCCGGTCCACGAGGCCGCCGAGGAGCGGGCCGTGCGTGCCGCCCAGCCGGAACCGCTCCATGGACCCCATCGCGTTGGCGAACCGGACCGCCTCCTCCTGGAGTTCGCTGACGGCGGGCAGCACGATCCGGGCCCGCTCCAGGACGAGTTCGCCCAGCGGCGTCGCCCGCGCGCCCGTGTGGTCGCGGTCGAACAGCGGGCCGCCGAGCGCCTTCTCGATCCGCCGCAGCTGTGCGCTCAGCGCGGGCTGCGCGAGGCCCAGCGCGCTGGCGGCCTTGGTGAGGCTGCCCGTGTCGGCGATGGCACGTACGGTTCGCAGATGGCGCAACTCCAGCTCCATCACCGCACGTTATGGCCCCCGTCGCCGCACGGCAATACATCGGTGGTTCAGACCACTGGTCCGCGCCCAGGGGCGGGTGTCATGGCCTAGAGTCGCCTCCTGATGCTGGATTACAACGAAGAGGCCGCCGTCTACGACGCCACGCGCGGCGGGCTGCCGCGTGCCGAGGCGGCGGCCGCCGCCGTGCTCGGCCTGATACCGGACACGGCGCGCTCCCTGCTCGACATCGGCTGCGGTACGGGGCTGGTCACCGGCCGGATCGCCGCCGGACGCCCCGGGCTGCGGGTGACCGGGTCCGACGCCGCGCACGGCATGGCCGTCGTCGCCCGGCAGCGCGTCGGCGCCGTGGTGCTCGCCGACGCCCGCCGGCTGCCCCTGCCCGACGCGGGGGTGGACGCGGTCAGCGCCGTCTGGCTGCTGCATCTGCTGCGCGAACCGGGCGCGGTCCGGGCGGTGGTGGCCGAGGCGGCGCGGGTGCTGCGACCGGGCGGGGTGTTCGTCACCACCGTCGACAAGGACGCCGCGCACGACGTGGGCAGCGACATCGACGAGACGTTCGCCCCGTACCTGGTGCCCACCCCGGCCGACGGTACGGACCGGGTCGTCGCCCACGCGGCGGGGCACGGCCTCGATGTGGCGGGGGACGCGTTCTTCACCGGACACGGGCAGGGCCGGTCGCCGGTGAGCGTGGCACGCGGGGTCCGCCGGGGCTACTACGCCTCGCGCCTGGCCCTGCCGGGGGACGCCGCCGAACAGCTCGTCCGGAGTCTGGCCGCCCTGCCGGACCAGGACCGCAGGCGCGCCGCCCCGGAGTACCGGCTGCTGGCCCTCCGGCGCCGATAGCCCACCCCGGCGGCTTGCCGGAACGGCAAGGAAGTTTGCCTGCTCGGCGGCGGGTGGTGACCCTGGTGCCATGAGCAACCACTCCGGCCACGGCCACCACCACGACGGCCAGCAGAGCCTGCACCACGAGCCCTCCGCGCACGGGCACCACCACGGCGGGTCGGAACCCGACTGGGACGTCATGGCCCCGCTCCTGGAGCGCAACGCCGAGTTGAGCAGCGCGCAGTACACCGAGGCGGCCCGCTGGATCGCCGCCCTGCCCACCGCCCCGAAGGTCCGCCGGGTCCTCGACGTCGGTGCGGGACCCGGGGTGGTCGCCTGCCTGCTCGCCGAGGTCTTCCCGGACGCCGAGGTCGTCGCCGTCGACGGCACCCCCGCCCTGCTCGACCGCACCCGGGACCGGGCACGGCGGCTCGGGCTCGACGACCGGGTCACCACCCTGCACGCCACGCTCCCCGAAGAGCTGTCCGCCCTGGGCGAGGCCGACCTGATCTGGGCCGGCAACACCCTGCACCACATGGGCGACCAGCGCGCCGTGCTCGCCGGGTTCGGCGGACTGCTGCGCCCCGGTGGCACCGTCGCCCTGGTCGAGGGCGGGCTCCAGGTCCGGCAGCTCCCGCGCGACCTGGGCTTCGGCAGGCCCGGGATCGAAGCCCGGATGGAGGCCGCCGAGGCGGAACTCTTCCAGCAGATGCGCGCGGACCTGCCCGACGCCCGGCGCGAGGTCGAGAACTGGGCGGCCCTCTTCGACGCGGCCGGCCTCACCCCGCAGGGCACCCGCAGCTTCCTGCTCGACCTGCCCGCGCCCCTCGGCGACGCGGCCCGCGAACAGGTGATCGCCGACTTCACCCGCCGCAGCGGCGGGCTGCGCGAGCACCTGGACGCCGAGGACCTCGCCGTGCTCGACCGGCTCCTGGACCCCGAGGACCCGGCATCCCTCTACCGCCGCCCGGACGTCTTCCTGCTCCTTGCCCGCACCCTCCACCTGGGCCGGCGCGACGCCTGAGCCGTCTCCGTACAGCGGCGAAAACCGCCGCCCCGGCTCGCGTGCGAGCGGGGGCGGCGGCTCCGTGAAACCGTGGCGGTCAGGCGCCGACGTTGAACTCGCCCGGGTTCGGGCCGAGCCGCTTGCCCTCGTCCAGCGCCGCGAACGCGGCCAGGTCGTCGGCGTCCAGCTCGAAGTCGAACACGTCGATGTTCTCCGCGATCCGCGACGGCGTCACGGATTTCGGGATCACCACGTTGCCCGTCTGGAGGTGCCAGCGCAGCACCGTCTGGGCGGGCGTGCGGTCGTGCTTGCGGGCGACCGCGAGGACCGTCGGGACATCGAGCAGGCCCTTGCCGGAACCGAGCGGCGACCATGCCTCGGTGAGGATGCCGTGCTTGGCGTGCAGGGCGCGCGACTCCGCCTGCTGGAGCTGCGGGTGCAGCTCGATCTGGTTGAGCACCGGCACCACGGAGGTCTCACCGAGCAGCCGCTCCAGGTGCTCCGGGAGGAAGTTCGACACACCGATGGCCTTCGCGCGGCCGTCGGCGTAGATCTTCTCGAACGCCCGGTAGGTGTCGACGTACGCGTTCTTGGCCGGCACCGGCCAGTGGATCAGATACAGGTCCACGTAGTCGAGGCCCAGCTTCTCCAGCGAGGCGTCGAAGGCGCGCAGCGTCGAGTCGTAGCCCTGCTCGCTGTTCCACAGCTTGGTGGTCACGAACAGCTCGTCGCGGGCGACGCCCGAGGCGGCGATGGCCTTGCCCGTGCCCGCCTCGTTCTGGTAGATCGCGGCGGTGTCGATGCTCCGGTACCCGGATTCGATGGCGGTGGCGACCGCCTTCGTCGCCTCGTCGTCCGGCACCTGCCAGACTCCGAACCCGAGCTGGGGCATCTCGACGCCGTTGTTGAGGGTGAGGGAGGGGACCTGGCTCACGAGCTGAGGATCCTAACGTTGAGGGGTGGGACTCCCAGGATGAACGATCAAGAACGCCCGCGCATTCCCGGTCCTCGCGATCCGTTCCCCGCTCAGCGGTACAGCGCCTCCACCTCGGTCTCGTACGCCGCCTCGATCGCCTTGCGCTTCAGCTTCAGCGACGGGGTGAGCAGCCCGTGCTGCTCGCTGAACTGGTGCGCCAGGATCCGGAACGTACGGATGGACTCCGCCTGCGAGACCGCGGTGTTCGCCGCCACCACCGCCCGGCGCACCTCCATCTCCAGGTCCGGGTCGCGGACCAGCTCGCCCGGCCGGAGCTGCTGCCGCCCCTGCATCGTCAGCCAGTGCTCCACGGCCTCCTGGTCGACGGTGACCAGCGCCGCCACGTAGGGCCGGTCGTTGCCGACGACGATGCACTGCGCCACCAGCGGATGCGCCCGCACCCGCTCCTCCAGGGCGGCCGGCGACACGCTCTTGCCGCCGGACGTCACCAGGATCTCCTTCTTCCGCCCGGTGATCGTCAGATAGCCGTCCTCGTCCAGCGAGCCCAGGTCCCCGGTGGCCAGCCAGCCGTCGTTGAGGACCGCGTCGGTCGCCTTCGGGTCGCCGAGGTACCCGCCGAAGACATGGCTCCCGTGCACCCACACCTCTCCGTCCTCCGCGATGTGCACTGTGCTGCCGGGGATCGGCTGCCCGACCGTGCCGTACCGGGTGCGCTCCGGCGGATTCGCGGTGGCCGCAGCCGTCGTCTCGGTCAGCCCGTACCCCTCGTACACCGTGACCCCGGCGCCCGCGAAGAACAGGCCGAGGCTGCGCTCCATGCCCGAGCCGCCCGACATGGCGTGCCGGATGCGGCCGCCCATCGCCTCGCGGACCTTCTTGTACACGACCTTGTCGAAGAACTGGTGCTGCATCCGCAGCCCGGCCGACGGCCCCGGGCCGGTGCCGAAGGCCCGGGCCTCCATCGCCTCCGCGTACTTCACGGCGATGTCCACGGCCTTGTCGAACGGCCCCGCCCTGCCCTCGGCCTCGGCCCTGCGCCGGGCCGCGTTGAAGACCTTCTCGAAGATGTACGGCACCGCCAGGATGAACGTCGGCCGGAACGACACCAGGTCCGGCATCAGGGCCTTCGCGGACAGCTCGGGCTGGTGTCCCAGCTTGACCCGGCCCCGGATCGCGGTGATCTCCACCATCCGCCCGAAGACGTGCGCCAGCGGCAGGAAGAGCAGCGTCACCGCCTCGTCGCCCGGTCTGGAGTGGAAGACCGACTCCCAGCGCGAGGCCATGGTGTCCGCCTCGAACATGAAGTTGGCGTGGGTGAGGACGCAGCCCTTGGGACGGCCCGTGGTCCCCGAGGTGTAGATGACGGTCGCCACCGACTCCGGGGTCACCGCCCGCCGGTGCCGGTGCACCACCTCGTCCTCGACGTGCGCCCCCGCCTCGACCAGCTCCGCCACCGCGCCCGCGTCCAGCTGCCAGAGCCGCTTCAGCTGCGGCAGCCGGTCGATGACCGAGGCCACCGTCATCGCGTGGTCCTCGTGCTCCACCATCACGGCCGACACCTCGGCGTCGTGCAGCATCCACAGCACCTGCTCGGCGGACGACGTCGGGTAGACCGGCACCGACTGGGCGCCCACCGCCCACAGCGCGAAGTCGAACAGGGTCCACTCGTAGCGCGTACGCGACATCAGGGCGACCCGGTCGCCGAACCGCACCCCGTGCGCGATCAGCCCCTTGGCCAGCGCCAGGACCTCGTCGCGGAACGCGGCCGACGTCACGTCCCGCCAGTTCCCGTCCGCGTCCTTCCGGCCGAGCGCGACCCGGTGCGGCTCCTCGTCGGCATGGTCGAACACGACGTCGGCGAGGCCGCCCACGAGGGGCGCGGCCGCCATCGGCGGGACAGTGAATTCGCGCAATGACCTGCTCCTTGAGGTGCTCCGCACAGCGCCGCGACGCTACCCCACCGGACGTCGGCGCGGGAGGGTCCGGAACGGCCCGTACCACTTGGTATATGCACAGGTCAGGGGCCGAAATCCGGCCAAGTGGGCAAGGCTCGGGCACGCTTCTGACCATGGAGTAAGCAGCTCGGGCGGGAATCTCCACCGAATCTGTACGCCGCGATCACTGCCGGTGTGGGGGGCCGTGTCCCGGTTCGGCGGGTCTGCCGGGCTCCGGCCGCCACGTCTGAGGCATTCTCCCCCTCTCGGCGCCGGGTCATGCGGGTTCACGCCCACGAAGCCCGCGGATCAGCCGGTCACCGCCCGCCAGGATCGCCGTCGCCAGCGCGTCCGCCGCCTGCTGGGCCCCGCCCCGGCGCCTGCCGTGCAGCAGGACGAAGTCCACCGCGCCCAGCTCCGGCAGGCCCGCCCGGCTCGGCACCGGCTCCAGGCCCGGCGGCACCAGGCCCCGGGTGTGCGCCATCACGCCGAGGCCCGCGTGGGCGGCCGCCACCAGGCCGCTGAGGCTGCCGCTGGTGCACGCGATCCGCCAGGAGCGGCCCTGCTCCTCCAGCACCTCCAGGGCCCGCGCCCGGGTGATGCCCGGCGGCGGGAAGACGACCAGCGGCACCGGACGGTCCGGGTCGAGCCGGAGCCCCGGGGCGCCGATCCAGACCAGGGCGTCCTGCCAGACCAGCTGCCCGTGCGTGTCCCCGGCCCGCCGCTTGGCCAGCACCAGATCGAGCCGGCCCGCCTCCAGCTGCCGGTGCAGGGTCCCCGACAGCTCCACGGTCAGCTCCAGCTCGACCTCCGGATGGTCGCGCCGGAACGTCTGCAGGATCTCGGGCAGCCGGGTCTGCACGAAGTCCTCCGAGGCGCCGAACCGCAGCCGTCCCCGCAGCCGCGTCCCCGTGAAGTAGGCCGAAGCCCGCTCGTGCGCCTCCAGGATCGTCCGGGCGAAACCGAGCATCGCCTCGCCGTCCGCCGTCAGATCGACGCGGTGGGTGTCCCGGGCGAACAGCTGCCGCCCGGCCGCCTCCTCCAGCCGCCGCACGTGCTGGCTCACCGTGGACTGCCGCACCCCAAGCCGGCGCGCGGCGGCGGTGAAGGACAGGGTCTGGGCGACGGCCAGGAAGGTGCGCAGCTGCGCGGGGTCGTACATGCCGGGCAGGCTATCGCGAAACGTGATGACAGTCAGAGCGGTGTACGGGTTTCCCGATCGGAGGGCGTCCGAGCAGGATGGTTCCCGGGCCCGCCCGGCCCGGCCGGGAGAGATCCCGGGACAGACACCGAACGAAACGTGGAGCAGATGACCCGCCGCCGCATCCCGCCGCCGCCGTCCTGGCTGCCGGTCGACCCGTACATAGCGGCGCTGATCGGCACCGTCGTCCTCGCGGCCCTGCTGCCGGCCTCGGGCGCTGCCGCCGAGGTGGCCGGCGGCGCCTCCACCGGCGCGGTCGCGCTCCTCTTCTTCCTCTACGGGGCGCGCCTGTCCACGGCCGATGCGCTGGACGGGCTGCGCCACTGGCGGCTCCACCTCACGGTCCTGGCCTGCACCTTCGTCGTCTTCCCGCTGCTGGGCCTGGCGAGCGCCGGCCTCGTACCGTACGTCCTGTCGCCGCAGCTGCAGAGCGGCTTCCTCTTCCTGTGCCTCGTCCCC
Organism: Streptomyces sp. NPDC008163; assembly: GCF_042956885.1. Taxonomy (NCBI): domain Bacteria; kingdom Bacillati; phylum Actinomycetota; class Actinomycetes; order Kitasatosporales; family Streptomycetaceae; genus Streptomyces; species Streptomyces sp. NPDC008163. Next base: position 394,407 of record NZ_JBIBHG010000003.1, on the reverse strand, counting down.
TCGACCATCCAGTCCTCGATCGCCTTCACCTCGATCGCCCGGGGCAACGTCCCCGCCGCGATCTGCGCCGGGTCCTTCTCCTCGATCGCCGGGATCTTCCTCACCCCGCTCCTCGCCGCCGCGCTGCTCGGCGGCGACGGGGGCGGGTTCTCCGGTGACGCCCTGCTCAAGATCGGCGTGCAGCTGCTGCTGCCGTTCGCCCTGGGCCAGCTGCTGCGCCGCCGCATCGGGGGCTTCGTCGCCCGGCACCGCAAGGTCCTCGGACTGGTCGACCGGGGCTCGATCCTGCTCGTCGTCTACACCGCGTTCAGCGAGGGCATGGTCGCCGGCATCTGGCACCAGGTGACCCCGGCCCGGCTCGGCGCGCTCCTCGCCGCCGAGGCGGTGCTGCTCGCGCTGATGCTCATGGTGACCTGGTACGGCGCGCAGCGCCTCGGCTTCGGCCGCGCCGACCGCATCGCGATCCAGTTCGCCGGGTCCAAGAAGAGCCTGGCCTCCGGGCTGCCCATGGCCAGCGTCCTCTTCGGCGCCCAGGCGAGCCTGGCGGTGCTGCCGCTGATGCTCTTCCACCAGATGCAGCTGATGGTCTGCGCGGTCATCGCCAAGCGGCGCGCCCGCGACGCTCAGGACGCCGTGTCGCCGGAAGCCGTACCGGCGGTGTCCTAGCCAGCTTCCGGCCCGAAGCCGTGTGGGGTGGCTCAGCCCGCGTCCAGTCCGAAGCGGTGCCGCGCGCCGGGGTGGCTCAGCCCGCGTCCAGAGCGATGCGGTGCTCTCCCGCGTAGACGTTCATCGAAGGACCCCGCAGGAAGCCGACCAGGGTCAGGCCCGTCTCCGCCGCCAGGTCGACGGCGAGGGACGAGGGTGCCGAGACGGCCGCCAGCACCGGTATCCCCGCCATCACCGCCTTCTGCGCCAGCTCGAACGACGCCCGCCCCGACACCAGCAGGACCGACCGGGACAGCGGCAGCCGGCCGTCCGTCAGTGCCCGGCCCACGAGCTTGTCGACCGCGTTGTGCCGCCCGACGTCCTCCCGTACGTCCACCAGCTCGCCGGTCTCCGAGAACAGCGCCGCCGCGTGCAGGCCCCCCGTCCGGTCGAAGACCCGCTGGGCCGCCCGCAGCCGGTCCGGCAGTCCGGCCAGCAGTTCGGGGGTCAGCAGCAGCGGGGGAGTGTCGGCGACGGTGTGCCGGGTCGTGGTGCGGACGGCGTCCAGGCTGGCCTTGCCGCACAGCCCGCAGGACGACGTGGTGTAGACGTTGCGCTCCAGCGTGATGTCGGGGACCTCGACACCCGGTGCGAGCCCGACGTCCACCACGTTGTACGTGTTGACCCCGTCGGCGGTCGCGCCCGCGCAGTACACGATCGACCGCACATCGCCCTGATCGCCGATGACGCCCTCGCTGACCAGGAACCCCGCAGCCAGGGCGAAGTCGTCGCCCGGAGTCCGCATGGTGATGGCCAGCGGCTTCCCGTTCAGCCGGATCTCCAGGGGCTCCTCGGCGACGAGGGTGTCAGGGCGGGTGGAGACGGCCCCGTCCCGGATGCGAATGGTGCGGCGGCGCTCGGTGACCCGTCCCATGACCGTTGAACCGTGTTTCTGTGTGTGGTGAGGCTCGGGCCGCACCGGCGGTGCCGCCCCGACGCTGCCATTCTCCCGCACCTCGTGGGCGCCGCCGCAACGGGAGTGGCCGGTCCCCGGCGACCGGGGTGGTGTCGAGCCCTCCAAGCCGGGGCCGGGATTCCTGTGGGATCACCTGCCCCCGTACCGGGCGGTAGCGACCAAGACTGGTTGGTTCCTGACAGATGGAGCGAGGGGACCCTGTTTTATGACCGGCTCACGTGTCGTGGCGCTCGGCCACTACCAGCCCGCCAAGGTGCTCACCAACCATGACCTGGCGGCCATGGTCGACACCAGTGACGAGTGGATCACCAGCCGCGTCGGCATCAGGACCCGCCACATCGGCGGCCCCGACGAGACGGTGGACGAGCTGGCCGCGCACGCGGCGGCCAAGGCCCTCGCCTCGGCCGGTCTCCAGCCGTCCGACATCGACCTGGTGCTGGTCGCCACCTCCACCGCCATCGACCGCTCACCGAGCATGTCGGCCCGGGTCGCCGCCCGCCTCGGCATGGAGGCGCCCGCGGTCATGGACATCAACGTGGTGTGCTCCGGCTTCACCCACGCCCTCGCCACCGCCGACCACGCGCTGCGGGCCGGAGCCGCCACCCGCGCCCTGGTCATCGGTGCCGACAAGATGGGCGACATCGTCGACTGGACCGACCGTTCCAGCTGTGTGCTGATGGGGGACGGGGCCGGTGCGGCCGTCGTCGTCGCCGACCCGCCCGATGCGGAGCGACCCGGGATCGGACCGGTGCTCTGGGGGTCGGTCCCGGGCATGGGGGACGCGGTCCGCATCGAGGGGACGCCGCCGCGCTTCGCGCAGGAGGGCCAGTCCGTCTACCGCTGGGCCACCACCCAGCTGCCCCCCATCGCCCGCACGGTGTGCGAGAAGGCGGGCCTCACCCCGGAAGACCTGGCCGCGGTCGTCCTGCACCAGGCCAACCTGCGGATCATCGAGCCGGTGGCCCGGAAGATCGGCGCGGTCAACGCCGTCGTCGCGCGCGACGTGGTCGACTCCGGCAACACCTCCGCCGCCTCCATTCCCATGGCCCTGTCCAAGCTGGTCGAACGCGGCGAGATCCCCAGCGGCGCGCCGGTGCTCCTCTTCGGCTTCGGCGGCAACCTCAGCTACGCGGGACAGGTGATCAGCTGCCCGTAGCGGCGCTCTTTGTCCTCGGAGTGGAGAAAGTTCGCCGGATTCCTGCGCGACTTCTTCCCACTCCCGGCCGTCGCTGCTACGTTCCCCTCCCAAGCCCGACGGACAGGCCGACGAGGCGGGAGGGGCGCGTGAGACGAATGACGGCACGACCCGCGAACGCCCACCAGGCGCGACTGCTCAAGCTGTTGCGCGACGGTGGGCCCAACTCCCGGGCGAAGCTGGGTGACCAGGTCGACCTCTCCCGGTCCAAGCTGGCCGTCGAGGTCGACCGGCTGCTGGAGACCGGCCTCGTCGTCGCCGACGGGCTCGCCGCGTCCCGGGGCGGGCGCCGCTCGCACAACATCAGGCTCGCCCCGCACCTGCGCTTCCTCGGGGTCGACATCGGCGCCACCTCCGTCGACGTGGCGGTCACCAACGCGGAACTGGAGGTCCTGGGCCACCTCAACCACCCCATGGACGTACGCGACGGACCCGTCGCGGTCTTCGAGCAGGTGCTGTCCATGGCGGCGAAGCTCCGGGACTCCGGGCTCGCCGACAGCTTCGACGGCGCCGGGATCGGCGTCCCCGGACCGGTCCGCTTCCCCGAGGGCGTCCCCGTCGCACCCCCGATCATGCCCGGCTGGGACGGCTTCCCGGTCCGCGAGGCACTCAGCCAGGAGCTGGGCTGCCCGGTCATGGTCGACAACGACGTGAACCTGATGGCCCTGGGGGAGCAACAGGCGGGCATCGCCCGTTCCGTCGGCGACTTCCTCTGCGTCAAGATCGGTACGGGCATCGGCTGCGGCATCGTCGTCGGCGGCACCGTCCACCGGGGCGCCACGGGCAGCGCCGGCGACATCGGGCACATCCAGGTCGAACCCGGCGGCCGGCTCTGCGCCTGCGGCAACAGGGGCTGCCTGGAAGCCCACTTCAGCGGCGCCGCGCTCGCCCGCGACGCCGAGGACGCGGCCCGCTCCGGACAGTCCGCAGAACTCGCGGCCCGCCTGGAGGCGTCCGGCCGGCTCACCGCCGCGGACGTGGCCGCCGCCGCGGCCGCCGGGGACGCCGCCTCGCTCCTCCTGATCCGCGAGGGCGGGAACCGCGTCGGCCAGGTCATCGCGGGCCTCGTCAGCTTCTTCAACCCCGCCCTGGTGGTGATCGGCGGCGGGGTGACCGGACTCGGCCACACCCTGCTGGCCGCCGTCCGGGCCCAGGTCTACCGGCGCTCGCTGCCGCTGGCCACCGGCAACCTGCCCATCGTCCTGGGTGAGCTGGGACCCGCCGCCGGAGTCACCGGCGCGGCCAGGCTCATCAGCGACCACCTCTTCTCACCCGCCTGACCCGTCCGCCGCCCGCCCCGAGCGGCCGGCCCCACACACCCACACCTCGTCCGCCGAGGGGATTCGTCATGGCTCCGCAACCACCGCTGCTCACCATGTCCGGCATCACCAAGTCCTTCCCCGGCGTCCGCGCCCTGGACGGCGTCGACCTGGAGGTCCAGGCCGGCGAAGTGCACTGCCTGCTCGGCCAGAACGGGGCCGGCAAGTCCACCCTCATCAAGGTCCTGGCGGGTGCCCACCAGCCCGACGACGGCGCGATCACCTGGCGCGGCGAACCCGCCGAACTCAAGTCGCCCATGGCCGCGATGCGCCTCGGCATCGCCACCATCTACCAGGAACTCGACCTGGTCCGGGGCCTGTCGGTCGCCGAGAACGTCTTCCTGGGCCACGAGTTCACCAGCGCCGGATTCGTCGTCCGCTCCCGCCGCGCCCGCACCGAGGCCGCCGCCCTGCTGGCCCGGCTCGGCCACCCGGAGATCGACCCGGCCCGGCCGGTCGGCGAACTCTCCGCCGCCCAGCAGCAGATCGTGTCCATGGCCCGGGCGCTCTCGCACGACGTACGCCTCATCGTGATGGACGAGCCGTCCGCCGCGCTCGACCCCGACGAGGTCGGCAACCTCTTCCGGATCATCGCCTCGCTCACCGCCGAGGGCGTCGCCGTCGTCTACATCTCGCACCGCCTGGAGGAGATCCGCCGCATCGGCGACCGGGTGACGGTGCTCAAGGACGGCCGGGCCGTCGCCGCCGGGCTGCCCGCCGAGTCCACCCCGACACACGACATCGTGGCGCTGATGACGGGCCGCAAGGTGGAGTACGTCTTCCCGCCCCGGACCCCGCCGCCCGCCGGCCGCGCCGAGGCCGCCCCCGTACTCACCGTCGAAGGGCTGGCCAGGGACGGGGAGTTCGACCCGGTCGACCTGGAGGTCCGGCCCGGGGAGATCGTCGGCCTCGCCGGACTCGTCGGCTCCGGGCGCTCGGAGATCCTGGAGACGGTCTACGGGGCGCGCCGGGCCACCTCGGGGCGGGTCACCGTCGACGGGCAGGCGCTGCGGCCCGGGAGCGTGCGCTCCGCCGTCGCCGCCGGCATCGGCCTCGCCCCCGAGGAGCGCAAGGCGCAGGCCCTGCTGATGCTCGAATCCGTCACCCGCAACGTCTCGCTGTCCACGATGTCCCGCTATTCCAGGGCCGGCTGGCTGGACCGCATCGCGGAGCGCAGGGCGGCGGGCGAGGCCACCCGGGCCCTGTCGCTGCACCCCGACAACCCGGACACTCCCGTCCGCAACCTCTCCGGCGGCAACCAGCAGAAGGCGGTCCTGGCCCGCTGGCTGCTGCGCGGCTGCCGGGTCCTGCTGCTGGACGAACCGACCCGGGGCGTGGACGTCGGCGCCCGCGCCGAGCTCTACGCCGTGATCCGCCGGCTGGCCGACGAAGGGCTTGCCGTGCTGCTCGTCTCCAGCGAAGTGCCCGAAGTCCTGGGCCTCGCCGACCGGGTGCTCGTCCTGCGCGAAGGACGCGTCGTGCACACCGCCGACGCCACGGAGCTGGACGAGCACCGCGTACTCGACCTCGTGATGGAAGGGAGCCCGATGCCATGACCCACCCCGTTCCCGCGGCGCGGCAGAGCGGGCCGGACCAGGGCCCCACCCCCGTGACCCTGAAGAAGTCCGGCCCCAGGCGCACCCCCGGGCTGCGCCTGGACCTGCACACCCTGTCCCTGCTCGGCATTCTCGCCGTGCTCGTCGCCGTCGGCGGCTTCACCGAACCCGATGCCTTCCTGGACACCGGGAACCTCCAACTCATCCTGACCCAGGCGTCCGTGATCGGGGTCGTCACCGTCGGCGTGACCTTCGTCATCACCTCGGGCGGTATCGACCTCTCGGTCGGCGCGATGGTCGCCCTGGCCTCCGTCTGGGCGAGCACGGTCGCCACCCAGGAGTACGGGCTCGCGGGCATCCTGTTCACCGCCGTGCTCGTCGGCCTCGGCGCCGGACTGGTCAACGGGGTGCTCATCGCGTACGGGAGGGTGGTGCCCTTCATCGCGACGCTGGCGATGCTCGCCTCGGCGCGCGGCGTCGCCCTCATGATCACCGACGGCAAGACCCAGATCGTCACCGTCGACGCGGTGCTGAACCTGGGGCTCCCGGACTCCTACGTCCTCGGTATCCCGCCGCTCGTCCTGATCTTCGCCGCGGTCACCGCCGCCGGCTGGCTGCTGCTGAACCGTACGACCTTCGGCCGCCGCACCGTCGCCATCGGCGGCAACGCCGAGGCGGCCAGGCTCGCCGGCATCGACGTCCGCAGGCAGCGGCTCTACCTCTATCTGCTGTCCGGACTGTGCTGCGGCATCGCCGCGTTCATGCTGATCATCCTGTCCGGCTCGGGCCAGAACACCGCGGGCAACCTCTACGAACTCGACGCCATCGCCGCCGCGATCATCGGCGGGACCCTCCTCAGCGGCGGACGCGGCACCATCACCGGCTCCGTACTCGGTGTCCTGATCTTCACCACGATCACCAACATCTTCGCGCTCAACAACCTGCAGAGCGACGTCCAGCAGATCGCCAAGGGCGCGATCATCGTCGCCGCCGTGCTCGTCCAGAGCCGCACCGCCCGCACCGAGACCTGAACCACCCCGGTCCGTCCACCTCCCGCACCGCCACCCACCGGATGAAGGGTTCCACAGCCATGCCGCAAACCAGTCGCAGAGGGCTCCTGTTCGGCACCGCAGCCGTCTCCGCCGGCGCCCTCCTCACCGCCTGCACCAGCAACGACCCCAAGGAGAAGGACGCACCCGCGCAGAGCGGGGCGCCCGCCGCCGACGACAAGCCGGGCAAGCCCGTCACCATCGGCTTCGCCGGGCCCCAGGCCGACCACGGCTGGCTCAACGCCATCAACGAGCAGGCCAGGTCCCGCGCGAAGAAGTACTCCGAGGTCACCCTGGAGACCACCGAGGGGTCCAACGACACCGCCGCCCAGATCGGCCAGGTCAAGACGCTCATCAACAAGAAGGTCGACGTCCTGGTCGTCCTGCCCGCCGACGGCAAGGCCCTCACCCAGGTCGGCCTGGAGGCCATGCGCGCGGGCATCCCCGTCATCAACCTCGACCGCGTCTTCGCCTCACCGCAGGCATACCGCTGCTGGGTCGGCGGCGACAACTACGGCATGGGCCTCAACGCAGGCACCTACATCGGCGAACAGCTCAAGGACAAGAAGAACGCCAAGGTCGTCGAGCTGGCCGGGATCGACAACCTGGAACTCACCAAGCAGCGCAGCAAGGGCTTCGCCGACGCACTGAAGAACTATCCCAACATCGAGCTGGTGGCCCGTCAGGCCGCCGATTTCACCGTGGAGTCGGGCCAGGCGAAGATGGCGCAGCTCCTCCAGGCGCAGAAGAAGTTCGACGCCCTGTGGAACCACGACGACGACCAGGGCGTGGGCGCGCTGCGCGCCATCCAGCAGGCCGGCCGCGACGAGTTCCTGATGGTCGGAGGCGCCGGGGCCAAGTCCGCGATGGACGCCATCAAGGCCGACAACAGCGTCCTGAAGGCAACCGTTCTCTACCCGCCGACCATGGCCGCCTCCGCCATCGACCTGGCCCGCGCCCTCGGTCAGTCCAAGGGCGTGGCCGGGCTCGCCGAGCTGGAGATCCCCACCAACCTCACCCTGTACTCCGCCGTCGTCACCAAGGACAACGTCGACCAGTACCTGCCGACGGGCTTCAACTGACCCGCCCCGCCACCGTACGTGCCGCATCACCGACGAGGAGGAAGCCCCGGATGGCTCAGAGGGATCAGACGCAGCAGGAGTCGGCAGCGCCGCCGACGCTCGGGATCGGCATGGTCGGATACGCGTTCATGGGCGCCGCCCACTCCCAGGGGTGGCGCACCGCCGGACACGTCTTCGACCTGCCGATGCGGCCCGTCCTGGCCGCGGTCTGCGGACGCGACCGCGCCGCGGTCGAGGCTGCGGCCGGCCGGCACGGCTGGGCCGCCGCCGAGACCGACTGGCGCGCCCTGATCGCCCGCGACGACGTGCACCTGGTCGACATCTGCACACCGGGCGACAGCCATGCGGAGATCGCCGTCGCCGCCCTGGAGGCCGGCAAGCACGTCCTCTGCGAGAAGCCGCTCGCCAACACCGTGGCCGAGGCGGAGGTCATGACGGCGGCGGCCCGGAGCGCCGCCGCCCGGGGCCGGTCGGCCTTCGTCGGCTTCAACTACCGCCGGGTGCCCGCCCTCGCCCACGCCCGCCGGCTCATCGAGGACGGCCGGCTCGGCGCCCTGCGCCATGTGCGCGCCGTCTACCTCCAGGACTGGCTGACCGACCCCGCGTCGCCGCTCACCTGGCGGCTCGACAAGGACCGTGCGGGCTCCGGCGCCCTCGGCGACCTCGGGGCCCATGTGGTGGACCTGACGCAGTACCTCGCGGGGGAGCCGCTGGTCGCGGTGTCGGCGCTGACCGAGACCTTCGTACGCGAACGCCCCCGGCCCGCCGGACCGGCCGGGGGCCTCGGCGGCGGAGCGGCGGCCGTCGGCACCGGCCCGGTCACCGTGGACGACGCCGCCGCCTTCACCGGGCGGCTGGGCTCCGGCGCCCTGGTGACCGTGGAGGTGACCCGGATGGCGGCCGGCCGCAAGAACGCCCTGCGCCTGGAGATCAACGGGGAGCGCGGCTCGCTCGCCTTCGACCTGGAGCGCCTCAACGAACTGTCCTTCCACGACCACACCGAATCCGCCGCCACGGCCGGCTTCCGGCGCGTCCTCGTCACCGAGCCCGAGCATCCGTACCTGGAGGCGTGGTGGCCGCCGGGCCACACCCTCGGCTACGAGCACACCTTCGTCCACCAGGCCCGGGACGTGGTGTGCGCCATCGCCGGGGGCACCCCGGACGTCCCGACGTTCGCGGACGGCCTCCAGGTGCAACGGGTGCTGGCCGCCGTGGAGGAGAGCGCCGCGAAGAATTCCGTCCTCACCCCCGTAACCCTCTAGGAGGTCCGTCCCCATGCCCCGCCCCTTCACCCTCTTCACCGGCCAGTGGGCAGACCTCCCCCTGGAGGAGGTCTGCCGGCACGCCCGCGACTTCGGGTACGACGGCCTCGAACTCGCCTGCTGGGGCGACCACTTCGAGGTGGACAAGGCTCTCGCCGACCCGGCCTACCTGGACGGCCGCCGGGCGCTGCTCGACAAGTACGGCCTGAAGTGCTGGGCGGTCTCCAACCACCTGGTGGGCCAGGCCGTCTGCGACCACCCCATCGACGAACGCCACCAGGGCATCCTGCCCACCCGGATCTGGGGCGACGGCGAGCCGGAAGGGGTGCGACGGCGGGCCGCCGCCGAGATGGCGGACACCGCGCGGGCGGCCGCGGCCTTCGGTGTGGACACCGTCATCGGCTTCACCGGCTCCTCGATCTGGCACCTGGTCGCGATGTTCCCGCCGGTCCCGCCGCACATGATCGAGCGCGGTTACGAGGACTTCGCGGAGCGCTGGAACCCGGTCCTGGACGTCTTCGACGCGGAGGGCGTCCGCTTCGCGCACGAGGTGCACCCCAGCGAGATCGCGTACGACTACTGGACCACGCACCGCGCGCTCGAAGCGGTGGACCACCGCCCGGCCTTCGGCCTCAACTTCGACCCGAGCCACTTCGTCTGGCAGGACCTGGACCCGGTCGGCTTCCTCTACGACTTCCGGGACCGGATCTACCACGTGGACTGCAAGGAGGCCCGCAAGCGGCTGGACGGCCGCAACGGACGCCTCGGCTCTCATCTGCCCTGGGGCGATCCCCGCCGGGGCTGGGACTTCGTCTCGGCCGGTCACGGTGACGTGCCCTGGGAGGACGTCTTCCGGATGCTGCGGTCCATCGGCTACGCGGGCCCCGTGTCGGTGGAGTGGGAGGACGCCGGGATGGACCGGCTCGCGGGCGCCCCGGAGGCGCTGGCGTCCTTGAAGCGGTACGACTTCGACCCGCCGAGCGCATCCTTCGACGCGGCGTTCGGGGGGAGCGACTGACCGCCCTCTGGGGGGCGCTGCCCCCGGAGTCCCGCTCCTCAGGCAGCTGACGGGCTCGACGTGCCCGGCGGTCCCACACGCGCCGCCGGGCTGCTCCGCCCTGCCCTCCTCGCGCTTTGTCCTGACCCGGGAAAAAGTCCGGCAACTCTGCGCACAAGGGCTTTCCGTCCTGGACGAACAGGCCTACCGTTCTGGTCATGTTCCTGACATAGACCAGCGTCATTTCCCAGTCACCGGCGTCGCACGGGCCCGGCTGACCTGCGCGGCAGTCCCCGCGCGAACGGCACGGCACCACCGCCCGCACAACCGGCAATCTCCGGAGGACACGTGCACACAACCCGCAGCGGCAGCCGCACCGGGCTCCGCATCCGAAAATCCCTCGCTCTGTTCACCGGCGGTCTGCTGGCCGCCGCCACCCTCGGCCTGGGCGCCGCCTCGGGCACGGCCGCCGCCCACGAGGAGCCCGCGCCCGCGCCGGCCGCCGAGGACTTCCAGCAGGTCACCCTTGCCAAGGGCGCCGCCGAGACCGGTGAGCCCATGTCGCTGGCCGTGCTCCCCGACCGCAGCGTGCTGCACACCTCGCGCAGCGGCGAGCTGCGCATCACCGACAGTGCGGGCAACACCAAGATCTCCGGCGTCATCCCGGTCTACTCGCACGACGAGGAAGGCCTCCAGGGCATCGGCGTCGACCCGAAGTTCAGCGAGAACCGGGCGATCTACCTCTACTACGCACCCCCGCTGGACACCCCGGCGGGCGACGCGCCCGAGACCGGTACCGCCGCGGACTTCGCCCCCTTCGACGGGGTCAACCGGCTCTCCCGCTTCGTCCTCAACGAGGACGGCACGCTGGATCTCGGCAGCGAGAAGAAGGTCCTCGACGTCAAGACGTCCCGCGGTATGTGCTGCCACGTCGGCGGGGACATCGACTTCGACGCCGACGGCAACCTGTACCTGTCGACCGGCGACGACACCAACCCCTTCGCCTCCGACGGCTTCACGCCCATCGACGAACGCCCGGACCGCAACCCGGCGTTCGACGCCCGCCGCTCCGCGGGCAACAGCAACGACCTGCGCGGCAAGATCCTCCGCATCAAGGTCGCGGACGACGGCTCGTACACCGTCCCGGACGGCAACCTCTTCGCGCCGGGGACGGACAAGACCCGCCCCGAGATCTACGCGATGGGCTTCCGCAACCCGTTCCGCTTCTCCGTCGACAAGGCCACCGGCATCGTCTACGTGGGCGACTACGGGCCGGACGCCGGCGCGGCCGACCCGAAGCGGGGGCCCGCGGGGCAGGTCGAGTTCGCCCGGGTCACGAAGGCCGGCAACTTCGGCTGGCCCTACTGCACCGGTGCGAACGACCCTTACATGGACTACGACTTCGCCACCAAGACCTCCGGCGCGGCCTTCGACTGCGCCGCCCCGAAGAACACCTCGCCGCACAACACGGGCCTGGTCGACCTGCCCCCGGCCCAGGCCGCCTGGATCCCGTACGACGGCGGGTCCGTCCCGGAGTTCGGCACCGGCTCGGAGTCCCCGATGGGCGGACCGGTCTACCACTACGACGCGGACCTCGACTCGCCCGTGAAGTTCCCCGAGGCGTACGACGGGGACTTCTTCGCCGGTGAGTTCGGCCGGCAGTGGATCAAGCGCATCGAGCAGGACGCAGACGGCAAGGTGCAGTCCATCAACGACATCCCGTGGTCCGGCACCCAGATCATGGACATGGCCTTCGGCCCCGACGGGGCGCTGTACGTCCTCGACTACGGCCTCTCCTGGTTCGGCGGCGACGAGAACTCGGCGCTCTACCGCATCGAGAACGCCACCGGCGGACGCTCCCCGATCGCCGAGGCCACGTCCAACAAGACGTCGGGCACCGCGCCCCTGAAGGTGCAGTTCTCCTCCGCCGGCACCACCGACGGCGACGGCGACGCACTCACCTACGCATGGGACTTCGGCGACGGCGGAACGTCCACGGCCGCGAACCCCACCCACACGTACAAGAAGAACGGCACCTACACCGCCACCGTCACCGCGAAGGACCCCACGGGCCGCACCGGATCGGCCAGCGTGCATGTGACCGTCGGCAACACGGCACCCACGGTGAAGCTGGAACTCCCGGGCGACGGGCAACTGTTCACCTTCGGTGACGCCATTCCCTTCAAGGTCACCGTCACCGATCCCGAGGACGGCACGATCGACTGTTCCAAGATCGAGGTCCGCTTCGTCCTCGGCCACGACAGCCACGGCCACCCCATCACCTCGGAGCACGGCTGCACCGGCACCATCAAGACCGAGATGGACGGCGGACACGACCCCAACGCCAACATCTTCGGCGTCATCGACGCCTCGTACACCGACGGCGGAGGCGGCGGCCAGGCCGCACTGACCGGCCACGACCAGTCGCAGCTCCAGCCGCGCCACCGCCAGGCCGAGCACTTCACCCGCTCCTCCGGCATCAAGACGTACGACAAGGCGAATGCCGAAGGCGGCAAGACCGTCGGCGACATCGAGAACGACGACTGGATCTCCTTCAAACCGTACATCCTCGGCGACTCCACCAAGCTCACCGCCCGGATCTCCTCCGGCGGCGCGGGCGGCTTCCTCGAAGTGCGCACCGGCTCGCCGACCGGAAAGATCCTCGGCTCCGCACCGGTGCCGGTGACCGGCGGCTGGGAGACCTTCCAGGACATCGACGTCCCCCTGCGTGGCGCCCCGAAGCAGGCCACCGAACTCTTCCTGGTGTTCAAGGGCGGCGAGGGCGCGCTCTACGACATCGACGACTTCGAGCTCTCCAACACCCCGCCCGACAAGACCGCCAAGCGCGTCCTGGTCTTCTCCAAGACCGCCGGCTTCCGCCACGACGCGATCCCCGAGGGAATCGCCGCACTGAAGGAACTCGGCAAGGACAGCAACATCACGGTCGACGCCACCGAGGAGGCGAGCCAGTTCACCACCGCCAACCTGGCCCGCTACGACGCCGTCGTCTTCATGTCGACCACCGGCGACGTCCTCGACGCGGACCAGCAGAAGGCGTTCGAGAACTACATCAGAACCGGTGGCGGCTACATGGGCGTCCACGCCGCCGCCGACACCGAGTACGACTGGTCGTTCTACGGGGGACTCGTCGGCGCCTACTTCTCCGGCCACCCCGCCATCCAGCCCGTCACCGTCCGCGTCGAGGACCACAAGCACCCGGCCACCGCCCACCTGGGCGACGAGTGGCAGCGGACCGACGAGCTGTACAACTACCGCACCGACCCGCGCGACAAGGTCAAGGTCCTCGCCACGCTCGACGAGACCACCTACAACGGCGGCACCATGAAGGGCGATCACCCGATCACCTGGTGCCAGACCTACGAGGGAGGCCGCTCCTTCTACACGGGCCTCGGCCACACCAAGGAGTCGTACGCCGACGCGGACTTCCGCAAACTCCTCCTGGGCGGGGTGCGATACGCCGCCGGCCAGGTCAAGGGCGACTGCAAGCCGGGCACCGGCTACCGGTCGATCTTCAACGGCAAGACGCTCGAAGGCTGGAAGCAGGCGGGTCCCGGGAAGTTCGACGTCGTCGACGGCGAACTGCGCTCCGAGGGCGGCATGGGCCTGCTGACCTACCAGGCGAAGGAGCTGACGTCGTACTCCCTGAAGCTCGACTGGAAGCTGGCGGGCGACGACAACTCCGGAGTGTTCGTCGGCTTCCCGGAGTCCGACGACCCCTGGTCCGCGGTGAACAACGGCTACGAGGTCCAGATCGACGCCTCCGACGCCGTCGACCGCACCACCGGCTCCGTCTACACCTTCAAAGCGGCCGACATCAAGGCACGCGACCGGGTGCTGAGGCCCCCCGGCCAGTGGAACAGCTACGAGATCAAGGTGCAGGGTGAACGGCTCCAGATCTTCCTCAACGGTGTGAAGATCAACGACTTCACCAACACCGACCCGGTCCGCAGCCTCAAGGACGGCTACATCGGCCTCCAGAACCACGGGGCCGACGACCAGGTCTCCTTCCGCAACATCCAGCTGAAGGAACTGCCCTCGACGTAGGGCGGGTTTCCCACCGGCGGCGGGCGGGCCCGCACGGCTCCGCCCGCCGCCCCCACTCTCCTGCAGCGCGACCGGACCGGCCCAGCAAGGACCCCCAGCCAGGGAGGCAGCACGTGTCAGCAACCGCCGTTCGTACCGGAGTCTGGTTCATCGGAGCACACGGCTCCGTCGCCACCACCGCCACCGCGGGGTGCGCGGCGGTCGCGGCGGGACTCCACCCGGCGGTCGGGATGGTCACCGAGACCGCTCCCTTCGCCGAAAGCGGCCTGCCACCCGTCACCTCCCTCGTCTTCGGCGGCCACGACGTCCTGGACTGCCCCCTCCCCAAACGGGCCGAGGCACTGGCCGCCGGGGGAGTGCTCCCGCACGGTCTCCCCTCGGCCGTAGGGGCCGAACTCGGCGCCGCCGAAGCGGAGATACGCATCGGCGGCCCCCTCCCCGGGGACACCCGCTCCGACGAGGAGCTCATCGCCGCGTTCGCCGCCGATCTCCTGGACTTCGGCCGCCGCAACGGCCTGGCCAGGACCGTCGTCGTCAACGTCTCCTCCACCGAGCCCGCGCCCGCCCCCGACGCCGTACGGCTGCCCGCCAGCTCGCTCTACGCGGCCGCCGCGCTCCGGGCCGGCTGCCCGTACGTGAACTTCACCCCCTCCACCGGCCTGCGCGCACCCGCCCTCCGGGACGCAGTCGCCGCCTCCGATCTCCCGTACGCCGGCCGCGACGGCAAGACGGGCCAGACCCTGCTGCGCTCCGTGCTCGCCCCGATGTTCGTCCAGCGCGCCCTGCCCGTACGGGCCTGGTCCGGGACCAACCTGCTGGGCGGCGGGGACGGGGCCGCGCTCGCCGACCCGGCCGCCGCCGCGGCGAAGAACGCCGGCAAGGAACGCGTCCTCGCCGACACGCTGGGCGCCGCCCCCGAGGGTGAGGTCCACATCGACGACGTGCCGGCGCTCGGCGACTGGAAGACCGCCTGGGACCACATCGCCTTCGACGGGTTCCTCGGGACCCGCATGGTGCTCCAGACCACCTGGCAGGGCTGCGACTCCGCCCTGGCCGCGCCGCTGGTCCTCGATCTGGCCCGGCTGCTGGCCCGCGCCCACGAGGTGGGCCTGACCGGCCCCCGGCCCGAACTCGGCTACTACTTCAAGGACCCGGACGGCGGACCCGCCGCGCTTTTCGAGCAGTACCAGGCGCTGCTGGCCTTCGCCGAGCGGCTCCGGGGTGACCGGTGACGGCACGCGACTGGGCGGAACTGCTGCGGATCTCCGCACTGTTCACCGTCCCCGGCGACGCCCTCGCGGGCGCCGCGGCGGCCGGCCGGCGCCCCGGCCGCTCCACCGCCCTGGCGATGGGCGCCTCGCTCTGCCTGTACGAGGCCGGCATGGCGCTCAACGACTGGGCCGACCGCGACGAGGACGCCGTCGACCGCCCGCACCGGCCGATCCCCTCGGGCCGGATCACACCCCGTGCGGCCCTCACCGCGGCCGGCGCCCTGACCGTGGCCGGCACGGTGCTCGCCGCCCGCGCGGGCCGCCCGGCCCTGGGCGTGGCCACCGGTCTCGCGGCCACCGTCTGGGCCTACGACCTGCGCCTCAAGCACACCCCGGCGGGCCCGGCCGCGATGGCGGCGGCGCGGGGCCTGGACCTGCTGCTGGGCGCGGCGGCCACCGGGCAGGGTGCGGCGCTGCGAGCCACCCGCGCCGCCCTGCCCGCCGCCGCCCTGCTCGGCGCGCACACCTACGCGGTCACCGCTGTCTCCCGCCACGAGGCGCGGGGCGGCTCCACCACCGCACCCGCCACCGCGCTCACGGCCGCCGCCGGGATCGGCGCCGCCATGACACACGAACGCCGGGACCTGCGCCGCGCCCCCGGCAGGCTCCTCCTCACCGCGCTCACCGGCGCCTACCTCCGCACCGCCGCACGCCCCCTCGCGCACGCCGCGCTCAACCCGTCGCCGCCCCTCACCCAGCGCGCCGTGGGCAGCGGCATCCGGGCGATGATCCCGCTCCAGGCCGCCCTCACCGCACGCGCCGGAGCAGCCGGGTCCGCGCTCGCCGTCATGGGCCTCGTCCCGCTCGCACGCGCCCTCTCCCGGAAGGTGAGCCCCACATGACCCTCCGCCTCGGCTACGGCACCAACGGACTCACCGACCTCCGGCTGGACGACGCCCTCACCCTCCTCGCCGACCTCGGCTACGAAGGCGTCGGCCTGACCCTCGACCACATGCACCTCGACCCGATGGCACCGGACCTGGCCGCCCGCACCCGCCGCGTCGCGGCCCGGCTCCAGCAGCTGGGGCTCGGCGTCACCGTCGAGACCGGCGCCCGCTACGTCCTGGACCCGCGCCGCAAGCACGGCCCGTCACTCCTGGACCCGGATCCCGACGCCCGCGCGGCCAGGACCGCGCTGCTCGTCCGGGCCGTCGACGTCGCCGCCGACCTCGGCGCCCACGCCGTGCACTGCTTCAGCGGCCTCACGCCCCCGGGCACGGCACCCGACGACGCCTGGCAGCGGCTCACCGGCGCCCTCGCCCCGGTCCTCCGCGCCGCCGAGCGCCACGGAGTCCCCCTGGCGATCGAGCCCGAGCCCGGACACCTCCTCGCCGACCTCGCAGGCTTCCACCACCTCCGGGCGCTCAGCGGCGACCCCGAGCCCCTCGGCCTCACCCTCGACATCGGCCACTGCCAGTGCCTGGAGCCCGCACCGCCCGTCGACTGCGTGCGCGACGCCGCCCCCTGGCTGCGCCACGTACAGATCGAGGACATGCGGCGCGGCGTCCACGAACACCTCCCCTTCGGCGACGGCGAGATCGACTTCCCGCCCGTCCTCGCCGCCCTCGGGAGCAGCGGATACGCCGGGCTCACCGTCGTCGAACTGCCCCGCCACTCCCACGCCGGCCCCGAACTGGCCCGCGCCTCGCTCGACTTCCTGAACAAGCACCGCCCGTCCCACCGCTGAGACCGTCGAAGGGAGCACGCCGTGACGCCCACCTCCAAGACCCCGCTCCTGACCCGCGAGGAACTCGACGCCCTGCTCGACGGAGCCGCGCGGGCCTGGCTCGACGAGGCCCTCGCCGAGGCGGCCCACGCCGCAGCCCACGGGGACACCGCACCCGCGGACAGCTACGCCGTACCGCCGTGGGAGCTGCGGTACGCCGCCGCCGGCCGGCACTGCGGACTCGACCACGCCGACTCCGTACGCGTCCTGCTGCTCACCGAGGCCCGCGCCGGGCTGCCCGCCCTGACCCGCCTCTACGAACAGGGCACCGCCGCCGAACGCCGGGCCGTCCTGCTGGCCCTGCCCGCACTGGATCCCGGCCCGGCCGCCCTGCCCCTGGTCGAGGACGCCCTGCGCACCAACGACACCACCCTCGTCACCGCAGCCGTCGGACCGTACACCGGAGCCCACCTCGATCCGCACGGCTGGCGCCACGCCGTCCTCAAGTGCCTGTTCACCGGCGTCCCCGTCGAAGCCGTCGACGGCCTGGCCCGAAGATCACGCGGCGACGCCGAACTCGCGCGGATGCTGGGCGACTTCGCGTCCGAGCGCATCGCGGCCGGCCGCCCCGTCCCCGCCGGCCTGCACCACGTCCTCGCCCTCACGGCACCCGGCCCCGCCGCTTCCACCGCCCCCACGGAGGAGACCTGATGCGCATCTTCGACCCCCACATCCACATGACCTCGCGCACCACGGACGACTACCGGGCGATGTACGACGCCGGGGTCCGCGCACTGGTCGAACCCTCCTTCTGGCTCGGCCAGCCCCGCACCTCGCCCGCCAGCTTCCTCGACTACTTCGACGGCCTCCTCGGGTGGGAGCCCTTCCGCGCCGCCCAGTACGGCATCGCCCACCACTGCACGCTCGCCCTCAACCCCAAGGAGGCGAACGACCCCCGCTGCACCCCCGTCCTCGACGTCCTGCCCCGCTACCTCGTCAAGGACTCCGTCGTCGCCGTCGGGGAGATCGGCTACGACTCGATGACCCCGGCCGAGGACCACGCCCTGGCCGCCCAGCTCCAGCTCGCCGCCGACCACGGCCTGCCCGCCCTCGTCCACACCCCGCACCGCGACAAGCTCACCGGCCTGCGCCGCACCATCGACGTCGTCCGCGAATCCCCTCTCGACCCCGAGGCGGTGCTTCTCGACCACCTCAACGAGACGACCGTGAAGGACGCTCTCGACAGCGGCTGCTGGGCGGGCTTCTCCATCTACCCCGACACCAAGATGGACGAGGACCGCATGATCACGATCCTCAAGCGCCACGGCACCGAGAAGGTTCTCGTCAACTCCGCCGCCGACTGGGGCAGGAGCGACCCGCTGAAGACCCGCCGGGTGGCCGACGCCATGCTCGCCGCCGGCTTCACCGACGACGATGTCGACCAGGTCCTCTGGCGCAACCCCGTCGCCTTCTACGGACAGAGCGGCCGCCTCCACCTCGACACCCCCGCACCCCAGCCACTCCACGAGGGCAACTCCATCCTGCGCGGAGGGGAGTGACTCCATGCGCTTCCGCCACCCCGACGGAACCGTCGTCCACCTCGCGTACTGCACCAACGTCCACCCCGCCGAAACCCTGGACGGCGTCCTCGCCCAACTCCGCGACCACTGCGAACCCGTACGCAGGAGGCTCGGGCGCGACCGCATCGGCATCGGCCTCTGGCTTGCCCGGGGCGCCGCCCGCACCCTCGTCGACGACCCCTCGCAACTGCGCTCCCTGCGCGCCGAGCTCGACCGCCGCGGCCTCGAAGTCGTCACCCTCAACGGCTTCCCGTACGAGGGCTTCGGCGCCGAAGAGGTCAAGTACCGGGTCTACAAGCCGGACTGGACCGACCCCGAACGGCTCACCCACACCACCGACCTGGCCCGGCTGCTCGCGGCGCTCCTGCCCGACGACGTCACCGAGGGCACCATCTCCACCCTGCCCCTCGCCTGGCGCACCCCGTACTCCGGCGATCCCGAAGCGGCCCGCACCGCACTCGACGCGCTGGCCACCCTCGGCGCACACCTCGACGCACTCGCCGACATCACCGGCAAGTCCATCCGGATCGGCCTCGAACCCGAACCCGGATGCACCGTCGAAACCACCGCCGACGCCATCGCCCCCCTCACCGCCGTCGGCCACCCGCGTATCGGCGTCTGCGTCGACACCTGCCATCTCGCCACGTCCTTCGAAGACCCGGACACCGCCATCGACGCCCTCACCGAGGCCGGTATCCCCACCGTCAAGGCCCAGCTGTCCGCCGCCCTGCACGCCGAACACCCCCATCTCCCCGAGGTGCGCACCGCCCTCGCCGCCTTCGCCGAACCGCGCTTCCTCCACCAGACGCGGACCGCCACCGCCGCCGGACTGCGCGGCACCGACGACCTCGACGAAGCCCTCACCGGCGAGATCCTCAGCGACGGCGCCCCGTGGCGCGCCCACTTCCACGTACCGCTGCACGCACCGCCCGCGCCCCCGCTCACCTCCACGCTCCCCGTCCTGCGCGCCGCGCTGGGCCGGCTCGTCGGCGGTGCCAGGCCGCTCACCCGAAACCTGGAGGTCGAGACGTACACCTGGCAGGCGCTTCCCGCCGGGCTGCGCCCCCGCACCCGCGCCCAGCTCGCCGAGGGCATCGCCGCCGAACTCGCCCTCGTCCGCGACCTCCTGACCGACCTCGGCCTCAAGGAGCTGCCATGACCACCGCCGGGTCGGCCGCCGCGCCCGCACCCCTCCTCGTCCTCGACGTCGTCGGGCTCACCCCCCGCCTCCTCGATCACATGCCCCACCTCAAGGCGCTGGGACAGTCCGGCACCCGGGCCCCGCTCGGCACCGTCCTGCCCGCCGTCACCTGCGCCGCCCAGTCCACCTTCCTCACCGGCACCACCCCCGCCGAGCACGGCATCGTCGCCAACGGCTGGTACTTCCGCGAACTCGGCGACGTCCTGCTGTGGCGCCAGCACAACGGACTCGTCGCCGGCGACAAGCTCTGGGACGCCGCTCGCCGCGCCCACCCCGGTTACACGGTGGCCAACATCTGCTGGTGGTACGCCATGGGTGCCGACACCGACTACACCGTCACGCCCCGCCCCGTCTACTACGCCGACGGCCGCAAGGAACCCGACTGCTACACCCGCCCGCCCGCCCTGCACGACGAACTCACCGAGAAGCTCGGCACGTTCCCCCTCTTCCACTTCTGGGGGCCCGGCGCCGACCTGGTCTCCTCCCAGTGGATCATCGACGCCACCCGCCACATCCTGGACACCCGCCACCCCGACCTCGCCCTGTGCTATCTCCCGCACCTCGACTACGACCTGCAGCGCTACGGTCCCGACGACCCGCGCGCCTTCCGGGCCGCGGCCGATCTGGACCGCGCGGTGGCTCCGCTCCTGGCGGACGCCCGCCGCGAGGGACGTACGGTCGTCGCCCTCTCCGAGTACGGCATCACCCGGGTCGACCGGCCCGTCGACATCAACCGGGCACTGCGCCGCGCCGGACTCCTCGAGGTCCACACCCAGGACGGCATGGAGTACCTGGACCCGATGACGTCGAGGGCCTTCGCCGTCGCCGACCACCAGATCGCGCACATCTACGTACGCAGGCCCGAAGACCTCGAAGCCGCCCGTGAAGCCCTGGCCGGGCTCCCGGGCATCGACCTCCTCCTCGACGACGAGGGCAAGAAGGCACACGGTCTGGACCACCCCCGCTCCGGGGAACTGGTCGCCGTCGCCGAGCCGGACGCCTGGTTCACGTACTACTACTGGCTCGACGACGACCGCGCACCCGACTTCGCGCAGCTCGTCGAGATCCACCGCAAACCCGGCTACGACCCCGTCGAGCTCTTCATGGACCCCGAGGACCCGTACGTCCGGGTCAGGGCGGCCACGGCCATCGCCCGCAAGAAGCTCGGCATGCGCTACCGCCTGGCGGTCGTGCCGCTCGATCCCTCACCCATACGCGGCAGCCACGGCCGCCTCCCCGCGAGCGACGAAGAAGGGCCGCTCATCCTCTGCTCCACCCCCCACGTGTTCACCGGACCCGTCCGGGCCACCGAAGTGAAGTCCCTGCTCCTCACGCTGGCCGGTCTCTCAGGGGACCCGTCGAGCCCAGAACGAAGGTAGGACCCACCATGACCGCGTACAACGACGCACCCGCGACGGACGACGGCCTGCGCCGCAGCCTCGGCGTCAGCCGCCGGCGCTTCCTCAGCACCTGCACGGCCGCCGCGGCGACGGCGATCGCCGCGCCCGTCTTCGGCGCCTCGCCCGCCTTCGCCCACCCCGGGCACGGGCACGGCCATGAGCACGGGCACGGCCATGAGCACGGGCACGGGCAGGCTCTCGTCCCGGCGGACAAGCGGGGCATCATCCTGTACACCGTGCGCGACGCCACGGGCCGGGACCCGCTCAGCACCGATCTCCCCTCCGGCTTCCGCGAGGTCTTCAAGCAGCTGGCCCGCTTCGGATACCGGCAGGTCGAGTTCGCCGGATACGGCCAGCACGCCAACGCTCCCGGCGGCAGCAACCTCGAAACGGTGGCGGGCGCGAAGCTCCTGCGCTCCTGGCTGGACGAATACGGCCTGCGCGCTCAGGGCAACCACGGATTCATCCCGTCGTCCTGGCCGCTGAGCCAGAGCGACCTGGACGAGTTCAAGCGGCACCTCGACATAGCCAACATTCTCGGCATGGAGCACATGGGCACCGGCGGCGACCCCACGGGCAGCGCCTACCGGGCCGACTGGGACGTGGCCGCCGACAAGTGGAACGCGCTGGGGGAGATCGCTCGCCGTGCGGGCATCAAGCTGTACACGCACAACCACGACGCGGCCTACGGCTTCCTGCTCGACGGCGGCCCGCTGGACGCGCAGGGGCGGCCCACCCGCAGCTCCGGCGTCCGCAAGCTCGAATACTTCCTGAAGGTCACCGACCCGAAGACCGTCTGGCTGGAGATGGACATCTTCTGGGCGCACGTGGCCCAGTACAAGTTCCACACCTACACCGCCCTCGACGGGTCGCAGCGGGAGAACGTCTTCGACCCGGCGGCCCTGGTCCGCCGCAACAACAAGCGCTACCCGCTGTTCCACGCCAAGGACGGCGTCGTCAACACCGGCAGTGGCGACGGCTACGACATGGTTCCGTTCGGCACCGGCGTCATCGACTACCGGACGTTCTTCAGCCGCGTCGGCGAGGCGCACTACCGCAACCCCATGGTCGAGCAGGACAACGCACCGAGCTCGACCGACCCCGCGCAGTCCCTGAACCACGCACGGATCGGCTACGAGGGCATCGCGGCGCTGCGCAAGTAGCACCCCCGTTCCTCTCCCGCCGGGCCTCTTGGCACGTGTGCGCAGAGGCCCGGCGCGGCCGTGTCAGCCGATGCCCTGCCGGTCGGGCAGCAGCGAGAACTCCCGCTCGTCCAGGTCCGGCACCGCGTGCTCCACCGCCTGTACGAGGAGCGTGCGGTGCCGGACGAGCGGCCCCCGCCGGTCGGGGCCGGCCGGCGGCAGCAGATCCTCGATCCCGGCGAGCAGCCGCCGCGAGACCTGAGGAACACCCGCCGCACACCGGCGCACCTCCTCGAAGCCCAGGTCCACCAGGTCCTCCCACGACGGCACCTCCTGTACGAGCCGGACCGCGCCGGAACGGTCCCGGTGGTGCACCGTGCCCAGCGGCAGCCGCACCGCCGCCGCCAGGAACTGCACGATCCGGTCCAGGCACTGCACGGCCGTCGTCGGGTCGTTCGTCGCGGCGGACAGCGCCCGCAGCGCGATGTCCGACAGCTGGCGCAGCCCGAACGCCAGGTCCTGGTGCAGGGTGCGCTCCACGCCCACCGACACCGTGTACCGCAGGGCGTACCGGGCCGGCGCCGTCCCGCCGTGCACGGCGAGCACCGGCGTCCCCGGCACCACGAAGTCCCCGAGCCGGGGGATCAGCCGCAGCACCACACCCTGACGCCGGGCGGCCCGGACCAGCCGGGCGACGTTGACATCGCGCAGCACCCCGGCACGTCCCTCGTACAGGACCTGCCCGGTCTCGGCGGGCAGCGGCTCCTCGCCGGGGCGTCCTGCGGGCATGCGGCCCAGCACCCGGAAGGTGTCCCGGGTGATGTGGTCGAGGACGGGCCCGATCTGCATCAGGCGGAGCGTCGAGCTCACGTACGCGATGAACAGCAGCAGGCTCAGCCCGACGAGCAGGGCGGTCAGCACGCTCTGCACGAACGGCAGCGAGGTGACCCGGCGCGGGTCGGTCTCGCTCTCGTACGAGCTGAGGACCAGCAGCGAGAACACGAAGGTCGCCAGGAACACCGACAGGGTCAGCTTGCTGATCCGGCTCCGTACGAAGATCCGCACCACCCGGGGCGTGAGCTGGCCGCTCGCCATCTGCACCGCGACCAGCGAGATGCTGAAGACCACACCGATGAAGGTCATCATCGCCGAGCTGACCGTGACGACGATCTGCTTGGTGTCCTCGGCGACCTTCACCAGATCCTGGATCTCGTCGTACGCCTGTTCCTCACGCAGGTACGAGACGATCTGCTCGTCCACAGCCGAGGCGGCGAACCAGAGCACGCACGCGACGACGAGCGTCATGGCCGGGGCGAACCAGAAGGTCTCGCGCAGATGCTCGCGCAGCGGCGACAGCGCGCGGGGAGGACGGGAGCCGCGATCACTCATGGTGGCGAACGTAACCCGCCCCGCCCGGCCGCCGGTGGACCCCGCCGCCGACCCTCCGGCGGCACGGTCCGTGCGTGCGCGGCGACGGTCCGTACGGGGGTGGCGCGGCTCCGGGCCGAAACGCGCCCCGGAGCCCTTCGCACCGCACTGACCAGCGCAATGTCCACTGCCCGGCCACCCGATATGCAGGTGAGAGGCACCCCGAACCCCTGGTATTGTTTTCTTTGTCGCCGCGGGAAACCGGGGCGGATCACCTGGTCCGGGTGGCGGAATGGCAGACGCGCTAGCTTGAGGTGCTAGTGCCCTTTATCGGGCGTGGGGGTTCAAGTCCCCCCTCGGACACTCATCCAGTTCCCACGGTTCATCGCGAACCGTGGGAATTTCTGGTTTCCGGGGCGGCCCCGCGCCGCCGACGGAGGAGTCGATCACCCCTTGGAGGACCCCCGGTGGCTGTGCAGCGGATCACGACCCGCAACGCCCGCTTTCAGCAGTTCCAGACGCTGCTCACCAACCGGACCAAGCGCGGCCGCGCCCGCGAGTTCATCGTCCAGGGCGTCCGGCCCATCACCATGGCCGTCGAGCACGGCTGGACGATCCGCTCCCTCCTGTACGACGCGAGCCGCCCGCTCTCCCGCTGGGCCGAGGAACTGGTGCGCGGGATCTCCACGGAACGCATCGCCATGGCCCCCGGCCTGCTGGCGGAGCTGAGCGAGAAGGCCGAGGGCGCCCCGGAGGTCCTCGCCGTGGTCGAGATGGAACCGGACGACCTGTCCCGCATCCGGGTCGACGAGGACTTCCTCGGCCTCGTCTTCGACCGCCCGACGCAGCCCGGCAACATCGGCAGCATCGTCCGCTCCGCCGACGCCTTCGGCGCACGCGGGCTCATCGTGACCGGGCACGCCGCCGACCCGTACGACCCGAAGGCGGTCCGCGCGACGACCGGCTCCTTCTTCGCCCTCCCCGTCGTCCGCACCCCCTCGCACCGCGAGGTCGGCGACTGGCTGGACACGGAGCGCGACCGGGGCCGCCCCGTCCTCGTCGTCGGCACCGACGAGGACGGCGAGTGCGACGCCTCGGAATTCGACCTGACCCGGCCCGTCCTGCTGCTCATCGGCAACGAGACGGCGGGCCTGAGCACCGCCTGGCGCGACCGCTGCGACCACGTCATCAGCATCCCGATGACGGGCTCGGCCAGCTCCCTCAACGCCTCGAACGCGGCGTCGATCGTCCTGTACGAGGCCCGGCGGCAGCGGCTGGCGAAGGCGCGGGGCTGAACGGCCCCACTACCGGCTCGGCCTCGGCCCCGCCCCCACCGGGAACGCGCCCGGCGCGCCGGACCAGGAGACACACAGCCCGTCCCGCGTCCGCCTCGGCGATTCCCGCTTGAGCCTCTCCACGGAACCGCCTGGCGAACTCCTCGGCCAGTTCACCGGTGGTGAAAACGGACTCAGCCGTCCACACCCTCGTCGCGGCGGATCATCCGCCAGGCCGCCCGGCGGGCGCTGCGGTCCAGGCTGGAGCGGAAGCTCTTGTCGGGACCGAAGTACTGGCGCCCTATGCCGGCCGTATTCTCGATGTGGTCGGCCATGTTGTCGGCGAAGGCGCGGTCGAAGACCTTGCCGAAGTTCGCCTCGTCGTTGACGACGGCCGCGGCCCGGACCTTCGGGTCCTCGGTCGTCTTCCTGAACGGTGCGCGGACGTCGTCCTCGGTGAACTCCGTACCGAACTTCGCGTTGAACGCGTCGATCAGCTCCGACAGCAGCGACTTCTCCGGCTCCGCCGCACCGCCCGTGCCGTCACCGAAGCCGGGCAGCTCGGCTGCGCCTTCGGGCGAAAGCGACACGTCGTACTCGCCGGTCCTCTCCACCCGCAGGTGGCTGAGGTCGATCTCCCCTATGTCGACACCGCCGTCCGCCCGGCGGGGGAGCCGGTTGAGGAGGTAGCGCCCGTAGAGATGCAGCCGCTCCAACTCCGGGTCGCGGTACGGGACGATCTGCGCGAGGAAGCCGTACTTCCGTACGTAGTCGTTGAGGTTCGCCCGGAAGTCCTCGGCCGTCTCGACGTCGTCGTCCTCCTCGCTCTCCAGGAGCGGGGTGAAGCGGGCGACGGCGGGGGAGAGGAGCCGGTAGAGCTCGGCGTGCAGCTTCTCCCACTTCGCCTGCGAGCCGGCTGCCCTTTCCTTCGCCGCGAAGTACGCGGCGGCGAACTCGTCCATCTCGGACTCGGAGATGACCGGCGCCGCCATGACCCGGCTCTGCGCGGTGTAGAGCAGGTTCGGGTCGGAGGGAAGCGTGTTCGCCTCCTCGAAGTACGGGCGGAACGCGTCCTGGATGTCCCCGGCGTCGTTCGCGAAGTCCAGGACCGCGAGGTCGCCCTGTGTCTTGCGGTCGGCGGTGCGGTTGAGGCGGGAGAGCGTCTGGACGGCCGAGATGCCGGTCAGCTTCTTGTTGACGTACATGGTGGTCAACAGGGGCTGATCGAAGCCGGTCTGGTACTTCTCCGCGACAACCAGGATCTTGTACTCCTGCTGCCCCCGCCCGCCCGCGCCGGCTGTCTTGTCATCGGCCCGGGTGTACGCGAACGCCTTCGGCAACGCGCGCTCCGCGATGCCGCCGTTCTCCTTGGACTCGGTGGTCTCTTCCTTGTCGCCGTCGATCTTCAGCGAGCCCGAGAACGCCACCAGCACGCCCAGGTCGGGGTACTTGGTGTGGTAGTCCCGGTCCTGGATGTAGCTCCGGATCGCCCGGGCCGTCTCCACCGCGGACTTGCGCGAGGCCGTGACCACCATGGACTTGGCGCGCCCCCCGAGCCGCCCCCGGGAGTGCGCCACGAAGTGCTCCACGATCACCTGGGCGTGCTGGGAGACGGTGGACTCGTGGGTGAGCGCGAACCGGGCGAGGAGACCGTTGGCCTTGGCGGAGTCGACCTCGCGCTCGTCGGGGTTGCCGTTCACCAGCTTCCAGTACGTGCTGTACGTGACGTAGTTCCGCAGCGGGTCGAGGATGAACCCCTCCTCGATGGCCTGGCGCATCGAGTACGTGTGGAAGGGGCGGTAGACCGCCTTCCCGCCCACGGTGTCCTCCGTGCCGAAGAGTTCGAGCGTCTTCGCCTTCGGAGTGGCGGTGAAGGCGAAGTAGGAGAGGTTCGCGGCCTTCGAGCGCTCCGCGGCCTTCTGCTTCAGCTTCTCGTACACGGTCGAGGTGCTCGCGCCCTTGTCCTCGGAGTCCGCGTCCAGACCGAGGTCACGCAGCGCGGCCTTGACGGCCGTGGAGGCGTCGCCGGACTGCGAGGAGTGGGCCTCGTCGATGACGATCGCGAAGTTCGTGCCCTTGATCTCCGTCGGGTTGCGCTCGATGTAGTCGATGAGCGCGGGGAACGAGTGCAGGGTCACCGTCACGATCTTGCCGGTTTCGCGGGAGAGCGCCCGGGCCAGCTGCTCGCTCTTCGCGCCGTGCTTCTCGTCCACCTTCACGACCAGCCCCGCAGTCTGCGAGAAGCTGCCGACCGTTTCGCGGAGCTGGGCGTCCAGGTTGCGGCGGTCCGTGATGACGACGACCTTGTCGAACACGGGTGAGCCCGGCTTGATCCGGCCGGCCGAGAGCGCGTCGGGGTCGAGCGCGCCGGGGTCCGTGTCGGCGTGCAGGTCGCTCAGCCGGTGGGCGAGCCAGCCGATGGTGTTCGACTTGCCGGAGCCGGCGGACGCCATGACGAGGTAGTTCTGCCCCACGCCGTGGAAGGAGGCGTGCGCGGTCAGCTTCCTGACGACGTCCCACTGGTGGAAGCGCGGGAAGACCGTCGACCTGGTGGTCCCGCCGCCGGGGGTCTTCGTCTTCTGCTGGTGCACGTAGCGCTGGAGCAGGTCCAGCCAGTTCTCCCGTGCCCAGACCTGTTCCCACAGGTAGGAGGTGGCGTACGTGCCGTACGCGGTGGGAGCGGGGTTTCCGGCACCGCCGGGGAGGCCGGCGCCGTTGGAGCCGGTGTTGAAGGGCAGGAAGCCGGTGTTCCTGCCCCGGAGCCGGGTGGCCACGAAGACGAGGTCCGGGTCCACCGCGAAGTTGGCGATGACCCGCCGGGTGAAGATCAACTCGGTGGGGTCGCGGTCGGTGCGGTACTGCTCCTTCGCTTGCTCGACGCCCTGCCGGGTGAGCGGGTTCTTCAGCTCGGCGGTGGCGACGGGGATGCCGTTCAGGAAGAGCGTCAGGTCGAGCTTGTTGCCCCAGTCGGCCTGCTTCGTCGCGTAGACGAGTTCGCGTACGACGGTGAGGCGGTTGGCGCGGTAGCCGTCGAGGACGGAGTCGTCGGCGACCAGGTTCGGCTTGAAACAGGCCACGCGGAGGCGGACGCCCCGGTCCTTGACGCCGTTCCGGAGGACGTTGAGGAGGCCGTCCTCGCCGACGGCCTTGTCGAGGCGCTGGGCGAAGCCGCGCCGGGCGGCGTCGGGGTCCTTGCCGTACACGGCGAGCAGCTCGGCCCACTCGCGGGGCTGGCTCTCGCCGAGGAAGGTGTACAGCTCGTCGGTGTCCAGGCCGAGGTCGGCCTGATAGGCCTCGGGCCGCGCTTCGCGCCACCCACGCTCGGTCATGGCCGCGACGATGGCGTCCCCGAAGGCGGACTCACTGTGTATGGGGCTCATGGCGTCGGCACTCCGTCCGTTGCGTTGCGGCCGCCGGTGGTGGAGACGTCGAACCGGCCGGATACGGCGGCGGTGATGAGGGCCTGGCGGCGTTCGGCCAGCAGGTCCAGCATCCGGCCCGCCGCCCTCCGCAGGGTGCGCGACTTCGTCACCATGCGGTCGAGTGCCGTGAGGGTGGGGCCCTGGCGGTCTCGGCTGATCATGGGGATCAGGAGGTTGCCGTACTTCTCGGCGTTGACGTTCTGGATCGTCGCCTGGATGGTCCCCTCGCTGACTTGCTGCCAGTAGTTCCGGGTCTGACAGAAGTACCAGACGAGACGTGAGTGCATGAGAGAGCTGTCCACCCGGGCCCGGATCAGGTAGCCGGCGTGGGCGGCGGGCCCGAACCGCGCCTCGTAGACGAAGCTCTTTCCGACGGTTGCCCCGCTGCGTACGAACAGGAGGTCTCCGTCGTCCATCATGTACTTCCGGGCCGCCTCCGGCGGAAGCGACGCGAAGGTCGACTCACGGAGGCTGCCGTCCTCGGCGATGTCCGTGGTCCGGATGTAGCGTGGCCAGTCCCGCCGGTCGTGTTCCGCCGACTCGTTCGCCCCGTACGACGGAGGGGCCAGCAGCACGTTCTTCAGCCGGACCCGGTGCGAGGACACCCGGGACAGATGGTGCTCGACAGCCAGGGCCTCCCGTTCCCGCAGCTTCTCCGCGAGGCGGCGCTGAGCGGCGGCCAGGCGGTCGATGTGGGCGGTCTCGGCGTCGAGGAAGTCGGCGATGCGGCGCTGCTCCGGCAACGACGGCAGCCGTACGCGAAGATCGCGCAGGAAGCTGTCCGGGACGCGCTGCTGGCCCGCCACGCCGTACATCTCCGACGCCCCGAGCCTGAGGAACGTGTGCGTGTTCACGGCGTAGAGCAGGAACCGCGGGTCGATGTCCGGGCCGGGGCGTACGACATGCAGCTCGGTCGTCCCCGCACCCACCCCGCCCAGCAGCCCCTGGATGAGGACCGAGCGGCCGGCCTCGAACGTCGGCGTGATCTTGGGGACCAACACGTCGCCGTCCTGGAAGCGGGTGTAGCCGGTCGCGACGGCCGACTTCGTGCGACGCCGGGACAGGTCCAGACGGCTGTCCGGCCACACGGCCTCCATGGGGACGAAGGTCAGCTCGTCGTGGTCCGCCAGGCGGTCGAAGGCGGGCGTGGGCGGATTGATCCGGGCCAGGTGGCGCAGGCGTACATCGCTCATTCCGTCACCTCGCCCAGCAGCGCCTGGATCTCCGCCTCGAGCGCCTTCAACTCCGCGTCGATCTCCGCCAACGGCCGCGGGGGCTCGTACACGTAGAAGTGCCGCGTGAACGGGATCTCGTAGCCCACTTTCGTCTTCGTGTGGTCGATCCACGCGTCCGGTACGTGCGGGTGCACCTCGCGCTTCAGGTACTCCTCGACGTCCTCGCTCAACGGCACGTTCTCGTAGTCCCGCAGTTCGGTGTCCGGCTCCGGCCCGCCGTCCTTGAGCAGCTGCTTCTCGCCCTTCGGATCGCGCACCCCCACCGCGTCCCGCAGGGCCTTCGCGAACGGCGCCCCGGTCGGCCCCGGCACGCCGGCCTCCGCCATCGCGCCCCGCACCGCCACCTGTGCCTCCGACTTGGTCGCCCACTCCGAGCCCAGCAGCGGGCTCAGCGCCTCACCGAGCACCGTCACCTCCGCGGCGGCCAGCTTCCCGAACCGGGCCTCCTCGTCCTCCGTCAGCTTCCGCCGGCCCTTCGCCTTCGCGGCCAGCTCCGGCTCGCGCGGCAGGAAGCGTTCCTCCGCCCACTTCTGCACCGGCTTCGACGCGAGCAGTGCGGCAAGCGTCTCCTCCGTCAGTGCGAAGCGCAGCTTCAACGGCCGTTCCACCGTGATCCGCCGGTAGCCGAACGCCGTGTTGTCGAAGACCTTCACCTGGGCGTGCATCGCGTGCTCCGGGTCGGCCGCCGCGTCCACCGCCTCCCCGTACAGGCGGGTGATGTCGCCGATGTGATTCGGCTTGCCGTTCGTCCCGCCGCCCAGTTCCTTGCGCTTGTCGCCCAGCGACTTCCGCATCCTGACCCACTGGTCGCGCGCGTCCAGCAGCACGACCTTGCCCTTGTGCCGGGCGTCCTTGCGGTTGGTCAGGATCCAGAAGTACGTGGAGATACCGGTGTTGTAGAACAGCTGGTCCGGGAGGGCGACGATCGCCTCCAGCCAGTCGTTCTCCAGGATCCAGCGACGGATCTCCGACTCGCCGGAGCCGGCCGCACCCGTGAAGAGGGGCGAGCCGTTGAAGACGATGGCGATGCGCGAGCCGCCCCCGCCGTTCACGTCCACCGGCTTCATCTTCGAGATCATGTGCTGGAGGAAGAGGAGCGAGCCGTCGTTGATGCGGGGGAGGCCCGCGCCGAAGCGGCCGGAGTCGCCGAGGGTGTGGTGTTCGAGCTCGACGGCCTCCTTGACCTTCTTCCACTCCACGCCGAACGGCGGGTTCGCCAGCAGGTAGTCGAACTTCTCGCGTGCGTGGCCGTCGTCCGAGAAGGAGTTGCCGAAGGCGATGTTCTCCGGGTCCTGCTCCTTGATCATCAGGTCGGACCGGCAGATCGCCCAGGACTCCGGGTTGAGCTCCTGGCCGTACACCTCGACCGTGGCGTCCTCGTTGTACGACTTGATGTGGTCCTCGGCCGCGCTGAGCATGCCGCCCGTACCGCAGGCCGGGTCCATGACCGTGCGGACGACGCCCGGCAGGCTGAGCGCGTCGCCGTCCGGGGCGATCAGCAGGTTGACCATCAGCTTGATGACTTCGCGCGGGGTGAAGTGCTCACCCGCGGTCTCGTTCGACTGTTCGGAGAAGCGGCGGATCAGCTCCTCGAAGATGTAGCCCATGTTGTGGTTGGGCACGGTCTCCGGGCGCAGGTCCAGGTCGGTGAACCTGCCGATGACCTGGTAGAGCAGGTTGGCGCCGTCCAGCTTGCGGATCTGCTGGGCGAACTCGTACTTCTCCATGACCTCGTGGGCGTTCGGGGAGAAGCCGCCGATGTACACCTGGAGGTTCGCTGCCGCGTTGGTCGCGTCGTCTGCGATCTTCTTCAGGGTCAGGTCGCTCGTGTTGTAGAACGAGTGGCCCGACGCCCGGCGCAGGAAGTGGTCCGTGTCGATGTCCTGGCCCTCGAAACGGGCGGCCGTCTCCGCGACCTTCTCCCGCGTCGGCTCCAGTACGCATTCGAGGCGGCGCAGCACAAGGAACGGAAGGATCACCTTCCCGTAGTCCGACTGCTTGTAGTCGCCGCGCAGAAGATCGGCGACGGACCAGGCGTGGTTCGCCAGCTCCGTGTGCTTGCTGCTGTTCAAGTCGTTCCCCGGTTCCCTGTCGTACCCGCTCCGCCGGAGCGGGTACGGGCAAGTGTGGTGGTTGCGTGAAGGGTGTGGTGCGGGTTCAGGACGATTCGGCGTCCGATGTCCCTGCGTCCTCGGGCGACGGCGGTGACGGGATCAGTCCGCCGCCCGTGAGGCCGCCCGCCAGCAGCCGGGCCGTCGCGTCGGCCAGTGCCGTGGCGCGTGCGGCCTCCGAGCGCAGCGTGTGCACGCGGCGGAAGGCTTCGCCGTACCGTCTCTGCTCCTCCCGCGGCAGCAGTGGCACCCGGAGCCGGCCCGGACTGACGTGCACGACGGTGCTGCCCGTCGACGCCGCGGTGATGTTCTCCGCCGATCCCAGGAACCCGGCGAGGAACCACGGATCGAGGCGCGCCGGGTCCGGGCGGAACAGGTGGATCTGGGGGCCGAGCAGCGCCCCCGCGTCCGCCTCGTCCGCCACCCGGGCCATCGCACCGTCGCCCCCCGCGACCGCCCGGACGAGGACGTCACCGGTCGCGACCACCGGTGGCGAGCCCGTCAGGAGGCTGCGCGGCCTGCCGGACGGCGCCGTGCCGCGGGCGATGTCCTGCCCGGTGAGCACGGCCGGGGTGGCGGGCGATGCCTCGCCCGCCGCCTCCCGCGGCTCCGGGGCCGTGCGGAGCAACGTGAGCGCACCGCCTCGGGCCAGGTCGGCCGCGGTGGCCGTGCGCCACTCGCGGGGCTTCGGACCGGCCGCGCCCCAGCCGGTGTAGCGCGCGGCCTCGCCGAGCGACGCGGCCCCGGCGATGAGTCGGCGACGTACATCCTCCGTCTCGCGGGCCAGGTCGGCCGGAGCGATGTCCGTGCGGGAGGCGCGGACATGGCGGGCGGGCGTGAGGTCGACGAGGTCGTCGAGGAGGTCGACCACCGCCACCGCCACCGCCGTTCCCGGCTCGTCCGCGAACACGTCCGGGTTCTGGGCGAAGGCCGACCACAGGCCGACGGCGGCCTCTGTGAGCGACGGCCAGTCCAGGGCGGCTCGGGCCCCGCGCGCACCGGACGCCGGCCCCGCGGATGCCCGATCGCCCGCCGCCTCGGCCGTGTCGACGAAGAGGACCGTCTTCCGCTCCGGGCCCGCCGGTTCGGGGCGTCGCAGCACCCAGATCTGGAGCCCCACGTGGAGGGGTGTCGCCGCGCCCGGAGGCAGCGCGATGACCGCGCGGACCGCTCCGCTGCGGACGAGGTCCATCCGCACACGACGGCCCGAGGCGCGGGAGGCGGTGGCCGGAGGAAGGAGCATCACGGCGTGGCCGCCCGGCACCAGATGGGCCAGCGCGTGCTGGACCCAGGCCAGTTCGGACTCGGCGCGCGGCGGGACACCGTAGGCCCAGCGCGAGTCGTACGCGAGCTCGTCGTGGCCCCAGTCACGGTCACCGTAAGGCGGGTTGCACAGGACGGCGTCGGCGGTGAGGTCCGCGAAGGCATCGGCGCGGAGGCTGTCGCCGACCCGTACCCGGACGTCCGCATCGGGCGCGGCCAGCAGCAGGCTCACCGCGCTGCGCTGAGCCTGCACCGTAACGGCGTCCTGGCCGTACAGCGCACCCGGGCCCGTCTCCCGCCGGGCCGCCGCGGCGAGCAGTGACCCGCTGCCGCACGCCGGGTCGAGGAC
Source organism: Streptomyces sp. NPDC008163 (assembly GCF_042956885.1). Lineage (NCBI taxonomy): Bacteria > Bacillati > Actinomycetota > Actinomycetes > Kitasatosporales > Streptomycetaceae > Streptomyces > Streptomyces sp. NPDC008163. The sequence continues at coordinate 360,979 of NZ_JBIBHG010000003.1, read as the reverse complement.
CCGCTCGCACGGGCCCGGGACGAGCCGGGCCATGAGGTCCGCGAGGGGAGCCGGGGTCCGGTAGGTGCCGCCGACGGCGCTGTCCTCCAGCTCGCGTTCCGCCAGGACCGCCAGTGCCGCCTCGCCGGTCCCGTCGCCCTGCACACAGCGCAGCAGCGCCCGCAGCGCATCGATGTCCTCGCCGGCGAAGCGTGCGGCCTCCGCCCCGGGCAGGAGGTCGGCGACATCGGCCGACGCCCCCTCCGCACGCACGATCAGGCTCGGGTCGGACAGATCGGCGAGTGCGGTGCGCTCCTCGGGAGTGCACTGAGCCGCAGCCAGAACCAGCGGAAGCAGGCTACCGGTCAGGCCCCCGCCCCGCTGGTGGAGGCGCAGCGTGGTGCGCAGTTCCTCCGCCGGGTCGGGTGTCGCCGTGTAGCCACGGGCGCCGAGCCAGGAGCGTACGTCGACGAGGTCGTAGAGAGGGCTGGAGTCCGTGCCCCCCGAGGGGATCGGGAAGTCGTCGTGCCTGCGACGCCAGTTGCTGACCGTGGCGCGCGTGACTCCCGCGATGCGTGAGATCTCGGCTGCGGTCACCTGGGCGGATGACTGGGGCATGGCGGGAGTCCTGAACCTCTGGGGAGTGAACAGCCCACAAGCTACCCCAGCCGTCGAATCAATAATAATGATTGACGATGCTTTCACCGCTCGACTTCTCTGGACTCGCTCACGGGTGAGCGTGCTCGGCAGACGTTCGGCACCCCATGGGTGCGGGGCTCACTTCCGCTTCGCGTACACGATCAGGTTGTCCACCGGGTGTCCGGCCGCGTCGAAGGCGCCGTCGCAGGTGATCAGGCGCAGGGCGCGTTCCGTGGTGCGGCCGTAGACGCGGGCCGTCGGAAAGGCGTGCTTGCTCACCGTTTCCAGGGCGGTGACCTCGAAGCGGGCGTCCTTGCCCCGGGCGTCCCGGACGACGATCTCCGCGCCCTTGGCGATCTTCTTCAGGTCGTGGAAGACGGCCCGGCCGAAGCGGGTGTCGTTGTGGCCGATGAGGACCGCCGCGCCGGGTTCGCCGGGCACGGCACTCCCCGTGTACCAGCCGGTCGTCATGCCCTTGTCGGCCGGCGGGACCTCGACCGAGCGGTCCCGGTTGAGGCCGAGCCGCATGATGTCGCTGTCCACGCCCAGGGAGGGGATGGAGACATGGGCGGGCGGCTCGGCGGTGGCGGTGGCGCTGGGGGCGGCGGCCTCGGGGGCCGCGGACGACGCGGGGGCCTTGGAGGGCTGCGGTGCGGGGTCGCCGGAGCAGCCGGTCAGTGCGGCGAGCGCGGCGAGGGTCAGGGCGGCGGCGAGCGGAAGGCGGGTGCGGGGCATGGGACAGGGCTCCAGGGGTCGTACGTACGGCAGTGGCGCCGCCCGGGTCGGTAGGGCGGCGCCACTGCGGCTCATCGGGTGCGGGGACGGGTCAGCCGTCGCGGCGGGCGGTGCGGCGGCGCACGACGAACGTCCCGGCGCCGCCGAGCAGCAGCGCGGCGGCGGCGGAGCCCGCGAGGGCGGTCGTGCCGCCGCCCGAGGAGCCCGCGGGCTGTTCACCGGCCGCGACGCCGCCGCGCGGTGCCTCGGACGGGACCGCCGAGGGCGGCTCCGTCGCCTCGGCCGACGGCACGGCGGACGGTTCGGCCGACGGTGCCGCGGTCGGCTCGGCGGACTGCTCCGCCGGGGGACGGGTCGGCTCGGCCGACGGCTTGGCCGAGGAGTCGGCGAAGGCCGCGGTGGCCGGTACGCAGACCGCACCGGCCGCGACGGCGGCGAGGAGGGCGGTACGCAGGGTGGCGCGCAGGGGCATGGGCAGGGCTCCGTTCCGGATGGGCCTCAGGGGCGGCCGCGGTGCGGGTGCGCACCGCGGCGCGAGGCGTGCGGACAGGCTCGCGCCAAGTTGTGAGGAAGCTGTCAGATCGTTGTGTTCATCGCATCAGGGTCGTCCGGAGCGCCGGGGGACGCGGTGCCGGCCGGGAAGCGGAGCGTGAACACCGAGCCCTCGCCCGGCGTGCTCACCGCCGTCGCCGAACCACCGTGCGCCTCCGCGAGTTTGCGCACGATCGCCAGCCCCAGCCCGCTGCCGCCCGTCCGCCGCGACCGGGACTTCTCGCCCCGCCAGAACCGGTCGAAGACGCGGGACAGGTCGTCCGCCGGAATGCCGCTGCCCGTGTCGGCGACGTCCACGAGCACCGCGTCCCCGCCCTCGGAGCCGTACGCCCGCAGCGTGACCTTCCCGCCCTCCGGGGTGTGCCGCACCGCGTTCGACACCAGGTTGCCCACCGCCTGCCGCAGCCGGACCGGGTCCGCCTCCAGCGGTGGCAGCGGGCGGCCCGGCGGCCGGACGCCCAGCGCGACGCCCGCCGCGTCGGCCCGCGCCTGGTGCGCGGCGGCGACCTGCCCCAGCAGCACCGCCACGTCCACCGGTTCGGGGTGCAGCCGCAGCGCCCCGGCGTCCGCCTGCGCCAGGTCCTGGAGGTCGTCGATGATGTGCTGGAGCTGGACCGCCTCCGTGTGCAGGAAGGCGATGAACTCCGGGTCCGGGTCGGCCACTCCGTCCTGCGCCGCCTCCAGCCAGCCCCGGATGTTGCTGAGCGGGGTGCGCAGTTCGTGGGCGACGTCGCTGACCATGGCCTTGCGCTGCGCCTCCAGCCGGGCACGGTGCGCGGACATGTCGTTGAACGTGGCGGCGAGGCGCCCGATCTCGTTGTCGGCGGCCACCACCACCGGCGCGGTGTCCTCCCCGTCCCGCATCCGCTGGGCGGCCCCCGTCAGCGCCCGCAGCGGCCGGACGAGACGGGCGCCGACCAGCACCGACGCGCCCACGGTCAGGGCCAGCACCAGGGCCGCCGCGCCCGCGATCCGCGCGGTGTTCGCCGGGGAGAGGTCGAAGCCGGGCACGGTCCCGCCGCCCGGATCGCCGATGAACAGCAGGGCGGGCGAGGCCACGTACGAACTCAGCTGCTCCCGGCGGGCCGTGCCCACACAGGAGGCGACGGCCCGGTCGTTCTCGCTGGTGGCGGCCGCCTGCTCGTCGCCGGGGCCCGGCACCGCGCTGGGCACGGCGCTCGGCTCCGTACGGGGCGCCTCGGTCGGCAGCGCGCTCGGCACGGCGGTCGGCGGCATCGTGGCCATCGGCGCCGCGGGCACCGGCACCGCCTCCGCCGGTACGGGCTCGGCCGCCTGACCCCAGGACAGGCCCAGGCTGAGGTGGACGCCGTCGCGGCCCTGGCGCTCCAGACAGGCGTCGGCCAGCTGGTTGAGCGCCTTCAGCGCCTTCCGCTCGGTGGCCGTCGGAGTGTCCAGCGCGTCCACGGCACACCGCGTGCCCCGGATGCGTTCCGGGTCGTTGCCGCCCACCACCTGGATCAACGGCCGCCCGCTCGCACCGGCCACCACATCCGCGGCGATCCCGAAGTCGCCCAGGCAGGCCACGCCCCGGTCGGCGGTCTTCCGCAGCCGGGTCCGCTCCGCCCCGGGCAGCCGGAACGGGCCCACCGCGCGCGGGTCGACCCGGTCCGTGGTGGTGCCCGTGGCCCCGGCACCCGTCGACAGCGCGGTGTCCACGGACAGCGGGTCGACCACCGCGGACGCCTGGGCCGGGAGCGCCGCCGCGCCCCGGGCCGCCGAGTCGGCCAGCGGGGCGCGGGCCTGGGTCGTCAGCGCGATCCGCCGCCCGGACTGCTCGGCCAGCTCGCGCACCGTGACCCCGACGCCGTCCCAGGTCGGATGAACCGCCGCGTAACCGAGCAGTTGGTGGTAGATCCGGGCGTCGGCGGCCAGATTCTGCCCCTGCTCCTGCCGGATCGCGCCCGAGGTCGTCTGCACGGCGAGCCAGGCGGTCGCCGCCACCGAACAGGCCGCGACCAGGGCGGAGACCGCGAGGAGCCGGGCGAACAGGCTCTTGCGCAACGGTACGGTCCGCCGCGCACCTGTGCCGGGGGAGCGGCGCACGCTACGAAGTCGCCGCACGGGCCGCCGCCTTCGCCGGGTCCGTCAGCTTGTAGCCGACGCCGAAGACGGTGAGCAGCCGCACGGGCCGGCGCGGGGCCGGTTCGATCTTCTTGCGCAGGTTCATCACGTGCACATCGACGGTCCGGTCACTGATGTAGCGGTCGAAGCCGTGCAGTTCGCCCAGGAGCTGCTGCCGGGAGAAGACCCGGTCCGGCTCGGCGGCCAGCGCGGCCAGGATGCGGAACTCGCCCGGGGTGCACTCCACGGCCCGCCCCTCCACCGACACCACGTGCCGGACCGGGTCGACCACCAGCGCCCCCACCCGCAGCACCCCGGCGTCCTCCGGTTCGCCGCCCGCGCCCCGCCGGCTGCGGCGCAGCAGCGTACGCACCCGGGCCATCAGCTCGCGCGGGCTGTACGGCTTCGTCATGTAGTCGTCGGCGCCCAGATCGAGGCCGAGCAGCAGATCGTCCTCCGTGGTGCGGGCGGTGAGCATGAGCACCGGCAGCTCCCGGTGCTCCGCGCGCAGCACGCGGACGACGTCGAGGCCGTCGGCCCGGGGCATCATCACGTCGAGGACCAGCAGATCCGGCTCCCGGTGCCGGACCGCGTCGAGCGCCGCGAGGCCGTCGGGCGCGACGGTCACCCGGTGGCCCTCGCGTTCGAGATAGCGGCGGAGCAGCTCGGCCTGGTTCTCGTCGTCTTCGGCAACGATCACATGTGCGCACACGCGATCGATCGTAGACAGGTGCTACGCCGTGCCCGCGTCCCGGTGCGCCTCCATCAGCTCGTCGTGCGCGGCGACGACGTCCCAGGCTAGGACGGTGACCATCTCCTCACGGGTCGGCGTGGAGTCGGTGTGCGCGGAGTACAGCCGCAGATCGCGCTGCGCCGACGCCTTCGCGCACAGCTCCCGGGCGAACCGGGCGTTGCCCACCAGATCCGCCTTGCCGCCGTCCACGATCGCCGTGCACAGCGAATTCAGGACGTCGAGCGCGCCCGCGTCCGGCTCGTCGCCCTGCGAGGCCAGCACCGACCGGGCGATCCGGACCAGTTCCTCGGCGGAGTACGACGGGAAGTCCACCCGGGTGTTGAACCGGGAGACCAGTCCGGGGTTGGTGGCGAGCAGCCCCGACATCTCGTCCCGGTAGCCGGCGAGCACCACGACGAGCCGGTCCCGGTCGTCCTCCGCCCGCTTCAGCAGCACCTGGATCGCCTCCTTGCCGAAGGCGTCGCCACCGCTCGTCCCGGTGTTGTACAGCGCGTACGCCTCGTCGATGAACAGCACCCCGTTCAGCGCCGAGTCGATGACCTCGTTCGTCTTGAGGGCCGTCGACCCCAGGTGCTGCCCGACCAGGTCGGCGCGCTGGGCCTCCACCACGTGCCCCGAACTCAGCAGCCCGAGCCCGGCGAAGACCTGGCCGATGATGCGGGCCACGGTCGTCTTGCCGGTGCCGGGCGGTCCCGCGAAGACGAAGTGCCGGGGCCGGGCCCCGCCGGGCAGGCCCTGCTCCTCGCGCAGCGCGGACATCCGCAACTGCGCGAGCAGCGTCTGCACCTGGCGCTTCACCGGCTGCAGCCCGATCATGGCGTCGAGCGCCCGCTGCGCCTCGGCGAGCACCCGGGCCCGTTCGTCGGCCGACAGTCCGCCCTCGCCGTCACCTTCGGAACCGGGCCGGGGCGCCGCCCCGCCCGCCGTGGCCGCGACCGGGGCGGCGGGCGCCGGGGCCGGCTTGCTCACCGGGCGGGCCTGGGCCCGGGACTCCACGTCGAGCAGGTCGGGCGCGCACCGGAACGCGTACTGGTAGCGCTTCAGCGCCTCCTCCTCGTGGCCCAGCGCCTCCAGCGACCGCCCCATGAAGTACTTCACCTCGGCGTCGAACCTGCTGCCCGCGTCCAGCTTCCCCGGCAGCGCGGACAGCACGTTCAGCGACTCGTGGCAGACCCCCTGGGCGAACAGCGCCCCGCCCACGTACAACTGCGCCTCGTCGCGCAGGAAGGCGTCACCGATGCCGGGCGCGAACTTCAGGACGAGCGGCCAGTCCTCCTTCAGGAACGCGTACCGGGTGCAGACGAAACGCGTCTCGTCGCAGTCCAGCAGCGCCGTGGAGAGCCCCTTCCACGCCTCGTCGAGCCGCCGGTCGTCCAGGAACGCCGACATGGCCGCCAGCCACAGATCGCGGGCGGTCTCCAGCCGGAAGGTGACGTAATGGCCGATCTGGAAGGTGGACCGGAACGGCGACTGGAACTTCGACCGCAGCGCCCCGAACTGCGCGGAGCTGCGCAGCATGCCGTCCAGCGCCGCCTTCTGGTCGGTGCCGGTCACATGCAGCCCCAGCCAGGCGTCGGCGGCGGCGGGGTCGTGCTGGGTGGCGAGCGCGAACTGCGCGGCGGCCCCCGCGTTCTCCCCCTGCCGCATGAGGGCCATGCCCTGGTTCCACGCCTGCTCGGCCCTTCTGGCCGACCCCCGGCTCGCGGCACCCTGCACGTGACTCTCCCCTCGCCGGGCACGGCGTCCGCACCCGTGGTCCCCCGTGATCACATCCGCAACGGTCGTTCAGGATAGCCAACGCCGGGCGAGCGGCCTCCCGGACGCCGGACGCCTCGGATACGCTTTCGCTCCCCGTCTCCGCTCCGCACCGTCACCGCCGGGAAGTCCGCCTGATGTCCGCCCTCCCCAGCAGCCGGACCCCGGACCGGCTCCGCAAGGGGGTGCGCGCCGCGCTCACCACCCTCGGCACCGGCTTCCTGCGCCACCCGGCCAACACCGTCCTGCGCGCGGACGCGGACGCCGCCGCCCTGCACAACGCCCTGCTGCGGCTGGTCTTCCGGCTCCTCTTCCTCTTCGTCACCGAGGACCGCGACGCCCTGCTGTCCCCGGCGGCGACCCCCCGCGCCAGGGCCCGGTACGCGGCGCGCTTCTCGACGGCCCGCCTGCGCGCCCGCGCGCGCGACTCCGTGGAGCAGGGCGAGCTGTACGCGGCGCTGCGCGCCGTACTCGACGCCCTCGGCGACCCGGACGGCGACCCCGGCATCGGCCTGCCCGGTCTCGGCGGCATCTTCACCGCCACGGCGGCCGACGCCCCGCTGCACGGGCTCGCCCTGTCCGACGAGGACCTGCTGACGGCGGTGCGCCAGTTGTCCGAGGCGCCGGACCCGGAGACGCGGCGCGCCCGCCCGGTCGACTTCGGCCGCCTCGACGCGGAGGAACTGGGCTCCGTCCACGAATCGCTCCTCCAGCTCGTCCCCCGGATCGACGCGGCGGACGGCGCCTTCACGCTGGTCGGGCTGCCCGGCAACGCCCGCAAGACATCGGGCTCCTATTACACTCCGGCCGCCCTGGTGGAGTGCCTGCTCGACGCCGCGCTCGACCCGGTCCTCGACGCCGCCGTCGCACGCGGCGAGGCCGCGGGCGCCGCCGACCCGGGCGAGGCCACCGCCCGCGAACTCCTCGCCCTCGCCGTCTGCGACCCGGCCTGCGGCTCCGGCCACCTCCTGGTGGCGGCGGCCCGCCGCATCGCGCGGCGCGTCGCGGCGGTGCGCGGAGGTACGGCGGAGGCGTTCCGCGACGCCCTCCGCGAGGTCGTCGCCCGCTGCGTGCACGGCGTGGACCTGGACCCGACGGCCGTCGAACTGGCCAGGATGGCGCTGTGGCTGGAGGCCCCGGAGCCCGGCCGGCCGCTCACCTTCCTGGACGCGCGCGTCAAGCACGGCAACGCCCTGATCGGCGCCGCGCCCGACCTGCTGCGGCACGGCGTCCCGGACGCGGCGTTCACCCCGCTCGCGGGCGACGACCGCGCGCACGCCAGGGCCCTGAGGAGGCGGAACAGGGCCGAGCGGAAGGACGGGCGCGACCGGCCGCCCGTCGCCCCGGGGCGCGAGGCCGCCGACGCCTGGTGCGCCGCGTTCCTGTGGCGCAGGACGGCGGACGCCCCGCCGGCGGTGACCGACGCGGTCCTCCGCGACCTGCCGGGCGCGCCCCGGTCCACCCACGAGGAGATCGCCGGGCTGCGGGACCGCTACCGGTTCTTCCACTGGCACCTGGAATTCCCCCAGGTCTTCGGCCCCGACGGCTCCGGCGGCTTCGACTGCGTCCTCGGCAACCCGCCCTGGGAGCGCATCAAGCTCCAGGAGCAGGAGTTCTTCGCCCAGCACGACGCGGAGATCGCCGCCGCGACGACGGCCGCCGCCCGCAAACGCCTGATCGCCGCGCTGAAGGAGGCGCCGGGCGGGGCCGCCCTGCACACCGACTTCGAGGCGGCCAAGCGGACGGCGGAGGGGACGAGCCACTTCCTGCGCTCCGGCGGACGGTATCCGCTCACCGGGCGCGGTGACATCAACACGTACGCCGTCTTCGCCGAGGCGGGCCGTGCGCTGACCGGCCCGCGCGGCCGGATGGGCATGATCGTGCCGACGGGCATCGCCACGGACGCGACGACCCGCTTCTACTTCAAGGACCTGGTCGACGGGGGCACGCTCGCCGCCCTGTACGACTTCGAGAACGCCGCGCCGGTCTTCCCCGACGTCCACCGCTCGTTCAAGTTCAGCATCCTCTCCCTGACCGGCCGCGCCCTGCGCGAACCCGCCGCCAGGTTCGCCTTCTTCCTCCGCGACCCGGCGGAACTCGCCGACGAAGGGCGGGTGTTCGCGCTCACGCCGGAGGAGATCGCGCTCCTCAACCCCAACACGGGCACCTGCCCGGTCTTCCGCACCCGCCGCGACGCCGAGATCACCCTCGGCGTCTACGCACGGCTCCCGGTCCTGATCAAGGAGGGCGACCCGGACGGCAACCCGTGGGGCGTCACCTTCGGCACGATGTTCCACATGGCCAACGACTCGCACCGCTTCCGCACCCGCGAGGAGCTGACGGCCACCGGCTGGCAGGCGGCCGGAAACCACTACGTCGACGGCGACCGCGTCATGCTCCCGCTGTACGAGGCCAAGATGGTCGACGCCTACAACCACCGCGCCGCCGACGTGGTCAAGAGCGCCACCGCCGTGAAGCGCCAGAACCAGCCCGCCTACCTGACGGCCGACGCCTGGGCCTCCGCGTCCCGCCTGGCCGTCCCCGGCAACTGGGTGGACCGCGCCGAGACACCGCCCGGCGCCCCGCCCGGCCGCCTCGCCTTCCTTCGGATCAGCAGCCCCACCAACCAGCGCACCATGATCTCCGCGATCCTGCCTCCGGCGGCCATCGGCGACTCCGTCTTCCTGCTGCACACCAGGAGCTCACGCGACAGCGCCGCCCTGGTCGCGCACTTCAACTCCTTCGTCTACGACTACGTCACCCGCCAGAAGGCCGCAGGACTCAACCTCAACTTCTTCTACGTCCGCCAGCTGCCCGTCCTGCCGCCGGAGACCGTCCACCGCCACATGGACTTCCTGACCCCGCGCGTCCTCGAACTCACCTGCACCGCGCACGACATGGGCCCCTTCGCCGCCGACCTGGGGGACACCGGCGGCCCGTTCCGCTGGGACGAGGACCGCCGGCTGCGGATCCGCGCGGAGCTCGACGCGTTCTTCTTCCACCTGTACGGGATCGGCCGCGCCGACACCGCGTACATCCTGGACACCTTCCCCATCGTCCGGCGCAAGGACGAGGCGCGCTACGGCGGATACCGCACCAAGGACCTGATCCTGACCGAGTACGACCACATGGCCGCCTCGGGGATCGCCACGGGCGGCACGTACACCTCACCGCTCAGCCCGCCGCCGGGTGACGGTCCCCGGCACCGGTGCCGCGCCTGAGCCCGGCGAGCGGGAATGGACCCGGGCCAGGTGGGTAGGTTCGCCGACTGTTCCGCCCGGCGTCACTCCGTGCACACTGCAAGAGCCTTACGCGGAGACCGCAGGGTCTGGAACACTCCACTCGTTTTCCGCCCGCATCCCCCCACCGCGAAGGCCTCCACCCATGGCAGAACTCGACCGCCGCCGGCTCCTGAAGCTCGCCGGGGGCTCCGTCGCCCTCACCGCCCTGTCGAGCAGCATCGCCCGCGCCGCCTCCCTCCCCGCGCGGAGGCGCACGGGCAGCATCCAGGACGTCGAGCACATCGTCGTCCTGATGCAGGAGAACCGTTCCTTCGACCACTACTTCGGGACGATGAAGGGCGTACGGGGCTACGGCGATCCGCGCCCCGTCACGCTGCCCAGCGGCAAACCGGTGTGGCACCAGGCGGACGCGGCGGGCAAGGAGGTGCTGCCGTTCCGGCCGCCGGCCGACAAGCTCGGGATGCAGTTTCTCCAGGACCTGAACCACGACTGGGCGGGCGGTCACCGGGCGTTCAACAAGGGGGCCTACGACCAGTGGGTGCCGGCCAAGACGGCGACCACGATGGCCCACCTCACCCGGGAGGACATCCCGTTCCACTACGCGCTCGCCGACGCGTTCACCGTCTGCGACGCGTACCACTGCTCGTTCATCGGCTCGACCGACCCCAACCGCTACTACCTCTGGAGCGGCTACACCGGCAACGACGGTGCCGGCGGCGGGCCCGAGCTGGGCAACGACGAGCGGGGATACGGCTGGACGACCTACCCGGAGCGGCTTCAGGAGGCCGGGGTGTCCTGGAAGGTGTACCAGGACATCGGCGACGGGCTCGACGCCGCCGGGTCCTGGGGGTGGATCGGTGACGCCTACCGGGGCACCTACGGCGACAACTCGCTGCTCTACTTCAACTCCTACCGCGACGCCCGGCCCGGCGACGCGCTGTACGACAAGGCCCGCACCGGCAGCGACCTGAAGAACGGTGGCGGCCTGCTCGACGACCTGAAGGCCGACATCAAGGCCGGGACGCTGCCCTCGGTGTCCTGGATCGTGGCGCCCGAGGCGTACAGCGAGCACCCCAACTGGCCTGCGAACTACGGCGCCTGGTACATCGCGCAGGTGCTGGACGCGCTCACCTCGGACCCGGAGGTGTGGGGCCGTACCGCCCTCTTCCTCACCTACGACGAGAACGACGGCTTCTTCGACCACGTCGTGCCGCCGTACGTCCCGTCCGGTGCCGCGCAGGGGCTGTCCACCGTGGACACCGCCGCCGACTACTTCCCGGGCGACCTGCGGTACGCGGCGGGCCCCTACGGCCTCGGCCAGCGTGTGCCGATGACCGTGGTGTCGCCGTGGAGCACCGGCGGCTACGCCTGCTCGGAGGTCTTCGACCACACCTCGGTCATCCGGTTCATCGAGCGGCGCTTCGGGGTGCACGAGCCGAACATCTCGCCCTGGCGACGGGCCGTCTGCGGCGACCTCACCTCCGCCTTCGACTTCGGGCGCAGGGACCCCGCCGCGCCCGAACTGCCGTCCACCGCAGCCTACGAGCCGCCGGACGGCGACCGGCACCCCGACTACAAGCCCGTGCCGCCCGCCACCGGCGCGGTGCCGAAGCAGGAGCGCGGCTCGCGCCCCACCCGCCCGCTGCCCTACGCGCCGCTGGTGGACGGGGCCGCCGACCCGGCCGCCGGGACCTTCCGGCTCACCTTCGGCGGGGGACCGGCGGCCGGCGCGCAGTTCCTCGTGACGTCCGGCAACCGCACGGACGGGCCCTGGACCTACACCACGCACGCGGGCGCCACGGTCAAGGACACCTGGAACACCGCGTACTCCCAGGGCGCCACCGACCTCACCGTCCACGGCCCGAACGGCTTCCTGCGCTCCTTCCGCAACCCCGGCAAGTCCGCGGGGCCCGAGGTGACCGCCCGCCACAACACCGCCACCGGCAACCTCGACCTCACGCTCACCCACAGCGGCACCGGCTCCGTCCGGCTGACCCTGCGCAGCGCCGCCGCCTACGGGGGAGAGGTGCGGACGGTCACCGTGCGGCCGGGCCAGCCCGTCGCGCAGACGCTCGACCTGCGCCGCAGCAAGCGCTGGTACGACCTCACCGTCACGAGCGACGCGGACGCCACCTTCCTGCGGCGCTTCGCCGGGCACGTCGAGACGGGCGCGGCCGGGGTGAGCGATCCGGGGCTGCGCACCGGGTGAGGCTCCGCGCGGACCGGCCGGGGCGGACGTCCATGGTTCGGGATTGATCGTGAATGACCATCCTGCTGCACATAAAATCCTTATAGTGAGCGAGAGTTGACCGCGTGATCTTGGCGCGTGCAGTCGTTCGCCACAGGAGTCAGGATTCATGACGCGCCCCTCCCCGGCCGAGTCCGCGCCGGTGTCCCCGGATGCCCCTTCCGGCTGCCCGGCACACGCCGGAGCCGTCCCGCTCTGGGGACCCGGCTTCCAGGCCGAGCCCCAGAGTGTCTACCGCGCGATGCGCCGCGACCACGGGCCGGTCGTCCCCGTCGAACTGCTCGGCGGCTTCCCGGCCTGGCTGGTCATCGGATACCGGGAGATCCACCGGGTCACCAGCGACGGCGAGCTGTTCCCGCGCGACGTCGGCCTCTGGAACCAGTGGTCGAACGTCCCCGACGACTGGCCGCTGCTGCCGATGGTCGGGCGGCCCCTGCCGTCCATCTACTTCAGCGCGGGCGAGGAGCACCTGCGGCACGCCCGCATGGTCACCCCCGCCCTCGAAGCGGCCGACCCGTTCCGCATCCGCCGGCACTGCGAGCAGCTCGCCGACCGGCTGATCGACGCGGTGTGCGCCCGGGGCACCGCCGACCTCGTCGCCGAGTTCTGCGAACCGCTGCCCGTGCTCGTCCTCGCCCGGCTCGTCGGCTTCCCCGACGAGCAGGGCGCCGCCATCGCGCGCGTCCTGAAGGACCTCGCGGACGGGGGACGGGAGGCGCAGAGCGCCCACCAGCGGTTCGGGGAGCACATGGCGCGGCTGCTCGCCGCGAAGCGGGCCGCGCCGGGCGACGACGTGACCTCCCGGATGCTCGCGTACCCCGAGGAGTTCACCGACGAGGAGTACACGCTCGACCTGATGGCCATCACTGCCGCCGGGCACCTCCCGACCGCCGACTGGATCAGCAACTCGGTCCGGCTGATGCTCACCGAGGACGAGTTCGCCGACTCCATGGCCGGCGGCCGGCGCAGCATCGGCGAGGCCATGAACGAGGTGCTGTGGGAGGACACCCCCACCCAGATCCTGGCCGGCCGCTGGGCCGCCCGCGACACCCAGCTCGGCGGGCAGCGCATCCGGTCCGGGGACATGCTGCTCCTCGGCCTCGGCGCCGCCAACACCGACCCGCTGATCCGCCAGGGCCTCTCCGGCGGCACGGGCCCCGCCCACGGCGGCAACGGCGCGCACCTCGCCTTCAGCCACGGCGAGTACCGGTGCCCGTTCCCCGCCCAGGAGATCGCCGAGATCATCGCCAGGACCGGCATCGAGGTACTGCTCGACCGGCTGCCCGACCTCCGGCTCGACGTCGCGGTCGAGGACCTGGTCCGACGGCCCTCCCCCTTCCTGCGCGGCAACACCACGCTCCCCGTCCGGTTCACCCCCGTACGCACGACAGGAGATCTCTCGTGACCTGCCCCCATGCCGCCCGGGCCGCGGCCCAGCCGGGTGCCACCGTCGTGATCGACCCGATGGTCCAGGACCTCGACGGCGAGACCGCACGGCTGCGCGACGCCGGACCGCTGGCCCGGATCGAACTCCTCGGCGTCCCGGCGTGGACCCTCACCCGGCACGCGGACGCCCGGCGGCTCCTGGTCGACCCGCGCCTGGTCAAGGACATCAACGCCTGGGGGCTCTGGCAGAGCGGTGAGGTGACGCACGCCTGGCCGCTCATCGGCATGATCGACGCCGGGCGGTCCATGTTCACCGTCGACGGCGCGGAGCACCGCAGGCTGCGCACCAAGACCTCCCAGGCGCTCACGCCCCGCCGTCTGGAAGCGATACGCCCCGCCATCGAGAAGTTCACCGCCGAGCTGCTGGACGCGCTGGAGGAGGGCGGCCGGGACGGGGCCGTGGTGGACCTCAAGTCGGTGTTCGCCCAGCCGCTGCCCATGCGGGTCGTCGGCATGCTGATGGGGGTCGACCCGGCCGAGAACGCCATGCTGACGCGTCAGTACAAGAAGTTCTTCTCCATGCTCACCCCGCAGGACGAGCGGCTGGCGCTCCTGGCCGACCTGGACGTCTTCTACGCCGGACTCGTACGCGAGAAGGCCGCGCACCCCACCGACGACCTGACGTCCGCGCTGATCCTGGCCGAGGAGGGCGGTGAGCCGCTGACCGAGGAGGAGGTCGTCGGCAACCTCAAGGCCATGGTGGCCGCCGGGCACGAGACCACGATCGGGCTCATCCTCAACGCCGTACGCGCCCTGCTCGCCCACCCCGGCCAGCTCCGGATGGTCCTCGACGGCGAGGTGTCCTGGGACACCGTCATCGAGGAGACGCTGCGCTGGGACACCCCGACCACCCACCTGCTCATGCGGTTCGCCACCGAGGACATCCAGGTCGGCGACGCCGTCATCGCCAAGGGCGAGGGCGTGGTCGTCTCGTACCGGGTGATCGGCCGCGACCCCGAGCAGCACGGCCCCGACGCGGACGCCTTCGACATCACGCGCCCCACCCCGATCCGGCACATCACCTTCGGGCACGGCCCGCACATCTGCCCCGGCGCCGGACTCTCCCGGGTCGAGGCGGGCATCGCCCTCCCGGCCCTCTTCGCGCGCTTCCCGGACCTGCGGCTCGCGGTCCCCGACGCCGAGCTGCGCAAGCTCCCGGTGATGACGCAGAACGACATGGAGTCCTTTCCCGTCCTGCTGGGCGGCTGAGCCGGTGTGACGGGGACGCGGGCGGCGGGCCTATCGTTGCGGTAGCCGGGAGCCCCACCCTGAGTCGAAGCGCTTCGACAGTGGTCTGGACATGCCGTCACGGCAGAGCTAGGCTCGCGCTGTCTCTCCACGTCACGGCTGGAGGGAGCGGAGTCGAAGCGCTTCGCCATATTCGACCGTGAGGGAGAGCCGTGGTCACCCTGGCCGAGGTCGCGCAGCACGCCGGAGTCTCCGCGAGCACGGTGAGCTACGTCCTCAGCGGGAAGCGCTCCATCTCCGTCGCCACCCGCGAGCGCGTCGAGCAGAGCATCCAGCAGCTCGGCTACCACCCCAACGCCGGGGCCCGGGCGCTCGCCAGCAGCCGGTCCAACATCATCGCGCTGATGGTGCCGCTGCGCACCGACATGTACGTGCCCGTGATGATGGAGATCGCCATCGCGGTCGCCACCACCGCCCGCACCCACGGCTACGATGTCCTCCTCCTCACCGGCGAGGAGGGGCCGGCCGCCGTGCGGCGGATCGCCGGCAGCTCGCTGGCCGACGCGATGATCCTGATGGACGTGGAACTGCACGACGAGCGGCTGCCCCTGCTGCGCGAGACGGACCGGGGCGCCGTCCTCATCGGCCTGCCTGCCGACACCACCGGACTGACCTGTGTGGACCTCGACTTCGAGGCGACCGGCGCGCTCTGCGTGGAGCATCTGGCCGGCCTCGGACATCGCGAGATCGCCGTCATCGGCGAGGCCGCCGCGGTCTACGAGCGCCACACCGGTTTCGCCGAGCGCACCGTCGACGGCGTACGCGCCAGGGCCCGGGAGACCGGCGTGCGCGTGCTGCACCGCCCCTGCGAGGGCGGATACGCGGCGATGGCCCAGACCCTGTCCCGGATATTCGACGAGCGCCCCGGTACCACCGGGTTCATCGTGCAGAACGAGGCGGCCGTGGAGCCGCTGCTCAACCTGCTGCGCCAGCAGGGCCGGGCCGTCCCCGAGGACGTGTCGGTGGTGGCGATCTGCCCCGAGCAGGTGGCCACCCAGGCTTCGGTCCGGCTGACCTCCGTCGCCATCCCGGCGCAGGAGATGGGCCGCCGCTCGGTCGAGCACGTCGTCGCCAAGCTGTCCGGCCGGGGCACGGACGACGTCGAGCTGCTGGCACCGGAACTGACGGTGCGTGAGAGCACCGGTCCCGCTCCCCGCTGACCGCGAGAGCCGGCCCCCGCGCGGGGGCCGGCTCCGCAGCTGTGCGGGTCAGCTCGTGGAGACGCCGAATCCGTTCGTACGGAAGTCGAGCCCGCCGGCCGACGAGGTGATCTCGTAGCCGAACTGGACGTCACCGATGGTCTCGTTGCCCCACCAGCCCTTGGTGTCCTTGATCCACTTCAGGATCGGCAGGACGTCCACCGTCCCCGACGTGGAGTCCGAGGTCCGCAGGAACGAGAACACCTGGTTGGCACCGTTGTCGCCCTTGTACACGGTCCAGGTGTGCCCGCCCAGCGTCACATTGCCCTGCGAGGTGCCCAACGGGCCCACGGCACCGTTGTAGTTGACCCAGAGCATGACCTCGTAGTCGTAGTCGCTGTCCCAGATGTCGTACGAGGTGTTGTACGCGCCGGACGACGGGACGGTGACGTTGTACGTGCTGGTGAGCGACGACAGCGAGCCGATCGGTTTGTTCACCACCTTCTTGGCGTTCGGGTACGACTTGATGCCGCCGGTGTCCGGGTGGTCCGCCCGGGCGCCCCAGTCCGAGGAGGAGTTGGCCCAGATGGACTGGGTGCCCGCCCCGGAGCCCCAGATGTTGTTGTAGAGGGTGTAGCCGTCGGAGGTGGTGTACGTGCCCCACTGGTCCGACGAGGACCAGACGGCCGCCTGGGCGGGGGCGGCGGCGAAGCCGACGAGGGCCGCCAGGGCCACCGCCGGGGTCAGGGCCAGCCTGCTGAGGGTGTGTGGTGCCATGGGTCGTCCTTCCATGGTGGGTGGGGGGAGGTGCTACCGCGCCCGGAGTTCCAGGACGCGGTCCACGCCGGCCGTCAGCTCCAGGGGAGCCGAGGGGGAGCCGGCGGAGGCTTCGGTGAGGATGTGGCCGTCGCCCGTGCGGACGTCGACTCGGGCGTCGCGCGCCGGGCGGAGGAGCGCCGTCGCGGTACCGCCGGCCGACCAGCGAAGGTCCAGGGACGCTCCGAACCGCGTACGCACACCGCGCAGTTCACCGGCCGGGCAGCCCGCGAGCGGCGCGGGCAGCAGGACCAGGCGGTGCGGGGCCGACTGCACCAGCGACTCGATCACGGTGGCGGGCAGGGCGTGCGCCGCGTCCGCGTTGTACACATCGCGGCCCGGGTAGTGGGAGCTCATCAGCGAGTCGTGGAAGAAGTCGCCCGCGAGGACCGAGCGGACCGCCGCCGAGGCCCGGGCCCCGTCCCGCAGCCGGGCCGCGATCAGCGCGTGGTGCAGATGGCCGTGGGCCGAGTCGTTCTCCGCGCCCCGCAGGGCGAGCGCCCGGTGCGCCGCGGCGGCCAGCCCGGGCGTGTCGTACGGGTTGACCGCGTCCAGCGGCCACACCGGGTAGAGGTGGCTGAGATGGCGGTGGTCGTACGTCTCCGCGAGCCCCGGCCACGCCCACTCGGCGAGCGCGCCGTCCTCGTTGACCCGGTAGTCGGCCAGCCGGTCCGCCAGCGCACGGCGGCGCCGGGCGACCGGGGCGTCGGGGGAGCGGTCGGCCGAGGCGGTGAGTGCGTGGCGGGCCGCCGCCAGGTCCATCGTCGCGTCGACCGTGCCCCAGCTCGCGTTGGCCGGACGGTTCTCCGGCGAGTACGAGGGCACGACGGCCACCCGCCCGTCCGGCCCGGTCCGGGTCAGGAAGTCCTCGTAGAACAGGGCCGTTTCGTGCAGGGCGGCGGTCAGCCGGGGGTCCTCGGCCCCCGTCGTCTCCGCGTGCTCGATCAGCGGCTCCAGCAGCCAGTCCGCACCGGCCGTCCACAGGTGCAGCGGGTAGGCGCGCTGGTAGTGCCGGGTGTGCCCGGACTCGCCGTCCGTGTGCGACGGGGCCACGATCCCGCGCGCCCCGAAGATCGCCCGCGCGTTGTCCCGCCAGTCCGCGAGCTGCCCGTACACCAGCGCCGCATGGGCCTCGGACACCTCCGGCAGCGCCGCGGCGGCGGCCGAGGCGATCTGGAGGTTCAGGTTGGCGTTCGTCGTGAAGGCCCCCGACCAGGCGGTGTCCCAGTCGCCCGTCCAGAGCCCGGTCAGCCGGGGCGGCAGGGCCCCGGACGCGGACAGCAGGTGGTAGCGGCCCGCCGCGCACAGCCGCTCCAGCAGCGCCGGGCTGTCCGGGCGACGGACCAACTCCGAGCCGGACAGGGCCCGTTCCGCCGGGTCCGCGTCCAGCGTGAGTGCCGCCCTCTCGAAGGCGGGCCGGTGCAGCGCCACATGCCGGTCCAGCAGCGCGGCGTACCCGTCACCGGGCAGCCCGGCGCACTCCGCCGCCAGGTCCAGGTGGCCCGCGTGCCGGCGCACCCGGGTCAGCAGCGACAGGCTCCTCGCCCCCTCGACCCGGACGCCCTCGCCCGCCACCGAGACCCGCCCGCCCTCCGCGCGGAGCACCGTCGCGCCGGTGTACGCGAGCTCGCTGTCCGGGTAGCCGGCGCGTAGCGTCAGCCGCGCCCCGTCCGGCGTGAGCACGGTGCTCCGGCCGACCGCCAGACGCGGCGGGGCGCCCGGCAGGGCGTGGTCGAGCGTCACGTCCACGGCGAGCCCCGGCCCGGTGACGTGCTGGACGATCACGTCGTCGGCGCGCGAGACGAAGACCCGGCTGCGCCAGGACTCGCAGGCGGCGGTGATCTCGCCGGTGGCGAAGTCGACCGTCCGCCGGTAGGCCGCGGCCGGGTCGGCGGCGTTCCCGGGCACCGGCCGGACGCGGGTCTGGAAGGCCGGGTGGAAGGGCTGTACCCACACCAGCGGACGGCCCGCGCCGAAGTGCTCCGCGGCCAGGGTGTCCCCGGCCAGCAGCGCGCTCTGGAGCCGGCCCAGCCGGTCCGCCAGCTCGGGCGGCCGGACGTGCCGGCTGCCGTTGGGCCGCACCAGGGTGTGATGGCTGACGATCACGCGGTCGTCGGCCGGGTCGCCGTACACCATGGCACCGTGCCGGCCGTTGCCGCCGAGGAACGCGTCCTCCCAGCGGGCGGCGGGGCGCGGCTCCCAGGTGGAGTCGATGCCGGTGCGCCCGGTCACGGCGCGGATCTCCGCAGCACCGCCACGCCGTAGCGGCCGAGCGCGATCCGGTCCGTGACCACGCGCCCGGTGAGCAGGTCCTCGTACACGCCGGGCACGGCCACGGTGACCATCTCGCGGCGGTGGTGGAGCAGGAACAGCAGCTCGCCCCGGCGCACCGCCTCCACCCCTTCGGGCAGCCCGGCGAGGACCGGGCCCGCCCCGGCCTCCCGGACCACGTCGGCCAGGAGGGCCCGCAGCGCCGGGGGCTCGGGGAGCGTCGACACGTACACCGCGCGGCCCCGGCGCAGCACGGCTGGCAGCCCGGCCAGCTCACCGTCGCGGTAGGCGGCCAGCACCTCGGTGTCCTCGGCCGCCTCCAGCTCCTCGGACCAGAGGGTGCCCCGGAAACCGTCGCACTCCACGGTCTCGTCCGCGTCCAGCGGCCACCACTCGTGCAGGGTGGCGATCCCGAACAGCTCGCGCAGGCGGGCGTCCATCCCGCCCGGCCGGACGCGGTCGTCCACGTCCGCGACGCCGCTGAAGAAGCCGCACACCAGGTGCCCGCCGCCCGCCACGTACGCCACGAGGTGGTCGACCGCCGCGTCGTCGAGGAGGTAGAGGTGCGGGACGAGGACCGCCTTGTAGCGGCCGAGGCCGGCGTCCGGGCGGGCGAAGTCGGTGGGTGTGCCGTTCTCCCACAGCGCACGGTGCCAGCGGCGGACGACCTCCGCGTAGTCGAGGAGCGCGGACGGGGCGCCCTCCTGGGCGCTCGCCCACCAGGCGTCCCAGTCGTGCAGGACGGCGACCTCGGCGGTCACCCCCGTACCGGACACAGCGGAGCCGATCGCGGCCAGCTCGGCGCCCAGCTGCCGGGTCTCGCGGTAGGCACGGCCCCGCTCACCGGCGTGGCCGAGCATCCCCGAGTGGAACTTCTCCGAGCCCTGCCGGGACTGCCGCCACTGGAAGTAGCAGATCGCGTCGGCGCCGCGCGCCACGGACTGGAGCGACCAGAGCCGGTTCAGCCCCTCCGGCTTCGGGTGGTTGACGCCCCGCCAGTTCACCGCGCCCGCCGCCTGCTCCATCAGCATCCACGGGCCGGCCGCCTGCGAGCGCGTCATGTCGGCGAGCATCGCGTTGTACTGCCCGCCCCACGGGTCGCGCGGGTCCGGGTAGACGTCGACCGAGACGATGTCCTCCTCGGCCGACCAGGCCCAGGCGTCCTGCCCGGACCACAGCGGCATGAAGTTCGTCGTCACCGGGATGTGCGGGGTGTGCCGGGCGACGATGTCCCGCTCGGCGGTGAAGCACTCCATGAGCGCGTCGGACGTGAAGCGCTTGAAGTCCAGCGCCTGGGTGGGGTTCCTCATGTACTGCGCCTTTCGCGGCGGCAGGATCTCCGTCCACGCGTCGTAGCGCTGGCTCCAGAATGCCGTACCCCACGCCTCGTTGAGGGCGTCGAGCGTCCCGTACCGGGCGCGCAGCCAGCGGCGGAAGTGGCCCGCCGTCTCGTCGCACCAGCAGTGCGTGCAGTACTCGTTGTTGATGTGCCACACGGTGAGCGCCGGATGCCGCGCGTACCGCGCGGCCAGGTCCTCGGTGAGCGCGGCGGCGTAACGGCGGTAGACCGGGGAGCTGGGGCAGAACTGCTGGCGCGAGCCGTACCAGACGATCGACCCGTCCTGCGCGCGCGGCAGCGTCTCCGGGTGCCGTGCCCCCATCCAGGGCGGCGGGGACGCGGTCGGGGTGGCGAGCACGACGCCGATGCCGTGTGCGTGCATCAGGTCCATCAGTCGGTCGAGCCAGTCGAACTCCCGTGCACCCGGGCGGGGTTCTATCCTTGCCCAGGAGAAGACGCCGAGGGTGACGGAGTTGACCCCGGCCTCCTTCATCAGCCGGACGTCGTCCTCCCACACCTCCTCGGGCCACTGCTCGGGGTTGTAGTCGCCTCCGAAGAGGATGCGGCCACGGGCCGCGTCGCGCAGGGACGGCATGGCGTCTCCGGTTCTCCTGGGTGGGGGTTTAGGGGGTGTCTTTGCGATGCACCGCACCAGACGCCGCGGCCTGATCCGACCCTGGTCGACAAGACACCCGGGCGGGGCCGGTCAGCCCTTCACGGCGCCGGTGAGCATGCCCTTCTGGAAGTGCTTCTGGACGAACGGCGACAGCACCGCGACCGGGATCAGCGCCAGGATCATCACCGCCATCTGCACGGCGAGGCTGTTGATCTGGCCGCTGCTGACGGCCGCGCCCATCGCGCCCGGCGGCACCTGGTGCTGGAGGACCAGCTGACGCAGGATCATCTGCAGGGGGTACTTGTCGCTGTCCTGGATGTAGAGCATCGCGTTGAACCACTGGCTCCAGTAGCCGACCGCGTAGAACAGCGAGATCACGGCGATCACCGCGCGCGACAGCGGCATGATGATCTGGAGCAGGATGCGCCACTCGCCGGCCCCGTCGATGCGGGCCGCGTCGATGAGTTCGGGCGCGGTGTCCATGAAGAAGCCGCGCAGCACCAGCACGTTGAACACGCTGATCGCGCTCGGCAGGATCATCGACCAGTAGCTGTCGCTCAGCCCGATCCCGGTGACCAGCAGATACGTCGGGATGAGCCCGGCGCCGAAGAACATGGTCGCCATCAGCGTCATCAGCAGCGGGCGGTGCGCGTACGAGTCGCGGCGGCTGAGCCCGTACGCGCAGAGGATCGAGACGACCATGCTGACGGCCGTGCCGACGACGGTCAGGCCGACGCTGACGGCGGCGGCGCGGGTCACCGCACCCCCGCTCAGCAGTTCCTTGTACGCGACGAACGTGAGGTGCTTCGGCCAGACGACCAGGCCGCCCGCGTCGTTGATGGTCCGGGTGTCGGAGAGGCTGGTCACCAGCACGACCCAGATCGGGACGACGATGACCGCGCAGATCGCGACGAGCCCGAAGCCCTTGAAGGCGAGGCCGGCCTTCGTCGGCTCCTCCTCCCACACGGGGCGCGGTTCGATGCGCAGGGCGCGCTGGAGGCGTGTCTCGGTGGGGGGCGCCGGGTCCGCCCGCCGGTCCAGGAGAGTTGTCATTTCTTGGAGTACACCCCCTGCTCGCCCAGCATGTGGGCGACCTTGTTGGCACCCAGCACCATGGCGACGCTGAACAGTCCCTTGAAGATCCCGGCGGCGGCCGCGTAGCCGAAGTCGCCGGTCTTGATGCCCGTCCACCAGATGTAGGTGTCCAGGATTTCCGAGGCCCCCGCGCCCACCTGGTCGCGTTGGAGGAGGATCTGCTCGAAGTCCAGATTGAGCGCGCTGCCCACCCGCAGGACGAGCAGCAGGGCGATGACCGGGCGCAGCGCGGGCAGCGTGACGTGCCACATGCGGCGCCAGCGGCCGGCCCCGTCGACGGCGGCGGCCTCGTACAGATCGGTGTTGACGGCGGCGAGCGCGGCCAGGAAGACGATGACGCCCCAGCCGGCGTCCTTCCACACGGCCTGCGCGCTGACCAGGAACTTGAAGAAGCCCGGATCGGTCATCAGGTCGAAGCCCTCGTGCCCGTGCTCACGCAGCCACTGGGCGACCAGTCCGGCGCCGCCGAACATCTGCTGGAAGACGGTGACGACGAGCACCCAGGAGAAGAAGTGCGGCAGATAGACGACCGCCTGCACCCAGGCCCTGACCCGGGTGCTCATGATCGTGTTGAGCAGCAGCGCGATGGCGATCGGGATCGGGAAGAACAGGACCAGCTGGGTCACGAAGATGACCAGCGTGTTCACGAGGACTTCCCAGAAGCGGTAGTCCTCGAAGATCCGGGTGAAGTTGTCGAACCCGACGAACGGGCTGCCCGTGATGCCCAGGTCGTACACGTCGTAGTCCTGGAAGGCCACGATGTTCCCGAGCAGCGGGATGTAGTTGAAGATCAGCAGCAGCGCGATGGCCGGCATCGTCATGAGGATCAGCGTGCGGTCGCGCCGCAGCCGCTGCCGCCAGGTGATCCCGCCCTGTTGCCCGCGGCGCCCGGGAACGCCCCCGGCTCGCGTCCTGCCGGCGCTCCTCGTATCCCCGCCGTCGCCGTCCCCGGCGCCGCTCCCGCCGGCCGGCGCGCTCGCCCCGGCGGCGGTGCGGTCCGGGGCGGCCGCGACCGTGGCCCGTGCCTTCACCCTGTGCTCCCCATGTCGTGCTCCTGACCCCGGCCGCCGGGCTGCGTGTGCCCGACGGCCCCCAACTCCGCCTCTGTGCGCGTCAGTTGCCGGAGCCGTTCTTGTCGAGAATGTCCTGGTACCAGTCGCGCAGCTTGTCGCCGCCGCTCTTCTTCCAGGTGTTCACCGCGTCCTCGACGTCGGCGACCTTCTTGCGGCCCCGGCGGATGTCCTTCTGGAGGTCGTCGAAGGGGGTGTAGAGCGAGGCGTAGCGCTGCGGCTCGACCACCTGCATGCCGAAGAAGAGGGGCTTCTTGATGTGCGGCGCCTGGCGCGCCATCCAGCCCGCGTAGTCCTTGGCCAGCTGCGGCTGGTCCGGGTAGGCGATCGAGGTGGGCGGCGAGGCCACGAAGAGGAACGTGGACGGCTGCGCCTCCTCGACCCCCTGCGGGGTGTACGTCGGGGTGCCGTCCTTGATCGTGTAGTGGGTGCCCTTCACCCCGTAGTTGGTGAGCATGAACTCCTCGGTGCCGAACGGCGCGGCCGCGTAGTCGGCGATGGCGAGGAACTCCTGGATCCTCTCCTTGGAGAGGTTCTTGCTCAGGAAGGTGAAGATGCCCGCCGGGTCGTCCTGCCACAGCACCGGCTCGCCGCCGTCGTGGTGGAAGAAGTCCAGTGCCTGCATGTCGAACTCCGGGTTGGCGGCGGCCTGTTCGGTGACCATGCCCTTCCATCCGCCGGTGCCGTCGTTGTACATGACGACGTGTCCGCCGGTGAAGCGGATCTTCGCGTCGGCGTCCTTGTTGGCCTCGGCGTCCGGGTGGACGTACCCGCCGTCGTGGAGCTTGCGGGCGAAGGCCAGCGCCTCCCGGTACGCCTGCGTCTCGATCTTGTGGACCAGCTTGCCGTTCTCCAGCTGCCAGTAGTGCGGCGCGTCCGGGAGCAGCCCGAATATCTTCTGGATGCAGGTCCACAGGTCGTCGAAGGCCCACACCTTCTTCTTGGGGGCCGTGTACTCCTTGCCGAAGGCCAGCAGGTCGTCTGCGCTCGCCGGGACGGCGCCGGAACCGGTCAGGTCCTTGCGGTAGAAGATCGCGTTGCCGATGACCGGCGTCGGCATGGGCAGGCCGCGCAGCTTGCCGCCGAAGACCGAGTACTGCCAGGCACCGGTGGGGATGTTGGCCAGGTTGGGATACTTCTTGACGGCGTCACCCGCGAGATACGGGGAGAGGTCGGCGAACTTCGCGGTGATCGCGTTGCGGATCTGCCCCTGCATGTTCCAGCCCGGGATCGTCATGACGTCCGGGATGTCCGAGCCGGCGAGGACCGCACCGATCTTGTCCTGGTACGTGTTGCCGTCCTGCGGGTCGAAGTTCAGCGTCGCCCCGACCGCCTTGTTCACGGCCGTGTAGTACGGGTTGTTCTTCTTCGGGACCGTGCCCCACAGCGGGGTCATCACCCGGAACGCCGAGCCCTTGCCCGGCACCGACTTGACCGAGACCACCAGCGGGTCGGGGAGCTTGGTGAAGCCCGGGCTCGAACCGTTGACGCCGGGGACGTCGGGCTGGACCAGGTTGAGCGGTACATAGCTCGGCACGACCTTCTTCAGGGCCTTGCCCGTGGTCGTGCCCTCCTTGCTCCCGGCGCCGGAGCCGGAACCGCCGCACGAGGCGAGCAGCGGCACCCCGCCGGCCACGGCGACGGCCGCCACCGCGCCCGTGGCGAGGAAGCTTCTCCGGCTCGGGGCGGAGGGGGAGGGGGAGGAATTCGGCGTCATTGCGTCAACCCTTCGAGGCGCACCAGGTGCAGCGGTTCAACAGGGAGGCGTCCTACGGTGTCGCCGTCCCGGGGAAACAGGGGCGAGGGCGCCCCTTCGCAAGTCGGTCGAAGCTCTGTCGAAGCGCTTCGATGTTGCAGCGAGGTTAAGTGAAGGGTCTCGGTCGCACAAGAGTCCGTTTGCAGATTCCTCGGACCTGCCCTCCCTTCCCCTTCGGTGCGACGAAGGGGCGCAGGCGGGAGAGGGTGAGGACGGGGCCTTGACACGCGCGGGGTCGGCCGTTGAGCATCGAAGCGCTTCGAAAGATCGTCCGAGGCTGCTCCGTGGCCCGCACGACGCGCCGGCACCGCCCTACCTCCCACCTTTGACGAAGGACCCGCACGTGACGGAACAACCGCAGCCCTTCCGCGACCCGCGACTGCCCTTCGCGGAGCGCGTCGACGACCTGCTCCGGCGGCTGACCCCCGACGAGCGCGTCGCGATGCTGCACCAGTTCGCCCCGGCGGTCGAACGGCTCGGGCTCCCCGCCTTCCGCACCGGCCAGGAGGCCCTGCACGGCGTCGCCTGGATGGGGGAGGCCACGGTCTTCCCGCAGGCCGTCGGGCTCGGCGCCACCTGGAACGACGACCTGGTCCGCCGCATCGGCGAGGCCGTCGGCGACGAGGTCCGCACCAAGCGCGCCCAAGACGACCGGGTCGGGCTCAACGTCTGGGCCCCCACCGTCAATCTGCTGCGCCACCCGCTGTGGGGGCGCGGCGAGGAGGGGTACAGCGAGGACGCCGGGCTCACCTCCGCCATCGCCGTCGCGTACACCCGGGGACTGCGCGGCGACCACCCGCACTACTGGCGCACCGCGCCCGTCCTCAAGCACTGGCTCGCCCACAACAACGAGACCGACCGCGCCACCTCGTCCTCCTCGGTCCGCCCGAGGGTGCTGCACGAATACGACCTCAGGGCCTTCCGCGACGCCGTCCGCGCGGGCGCGGTGGCCGGGGTGATGCCCGCGTACAACCTGGTCAACGGGCGCCCCAACCATGTGTCGCCGCTGCTCTCGGAGCAGCTGCGCAGCTGGACCGGACAGTCCCTGGCCGTCTGCTCCGACGCCGGCGCACCCACCAACCTGGTCGACTCCGAGCACTACTTCGACACCCACGAGGAGGCGACCGCCGCCGCCCTGCGCGCCGGCGTCGACAGCTTCACCGACCACGGCCAGGACTCCTCCGTCATGACCGCCCGCATCCAGGGCGCCCTGAAGCGCGGGCTCCTCGACCAGCAGGACATCGACACCGCCGTCCGCCGCCTCCTCCATATGCGCTTCGCGCTCGGCGAGTTCGACCCCGGACTGGACCCGTACGCGGACGCCGGCGCGCTCGACACCGAGGCGCACCGTGCCCTCGCCCTGGAGGCCGCCGAACAGGCCGTCGTGCTCCTGAAGAACGACGGGCTGCTGCCGCTCGCCCCGGACACCGGCCGGACCGTCGCCGTCGTCGGACTCCTCGCGGACGCCTGCAAGCTCGACTGGTACAGCGGCACCCTGATCCACCGCTCGACCCCGCTCGACGGACTCCGCGAGCGCTTCGGCGCGGACCGCGTCATCCACGCCGAGGGCGCCGACCTGGTCCGCCTCAAGTGCGCGGACGGCTGGCTGCACATCCCCGAGGCGGACCCGGCCGGGGAGGCGGCGCGGGGCGCGGAGGGCGCCCTCGACCCGGCGCTGCTCGCCGGCCGCACCGACCTGCCGCCGCTGACCTGCGCCGACACCCCGTCGGAGCTGGCGCTCGTGGACTGGGGCGGTGGTGTGCTCACCCTGCGCGAGCCGGGAGGCCGCTACCTCTCGGTCGCCGAGGACGGCCATGTACGCGCCTCGGCGGACGAGCCGGGCGGCTGGATCGTCCAGGAGACCTTCCGGTGGGAGGCGGTGGAAGGTCATACCGGCGGTCACCGCCTTCTGCACATCGGAACGGGTGGGTATGTCTCAGTCGCCGCCGACGGCGTAAAGGTTGCCGCCCCGGACGAGGAAAGTTCCGCCGCCCCCGGCACCGTCTTCGAGATCGAGGTGACCGAGCGCGGTGCGGACGCCGTCGCCCGCGCCGCCGCTGCCGCCGACACCGTGATCGTGGTGGCGGGCAACGACCCGCACATCAACGGCCGGGAAACCGAGGACCGCGCCACTCTCGACCTGCCCGCCCAGCAGGAACGCCTCTGGCGCGCGGCGCACGCCGCCAACCCGCGCACCGTCCTGGCGGTCACCTCCGCCTACCCGTACGCCCTGTCCGACGCGGCCGCCACGCTGCCCGCGCTGCTGTGGACCGCGCACGGCGGCCAGGCGGCCGGCACCGCGCTGGCCCGCGTCCTCGCCGGCGACGTCTCCCCGGCCGGGCGGCTCCCGCAGACCTGGTACGCCTCCGACGCGGAGCTGCCCGGCCTGCTGGACTACGACATCATCGGCTCGCGGCAGACCTACCTCTACTACAACGGCACCCCGCTCTACCCGTTCGGCCACGGGCTCACCTACAGCGACTTCACGTACAGCGACCTGACCGCCGTACGCGAGGGCGAGCTGCTGCACGTCTCGGTGAACGTCACCAACACCGGCTCCGTCGCCTCCGACGAGGTCGCCCAGTTGTACGTACGGGCCGTGGCCCCGTCCGTACCCCGGCCGCTGCGCCAGCTCGTCGGGCACCGCAGGCTGCACCTGGCACCCGGGGCGGCGGAGCGCGTCGTGTTCACCGTGCCGGTGGAGGAGCTGGGCCACTGGGACGTGGCGCACGGCCGCTGGACCGTCGAGCCGGGCGCGTACGAGATCCAGGCGGGTGCGTCCAGCGCGGACATCCGTGGCGTCGCGGTCGTCACCGTCGACGGCGAACCGGCCGGGCCGCGCCCGGTCCTGGTCCACGGCCTGGAGGCGGCCGACTACGACGAGCAGCTGGGCACCGCGATCGTGGACCGGGCGAAGACGCACGGCGACGCGGTCACCGCCACCGCCGGGACCAACGAACTCCTGTACCGCCGCTGTGACTTCGGCGCCGGGGCGAGCGGGGTCGAGGTCCTTGCCTCCGGCGAGGGGGCCGTCCTGATCACCGTCGGCGGCTCCACCGTCACCGTCCCGGTGCCCGCCACGGACGGACCGTACGACCACCGCACCGTCCGCGCCGGCCTGACCGCCTCCGGCACGGGCGACCTGCGCGTCGCCCTGCGCGGCACGGTCCGGCTGGCCCGGCTCGGCTTCACCGGGACCGGCGCGTGAGATACCGCAGCCTCCCCGTTCCCCCTTCCGATGCCCCCGGCAAGGAGTCCGCATGAAGTTCACCGACGGCTTCTGGCTCATGCGTGAGGGCGTACGCGCCTCCTACGCGACCGAGATCCGCGATCTGCGCGTCGGCGCCGACCGGTTCACCGCGTACGCGGCGGTGAAACGGGTGGCCGCGCGTGGCGACACCCTCAACACCCCGCTCATCACCGTCGACTGCTTCTCCCCGGCCGAGGGGATCATCGGCGTCCGCACCACGCACCACGCCGGAAAGGCGCACCGGGGCCCGGACTTCGCCCTTCCCGGGCTCGACCCGGCCGGCTCCGGCGCCCGCACCCGGCAGGACGGCTCCGTCACCGAACTCACCAGCGGGCCGCTGACGTTGCGCATGGACGCCGACGGCCCCTGGGGCCTCGCCTTCCTCGACGCCGAAGGGCGCCGTCTGACCGGGGCCGACGCCAAGGGCACCGCCTTCGCGACCACCCCCGACGGCACCCACCACATGATCGCCCAACTCGCGCTGGACGTAGGCGAGAACATCTACGGGCTCGGTGAGCGCTTCACCCCGTACGTGAAGAACGGCCAGAGCGTCGACATCTGGCAGGCGGACGGCGGCACCAGCAGCGAACTCGCCTACAAGAACATCCCGTTCTACCTCTCCTCGCGCGGCTACGGCGTCTTCGTCAACCACCCCGGCAAGGTCTCCTTCGAGCTCGGCTCGGAGTCCGTGGGGCAGGCGCAGTTCAGCGTCGAGGACCAGTCGCTGGAGTACTACATCGTCGCCGGTCCGACGCCCAAGGAGGTGCTGGCCCGCTACACCGCGCTCACCGGCCGCCCGGCGCTCCCGCCGGCCTGGTCGTTCGGCCTGTGGCTGACGACGTCCTTCTGCACCTCGTACGACGAGGAGACCGTCACCTCGTTCGTCGACGGCATGGCGGAGCGCGACATCCCGCTCTCCGTCTTCCACTTCGACTGCTTCTGGATGCGCGAGTACCAGTGGTCGGACTTCCTCTGGGACCCGGACGTCTTCCCCGACCCGGAGGGCATGCTCGCCCGGCTCAAGGAACGCGGGCTGCGCATCAGCATGTGGATCAACCCGTACATCGCCCAGAAGTCGGCGCTGTTCGCGGAGGGCGCCGCACTCGGCCATCTGGTCCGCCGCCCCAACGGCGACGTCTGGCAGTGGGACCTCTGGCAGCCAGGCATGGCCCTGGTCGACTTCACCAGCCCCGCCGCGCGCGAGTGGTACACCGGCAAGCTGAGGCTGCTGCTCGACCAGGGCGTCGACTGCTTCAAGACGGACTTCGGCGAGCGCGTCCCGACCGACGTGGTCTGGCACGACGGTTCGGACCCCGAGCGGATGCACAACTACTACGCGCAGATCTACAACCGGACGGTCTTCGAACTCCTGGAGAAGGAGCGCGGCCACGGCGAGGCCGTCCTCTTCGCCCGCTCCGCCACGGCCGGCGGCCAGCAGTTCCCCGTTCACTGGGGCGGCGACTGCTTCGCCTCGTTCACGGCGATGGCCGAGTCCCTGCGCGGCGGCCTGTCGCTCTCGCTCTCCGGCTTCGGCTTCTGGAGCCATGACATCGGCGGCTTCGAGGGCACCCCGGACCCGGCCGTCTTCAAGCGCTGGCTCGCCTTCGGCCTGCTCTCCTCGCACAGCCGGCTGCACGGCAACGTGTCCTACCGGGTGCCGTGGGAGTTCGGCGAGGAAGCGGTGGACGTCGCCCGGAAGTTCACCCTCCTCAAGCACCGGCTCATGCCGTACCTCTACGGTGCCGCCGCCACCGCCCACCGCACCGGTGTTCCGGTGATGCGGCCCATGCTCCTCGAATTCCCGGACGACCCGACCACCCGCGTGCTGGACCGGCAGTACATGCTCGGCCCCGACCTCCTGGTCGCCCCGGTCTTCACGGAGGACGGGCAGGTCGAGTACTACGTCCCCGAGGGCACCTGGACCCACCTGCTCACCGGCGAGACGGTCACCGGCCCCGCCTGGCGCCACGAGACCCACGGCTTCGACAGCCTCCCGGTTCTCGTCCGCCCCGGCGCGGTCCTGCCCTGGGGCGGCGACGACCGGCGCCCGGACGGCGACTGGCTGGACGGGCTCACCCTGCGGGTGTTCGGCGAGGCCGACGGTACGGAGGTGACCGTGCCGGACCACGCGGGCGCCACCGCCGCCACCTTCCGGGTGACCCGCGACGGCGACACCCTGACCGTCACCTCCGCACGCATCGACCGCCCGTACCGCGTGGTCACCGAGGCGACGGGCGCGACGGGGGAGGGGCGGGGGACGGTGACGGTGCGGGGGGCGTGAACGACGGCGGGGGCGGTCCGAGCGGACCGCCCCGTCCCCTCAGCCCGTGCCCTCCGCCAGTGCCCGGTCCGCCGCGCCCCGCGAGGCGTGCCAGAGCGTCGTCACCGGCTCCCACACCCGGATGCCGTCCGCCATGCCGACGGCCGGTGCCGCGAAGGTCACCCCGTAGTGCGCCGGGTCCGCCGCCACGGACAGGCTGCGCACGACATGGCCCCCTGCCGTGTCCGGCGCGGCCGTCCGCACGGCCGCGTAGCCGTGCTCGCCCGGCGACAGCACGTACGGCCCGCTCGTCGCCGCCGGTACGGGCTGCGCCGAGCCGTCCAGTCCCCGGAAGGTGACCGTCGGGATGCGGTCCACGGCGCAGGCCCGGCCGCCCTCGTTGACCACGGAGACCCGGGCGGTGTTCTGCGAGCCGCCGGGCCCGGCGGAGACGCGGAGGTCCCGCTCCCGGCAGGGGGCGGTCGCGGCCGAGGCGGTGGGGGCGGCCAGGGCCGTGGCGGCGGCCGCGGTGACGACGGCGGTGGTGAGAGCGGTGCGCAGACGCATGGTGTTTCTCCCCTTGAAGCCGGTGGGCGACAGTCTCTGACAGTCTGAGCTGTTTGCCGGATTCGCGGCGATAAAACAGACATATCGATCCGGCAACGTGCCGCGGGCAGGTGGTGTGCCTTGAGCCCTTTTGTATTTGCCTAAAATCCTTAGGCAGGCGCATGATGGTCCCCCCGGGACAAGGAGGCGACCATGGTGCGCGCGGGGCTGACCGCCGAACGCCTGACCAGGGCGGGCGCCGAGCTGGCCGACGAGGTCGGCTTCGAGCAGGTGACCGTTTCGGCGCTCGCCCGCAGGTTCGACGTCAAGGTCGCGAGCCTCTACTCGCACCTGAAGAACTCCCAGGACCTGCGGACCAGGATCGCCCTGCTCGCCCTGGAGGAGATGGCCGACCGGGGCGCCGCCGCCCTCGTCGGACGGGCCGGCAAGGACGCGCTGAGCGCCCTCGGTGACATGTACCGGGACTACGCCCGCGAGCACCCCGGCCGTTACGCGGCGGCCCAGCTGAAGCTGGATCCCGAAGCGGCGGCCGCCGGCGCCGGTCCGCGGCACTCGCGGATGACCCGGGCCATCCTGCGCGGCTACGACCTGACGGAGCCGGACCAGACGCACGCCGTACGGCTCCTGGGCAGCGTGTTCCACGGATTCGTCAGCCTGGAAGCCCAGGGCGGCTTCAGCCACAGCGCCCCCGACTCGCAGGAATCCTGGAGCCGCACCCTGGACGCGCTGGACGCCCTCCTGCGCAACTGGCCCGCGCCGGGGCAGGCGTAACACCGCACGACCGCAACCCGCGACCCCAGCGAGTGGAGCCATGAGCACCGACACGCCCACCCCCCTCCCGTTCACCACCCCCGTCACCCCCGCCCTCCTGCGCGGCGCGCTCGACGTGGAGCGCACCGACGCCGGGCTGCTCCCGCACCGCCTGCCCGCCGCCGCCCGCGCCCAGGCCCCGGACGGCCAGATCGCCCTGGCCGAGGCCCAGCCCTCCGGCGTGCGGCTGACCTTCCGGACCAGGGCCACGGTGGTGGAACTGGAGGCGCGGCGCACCCGCACCGTCTACCAGGGCGTCCCGCCGAGGCCCGGCGGCGTGTACGACCTGCTGGTGGACGGCGTCCTCGCGGCGCAGGGCTCGGCAACCGGCGGCAACGTCCTCGACGTCGACATGACGACCGGGTCGACCCGGTTCCGTAGCGGCCCGGTCGGGTCCGTACGGTTCGACGGGCTCCCGGACCGCGAGAAGGACGTCGAGGTCTGGCTCCCGTACAACGAACGGACCGAGGTCGTCGCCCTGCACACCGACGCGCCCGTCACGCCCGCCCCGGCCCCCGGCCGCAAGGTGTGGCTGCACCACGGGAGTTCGATCAGCCACGGCTCCGACGCGGCGAGCCCCACGACCACCTGGCCCGCGCGTGCGGCGCTGCTCGGCGGCGTCGAACTGGTCAACCTGGGCCTGGGCGGCGGCGCCCTGCTCGACCCGTTCACGGCCCGCGCGATGCGGGACACCCCGGCGGACCTGATCAGCGTCAAGATCGGCATCAACCTCGTCAACGCCGACGTGATGCGCGTGCGCGCCTTCGCCCCGGCGGTGCACGGCTTCCTCGACACCCTCCGCGAGGGCCACCCGGAGACCCCGCTCCTGGTGGTGTCGGCCGTGCTGTGCCCCATCCACGAGGACACCCCGGGCCCGAGTGTGCCCGACTTCAGCGGCCTCGGCGAGGGCCGGGTCCGCTTCGCGGCGATGGGCGATCCCGCGGACCAGGACACCGGCAAGCTGACGCTCCGCGTCATCCGCGACGAACTGGCCCGCCTGGTGGAGCGGCGGTCCGCCGAGGACCCGCACCTGCACTACCTGGACGGACGCGAACTGTACGGCGAAGCGGACACGGAGGAACTCCCCCTCCCCGACGCCCTCCACCCCGACGCCGCCACCCACCTCCGCATGGCCGACCGCTTCGCGGCGCTGGCCTTCGGGGAGGGCGGCGCGTTCGCGGACCGTGCCTGAAACGCCGCCGGACCGGCCCCCGGAGCGGGGACCGGTCCGGCGTGCGGCACACCGTCAGGCGCCCGGCGGCACATGGGACGGGCGGCCCCGGCCGCGGGTCACCGAGTAGCCGAAGACGCCCGCCAGGGCGGCGAGCACGCCACCCCCGGCCGTCCACAGCCAGCGGCTGGTCCACCAGCCGGAGGACCAGCCGTCCTCGGGCTCCCCGGCGAGCGCGACCGGCTCGGCGGAGGCGTCGGTGCCGTCCGCGTCGTCCGAGGCCTGCTCGGCCGAGGAGACCCCGGGGACCAGCGGCTTCGACAGACCGCCGTCCACGTCGGCGGACCCGCCCTGGTCCTTCGAGTTGACCTCCACCTCGGTGCGCACCGGCAGACCGAGGTCCGCCTGGGCCAGGTCCAGGACCGTGAGGCGCACGTAGTAGCTGCCCGGCAGCGGGTCGTTGGCCCACGGCTCGGCGTTGGCGCGGACGGTGCGCAGCACACAGGTCAGCTCGACCGTGGCGGCGTCGGTCGCGGCGGTGCCGGTCTGCTTGCCGTACACGCACGCCTGGCGGCGGCGCAGCCCGTCGTACACGTCGACCTGCCAGGTCTGCGCCCCGTGCCGGGTGGCGCTCTCGGGCAGCGTCACCTTCGCGGTCACCGTGGCGCGCTGCCCGGCGTCGGCCGGGAAGACCCAGTACAGGTAGTCACCGGTCGACGCCCCGGCGGTGGCGGTCTCGCCCTGCTGGAGCGCCGTGGCGGTACGGAAGGTGGTGCCGGCCTCCGTGGGACCCGAGGCGTCACCGGAAGCGCTCGGGCTCGGCGACGCGTCGTCGGCCACGGCGGACGCCGCCCCGGTCAGCAGGGTCAGGCCGGTCAGCAGCGCGCCCGCGAGCACACGTCTCGTACGGGACATCAGCGGGTCCTCCAGACAGCGATGCGCCAGCGTGAGATCCAGCCGAAGAGCAGACCCACGATCAGGCCGGTCAGGGTGAGCAGGCCCAGCAGCCACCAGCCGTGGCCCAGACCGAACGCGGCGACGTCCGCCGCCTCGTCGGGCGCGTCCACCACGTCGACGGTCAGCTCCAGCGGCATGCCGGGAGCGGTCTTCACCGAGGCCGGGGCCGAGAACGCGTTGCTGACCTGGAGGCACACGGTCTCCGGGGTCTGCCCGTCCTCGTCCTGCTCGGGCTTCGGGTAGCGCAGCCCGGACGAGATGGCGTCGGTGCGCCCCGTCCCGGACTCGGAGCCCCGGACGATCTCGCGGCCGTGCGTGGTCACCGCGCGCAGCAGCATCCCGTAGTCGTTGTTGACGGCGCGGTCGGCGAACACGCTGACCGAGGCGCGCAGTTCCTGACCGGGCTTCACCTCGACCCGGTACCAGCGGTGCTCGGCGAACTTCTCGCGGTCGGTGTAGAGGCCCGGCTTCAGCTCGGGCGCGTCCGTGCAGCTGTCGGCGCCCTTGGTGGCGACCGGGGTGACGACGGGCTCCGCCGCCCGGTCCACCAACTGCTTCACGCGGCCCGACAGTTCATCGGTGTGCTGGACGGCCGTGTACGTCCCGCCGGTGGCCTCGGCGATGCAGGTGAGCTGCTGGCGGATCTTGGCGTTGGGCACCAGGCCCAACGTGTCGATGACCAGGTGGATGCCGCGTGCCGCGATGTCGCGCGCGACCTCGCAGGGGTCGAGCGGGCCGCAGGTGTCCTCGCCGTCGCTGATCAGCACGATCCGGCGGGTCGAGTCGCCGCCCTCCAGATCGTCGGCGGCGCCCAGCAGTGCGGGGCCGATCGGGGTCCAGCCGGTGGGGGCGAGCGTGGCCACGGCGGTCTTCGCCTCGGTGCGGTCCAGCGGGCCGACCGGGTACAGCTGCTTGGTGTCCTTGCAGCCCACCTTGCGGTCGTCGCCCGGATAGTCGGCGCCGAGGGTGCGGATGCCGAGCTGCACCTGCTCCGGCACCGCGTCCAGCACCTCGTTGAACGCCTGCTTCGCCGCGCTCATCCGGGACTGGCCGTCGATGTCACGGGTCCGCATGGAACCGCTGACGTCGAGGACCAGTTCGACCTTCGGGGAGGCTTGCGTGGGGGTTTCGCCGGCCGATGCGGGCAGCGCCGAGCCGAGTCCGGTGGCCAGGGTGGCGAGCAGGATGCCCACCCCGGCCATCAGCCTTCTTCTTATGATCATCGCCGGATACTAGTGAACATCAGTTCGCTATCCAAAACGGCTGGTTGCCGCTGTGTGCGCGCACAGCGGTGACGTGACGGCCGGTCAGACGGGGCGGTCCGCACCGAGCAGCGGACCCGCTGCCCGTTCCAGTACGGAGTTGACCCGGTCCCACGCCGTCAGATCCCGCTCCACCGCCTCCAGGAGCAGGTCGTCGCCCGTCTCCCAGCCGGCCGCGACCGCGACCGGGTCCGCCCCCGTCGCCGCCGAAGCGGCGAGCGCCGCCGCCCCGAGCGCCACCAGCTCCCCGGCCCCCGGCACGATCACCGGCCGCCCGGACAGCCGTCGTACGGTCTCCACCCACACGCGCCCCTGTGCCCCGCCGCCGATCAGGCGCAGCGGCCGGTCCGCCACCTCGGGGTCCGCCGGGTCCAGACCGCAGGCCCGCGACAGTTCGTCGAGCGCCCGCAGCACGGTCACCACCGCGCCCTCGTAGGCGGCGCCGAGCAGTTGCTGCGGGGTCGTGTCGTGCCGCAGTCCGGTGAGGAGACCGGCCGCCGTCGGCAGGTCCGGGGTGCGTTCGCCGTCCAGGTAGGGCAGCAGCACCGCCTCGCCGCCGGGCGCCGCGTCATTGCGGTCCAGGCCCAGCAGGGCCGCCACCTTGTCCACGGCGAGCGTGCAGTTGAGGGTGCAGGCCAGCGGCAGATACGTACCGTCCGCCGCCGCGAACCCGGAGAGCGCGGCCGAGGCGGGCCGGGTCCGGGACGCCGCGAAGACCGTGCCCGATGTGCCCAGGCTCAGCACCGGGTGGTCGAGCAGCCCGCCGCCGCCCAGGCCCAGCCCGACGGCGGCGCTCATGTTGTCCCCGGTGCCCGCCGCGACGGCGATCCCGGCGGGCAGCCCCAGCGCCTCGGCCGCCGCCTCCGTCAGCGAACCGATCCGGGCCCCGCCGCCGGGCGCCACCTCGGGGAGCAGCGCCGCGTCGAGGCCGATGAGCTCCAGCAGCTCCGGGTCGTAGGCACCGGTCGCGGTGGAGTACCAGCAGGTGCCCGAGGCGTCGCCCGGGTCGGTGACCGCCCGGCCGGACAGCCGCTCGGTCAGGAAGTCGTGCGGGAGGCGCACGGCCGCGGCCGCTTCGGCGGTCTCCGGCTCGTTCTCCCGCAGCCACTGCCACTTGGACGCGGTCATCGCGGCCACCGGGACGGACCCGGTGCGCGCGGTCCAGGCGTCCGGTCCGCCGAGCGCGGCGGTGAGGGCGGCGGCCTGCGGGGCGGACCGGGTGTCGTTCCACAGCAGCGCCGGGCGCAGCGGACGGCCCTCGGCGTCCAGGACCACCAGGCCGTGCTGCTGGCCGGCGACCGCGATGCCCACGATGTCGGCCGGTGCGGTCCCGGACTCCTTCAGCCCGGCCGCGACCGCGTCGCGCAGGGCCTGCCACCAGACCTCGGGGTCGCTCTCGCGCGCACCGCCCTCGCCGGTGACCACGTGCGGGGCGCGGCCGACGGCGAGCAGCCGGCCGGTGGCGGTGTCGGTGAACGCCGCCTTGGTGGACTGGGTGGAGCTGTCCACACCGATGACGACGGTATGCGGCGGCATGGCTGACCTCATTCGCTGGTATTTGATCGTACGCAAAACAAATTACGTGATCGAACCCGCCCGGAACAGGCCCCGTTCCGGGTTCGCGGCGTCGGCGCGCAGACCTCTCCGCTCCGGGGGCTTTACGTCGCAAGGGCTGCCCGTGCATGATTAGTCATGACAGTGAACAAATTGAGGTTCGGCCGCCCGACCGGCTGCGGACCCAGGCCCCGAAGGCGGCACCACCATGACGGAACGCTTCGCACCGACCCCCGAGGACAAGTTCACCTTCGGCCTCTGGACCGTGGGCTGGCAGGGCCGCGACCCCTTCGGTGACGCGACGCGTGCCGCGATCGACCCGGTCGACTCCGTCCAGCGCCTCGCCGAGCTGGGCGCGTACGGCGTCACCTTCCACGACGACGACCTGATCCCCTTCGGCTCCTCGGACACCGAGCGCGAGGGCATCGTCAAGCGCTTCCGCCAGGCGCTCGACGCGGCCGGCCTCGTCGTCCCCATGGCCACGACGAACCTCTTCACGCACCCCGTCTTCAAGGACGGCGCGTTCACCGCCAACGACCGTGACGTCCGTCGTTACGCCCTGCGCAAGACCATGCGCAACATCGACCTGGCCGTCGAGCTGGGCGCCACCACCTACGTCGCCTGGGGCGGCCGGGAGGGCTCCGAGTCCGGCGCCGCCAAGGACATCCGCGTCGCGCTGGACCGCATGAAGGAAGCCTTCGACCTCCTGGGCGACTACGTCACCGAGCAGGGCTACGACCTGAAGTTCGCCATCGAGCCCAAGCCGAACGAGCCGCGCGGCGACATCCTCCTCCCCACCATCGGCCACGCCCTCGCCTTCATCGAGCGCCTGGAGCGCCCCGAGATGGTCGGCGTCAACCCGGAGACCGGCCACGAGCAGATGGCCGGCCTCAACTTCCCGCACGGCATCGCCCAGGCCCTGTGGGCGGGCAAGCTCTTCCACATCGACCTCAACGGCCAGTCCGGCATCAAGTACGACCAGGACCTCCGCTTCGGCGCCGGCGACCTGCGCCAGGCGTTCTGGCTGGTCGACCTCCTGGAGAACTCCGACTACGCCGGCCCGCGCCACTTCGACTTCAAGCCGCCGCGCACCGAGGACTACGACGGCGTCTGGGCCTCCGCCGCCGGCTGCATGCGCAACTACCTCATCCTCAAGGAGCGCGCCGCCGCCTTCCGTGCCGACCCGGCCGTCCAGGACGCGCTGCGCGCCTCCCGCCTGGACGAGCTGGCCCAGCGCACCGCCGAGGACGGCGTGGCCGGCCTGCTCGCCGACCGCTCCGCGTTCGAGGAGTTCGACGTCGACGCGGCGGCCGAGCGCGGCATGGCCTTCGAGGCCCTGGACCAGCTGGCGATGGACCACCTGCTCGGCGTCCGCTGACACACGGGCAAGCTGACACACGGGCAAGGGGAGAGGGGGGACGCGCAGCGCGTCCCCCCTCTCCCCTTCTCCCGTACGTCTCAGGCCATCGCGGGACGCGCGTACGCCACCGGGTCGGCGAGCACATCCGTCATCACCAGCGCCGCCGCGCCCCGCGCCGCGTCCCCCGCGACCGACGACGCGCGCAGCCTGCCCCCGCCGGGCGCCCAGAGCCCGGACACGACCCGGCCCGCCAGCTCCTCGTCGGCCGGCCCGGCCAGCCACGGCATCAGATTCCGGTAGATCCCGCCGAGCACCACCGCGTCCGGGTCGAGCAGATTGACCGCCCCCGACAGCACCCGCCCCAGCATCCGCCCGGCCTCCGCGACCGCGCCGACCGCCCGCTCGTCGCCCGCCCGCACCCGCTTCTCCAGCTCCGCGACGCCGAGGCCGCCGCCCTCGTCGACCCCCGCCGCCCGCAGCAGCGCCGCCTGTCCCGCGTACTGCTCCAGACAGCCGCGCGAACCGCACCGGCACTGCGGACCGTTCGGGTCCACCACCACATGGCCGATCTCCCCGGCGAAACCGTGCGCCCCGCGCAGCAGCTCGCCGTCGATGACCAGGGCACCGCCCACGCCGATCTCGCCGGTCAGATAGAGGAAGGTGCGGATGCGCTCCAGGCCGCCGAACCACAGCTCGGCCAGGGCCGCCAGATTCGCCTCGTTCTCCGAGCGGACCGGCAGCTCCTGGTGGCCCGGGTGCTCGGCGGTCAGCGCGGCGGCGAACAGCTCCTCGGCCGGGACCTGGTTCCAGCCCAGGTTCGGCGCCTGGCGCACCGCGCCGCCCGAGACCAGCCCCGGGAGCGCCAGGGCCACGCCGACCGGGTACAGCTCCTGCTCCCGCGCCGAGTCCAGGGTGCGCGCGGCGATCCCGGCGGCCCGTGCGAGGACCTCGGCGGGCGGCGTGCCCCGGTTGTCCAGGTGCTCGGTGAGGCGGACCCGGCCGGTGCCGGCCAGATCGACCACGCACACCGACACGTAGTCGATGTTGACCTCGACTCCGAGCCCGGCCGGCCCCGTGCGGGCCGTCTTCAGCGCGGTCCCGGGGCGGCCGGCCTGCCCGCTGAACGTCTTGCCGGACTCGGTCAGGAAACCGGTTTCGAGCAGCTGCTCGACCAGCGAGGACACGGCGGCCCGGGTCAGCCCCACGCGCGCGGCGACCCCGGCCCGGGTCGCCTCGCCCTCGCCCTCGTCGCGGACGGCCCGCAGCACGAGGCTCAGATTGCTGCGCCGGACGGTGTCCTTGTCGGCCTTGGGCCCCAGCGGCGTGAGGTTGCTCTTCATATCGGTCCCGAGCCTATGCGATTCCGTACGCCAGTACGGTCGGGCCGGGCCGGGGCCGGCCGGCCCCGGCCCGCCTCAGGACGCGGACGCCCCGCGCTCCTTGAGCATGTCCGCCATGAGCGCGATCTCCGACTTCTGGGCCAGGGCCATGCCCGA
Organism: Streptomyces sp. NPDC008163; assembly: GCF_042956885.1. Taxonomy (NCBI): domain Bacteria; kingdom Bacillati; phylum Actinomycetota; class Actinomycetes; order Kitasatosporales; family Streptomycetaceae; genus Streptomyces; species Streptomyces sp. NPDC008163. The sequence goes on along the minus strand of NZ_JBIBHG010000003.1, from coordinate 321,510 downwards.
CGCCAGGTTCCTGATCTCCTCGGTCTTCGCCGCCGAGGCCGCCGCCTGCGCCATCTCGGCGCCGGACTTGTGGTGCGCGGTCATCAGCTTCAGGAACAGGATCTCGGCATCCCTTCCCTTGGCCGCCCGCAGCGCGTCCAGTTCGGCGTCGGTCGCCATGCCGGGCATCAGGGCGCCGTCACCACGCGGGGTGAAGGTGTGCCCCATCCACGCCATGGGCGGACCGGGGGAGCTCTTCGCCCGGCCCCACATCTCCAGCCAGCCCAGCAGCATGCCGCGCTGGTTGGCCTGGGTGTTGATGATGTCGAACGCGAGCCGGCGCACCGCCTCGTCCGAGGTGCGGTCCCGGACGATGAACGCCATCTCGACCGCCTGCTGGTGGTGGACCGCCATGTCACGCGCGAACCCCACATCGGCCGAGGTCTCGGCCGGCGCGGACACGGACGCCGCCGCGGGCGCCGACGTCGAAGGGCGTACGAAGGTGACGGCGATCAGCGCGAGCGCCAGCAGCAGCACCGCACCGCCGGCCAGCACCAGGGGCCGCGAGGTGCGCGGCGCGGCCGTCACTTGGCGATCCCGCCGGTGCAGGCGGCGCCGGGCTCGGGGGTCTGCGGGCCCTGCACGTACTTCGTGAAGAACTGCGCGACGCGTGCGTCCGCCGCGCTCTTCACCGTGAGCTGCTTGCCCCAGGCGTTGAGCATCAGCGGGGCCGCCTGGTCCTCCACCGGGCTCATCAGCGAGTAGGGCGTCGACGACACCCGCTCCTCCAGCTTCTTGAGGTCGGCGGGCTTCGCCTTGCTGGTGTACGTGACCCAGACCGCGCCGTGCTCCAGCGAGTGGACGGCGTTCTCCTTCGGTATGGACGCGGTGTAGACGTCACCGTCGCAGTTCATCCACACCGGGTTGTGGTCGCCGCCGACCGGCGGGTTCATCGGGTAGTCGACCGTCTTCTCCACATGGTTCTGCGTGAGCTTGTCCCAGCTCTTCTCACCGGTGACGGGCGAGGTCTTCGCCTGGGCCTCGGCCTTGTCCTGCTCATCGGCAGCGTTCATCAGATAGCCGCCCCCGACGACGAGCCCGGCGACCACCAGCACGCCCACGGAGAGCGTGATGATCCGGGAACGGCGCTCACGGGCCCGCTCCTGACGGCGGGCCTCCTCCAGCTTGGCGCGCCGGGCGGCGGCGGCGCTGTTCTGCCTGGCGGTGTTCTGCTTGCCGGTGTTCTGCTTGTTGGCGGAAGTCATGGCGGGTCCTTCGGTTCATAGGATCGTGAGACGGACTGCGTACGGCAGGGGGAGCCGCCGCACCCGGTAACGGGCGCGGGGCGTTCCCGGCCGTCCTAGGTCCGCTGAACCTGAAGGCGCAGGGGGTCGACCTCGCCGACCGCGTCGTTGGAGGGACCCCGGATGGACCCGCCGCCGGTCAGGGGGCGGTGCGGGAGGAGCGCCACGGCTGCCGAGGGGACCGCCGCCGGACCCGGCTGGGCGGGCAGCACGACGGGCGGCGAATGCTCCGAGGCGCCGTGGCAGGAATCGCCCATGCCCCGGTCGCGTGGGGTGTCGGCCACCACGACCCGGACCACCGTGAGGTCGGTCAGCGTCGCGAGGGCCGTGGCGGGTGCGTACTCGGGGGAGGAGTGGGGGCGTACGGACTGGGGCGCGCAGCACGAGACCACCGCGACCAGGACGAACAGCCAGGCGAGCACGACCGGCGCACCGGTGCCGCGCAGCCGCTCCGCCCCCTCGCTCACCCTGTTCATCCCGCACATCGTACGCGGCGCGTTGAAGATTCAAGCAGTGCGCGGGAAGAAGCGGTGAACCCGGCCACGGCCACGGCGCAGCCGCAGGCCCAGGTCCCCCAGCAGGGGGCGCCGCAGCACCCGCAGGGCGGCGCCCCGGGGCCGGTTTCGATCCAGGTGTTTTACTTGTGTAATACCTGTTAAAGTAAATGAGTGAGCGATACAACCATCAGGTCCCCCAGGTCCGCCGTCCGCCGGCTCCCGCTGACCGGTCCGCTGCGCCTGAACCGCCCGTCCGACATGTGGTTCAAGCCCGCCACCAGCGTCGTCGTGGCGACCGCGATACCCAACCTGGTGCTGCTCGCCCTCGGCCGGCTCGACCTGGTGATGTACACGATGGCCGGCTCGCTCTGCGCGCTGTACGGCCACAACCTCCCGTACGCCCGCCGCGCCGGCACCGTCGCCGGGGTCGTCCTCGGCATGACCGCGGGGCTCGGCACCGCCCTCGTCGTCGCCTCGCTCACCGGATCGTCCGCCGTGCTCATCGCCGTCGGCGCGCTCCTGGCCGCCGGGCAGAAGCTGCTCTGCGACGCGACACGGATCGGCCCGCCGGGACCGGTGATCTTCACCTTCGTCAGCTCCGCCGCGCTCTTCGTCCCGCAGACCCTCGCCCAGGTCCCCGGCCACCTCGCCCTCACCCTCGGCGCGGGCGCCGTCGCCTGGCTCGTCGCCGTCGTCGCGCCCGCGCTCGTCCGCCGCGACGGCCCCGAGCGCCGCGCCACCGCCCGCGCCCTGAACGCCGCCGCCGGGCATGCCGCCGACCCCGGCCACGCCACCCGCCGTGCCGCCGTCACCGCCGTGCACGCCGCCTGGCAGACCCTCCTCGCCGCCGGCCGCCCCCGCAGGGCCCTGGAGCGCCTGGTCGTCCACGCCGAGACCTCGGTCCTCGCGGGCGACCCCGACCCCGCCGACGCGGACCGGCTCCGCGAGTGGGCCCGGCTCACCCGCGCCCGGGGCCCCGTGCCCACCCCGCCGCCCGCTCCGGGCACCGGCGCGGAACTCTTCGGGCTCGACGCCGAACGCGCCGCCCGCGGCAGCGGGTTCCGTGCGCTGCTGCGCGGCCTCGCCCCCGGCTCCCCGCTCCTCCCGGTCGCCGCCCGCACGCTCGTCGGCTGCGCCCTGGCCGGGTACGTCTGCTCGGCCGTGGGCGTCGGCCGCCCGTACTGGGCGCTCGTCACCGCCGCCTCGCTCTACCAGGCCAACGTCACGCTCTCCTGGAACCGCACCCTCCAGCGCACCCTCGGCAACCTCATCGGCGTCCTGGTCTTCGCCGCCGTCCTCCCGGTCGCCCGGACCGCGCCGCTCGCCCTCATCGGCTTCTGCCTCCTCTTCGCCTTCTCGGCCGAGGCGCTGATCACCCGCAACTACTGGCTCGGCTCCGTCGCCGTGACCCCGATGGCCCTCCTCGTCCTGGAGTACGCGGGCAGCCACCCGGCCGGCGAGCTGATCGGCGACCGGGTCCTCGACACCGTGATAGGTGCCGCCGTCGGCTTCCTCGCCGCCGTCCTGGTCACCAACCGCCGCGCCACCGGCCGCGTCGAGCGCGCCCTGGCCGACGCCGAACGCGCCCGCGCGCACGCCGTGCAGGCCCTCGCCGCGCCCGAACCCGCCCCCGCGGCCCTGGACGCCGCCCGCCGCCGGCTCACCGGCACCCTGGTGGAGCTGCGCGAGGCGGACGACACCGCGGCCGGTGAGTGGTGGCAGCCCGCCCTGCCCCGGGAGGCGGTGCTCGCCGCCGAGCAGGCCGGACACCGTACGCTCGCGGCGACAGCGAAACGGCAGGGGCTGTTCGTCCCCGCCCAGGAGAACGGAGCGGTGTGACCGACGACATCGTCGCCTCGGTGGTCCGGCAGTGGCAGGCCGTGAACCCGGAACTGGACACCGGGCCCATGGAGCTCATCGGCCGGATCAACCGCTGCTCCGCGCTGCTCCAGCAGGCCGAGGACGCTCCGCTGCGGGCGGCCGGGCTGACCCGTGCGGAGTTTGACCTCCTCGGAGCCGTACGCCGTACCGGCCGCGAACTGACCCCCGGCGAACTCGCCCGGGAGACCTTCTCCTCCGGCGCCGCCGTCACCAAGCGGCTGCGGGTCCTCCAGGAGCGCGGCCTGATCACCCGGCGCGGCGACGAGCGCGACCGCAGGGTCGCCTACGTCCGCCTCACCGACGAGGGCCGCGACCTGGTGGACGGACTGCTGCCCCGGCAGCTCGCGTACGAACGCGCCGTGCTCTCCGGCCTCGACGCCGAGTCCCGTGACCGGCTCAGCGCACAGCTCAGCGAGCTCCTGGTGCAGCTGGAGGGCCGCATCGGCGGCGCCCGCCGCTGACGGTCTCCGCCCGGCATCACCCGTCCGGGCACCTTCGTTCATATGTGCCCCTGCGTGGCTTCGCGGGGCGATTCTTCCTTATTCCTCCGCCCCGTCACTCCCCGCGCACGCATGAAGGCGGTGCGTGCAAAAACTCGTGAGCGTACTACCGCGGGAGCGCTCGCGCAGGGGGTTGGAGGAATGTGCGAAAGCGCTGATTCGATCTGACTAAGCTCACGCGCAGTGAAGCCGAGTTGAGATGAATTCGCGCGCTTGTTCCCTTCGTTCATACAAGCGCCGAATCTCCGGAATACATCCCGAATCAACCGCCAGAGGTTCAGATGGCCCGTGTTGAATCACCGCCGGCCGGCCGGGAAGCCCCCGTCGCCCGCGCCCTGTTGCTGCCCGTCGTCGTGATGGCGGGCGCAACCGCCGCCGCGGCGGCGCTGGTTGCCGAGCCCGCGCGGATACCAGTCGTCTGGTGCGGAGCATTCGCCACCGTCGTGGTCGCCACGCTCGCCGTGGAGATCGCCCGGCGCGGCCGCACGATCCGCCGCCGCAATGCCGAGTACCAACAGCGCGTCTCCGCCCTGGAACGGCGCATCGCCGACCACGACGAAGAGACCGTGCGCATCAGCAAGGAGCTGCTGCCGTCCGCCATCCACCGTCTGCGCGTGGGCAATTCGCCCGACGAGGTGCTGCGCGACGTGGTGGACTCGGACCCGGTCTACCGTCACCTGCCCGACTCCCAGCGCTCCCTCGTCTACACGGTGCTCGACATCATCGACAACGAGGAGGCGACCAGGGACTCCGCGCAGCGCGCCTTCGTCAACGTCGCCCGCCGCGTCCAGGCGATCGTCCACCGGCAGGCCAGCGAGCTGCGGGAGATGGAGGAGCACCACGGGCGCAACCCCGACGTCTTCGACGACCTGCTCCGCATCGACCACGGCACCGCCCTGATCGGCCGCCTCGCCGACTCCATCGCGGTCCTCGGCGGCGCCCGCCCCAGCCGCCAGTGGCCCAAGCCCGTACCGCTGTTCAGCGTGTTGCGCGGCGCCATGTCGCGCATCCTGGAGTACCCGCGCGTCGACCTGCACTCGATCGCCAAGGTCGCGATCATCGGCACCGCGGTCGAACCGCTCATCCACGCCTGCGCCGAACTCCTCGACAACGCCACCCGCTACTCGCCCCCGCAGACCCGGGTGCACGTCACCGCGGTCGAGGTGCAGACCGGCATCGCCATCGAGATCGAGGACGGCGGCGTCAGCCTCAGCGAGGAGGCCCGCTCCCGCGCCGAGAACATGCTCGCCAGGGCGCAGGCCGGGTCCAGCATGAACGACCTCGGCGAATCCCCGCGCCTCGGCATGGCCGTCGTCGGCCGCCTCGCCCGGATGTACGACCTCCAGGTCTCGCTGCGCCAGTCGGCGTACGGCGGCGTGCGCGCCGTGCTCATCGTGCCCCGCGCCATGATCACCACCGGCCCGGCGCCCGGCATCGCCCACGGCATCGGCGCCACCTCGCGGCCCACCAGCGACATCGACCTCGCCGACATGAAGCACGTCGTGCCGCCGCGCGGCAAGCGCCGCAAGCCGAGCCCCGTCGCCGCGCGCCCCGCGACCGGCCCGGTGGTCTCCGAGCCCCACCCGGCCGTCCCGGCCACCCCGGCCCTCGCCATGCAGGACGACGTGCCCGTCGTGACCGAGTGGACCGCCGGCGGACTCCCGCAGCGCCGCAGCCGGGGCCGCGCCCCGCTCGGCTCGCACAACCTTCCCGCACAGGCCGCCGACCCCACCGCCGGCCGCACCAACGGCCACGGCCACGGCTACGGCCAGGACAACAGCAAGGAACCGCCCCCCGGTATCTGGCTGGAGGCGTTCACCAAGGCCGCCAACGGTGTGCCCCAGGAGCCCAGGGCGGACGAAGACTCTGACGACGCGTGGGACAAGGGAGATCAGCGGTGATCCAGCAGCGGGGCAACATGGACTGGATGCTCAAGGAGCTCGCCGACGACGTCCCGGACGTCCACCAGATCGTCGTGCTCTCCGCCGACGGACTGCGCATCGCCCAGCACGGCGGCGACCCCGACGTCGCCGACCGGCTCGCGGCGGCCTGCGCCGGCCTCCAGAGCCTGGCGGCGGCCGTCGCCTCCGAGATCCCCTACAGCGACGGCCGGATGCGGCTCGTCGTCATCGAGGTCACCGGAGGATTCTTCTATCTGATGGCCGCCGGCGCCGGCGCCTACCTCGCGGTGCTCGCCGGCGAGACGGTGGACGCCGGGCACGTCGGCGCGCGGATGCGCGACATGGTCGTACGCATCGGCGGCCACCTCACGAGCCCGCCCCGCCACGACGGGCAGGCCGGATGAACTCTCCCCGACGAGAACGCCGCAAGACCGACCCGGCGCTGAGCGATCCGGAGAGGCTCTACGTCATCACCGGCGATCCCGACGGCAGCGAGCGGGCAGCGCTCGACCTGGTCACGATGATTGTCTCGAAGTCCGAGCCGTCACCGACGGTCCAGCCCGAGCAGGCCGTGATCCTCCGGCTCTGCCAGGCCCCGTTATCCGTCGCGGAACTCTCCGCCTACCTCAGCCTGCCGTTCAGCGTGGTGACCTCGCTCCTCACCGAACTCCTCGCCACCGGTCTGATCGAATCGCGCGCGCCGATCGTCCGCGCGACCCTTCCGGACCGTTCCCTCCTCGAAGCGGTGATGCATGGACTTCAGAAACTCTGACACGATCACGGGCCCCCGCAGCGAGGACGTCCTGCCCACCACGGCCACCGCCGCGGTGAAGGTCGTGATCGTCGGAGGGTTCGGGGTCGGCAAGACGACCATGGTCGGTTCGGTCAGCGAGATCCGGCCCCTGACCACCGAAGAGACGATGACGCAGGCCGGCGTCGGCGTGGACGACAACTTCGGCGTGGAGAGCAAGACCGCCACCACCGTCGCCATGGACTTCGGCCGGATCAGCATCAGCGAGGAGCTGATCCTCTACCTCTTCGGCACCCCCGGCCAGGAACGGTTCTGGTTCCTCTGGAACGGCCTGTTCGAGGGCGCGCTCGGCGCCGTCGTCCTCGTCGACACCCGTCGGCTCGAAACCAGCTTCGACGTCATCGGGCGCCTGGAGGAGCGCGGAGTGCCGTTCGTCGTCGCCATCAACACCTTCCCCGAGGCCCCGAAGCACCCCGTCGATGCGCTGCGCGCCGCACTGGACCTCCCCGACGAGGTCCCGATAGTCGACTGCGACGCCCGGCTGCGCGGCTCCAGCCGCGATGTGCTGATGACCCTGATGCGCTACCTGCACGGCATCGCCCGCCCGCTCGGCTGACCCGTTCCGCGGCCGGCCCCTCCCGAGCACCCTTCCCGAATCCGTTCCGCGCGTCCCCACCGCGCCCCCGACCGTCAGGCCCCCGCGGCCCGACCCCTGGAGCGATCGTGACAAGCCCCTTCCCCTACGAGCACGGCCCGGTCCCGCCCCCCGAGTGCCCGGCCCACGGACTGAGTGTCGGGCCCGGCGGCCTGCGCCGGCTCTACGGCCCCGAGGCCGAGCAGGACCCGCACGGCCTGTACGAGAAACTGCGCGCCGAACACGGCACGGTGGCCCCCGTCCTGCTGCACGGCGACGTGCCCGCCTGGCTGGTCCTCGGCCACAGCGAGAACCTGCACATGACGCGTACGCCCTCCCAGTTCTCCCGCGACTCGCGCCGCTGGCGGGCCCTCCAGGACGGCAGCGTCGCCCCCGACCACCCGCTGGCCCCGATCTTCACCTGGCAGCCGATCTGCGTCTTCGCCGACGGTGCCACCCACGAACGCCAGCGCGGCGCCGTCACCGACTCCATGGCCCGCATCGACACGCGCGGCGTGCGGCGCCACGTCAACCGGTACAGCAACCGGCTCGTCAACGGCTTCTGCCGGGAGGGCCGCACCGACCTCGTCGCCGAGTTCGCCGAACGGCTGCCCATGATGGTCATGTGCGCCATCCTCGGCATGCCGGAGGAGTACAACGACCGGATGGTCGAGGCGGCCCGCGACATGATCAAGGGCACGGCGACCGCCGTCCAGAGCAACGCCTATGTGGTGGGAGCGCTCACCCGCCTCGTCGAGCGCCGCCGCCGCGAACCGGCCGACGACTTCGCGACCTGGCTGGTCGAGCACCCCGCGAGCATGAACGACCAGGAGGTCGCCGAGCACCTGCGGCTCATCCTGATCGCGTCCTACGAGGCCACCGCCAACCTCATCGCCAACGTCCTGCGCATGGTCCTCACCGACCCGCGCTTCCGGGCCCGGCTCAGCGGCGGCCACATGACCGTCCCCGAGGCGGTCGAGCAGACCCTGTGGGACGAACCGCCGTTTACCGCCGTCTTCGGGCGCTGGGCCGTCGGCGACACCGAGCTGGGCGGGAAGCACATCAAGGCGGGCGACGCTCTCATCGTCGGCATCGCCCCGGCCAACACCGACCCCGTGGTCCGCCCCGACCTGACCGCCAACATGGAGGGCAACCGCTCGCACCTCGCGTTCAGCGGCGGCCCCCACGAGTGCCCCGGACAGGACATCGGCCGCGCCATCGCGGACGTCGGTGTGGACGCCCTCCTGATGCGGCTGCCCGACCTCGAACTCGCGGTGGACGAGAAGGAACTCCAGTGGGTCGGCAACTTCATGAGCCGTCACCTGGTGGAACTCCCCGCCGAATTCGCCCCCCGCTCCCCGCAGGACGACCGTGAGCCGCCCTCCATGGGTCGGCCCAGCGCGGCCCGCCAGGACTGGGAGGTCCAGTCCGCCGTACGGCACACCGCCCCGACCCCGGTCCGCGCGCCCCTGGACGGGGTCCACGCGCCGTCGTCCGGCGCCCCGGCCGGGGCGACCGCGACGGCCGACGGGTCGGCGGACGCGCTGTCCGGCGCGCCGGGCGGCGACACGGCCGTCGGCCGCGTCCCGCGCCAGCGCAAGCCGGGCGGGCCCGCCCGGCTCTGGCGCGTCGTGACCCGCTGGTGGAACGGCGACTGACACCGGAGCGGTCCCGGGGTGGGGCCGGGGGGGGGGGGGGGGGGCGCCCCCCCCCCCCCCCCCCCCCCCCCGGCGCCCGCGGGGCCCCCCCCCCCCCCCGCCGCCCCCCGGCGGCCCCCCCCCGGCGGGGGGCCTCGGGCCCCCGGTGGGGGCCGGGTCGCTCACCGGGCTGGGGCCGGGGGGGGCCGGGGTGCCGGGGGGGGGCCCCGCCCCCGCCCACCGGGCCACCCCACGTAGCATGCGGAAGCGTGAAGCTGACAATTCTGGGCGGCGGCGGATTCCGGGTTCCACTGGTGTACGGGGCGCTGCTCGCCGACCACGCCGAGGGCCGGGTCACGGCCGTCACCCTCTACGACACGGACACCGACCGGCTCACCGCCGTGGCCCGGGTCCTCGCCGAGCAGGCCGGGTCCGTCCCGGACGCGCCCGCCGTCCGCGCCACGACCGACCTGGACGAGGCGCTGCGCGGCGCCGACTTCGTCTTCTCGGCGATCCGGGTCGGCGGGCTCGCGGGCCGGGCCGCCGACGAACGCGTCGCGCTCGACGAGGGGGTCCTCGGCCAGGAGACGGTCGGCGCCGGCGGCATCGCCTACGGGCTGCGCACCGTCCCGGTCGCCGTCGACCTGGCGCGGCGCATCGCCCGGCTCGCCCCGGACGCCTGGGTCATCAACTTCACCAACCCGGCCGGGCTCGTCACCGAGGCGATGTCCCAACACCTCGGCGACCGCGTCATCGGCATCTGCGACTCGCCGGTGGGCCTCGGCCGCCGCATCGCCCGCGTCCTCGGCGCCGACCCGGACCTGGCCCGCGTCGACTACGTCGGCCTCAACCACCTCGGCTGGGTGCGCGGGCTGTACGTCGGCGGCCGCGACGAACTCCCGCGCCTGCTGGCCGATCCCGCTCTGCTCGGCTCCTTCGAGGAGGGCCGGCTGTTCGGGGCCGACTGGCTGCGCTCGCTGGGCGCGATCCCCAACGAATACCTGCACTACTACTACTTCAACCGCGAGGCCGTCCGCGCCTACCAGGACGCCGCCCAGACCCGGGGCGCCTTCCTCCGCGAGCAGCAGGAGGGCTTCTACGGCCGGATGAAGGACCCGGCCACCCCCGCCCTGGCGACGTGGGACCGCACCCGCGCGGAGCGCGAGGCCACCTACATGTCGGAGAACCGGGACGTCGCCGGGGCCGGCGAGCGCGAGGAGAGCGACCTGGAGTCGGGCGGCTACGAACAGGTCGCCCTCGCCCTCATGCGCGCGATCGCCCGCGACGAGCGGACCACCCTGATCCTCAATGTCCGCAACCGGTCCACTCTCCAGGTCCTGGACGCGGACGCCGTGATCGAGGTCCCCTGCCTGGTCGACGCCAACGGCGCCCGCCCCGTCTCCGTCGACCCCCTGCCGTACCACGCGGTGGGGCTGGTCACCTCGGTCAAGGCCGTCGAGCGCGCGGTGCTGGACGCGGCCACGAGCGGATCGCGCGCGGACGCGGTCCGGGCCTTCGCCCTGCACCCCCTCGTCGACTCGGTCTCCGTCGCCCACCGCCTGGTGGACGGCTATGTGAAGGCGCACCCGGGGCTGGCGTATCTGGGAGCCGTACGGTCATGACACGGCGTCCTCGGTGAGCGCGGTCAGGTCGGCCAGCAGTTCGGACACGGTCACCGCGTCCAGGCCGTCGAACCGCAGCTCGTGGGGGCGGCCGGGCCAGTAGTCGCACGGTTCGGCGTCGAGCCAGACCGTCTCCAGGGTCTGCTCCGGGTAGACGTCGACCGCGCCGACCGCGATGCCCTCGTCGAGGGCGATCACCAGGTGGCGGTCGTCGCCCAGCCGCTTGGAGATCCAGCGCTCCACGCCGTTGTCCTCGGGATTGCCGCGCCGCCAGCCGTACCGTTCCAGGCCGAGGACCTTGCCCGTGGGCACCTTGATCCCCTCGAAGCGCATGAGGCGGTGACCGGCCGCCTCCTGTCCGGTCAGCGCGCACACCCGGCGCCCGAGCTGGGGGAACGGCTGCACGATCGCGTGCTCCGCGAAGACCTCCGACCAGCCGGCCACCGCCTCGCCCAGCCGCAACGGGTGCGGCAGCCGCACGGTCGCCTCCTCGGGCAGGGCGAACGCCTCGCCCCCGACGCCGGCGAAGCCGCGGTCGTCCGCCACCCGGAACGCCGTGGTCACCCCGCCCGCCTCGCTCAGCCACACCAGCCGGCGCACCAGGTGCCGCACCAGCGGGTGGCCGACGAACAGCTCGGTGAACTCCCGTGCCGTCCAGGAGCGGTCCGCCAGCATGGCGGCCTCCAGCCGGCGCACCTGGTCGGAGGCGACCGCCCGCACCTCCTTCTTCAGGGCCGAGAACCGCTTGCGCTCGGCCGGGGCCAGGTCGGCGTCGTCCCGCGCTCCCGGCTTGGGCAGGTCCTTGCGGAGCCGGCCGTCGCCGTCCCGGACGAAGGGCCGCAGTTGCTCGTCGAAGCCCACGGTGAAGGTCCGGCTGCCGTAGTCGACGACCGTGGAGCCGTCCGCGTCCAGACCGAGGTCCGGGACCAGCCGGTCCGAGAGCTGTTCGCCCGTCAGGCCGAGGCCCGCCGCGACCTCGGCGATCTTCTCCCCGGCCCGCACCTTCAGGGCCTTGAACCTCACCCGCTGCGCGAGGGTGTGCAGCTGGAGCAGGGCCGCGTCGCTGCCGATCGCCGCCAGGACGTCCAGCCCCTCCACCGCCCGGTGATGGGCGTTCTCGCCGGGCCAGGCGCGGATCACCGGGGCCAGCCGGTGCACCGTCCCGTCGTCGCCCAGCACCCCCAGGGCGTGCAGCGCCCATGCCCCCTCGGCGGGCAGGACGGCGGCGCGCCACTGCTCGAAGAGCGCCCAGGCGAAAGCGGCGGCCGAGGCCGGGTCCACCACCGGGAGCGCTTCGGCGAGCCCCGGGTACGGCTCGCCGGGCCGGGACAGGGCGAGCATGGTCAGCAGGTGGCGGACGGACTCCGCCGGCAGCGCCCCGCCCGACACCACCGCGATCTGCGGCAGCAGCACCGGGTCCGCCCACTGCGGCAGCTCCGGCAGGTCGGCGGGCAGCGCCCGCTCCAGCGGATCCGCGACCAGCAGCCCGGCCACCGCGTCCGCCGCCCTCTCGCCGTATCCCTCGGCGGCCTCGCGCACCACCGCGTCGCCGTGCAGTCCGGCGATCAGCAGCAGCGCCTGTTCGGCGGCGCGCCGTGCGGCCCCGGCCTTCCCGACCGCGTCCGGCACGAGCAGCGGCGCCGCCCGCACACCGTGCCGTCCGAACCAGGAACGGGCCACGGCGGAAGTGGACTTGAGGCGCACCGCCCAGTCGGCCATGAGCCGGGCGACCCGCGCGTCGACGTACGGCAGCAGCAGCGGGGCGAGCGAGCTGGGGCGGCGCGGTGCGACGCGGAGCAGCAGGGGCAGGGCGCCGAGACCGAAGCGGGCGGCCACCGGCTTCAGCGTGTCGGCGGCGTCCCAGACATCGGTCGGGTCCCAGCTGTCGAGCAGGGGCGCGACCCGCTCCTCGGGCCCGTGGACGTAGACCCAGGCGGGGCGCAGGTCCGCCGCGTCGAGCCCGTAGCGCAGCGAGTCGATCGTCTGCTCCCAGTCGTCCACCGCCTCGCGCCGGGTGTACCAGCTGCCGGTGGCCGCCCACTCCTCCCGCTCACCGGTCTGCCACAGGACGGCCTTCCCCTCGTCCGGCGTCAGCCCGGTGACGGTCACGGGGCGCACCGCGGTCCGCCGCCGGGTCCACGGCGGCGCCGTGAGCACGTCCGGAAGGGCGTCGGCGGGCGCGTCCGCGATGCCGCCCGCCGGATTCAGCAGGGGCTCCACGACGGCCGCGAGACCGTCGTCCAGCGTCGGCAGCACCCGCTCCACGAGGGGGCGGTGCCGGGCGATGTGCGTGCGGAGCAGGCCGGACGCCGTGGCGGCCGGCAGGTCCGCCCGGTCACGGGCGTCCGAGGCGAGCAGCCGCAGCGCGCGGGCCGGGAAGCGGTCCATCGTGTCCAGGAGGACCGGGCGGACCTGCTTGTTGTCCGCGTGGACGAGCAGCGCGCCGAAGGCGTCGTCCGTGGGGAACTCGGCCAGCGCCTGGGCGAGCTTCCGCCGCTCCTCCCCGTAGAAGCAACCCGTCCGCAACTGCGCGGCGAGCAGCGGGGCCAGCATGGTGCCGATGCCCTCGGCGGCCGTGGCGATCGATTTCGGGCTCCGGTCGAAACCGGTGATGCGGGAGAAGGAGGCTGCCTGGTCCGGTGAACCGAGCGTGCAGAGGATCAGGGAGCCGAGCGCGGAGTCCTGCTCGCCGGTCGCCTCCGGGTCCGTGCACAGTGCGGCCACCCAGTCGGCCTCGCTGGGCGCCAGGTAGGCCGCGATGATCCTCCGGTGCGCGTCGGTCCGTGAGCCCGAGAGCGCGTCGACGGTGGCCCGGTACGTCTCGTCGTCGGCGGCGGCGAGGAGGGACCGGACCCGGTCGGCGGCCTGTCTGCGGTACTCCGTCGAGTGGGTGCTCCGAGCGCGGGAGAGCCTTTCCAGCCATGCGTCGTAGCGCCGGGGGCCGCTCTGCATCCAGTGCGGCTCGATCGTGAACAGCTCCACCGCTGCGCGGGCCGCGAACGGCAGCCCGTGGAGCCGCACCCAGCTGTCCGCCCAGGCGCTCCCGGGCGGGGCGTACATCCCGACCATCGTCGCCACCGCGGCGGCCCCGGCGGGGGAGTGCTTCCCGTCCAGATGGCGCCGGACCTCGGCCACCAGGGCCGCGTCGCTGCGCGGCGCGTCCAGATACTCCTGGATCCAGGCGTGCTCCTCGGCCGTGCGCTCCGCGACCGCGTCGACCAGCTTCCTGTCGACCCGCGCCGGCTTCCTCGCGATGCCCCCGCGCCGGGGATGGACCAGGCGCCGCCAGCTGTCCGGGAAGACGAACATGTCCTCGTCCGTCCCAAACTCCTCGAACTGCGACGCACCGCCCTCGAAAGGCTCCCCAGCACGCACCGGCCCGCCCCCTTCAACCCCGTTGCCCCCGCATTCCACGGGTTTCGATCAGTGGTTCCACAGTAGAACCGACCACTGACAACGCAGGGTGACCGGGGCGGGGAGAGGCCGGGGACGCGGCCCGGATCAAGGAGCGGAGACGGCTCGGGGCCCGTACGCCTGGGTCCACGACGGGGTCACCCCCGTCACCTGGCAGACCATCAGGAACAGCGGGATGGGCGGGGTGTAGGGCGTGCGGCTGTCGGGCTGGTGGATGAGCCGGGGGCGTACCGCGGGCACACACGCGCCCCGGGCGTACGCCACCTGCTCGGGCCAGTCCAGGTCGAGGTCGGAGCCGGCCGGCACGATCCACCACCAGCGCTCGGCGTCCGCGAAGACGCAGCCGGTGCGCGGCAGATGGGACATCAGGCGGAAGCCGTGGCGCGCGGGCACCCCGACCGCGTCGCAGCCGAGGCTCGCCGAGAGGGTCGTGGGCAGCGGGAGCTGGACCCGGCCGGCCGAGCCGGGGGAGCCGGCGGGCTCGCGGGTGCGGCGGTGTCCGAGGAAGTGGTTCATGGCGTTCTTCAGCATGAGTGCTCCGAGCCGTGCGGCAGTTCTGCCCAGACGATGCGGCCCGAGCCGTCCCCGGTGTCGCGCGAGCCCCAGGAGCGGGCCAGCGAGTCGACGAGCAGCAGGCCGCGTCCGTGCTCGTCGTCGGCGCCTCTGCCGAGCCGGGGTCCGTCCGGCTGGTGCCCCTGGTCCTGCACGGAGACGCGCAGCCGGCCGTCCAGGCACCGCAGTTCGCACAAAACCCGTGCACTGGTGGTGTGCACCACCGCGTTGGTGACCAGCTCGGACACGATCAGGACCGCGGCGTCGACGGTGTCGCCGCCGGCGCGCCAGTCGCCGAGCCGGGCCTTCGTCAGGCGCCGGGCGGCGGCGACCGATTCGGGATGCGCGGGCAGCGCGAAGCAGTACCGGAGCGCTTCGGTCCCCGGGCCGGTCTCCGCTAGCCGGGGGATGAGCGCACTGCCAGGTGCCACGACCGAATCCTCACAGTGGGGGCTGCGTCACGCTTCGCGATCTTCGAAAAGGCCGCGGGCGCGACAGGTCAACTGGTTTCGCACCCCAACTCTCCCCCTGTCGCGAACACTTGGCAAGGGGCACTCTGAAAATTCCAGAGTGGCTGTGTCCATGTTGGCGACCGCATGGCACACTGCACGAATACAGCGCAGGGGGAGGTCTGAAGTGAGCGAACCGCGGTCCGCCCCGACCGTGGGCCAGGTCGTTCTCGGCAAGCGGCTGCAGGATCTGCGGGAGCGTGCCGGCATGAGCCGGGACCAGGCCGCCAAGGTGCTGCACGTCGCCCCGGCGACCGTACGCAGGATGGAGACCGCCGAGGTCGCCCTCAAGATCCTCTACGTGCAGGCGCTCCTCAGGGCGTACGGGATCCCGGACGCCGAGACGGCGGCCTTCGTCGAGCTCGCGGAAGAGGCCAACAGACCCGGCTGGTGGCAGCGTTTCCACGACGTCCTGCCCGACTGGTTCAGCATGTACGTCAGCCTGGAGGGCGCGGCGAGCCTGCTGCGCATCTACGAGCCCCACTTCGTCTCCGGACTCCTCCAGACCGAGGACTACGCGCGCACCGTGATGCGCACCGGGGCCGTGGGGCAGGTCAGGGCCGAGGACATCGAGCGCCATGTGGCGCTGCGGATGGAGCGCCAGGCGCTGCTGACCAAGCCGGACGCCCCGCGCCTGTGGGTGGTGATGGACGAGACCGTGCTGCGCCGCCCGGTGGGCAGCGCCGACATCATGCGCGCCCAGGTGGACAAGCTCCTCGAAGCGACGTCGATGCCCAATGTGACGTTGCAGATCGCGGAGTTCTCCACCGGTCACCACCCGGGGACGTACGGGCCGTTCGTGCTGTTCCGGTTCGCCGTGCCCGAACTGCCCGACATGGTCTACAGCGAATATCTGACCGGGGCCGTCTACTTCGACGCGCGCCCGGAGGTGGCCTCCTATCTCGAGGTCATGGACCGCATGGCGGCCCAGGCCGCGACGGCACAACGCACGAAGGAACTCCTCCGGGACTTCCGCAAGGAGCTGTGATGACACCCATATACAACGGCATGCCCGCCGCTGACCTCGGCTCCGAAGGCTGGTACAAGCCATGGAGCGGTGGCAACGGCGGTACCTGCGTCGAGGCCATGAAACTGGCCGACGGGAGAATCGCCATGCGCCAGTCCGCGGACCCCGATGGTCCCGCCCTCATCTACACCCACCACGAGATCGCCGCGTTCATCCAGGGCGCCAAGGCCGGCCAGGCCGACTTCCTGCTGACCTGAGCCTCCCGTCGGGGCCGCGTATCCGCGCACGTCACAATGGACCCATGTCCCGACGCACCTCCCGCTCCCGGCGCCCGTCCGCCGCGAGCCCCCGCACCGCCCCCGCCCCCGAGATCAGCGCGGCTTCGCCGTGCCCCTGCGGGCTGCCCGCCGCCTACGCCGAGTGCTGCGGCCGGCTGCACGCGGGGGCCCCGGCGGCCACCTGCGAGGCGCTGATGCGGTCGCGGTACGCCGCCTTCGTCGTCCGGGACGCCGGGTATCTGCTGCGCACCTGGCACCCGGACCACCGCCCCGACGTCCTCGACCTGGACCCGGGGCAGCGCTGGCAGGGCCTTGAGGTCCTGGAGACCACGGAGGGCAGCGCCTTCCACACCACCGGCACCGTCACCTTCCGCGCCCACTACACCGTGGACGGGCGGCCCGGCTCCCTGCACGAGAAGAGCCGCTTCGTCCGGCACGAGGGCGCCTGGGTGTACGAGACCGCCGTCTTCGCGGACTGACGCGGCGCGGGCTCAGACCGGCGCGCCCGCCGGGGCGACCGGAGCCAGCTCCTGCGTCAGGTCCTCCGCGAGCAGCCGCTTCGCGATCACGTCGACCGCCGCGCGCAGCCGGGCGTCGTCCGGGCGTCCGCCGTCCTCGCCCAGCTGGTCGTTGAGCCAGCGGGCCCAGGCGTCCGTGATGGTCCGCGCCTCGCGGCTGCCGGCCGCGGTGTGCGTGAACAAGTGGCCGTCCCCGGTGAGGAAGCCCTCCTCGATCATGCGGTCGAAGACCGGCACCAGGACCTCCGGCGGAATCCGGTGCCGGGCCGCGATCAGCCGCAGCCCCGCGTGGCCGACCATCCGCGTGAACAGCTCGACCTGCATCACCGCCCAGGCGCCCGCCATGTCGAGCCGGGTGTCCGACTCCATGACGATCCGCCGCGCCGTCTCCGGGTCCACCCGCCGCAGCACCTTGGCCACCGAGAATTCGAGGAGCTGCGCCGAGTCCTGGGTGTTGGGCGAGGCGAAGCCCTCACCCATGTCCGTAGAGCCCGCCCGCACGGTGTCGCGCAGCTTCACCTGCTTGAGGAACAGCGCGACGACGAACCCGAGCAGCGCCACGGGCACCGTCCACAGGAACACCGTGTGCAGGGTGTCCGCGTACGCCTGGGCCAGCGGCGCCGACTGGGCGGCGGGCAGCGCGTGCAGCCCCTCCGGGCTCTGCGACGCCTTCGCCAGTACGGCAGGGTCGCCACCGGCCCGCGCGGCCTCGGTGACCCCGTCCCTGAGGTGCGGGCCGAGGGCGTTCGCGTAGATCGTCCCGAAGACGGCGGTGCCGAAGGAACTGCCGAGCGTGCGGAAGAACGTGACGCCCGAGGTCGCGGTGCCCAGGTCCGCGTAGTCGACGGTGTTCTGCACGGCGATCGTCAGGACCTGCATGGAGAGCCCGATGCCGAGGCCGAGCACCAGCATGTACAGCGACTCCAGCCAGACCCCGCTGTCCGGGCCCATCCGGGAGAGCAGGAACAGACCCACCGCCATGACCAGCGAACCGATGATGGGGAAGATCCGGTAGCGCCCGGTCTTGCTGACCACGTTGCCGCTGAAGATGGACGCGGCGAGCAGACCGACGACCATCGGCAGCGTCCGCACGCCCGACAGGGTCGCCGAGTCGCCGTCCACGTACTGGAGGTACGTCGGCAGGAAGATCATCGCGCCGAGCATCGCGAACCCGACGATGAAGCTGAGGATCGAGCAGACCGTGAAGACCGGGTTGCCGAAGAGCCGCATCGGCAGCATCGGCTCCTTCGCCCGGAACTCGACCAGGCAGAACAGCGCGAGCGCCACGAGCCCGAGGACGAACAGGCCGATGATGACGCCTGACCCCCAGGCGTACTCGTTGCCGCCCCAGCTCGTGGCCAGGATCAGGGCGCTGGCCCCGACCGTGACCATCGCGATGCCCAGGTAGTCGATGACGGGCCGCCCGGCCGCCTTCACGGAGGGGATCGTACGGGCGGCCGCGATGACCACCACGATCGCGATCGGCACATTGACGTAGAACGCCCAGCGCCACGTCAGATGGTCGGTGAACAGTCCGCCGAGCAGCGGTCCGATCACCGTCGACACCCCGAAGACGGCGCCGATCGCGCCCTGGTACTTGCCCCGGTCGCGCAGCGGGATGACGTCGGCGATCAGCGCCATGGAGGTGACCATCAGACCGCCGGCGCCGATGCCCTGGAGGCCGCGCCACACGATCAGCAGCGTCATGTTCGTCGCGAGCCCGCAGAGGAACGAGCCGGTGATGAAGATGACCGCCGACAGCTGGAAGACGATCTTCCGCCCGAACAGGTCACCGAACTTGCCGACCAGCACCGTCGCCACGGTCTCCGCGAGGAGATAGGCGGTCACCACCCAGGACATGTGCGCGGCGCCCCCGAGGTCCGAGACGATCGTCGGCAGCGCGGTGCCCACGATCGTCTGGTCCAGCGCGGCCAGCAGGATGCCCAGCACGATCGTGGCGAAGACGATGTTGCGACGGCGCGGATCGAGTACGGGCGGCGCGGCGGCACTCTGCGCGGCGGGGGCGGTCTCGCTGGCAGTGGTCACCTTTGCACCCTCACATCGCCCGGTGTCACCCGCATGCGGGGCACGTCCGGACGTGTCAGGCGAGCAGATCCCGCAGCGAGGCCGTCATCCGGGTGGCGAATGCCTCCCGTACGGGAGCGGCTACCCGGTCCAGCGAGAGATACGGGTTGAGGTCTTCCAGTTCTACGAGGAGGAGGCCGCCGTCCGCCGTCCGGCAGGCGTCCACGCGCTGGATGCCGTGGTCCAGCGTGTTCCACTGCACGAAGGACCGGGCGAACGCCAGATCCGCCTCGCTCGCCCCGTACGGCTCGAGCACCCACCGCCGCTCCGGGTCCGGGGCGTACAGCGCGTACTGGAAGTCGTGGTCGACGTAATAGAAGGACACCTCGTAGCGGAAGTCGATCCGGGGCTGGAGGAGGAAGGTGCCGTCGGCGCCCTGATCGGGCTCCGGCGTCGTCACGAAGCGCAGGCCCACCGAGTCCGCGCCCAGCTTCGGCTTGACGACGTAGCCCCCGGCCGCCGGGAGCAGCCCGAGGTCCGCCGCCCGGTCCACGGTCGGTATGACCGGGTACCCGGCCCGGCTCAGGTCCACCAGGTACTGCTTGCCCGCCATGTCCCCGCGCCCGGTCAGCGGGTTGTAGACCCGCGTGCCCAGCTCCAGGGCCCGCGTCCGGAATGCGTCGTACGCCTCCTGGTAATGCAGCACCGGGCCGCTGTTGCGTACGACGACGGCGTCGAAGCCGTCCAGCAGGGCGGCGGCGTCGCGCGGGTGGCAGAGCGCGAGGTCGAAGCTCTCGCGCAGCCGCGCCGTCAGCCCGATGTCCTCGTCGCAGTAGCGCCGGCCGCGCGCCTCGTAGGCGAGGTCGGTGACGAAGAGGACGGACGGGCGCGGGACGGCGGGCATGGCGTTTCCCCCGGGTGCGGCGGTGGTGCGGACCCGCCCATCCTCGCTGGCCCGGTCCCGCACCGGCCCGCCGCCCCCGGCCTTCAGCGGATGTGCCGCCCCGAGATCGCCCGCGCGATGACCAGGCGCTGGATCTCGCTGGTGCCCTCGAAGATCGTGTAGATCTTGGCGTCGCGGTACATGCGCTCCACCGGGTGCTCCCGGCTGTATCCGGCACCGCCCAGGATCTGCACGGCCTTCTCCGTGGCGGCCACCGCGAGTTCGCCCGCGCGGAGCTTGGACATCGAGCCCTGTCCGGCGTCGAAGGTGCGGTCGTTGCGGGCCATCCACGCGGCCTGCCAGATCAGCAGCCGTACCGCCTCGATCTCGGTACGCAGGTCGGCCAGGGCGAACGCGATCGACTGGTTCTCGATGATCGGCCGCCCGAACGCCTCGCGGTCGCCCGCGTACTCCAGCGCGTATTCGTACGCGGCCCGCGCGATGCCCAGCGCCTGGGCGCCGACCGTGGGGCGGCTGACCTCGAAGGTGGCCATCGCGGCCTGCCCCTTGGCGGTGGAGCCCTCGCGGGCGCGGGCGAGGCGGGCGTCCAGCTTCTCCTTGCCGCCGAGCAGGCAGTGCCCCGGCACCCGTACGTCGTCCAGGAAGACGTCCGCCGTGTGCGAGGCGCGCAGCCCCAGCTTCTTGATGGTCCGGCTCGCCGCCAGGCCCTCCGTGCCCGGCGGCACGATGAACGCGGCCTGCCCGCGCGCGCCGAGCGCCGGATCGACCGAGGCGACGACCACATGGACCTCGGCGATCCCCCCGTTGGTGATCCACGCCTTCTGGCCGGAGATCACCCACTCGTCCTTCGCCTCGTCGTACCGGGCCTTCGTGGTCATCGCGGAGACGTCGGAACCGGCCTGCGGTTCGGAGACGCAGAACGCGGCGACCTTCGGGTCGTCCTCGTCGCCGTAGCACTGCGGCACCCACTCGGCGAGCTGGTCCGGGGTGCCGGAGGCGAAGATCCCGGCGACGGCGAGCGAGGTGCCGAACAGGGCCATGCCGATGCCGGCGTCGCCCCAGAACAGCTCCTCGTTGGCTATCTGGAGGGAGAGCCCGGACGGGTCGCCGTACATGTCGGCCAGCGACTCGAACCCGTAGAGGCCGATCCGCGCGGCCTCCTGGATGACCGGCCAGGGCGTCTCCTCGCGGGCGTCCCACTCGGCCGCCGCCGGGCGCACCACTTGGGCGGCGAAGCCGTGCACCCAGGTGCGCAGGTCCTGCTGCTCCTCGGTGAGCGCGAGGGAGAAGTAGCTCACCGGCTCACGCCTTCGGGATGTCGAAGTAGCGCGTGAGGCCCGAGGCCAGACCGACGTCACCGGCCACCTTCAGCTTGCGCATCATGAACATGGTGATGGGGTTGCCGTTGCCGGACACCAGCTTCAGGAACTCCGCGTCCGCCATGATCAGCGTCGTACGGGGTTCGGCGTCCGAGCGGCCCTCGCTGACGGTGCAGGTGCCGTCCGCGAGGGAGGTCTCGTAGACCACCTCCGTGTCACCGGTGATCTTCCAGCGGATCAGCGCCGTGAGCGCCCCCGCCGCCTCCGGGCGGAACTGCTGCTTCATCCGGCCGAAGACCTCGCCGAGCACCCGGGTGCGCAGCTCGCCGTGCATGACCTCGCCGAGCTGCTTGGCGGACAGGCCCTTCACGATCCGCGCGAACTCCTCCGGGGAGACGGCCGCGAAGTCGAGGGCGGCCAGTTCGCCGGTGACATTGCCGCTGCTGTTGTCGGCCACGCCAGTTCCTTACTCTGGAGTAAACTTACTTTTGAGTAAGGTAAGGGCGCGGCGGGCTCTTCGCAAGGTGCGGGGAGCGGGTCGTCCTACGGGTTCACCAGGCGGATCCGGGGCGTACCACCAGCCGGGGGTGGTGGGCGGCGAGCACCTTGTTGGCGCGGGCCAGATCCGACAGGGCCTGCTCGCGGTCGGCCTGGTCCTCGACGCCCAGCCGGGGCCCGCGGAACCTGCGGACCTCGCGTGCGGCGCAGTCGGCGTCGAACTCGGCCTGGAGGATGTACGCGGGGGTGCAGGCGCCGATGAGCGCGGCGATGCGGTCCGGGATGGGGACGGGGACGAGCAGGTGTGAGGCGGTCATGGGGGGTTCCCTCTCGATGGTGGCCAGGAGGTCGGGCGTCGGACCGCCGGGTGGGCGGACCGACTCCACTCCATATAACGAGACGCAGTTCCTGGTTTCTCGTTGAGTACGTCTCCGTGTGGCAACCGTTTGGGAATGACCGGCTATTTCCCCTTACCAGCAAGTAGGTTGACTTCGCGTGAGGTGCTCGTCGGGTCGAAGGTGCGTCGCGCGCTGTTCAGATGGGTGTGTCGTTGCTGCGGGCCCGCAGCTGCATGGCGCGGAGCACGGTCTCCGTGGAGAACCGGGCCTCCGGATCGACCAGTTGATCGCCGAAGATTGATTCCAGATTGCGCATCCGGTAGCGGACGGTCTGGGGGTGTACGTCGAGCAGCTCGCCCATCTGGGCCGCCGTGCCCCGGGTGTCGAGCCAGATCCTGAGGGTTTCGATGAGCCGTTCGCGCCGGTTGGCGCTGATGTTGGCCATCGGGGCGAGTTCGCGGCGCGCGAGCTGGTCGAGGAGGACCGGATCGGAGAGCAGCCACAGGGTGATGAGGTGGTCGTCGCACAGGATGGCCGGCGCGTCGTCTATGACGCCCGCGTCCACGAGCTCCAGCACCCGCCGGGCCCAGCGGACGGAGTCCGAGGCCAGCGACGACGGGACGGTCAGGCCGATGGCGGCGCGGACGCCCGGGAGCGCGTGCTCCAGCATCCGTCTTCGCATGTCGTCGAAGGGGCCCGGGATGAGTAAGTGCGGCTGCGGGTCGGTGAAGTCGACCAGTACGTCGCGGTCCATCGCCAGCCGGTCCAGATCGGGGGACGGGCGCACGGCGACGAGCGTCACCTCGTCCGGCAGCGTCCAGCCGGTCTGCTCGCACAGCTCGGCGATGGCCACGCGCGGCACCGGCCGCCCGGCGAGGATCAGGTGCAGCAGCCTGCGCCGCAAGGTGTCCGTGTGGTCGTCGGAGGCCGACCGCACCTCCAAGTACCCCTCGCGCGAGAGGGCTTCCAGCTCGTCCACGTACGAGAACAACGCGTCCGCGAACGTCAGCATCATCGTGGGGGAGAGGTTGTAGCGCCTGCCGATCTTCTTCGCCCGGCGGAGGGCCACGCGGGCGCCCAGCCGGTACGCCCCCTGCAACTGGTCCAGGCTGCGGCCCTCGTACGCCTCGAACCGGCCGAACCTGCGGCACATCTCGTCGCGCAGCGCGGAGGGGGCGGCCGGCTCGGCCACCTGGTCCACGAACACGGAGATGCTCTGCTCGACGCCGACCCGGATGCCCTGGCCGTACGGGCCGTCGAGGAGTCGCGCGTACTCGGGGTAGGCGCGGGTGACCTCAAGGCCGATCTCCTTGATGAGGCTGGGCAGTTCGGGCCGCACGATCGTGGCGAACTCCTGCGGCAGCGGTCCCAGCGGCTCTCCCAGCTCCGAGGGTTGCGCAACTCCCGGCATACCTTGACCCCTTCTTGCTCTTCGGCGCCCGGTGGGGGGTGACGGACGGGAGAGCGCTCCCAGCCGTTCTCAGGTGCGTACCAACTTCGGCTGCCGAAGATAGTCCACGTATGTGGCTCTGAACACAGGCAGGACAAGACGAAATGTATGGGCCATGTATCGGCCGTTTTCGGCCACCGCTTCGGTGGGCCTTCGCACGCGCGACCGACTCGCGGCTCACTCGTGCGGTGCTGATGCGGGGGACCGGATTCCGGTAATGCGGCGGTGGCCCCACCGCGTGCTCCCGGCTCCCCGAGCAATTTTCCCCTCGCTATTCGTGGTGAATTCCACTGGGCCGGCGGGGGGAAGTCAAGGGCGTGGCGGGGCGATCGGCGCGTGGACCGGTGGTGGCGGGGGAGACCGTACGGCAGGGCCGTGACGTGGGGCGTTGGGCCGAGCGGGGTGCCGTTCCGTCATCGGGTGAGCAGGAGTGGGCACCCCGGCTCCGGGAGAACTGCTCACTTCTGGATAAAAAATCCGCCCGCCGTACTCGCCTCGCAAGCAATTTCTGAGAGGGAACGATGATTGTGGAGATTCTTTGTTCCAGCGTGTTGCGGAGCGACATTACTCGCCCGTAGCGTCATCGCCGAACGCAAGAGGTCGAGCAGTCCGTCAGGTCGGGCTGCCACATTCCTGTCTCGTGACCCCCCACTCCGGGAGCGCCGCTCACCCGGCCGGAAGTGGCCCCCCGGTGTAGGTCACACACCCTCGAAGGGAACCGGATTCCGTGAACAC
This sequence comes from Streptomyces sp. NPDC008163, assembly GCF_042956885.1. NCBI lineage: Bacteria > Bacillati > Actinomycetota > Actinomycetes > Kitasatosporales > Streptomycetaceae > Streptomyces > Streptomyces sp. NPDC008163. Next base: position 297,297 of record NZ_JBIBHG010000003.1, on the reverse strand, counting down.
CCTTGCACGTAGAGCCGCAATCATCGCCACCGCCGCCAGTGCCGCCCTCGGTATGGCCGCCACCACGGCGTCCGCCGGCGCCACCGCCTCGTGGTCGGCGACCCCGAACGGCGCGTACACCGCCAGCGCGACCAGCCCCACCCTGACCGTCCCCGCCGCGACCCTGTCGTGTGCCTCCTCCAACGTGACCGCGGGCAACGTCAACGCGACCAGTGCCACGGGAGCCAACATGGCGACCATCGGCACGATCGGCTTCACCAGCTGCTCGGTCGGTGGCATCACCTTCACCGTCTCCATGACCGCGACGCCGTGGACGATCAACGTCACCGGGGTGGACCCCGCCAACGCCAACCGGGTCAAGGGCAACGTCACCGGCATCTCGGCCCACATCACCGGCTTCGGCTGCGTGGCCGACTTCAAGGGCAAGGCCTACGGGTACTACGACAACAGCACCGGCCGGCTGGTCATCGACGGCTCGGGCACGGAGCTGAAGGCGTCCAACGCCAACTGCCTCGGCCTGATCAACAACGGCGACGTGGCCTCCTTCAAGGCCTCGTACCTCGTCAAGATCACCTCGACCGGCACCTCGCCGAAGATCACGACGCCGTAAGGCGCAACAGCACACGGGTACGGGCCGGCCGCGAAGCCTCTTCGCGGCCGGCCCGGCCTTCTCGTTGGGGGCGTCGCGGAGACGGCGCCACGAGCCAGAGGATGAGAGTCCGTGAACTTCCCCGCACGACGATCCGCCACAGTGGCCGCCGCTTTCGTCGCTGCCTTCGGGTCGGTGGTGTCCTCGGCCTCGGCCGCCACGACGGGCTCGTGGAGCGTGACGCCCGCAGGGGCGTATACGGCCCATGCTGTCTATCCGACATGGACCGTTCCAGCTGCGACCATTGCGTGCGATTCGTTGGACGTGACTGCTGGAGAACTCGAAGCGACCGTCGCGACCGGAGGCAGGATAGGCACGATCGACGCCATCACGACCCGCAACTGCCAGTTCGGCTTCGGCGAGGTCGTGACGACGAGCACCACCCCGTGGGCCATCGACCTCGTGGGGCAGAACCCTTCCCATGCGAACTGGGTGGACGTCAGGATCAGCGGGGTCTCGGCTCACTGGGACGGATTCGGTTGCGTCGCCGACTTCAAGGGAACGCTCCCCGGCCACTACGAGAACGACACCGGCAAGCTCGTCATCGGTGACAAGTCCGGTGGCCTGCTCGCCTCCCACGCGAACTGCCTGGGGCTCGTCAACAACGGCGACGTCGTCGCGCTCAGGGCATCGTTGCGTGTGGCCATGGCGTCTACCGGCAAGGCGCCGGTGATCAGGGCGCTGTAGGGCGCAATGCACAGGCGTGGGTCGACCGCGCCACCGCAGCTGTACTACCGATCGCACCCCGTGGAGGACTGGCCCGATATGCACCCTCAGATACCTGTGACCCGTGCGGGGCGTTCCGTGAGGGTCGCCTCCGTCGCGGGCCTCGCCCTGCTCGCCGGTCTGTTGTCCGGCGGAGGTTCGGCCGCCGACGAGAGCACCGGGCCGGCCGGCTTCGCCGCCGCCTGCGGAGCCGAGGACAGCGGCACGGCGACCGTGGCCGCCACGGTCGCCGTGTCGGTGGACGTTCCGGAGACCGGTGAGGCCGGCCGCCCGGTACAGCCCGGGCCCGTGACGCTCACCGTCACCCTCTCGCGGGCGGATCTCGCGGGGCTCGTGCCGGAAGGCACCGAGGCGTTCGTGAGCCGGGCGGCGCTCAAGGTGAAGATCGCCCAGAACGGGGAGTCGACCGAGGCCCCGTGGGAGCTGTACGCGCCGAGCACCCCCCTTCCCGCCGACGGTGACGTGGCCCTCGTCCACTCCGGTGAGGTTCCCTACGTGACGCTGGGATCCGCGGGCGATGTCGACTTCTCCGTCGCGGAGTTGACGATCGAGCTGCGGTCCGCCGCAGCGGAGTCCGAGAAGAGCGCACCGCCTCTGACCAAGGTGACGTGCCGGCTGAAGGAGGGCGAGAACGGGCATCTCGCGACCACGCATGTGACCGGCGGCAGCGCCGCCGAGCCGTCGGCCACCCCTGAGACGTCCACCCCTCCGGCGGGTGGCTCCGGCCGGGCGGAGGAGAAGGACATCGCGGTGGAACCGGCGGCCGCCGAGGACGAGGAGGACCCCGACTACTGTCCTGTGGATCCGCCGGTGGGGGAGATGGACGGGAGCGAGGCGCCGCAGCCTCCACCGGGCGATACGCCACGTGTCGTGGAGAACCCGGCTCCGCAGTTCGCCTGTGCCAACGTGGTGGGCCTGGCCAACGTTCAGAAGATGAACGGAGCCATGATCATCAATGATCCAGCCCCTCCAGACCATCCTGCCCTCATCAGTGTGAAGCCGGCGGCGCGCATCACCATGCGAGGGTTCGATGAGGTGGGCGGGTACTACATCCGCTTCGATTCCCTCGCGGCCATCAAACTTCCGGATGCCGACTCCACCTTTCTCGCCTTCGGCTTCCAGCCGGTGACGGCGAAGGTGTCCTTCGAGGCCGGACCGATGACCATCTCCTTCGGAAACGTCGGCGATACGGCATTTTCCACGGCCTACTTCAAGCAGTCCCTCCGCCTCCACGACGTCAGAATCAACGGCACACCACTGGATGTGGGAAGCGACTGCAGGACGGAGAAGGCGTTCAAAGTGGTACTGAATGGCGGGGCGGAGTATACGAACGTGGGCGTGGGCGGCCGGCTGGACGGTGAGGTCACCATCCCGCCCTTCACCGGATGCGGCACGGGCGGCGAGAACCTGAATCCGCTGTTCACCGCTGCGATCTCGGGCCCGGGGAACCGGATCGCCATGGATCAGGCTTCGACCTGTATTCCCACCAACCCCGAGGCTTCCTACTGCCCGCCCCCTCCGGCGGAACTGCCCGGCACGAAACCCAAGCCGTAGCCCGCCGCCCGGCCGGCGCACCGCGAAGGGGCCACCTCCACGGAGGAGGTGGCCCCTTCGGGACTCCGGTCGCCCGGACGGTTACCGCACCGCCGAGTGCCAGTACTGCGACATCACCTTGCCGGCGTTCGGGGCGATGTCACCCGGGGCGCTCATCGCCGCCACGTCGGTCTGCGCGTTGTTCAGCGTGACGCTGTTCTTGCCCGCGGCCGACGGCAGACCCGTTTTCAGGTTGACCGCCCAGTTCAACGAGCCGAGCAGGCCGCAGCCGTTGGTGCCGGGGACCGCGTACGTCGTGTCGGTCTGGGTGGCGCCCTGGAGGCTGAGCCGGCTCATCGGGCCGTTCGGGTCCGGGGTTCCGTCACCGGCGAAGTTCTCGCTGGTGACGGCCGGCTGGGTCAGGTTCTGCGGCTTCAGCAGGATCGGGTCCGAGGCGGAGCCGATGTAGCACTTGTCGCCGAGGATCGGGTTCTGCAGGTGGATGCGGACCGGGAGGGTGATGATCGGCTTGCCGGTGGTCGCGCCCGCCAGGAGCTGGAAGCCGGTCGGGGCGTTGACCGACTCGATGGTCGCCGTCACCCGGTTCAGGCTGACGTCGGTGAGCGTGTTGCAGATCCCCGTGATCACGGGGACGTCGCTGGGGCACATCAGGCCGAGCAGGCCGCCCGGCACCTTCGCGGAGTCCGCGACGAGTGCTCCCTCCTTCGGGGAGACCACGGTCGAGACGGCGCCCGGGTGGTTCACCACGCCGATCTGGAGGTCGCTGGCGCCGAACGGCACCACGGTGTTGCCCAGCTTGATGGAGCCGCTCGCCGAGCGCGAGGTGACGCAGATGGCGATGTCCGTCGCCCCGTCCGCCGCCAGCATGGCCGGGCTGTCCACCGGACAGCGGCTGAAGGGCGCCCAGTCGCCGTTCAGCTGGGTGACGGCCGTGGCCGATCCGATGGAGGCGACGGCGGCGAGAGCGGTGAAAGAGGCCAGCAGCCCCACACGTACCCGGTTCGAGGTTCTCATGTCTTCCCCTTGTTTCCGATGTGCGCAGCGAATTGAGCACGGAATGCGGAATGCGGGTGCCGGGACCGCGTCGGACGGGGCCGATACGAAATCCCATTCACCGAGCCGTGAGGTTACTGGCGGGAAACACCGGTACACAATCCCGCCGTATGAGAATCTATGGACGGGGTACGCATCTCCTTCAGGGATGAGTACGAGATCCGGCCTTCTTGTCACTTCGTGCGCAGACCCTCGCGGACGCCGCCACGACTCCGGCCGGCCGGACATGCGGAATCTCGCCTGCCGCTTGTGCATTCGAGCCGGTCCCGAGCGCCTCTCGATGCGCCGTGCGGCGTACGGGCACCGCCGGCCCGGCCCGGAACTTGTCACCCGGCGACAGTTTTTCCGGCCGCTCTGCTCAGTCGATGAGAAAGAATCAACCCCTTCGCGCCCTCGCGCGAAAACTTGATGACCTGGTATTGCGGCCCAGGTTACTCACCCGTAGCGTCGCCTCCGTCAGCAACTCCTCCGGCGCGTCCGGAGACTGCTCACCCGTCGGCAGGGAGCCCGGACAGATGGCCGGCCTCGCTGGGCCGCGGGGTTCCGGCCTGCACCGACGGACGGCAGTGCGCAGTACTTCACAAGATCGGAACCGGAATTTGTCATCCGATGACAAGCGGACCGGATCTTTGCGAATGGGCTGCTCAAGGGCTTGTCCTGGCGGTGCCGGTGAACTTAACGTGCGCCCCTCGGCGCATTTCTGTCACTTCGTGAGCGCACGCAGGAGGTGGGATGGGAATCGAAGTAGTGGTCGAAGGGCTCACCAAGTCTTTCGGCAAGCAGAACATCTGGCAGGATGTGTCGCTCACGCTTCCCGCAGGCGAGGTCAGTGTCATGCTCGGCCCGTCCGGGACGGGAAAGACAGTGTTCCTCAAATCCATCATCGGCCTCCTCAAGCCTGAACGCGGGCGCGTTCTTGTCAATGGCGTCGACATGGTGAACGGCTCCGAGCGGGACATCATGGAGACGCGCAAGCTCTTCGGTCTCATGTTTCAGGACGGCGCCCTTTTCGGGTCCATGTCGCTTTTCGACAACATCGCGTTCCCGCTCCGGGAGCACACCCGCAAGAAGGAATCCGAGATCCGCCGCATCGTCATGGAGCGGATCGACGTCGTGGGCCTCCTGGGCGCGGAGAACAAGCTCCCCGGTGAGATATCCGGCGGCATGCGCAAGCGGGCCGGCCTGGCGCGGGCCCTCGTCCTCGACCCGCAGATCATCCTCTGCGACGAACCCGACTCCGGCCTCGACCCGGTCCGCACCGCGTACATCTCCCAGCTCCTCGTCGACCTCAACGCGCAGATCGACGCGACGATGCTCATCGTCACCCACAACCTCGACATCGCCTCCACCGTGCCGGACAACATGGGGATGCTGTTCTGCCGCAACCTCGTCACCTTCGGGCCGCGCGAGGTGCTGCTCACCAGCGACCTGCCCGTCGTCAACCAGTTCCTCGCCGGCCGCTGCGAGGGGCCCATCGGCATGTCCGAGGAGAAGGACGCCGCGACCCTCGCCGCCGAGGAGCGACACGGCTACAGCCAGGGCATCAGCTCGGCCAACGCCCCGCGCACCGTCGTCCCCCAACTGGAGCCCTCGCCCGGCCTGCCGGTGCGCCAGGGCGCCCTGCGCCGCCGGGAACGCGTCATGTCGATGCTGGGCGAGCTGCCGGAGGCGGCCCGTACCGCCATCCTCAACAGCTACAGCCCGGTCGTGGGCGGTGGACGCCGGTGACCGCCCCCATGCCCGTGAGGCCCCCCGGTGAACCGGAGCCGGTGGACCGCGCCCCGGAGCCCGCGAAGGCGCCGGAGGCCCCGCGCCCCAGCAGGCTCGCCGCGCCCCTGCGCGAGACCGGACGGCTGTTCGCGCTGGCCGGGACCGTGACCCGGGAGACCTTCCGACGCCCTTTCCAGGTGCGGGAGTTCATCGAGCAGTTCTGGTTCGTCGCCAGCGTGACCATCCTGCCCGCCGCCCTGGTCTCCATCCCGTTCGGCGCGGTCATCGCCCTCCAGGTCGGCTCGCTCACCCAGCAGCTCGGAGCCCAGTCCTTCACCGGCGGCGCAAGCGTCCTCGCCGTCATCCAGCAGGCCAGCCCGATCATCGTGGCCCTGCTGGTCTCCGGGGCCGCCGGGTCCGCGATCTGCGCCGACCTCGGCTCGCGGAAGATCCGCGAGGAGCTGGACGCCATGGAGGTCATGGGCGTCTCGCCCGTGCAGCGCCTGGTCGTCCCGCGCGTGCTCGCCACCATGCTCGTCGCCGTCCTGCTCAACGGCCTCGTCTCGGTCGTCGGCACCCTCGGCGGCTACTTCTTCAACGTGATCCTGCAGCACGGCACCCCGGGCGCCTACCTCTCCAGCTTCTCCGCGCTCGCCCAGCTGCCCGACCTCTACGTCAGCGAGGTCAAGGCGCTGATCTTCGGCTTCATCGCCGGGATCGTCGCCGCCTACCGAGGCCTCAACCCGCGCGGCGGCCCGAAGGGCGTGGGCGACGCGGTCAACCAGTCCGTCGTCATCACCTTCATGCTGCTGTTCTTCGTGAACATGGTCCTCACGGCGATCTATCTGCAGATCGTCCCCGCGAAGGGGAGCTGACCCATGTCAATGCTCGGCTGGCTCGACAGATCCGGTGACCAACTCGCCTTCTACGTACGGGCACTGATCTGGATTCCGCGCACCCTGCGCCGCTATCTCAAGGAGGTCCAGCGGCTCCTGGCCGAGGTCGCCTTCGGCAGCGGCGGCCTCGGGGTCGTCGGCGGCACCATCGGCGTGATGATCGCGATGACCCTGGCCACCGGCACGGTCGTCGGACTGCAGGGCTACGCGGCCCTCAACCAGATCGGCACCGCCGCGTTCACCGGCTTCATCTCCGCGTACTTCAACACCCGCGAGATCGCCCCGCTCGTCGCCGGACTCGCCCTCTCCGCGACCGTCGGCGCCGGCTTCACCGCGCAGCTCGGCGCCATGCGCATCAACGAGGAGGTCGACGGCCTCGAATCGATGGGCGTGCGCTCGATGCCCTACCTCGTCACCACGCGCATCATCGCCGGGGTCGTCGCGATCATCCCGCTGTACGCGATCGGGCTGCTCTCCTCGTACGTCGCGTCGCGTTACGTCACCGTCCTGTTCAACGGGCAGTCCGCGGGCACCTACGACCACTACTTCAACCTCTTCCTGTCCCCGGCGGACGTGCTCCTGTCGGTGCTCAAGGTGCTGATCTTCAGCGTGATGGTGATCCTCGCCCACTGCTACTACGGCTTCCACGCCACCGGCGGGCCCGCCGGGGTGGGGGTGGCCGTCGGCCGGTCCGTGCGGAACGCGATCGTGCTGATCAGCGTCACCGACTTCTTCCTCTCGCTCGCCATCTGGGGCGCCACGACGACGGTGAAGGTGGCCGGCTGATGACATCCCGCGCCCTCCGGACCACTACCCGCAGAACCGCCGGGGTCGCCCTCTTCCTGGTGCCCGCCGTCCTCATCTGGGTCTCGGTCTCGGTGTACGAGAAGGACTTCACGCACGACGCGACCGTCACCGTACGCACGTCGAGCGTCGGCAACGAGATGCACGAGAACGCCGATGTGAAGCTGCGCGGCGTCGTCGTCGGCCAGGTCCGCACCATCTCGGCCGACGGCGAAGGGGCCCGGCTCACCCTCGCGATCAAGCCCGACAAGCTGGACCGCATCCCGGCCGACGTCACCGCCCAGATGCTGCCCACCACCCTCTTCGGGGAACGCTTCGTCGCCCTCGTACCGCCCCCCGTGCCCTCGACGAAGACCCTGGGCGCCGGCGACGTCATCCCGCAGGACCGGTCCAGCAACGCCATCGAGCTGGAAGAGGTTCTCGACAACGTCCTGCCGCTGCTCACCGCCGTGAAGCCGGAGAAGCTGTCCGCCACCCTCAACGCGGTCTCCACCGCACTGGAGGGCCGGGGCGAGAGGCTGGGCGACACCCTCGTGAAGCTGGACGCCCACCTCCAGAGGTTCAACCCCCAACTCCCCACGCTCAACGAGGACATCAAGGAACTCGTCAAGGTGAGCCGGCTCTACGCGGACTCCGCCCCCGACATCCTGGACGCCCTCACCGACTTCACCACCACCAGCGGCACCCTCGCCGAACAGCAGGCGAACCTCGCCAACGTGTACGGCTCCACCACCGCGTCCGCCCGCGACGTCACCGCCTTCCTCCAGCGGAACAAGGACAACCTCATCCGGCTCGCCGCCAGCGGCAGGCCCACCCTGGAGACCCTGGCGAAATACTCCTCGGAGTTCCCCTGCACCCTGCGCACCGTGGCCAACTTCGTCCCGGCCATGGACAAGGCGCTCGGCAAGGGCACCGGCCAACCCGGGCTGCACGTCACCCTCAAGACCGTCCCCTCCAAGGGGAAGTACGTCGCCGGCAAGGACACCCCGGTGTACAACGCCACCGGCGGACCGCACTGCTACTCCATCCCGTACGTCGGCCAGACCGTGCCCACCGCCGACGCCAGGACCGCCGCCGACTCCGCCCCGGCCGACCCGGACCCGGCCACGCCGGTCGAGGTCCCTGCGGCCGACCCGTCGCTGGGCATGCCCAACTCGCCGCAGGAGAGCCGGCTCGTCAACGAGCTGGTCGCTCCCTCACTGAAAGTCCGGCCGCAGGCCCTGCCCGAGTGGAGCAGCGTGCTCATCGGCCCGGCCTTCCGCGGTGTGGAGGTGAAACTCAAGTGAAGCGCCGTTCCATCGCGGGACCGCTCGCGAAATCTCTCGTGTTCATCGTGGTGACGAGCCTGGCCACCACGGTCCTGGCCCTGTCCATCGCCAACACCGGTGTGGGCGAGACCCGTTCGTACAAGGCCCGGTTCACCGACGCGACCGGGCTCATCGTCGGTGACAGCGTCCGCGTGGCCGGCGTCAAGGTCGGCCAGGTCGAGTCCGTGAAGGTCGCGGACCGCCGGGTCGCCGAGGTCCGCTTCAGCGTCCGCAAGAGCAAGAGGCTCCCGGCCTCGGTCACCGCGTCGATCAAATACCTCAACATGGTCGGCCAGCGCTACATCGACCTGGACCAGGGCGCGGGCCCCGTCGGCGAGAGCTTCGCCCCGGGCTCCACCATCCCGCTGTCGCGCACCACCCCGGCGCTCGACCTCACCCAGCTCTTCAACGGCTTCCAGCCCCTCTTCGAAGGGCTCTCGCCGCCCGACGTCAACGAGCTGGCCGGCTCCATCGTCCAGGTGCTCCAGGGCGAGGGCGGCACCGTCGACTCGATCCTCCAGCACGTCGGCTCGCTGACCGGCACGGTCGCCGCCAAGGACAAGGTGATCGGTGAGGTGATCAAGAACCTCAACTCGGTCCTGAAGACCGTCAACGACCGGGAAGCCGGCTTCAACGACCTGGTCGACACCCTCCAGGCCCTCGTCACCGGCTTCGCGGGCGACCGCAAGCCGCTCGGTGAGGCCGTCACCGCGATGGGCGCGCTCACCACGGTCACCGCGGGCCTCTTCGAGGACGGCCGCAAACCCCTCAAGGACGACATCAAGCAGCTCGGCCGGCTCTCCGGGAACCTGGCCGACAACACCCCGAAGATCGAGAACTTCCTCCAGAAGACCCCGGCCAAGATGGCGGCCATCAGCCGCCTCACCTCGTACGGCTCCTGGCTCAACCTCTACCTCTGCGAAGCCAAGGTCAGCGGCGTGACGACGAGCGACGGCAGCACCCCGCCGACCGGCATCGAGATCACCCAGCCGAGGTGCCTGTCATGATCAAGCCGATACGCCACCGCAACCCCGTCGCCGTCGGCATCGTGGGCCTGCTCCTGCTCGCCCTGATCGGATTCGGCGCCTACCGGGCCGACTCGCTCCCCTTCATCGGCGGCGGCACCACCTACACCGCCGACTTCACCGAGTCCGCCGGGCTCGGCGAGGGCGACGAGGTCCGCATCGCCGGCGTCAAGGTCGGCAAGGTCACCGGCGTCTCCCTGGACGGCGCCAAGGTGAAGGTCACCTTCAAGGTCAAGGACGCCTGGATCGGCAACGCCAGCACCGTCGGCATCGCCATCAAGACGCTCCTCGGCGAGAAGTACCTCGCCGTCGACCCGCTCGGCGACGCCCCGCAGGACCCGGACGAGCGCATCACGGCCTCCCGCACCACCTCCCCGTACGACGTCACCCAGGCGTTCAACGGACTGGGCGAGACCATCGGGGAGATCGACACCAAGCAGCTCGCCAAGAGCTTCGAGACGATCTCCGCCACCTTCAAGGACTCCCCGCCCGACGTGAAGAGCGCCGCCAAAGGGCTCTCCGCGCTGTCGAAGACGGTCTCCGAACGCGACGCCCAGCTGGCGACCCTGCTCAAGGGCAGCAAGCGGCTCACCAAGACCCTCGCCAACAAGAAGAGCGGCTTCGAAACCCTCCTGGACGACGGCAACCTGCTCCTCGGCGAGATCCAGGCCCGCCGCGACTCCATCCACCTGCTGCTCACCGGCACCCGCGACCTGGGCACCCAGCTCACCGGTCTCGTCTCCGACAACAACAAGCAGCTGAAGCCGACCCTCAAGGCGCTCGGCCGGGTCACCGAGGTGCTCAAGAAGAACCGCAAGAGCCTCGACCAGGTCCTCGCGCTCGCCGGCTCCTACAACCGGCTCGTCGGCAACACCCTCGGCAACGGCCGCTGGTTCGACAACTACGTCTGCGGGGTCGTCCCGAAGAACTACCTGCCCGCGAACACACCCCCGGCGACCGGCTGCATGCCGCCGAAGCAGGAAGGCGGGCACTGAGATGAGACTCACCCGCGTCATCGGCATCGGCGCCGGCCTCGTCGTCGTGGCCGTCGCCGCCACCTCCGGGGTCTCGGCGCTGGAGGAGCAGGGCGGCACCACCGTCACCGCCTACTTCGACCAGGTCACCGGCGTCTACGCCGGGTCCGACCTGCGCATACTCGGCGTACGCGTGGGCCGCGTCGAATCCGTCGAACCGCGCGGCAAGGACGTCAAGGTCGTCCTGCACATCGACAAGGGCATCCAGGTCCCCAAGGACGCGCACGCCGTCGTCGTCGCGCCCAGCCTGGTCGCCGACCGCTACGTGCAACTCGCCCCCGCCTATACCGGGGGAGCGGCCATGGAGGACGGCGCCCAGCTCCCCGCCGACAACAACGCGGTCCCGGTGGAGGTCGACCAGCTCTACGCCTCCATCACCGAACTCTCCACCGCGCTCGGCCCCGACGGGGCCAACGCCGAAGGGGCCTTCGCCGGGCTCCTGGACACCGGAGCCAAGAACCTCAAGGGCAACGGCAAGGACATCGGCGACTCCATCGAGCAGTTCGGCAAGGCCACCAAGACCCTGGACAAGTCGAGCGGCAACCTGTTCAGCACGCTGTCCTACCTCCAGACCTTCACCACCATGCTCAAGGACAACGACGGCAACGTCCGCGCCGCCGAGCAGCAGCTGAACTCCGTCACCGGCTTCCTCGCCGACGACAAGAAGAACCTCGGCGCCGCCCTCAAGGAACTCGGCACCGCGCTCGGCCAGGTGAAGACCTTCATCAAGGACAACCGGGGCGAACTCAAGAAGAACGTCGACGCCCTCGTGCCGATCACCCAGGCACTCGTCGACCAACGCGCCTCGCTGGCCGAGTCGATGGACGTCCTGCCGCTCTCGGCGGGCAACGTCCTCAACGCGTACGACCCCGAGCACCGCACGCTCAACGGGCGGACCAACCTCAACGAACTCAGCATGGGCGGCCCGCTCGTCGAATCCTCCCTCGCCCTCCAGGGACTCTCCCCGGTGGACGCCGAACGGCAGAAGGCCCTGCCCACGCTGCCGCTCCCGGCCGTGGGCACGGTCTACGGCACCCCGGGGGAAGCCGCCGACGCCAAGGGCGGCAAGGACGCCAAGGACACGAAGGGGGCGAACCGATGAACCGGCGACCGCGCAGACCCGCGGCCCTCGGCACCACGGGCGGACCGGCACTCGTCGCGCTCGGCCTGTGCTGCACCCTCTTCGTCACCGGATGCGGAGCCCCGCACTTCTCCGGCATCGAGGACCTGCCGCTGCCCGGCGGCGCCGACCTCGGTGACCACCCGTACGAGATCACCGCGGACTTCGGGGACGTGCTCAGCCTCTCCCCGCAGTCCTCGGTCAAGGTGAACGACGTCGCCGTCGGCCGGGTCACCAAGATCTCGCTGGCGCCCGGCGGCTGGCAGGCCCGGGTCACGATGAAGGTGAACGGGAAGATCGACCTGCCCGGCAACGCATACGCCCGGCTGGAACAGTCCAGCCTGCTCGGCGAGAAGTACGTCCAGCTCGCCCCGCCCGCCAAGGGCAAGGAGAAGGGCACCCTCGCCGACGGCGACCGCATCCCGCTCAGCCGCACCAACCGCAACCCCGAGGTCGAAGAGGTGTTCGGCGCCCTGTCCATGCTCCTCAACGGCGGCGGCGTCCAGCAGCTCAAGACCATCACCACCGAACTCAACAAGGCCCTCAGCGGGCAGGAACCCCAGGTCAAGTCCATGCTCCACCGGGTCGACAAGCTCGTCACCAACCTGGACGACCACCGCGGCGACATCACCGCCGCGCTCGACGGCGTCAACCGGCTCTCCAGCACCCTCGCCGGCCGCAAGGAGCAGGTCGGCACCGTCCTCACCAAGCTCAGCCCCGGCATGAAGGTCCTGGAGAAGCAGCGCGGATCGCTCATGACGATGCTCCGCTCCCTGGACACCCTCTCCGACGTCGCCGTCACCACCATCAACCGGAGCAAGGCGGACACAGTCGCCGACCTCAAGGCCCTCGCCCCCACCCTGCGGGCCCTCGCCGACTCCGGCAACGACCTGCCCGACTCCCTCCAGGTGCTGCTCACCTACCCGTTCACGGACGAGGTGCTGCGCGGCGTGAAGGGTGACTACCTCAACGTGTACCTGGACCTCACGGCCGAACCCGGCACCCAGATCATCCCCGCCTACAACCCGGACCCGGAGACCCCGCCCGCGCAGACCCCGTCGGTCGCCGGCGCCGGACTCCCGCTGCCCCTTCCCGCCACCTCGGCGCCGACGACGAGCCGGCCCACGGACTCGAAGGGGAGCAACCGATGATCACCCTCGCCATCCGGCTCAAGAACATCGCCTTCCTCATCATCTCCGTCCTGGTGCTCGCCTACCTCGGTGTGCGCTACGCCGACCTCGGCCATTACGTCGGCATGCGCGACTACTACACGGTCAAGATGCAACTCCCCCGCACCGGAGGCCTCTTCACCCACTCCAACATCACCTACCGAGGGGTCTCGGTCGGCCGCGTCGGACCCATCGAACTCACCGACGACGGCGTCGAGGCCGAGCTGCGGATCAACACGTCCGCACCCCGCATCCCCGACGACCTCAAGGCGGTCGTGGCCAGCCTCTCCGCCGTCGGCGAGCAGTACGTCGACCTGCGGCCGACCCGCACCGAGGGCCCCTACCTCGCGAACGGCTCGGTCATCGACCAGGCCGAGACCACCGTCCCGGCGCCCGTGACCAACGTGCTCACCAGCGTCAACGACCTCACCTCCTCGGTCGACCTGGAGTCCCTGCGCACCGTCGTGGACGAATTCGGCACCGCGTTCAGCGGGCGCGGCGACGACCTCCAGGTCCTCCTGGACACCGGCAGCGACTTCGTGGACGCCGCCGACGACGCGCTGCCCGTCAACACCCGGCTGATGGAGGACGGCAAGACCGTCCTGCGGACCCAGGTCGAACAGGGCGAGGCGCTCAAGGGGTTCGCCTCCGGCGCGAAGGAACTGGCCGCCCAGCTCAAGGGGTCCGACACCGATCTGCGCAAGCTGATCGCCGCCGCCCCCGACGCGACGAACCAGATCAGCGGACTCCTCCGGGACGTCGAACCCAGCTTCGGGGTCGTCGTCGCCAACCTCCTCACCACCTCGGACGTCGCCGTCACCCGCCAGCGCGGCCTGGAGGAACTGCTCGTGAAGCTCCCCGCCGTCGCGGCGGCCGGGGCCAGCGCGGTGGACGAGGACGGCGCCCGGTTCGGCATGTCGGTCACCTTCTTCGAGCCGCTGCCCTGCACCGCCGGCTACGAGGGCACCACCTACCGCAACGGTCTCGACCTCTCGCCCGCCCCCGCCCTCAACACCAAGGCCCGGTGCTCCGCCTCGCCCGGCACCGGCATCGACGTCCGGGGCAGCGCCAACGCCCCGACGGGCGGCCCGCTGCCCGCACCGGCGAAGGCCGGCGCACTGCACGTCGGGGACACCGGGGAGGACCGGCTGCCGGGAGTGCTCGGCGCCGAGACCGGCACGGCACCGGACACCCGGGGCATGGCCGGGCTGCTCGGCCTGGGACAGGAGGACGGCGAGTGAACCCCCGTACGCGACGCCTCGGCGGCTGGGCGGTCCTGCTGATCGCGGCCCTCGTCTGCGCCCTGGGCGGCTGGTCGTACGCCCAGGCGCGCGGAGACGACGACCTGGCCTACGCCAAGAGCCGGGACGCCGCCCTCGCGGACGGCCGGCAGGCGCTGGCGCGGCTCAACTCCCTGGACGGCAAGGACGCCACCAGCGTGGACGCGGGCCTGTCCGGCTGGCTGGAGTCCGCCACGGGACCGCTGCGCGACCAGCTGAAGCGGACCCGGAAGAAGGACTCCGCCGACCTCAGGGCGTCCGGCGCCACCGCGCGCGGCAAGGTCACCGACGCCGCCCTCACGGAGCTGGACGAGCGGACCGGTACCGCGCTGATGATCGCGACCGTCGACGTCGAGGTCACCCCGCGCGGCGGCAAGGCGGCCACCGAGCGCAAACGCTTCGAGGCCACGCTCGCCCGGACCGGGGACGGCTGGAAGATCAAGGCGCTCACGGCGCTCGGCATAGGGAGCGGCGCATGAGCACGGACGTCGAGGAGAAGCCGGAGGCAGCCGTCGAGCCGCCCGAGGACACCGAAACCACCGGTACCCGCCCGGCCCGCCGCTGGCCGCGCGTCCTCGCCGGAGTCCTCGCCGTGGCGCTGCTCGCCGCCGGGGCCGTGATGTACGTGGCGGGGCGGCAGCTGCGGGACACGCCCGCCACGTCCAACCTGGCGCTGACCGACAGCGCGGCGACCGCCCAGGTGGCCGGCGAGGTCACCGACGCGCTCGGCAAGGTCTTCTCGTACAGCCCCGACGGCACCGCCGCCACCAAGGCGTCCGCGCAGAAGCTCCTCGCGGGCAAGGCGCTCCAGCAGTACGCGGCGCTGTTCGGCCAGGTCGAGAAGCAGTCGGCCGACCAGAAGCTCACCCTCACCACCCACGTCGTGCGCGCCGGGGTCACCCGGCTGACGCCCGACAGCGCCCACCTGCTGGTCTTCCTCGACCAGGTCTACGAGCGCAAGGGCAAGGCGGCGAGCAAGGCGGCCGCGCAGCTCTCCGTCACGGCCCGACTGCGCGAAGGGCACTGGACGATCGTGGAGATCACCTCCCGGTAGTCCGCGTGGGCAGCGAGACGCACCACCGCACCACCGAGCACGGACAGCACAGCACGGCGGGACCGCCGGCAGGGAGAGGCAGCGATGGCACGGGTAGCGATGACGAGGAATCCGCTGGTGGCGGCGGCGATCGTGCTGACGGTCGCCGCGGCCGGCGCCGCGGGCTGGGGCGGAGTGTCCCGGTACCAGGCGGGGCACGACAGCTCGGCCGCGTACGCCGGGACCCGCGACGAGGTGCTGGCGGCGGGGGAGCAGGCCGTGCAGAACATGAACACGCTCGACCACGCACGGCTGGAGCAGGGGCTCGACAGCTGGGAGGACTCCACCACGGGCGACCTGCACCAGCAACTGGTCGACGGGCGGGACGGGTTCGTGAAGCAGATCCAGGAGGCGAAGACCGTCAGCACCGCGAAGGTGCTGGCCGGCGCGGTCACCGAGCTGGACGACCGGGCCGGGAAGGCCGGGGTCATGGTGGCGCTCCGGGTGACCGTGACCGCGCCGAAGGGCAAGCCCGCGGTGAAGGAGAGCCGGATGCTCGGCCAGCTCACCCGCACCCCCGACGGGTGGAAGCTCAGCGCCCTCGGCCAGGCGCCCGTCGGCAACACCGCCGGCTGACACCCCCGCCCCCGCACCGAAAGGAACCCGGACATGTCGACCACCCGTCACCTGGTCAACCGTCAGCGCCGTCTGGCCACCGTCGCCGCCGCCGAGCGCGCCGCGACGACCGCCCCGCCCCGCCCCGGCTCCGGGCGCGGCCCGGACCTGAGGAAGCCGGACGCCACGCAGGAGGAGGCGGTCCCGGAAGGCGGGGAACGCGGGGAGGGCGAGGAACGCGGGGAGGACGAGAAGGAGTCCGCGCCGGAGGCGGAGAAGGCCACCGTCCGGCGCCGCCCGCGCCTCAGCCTGCCCGCCGTCCTCTGCGTCCTCACCCTCCTCCTCGGCGCCGTCGCCGCCTGGGCGTTCACCTCGGCGGCGAGCCTGCGCGACGACCCCAGCCGGCAGAACACCGCCCTGACCGACATCAGCCGCACCAGCGAGGTGAAGGGCCAGATCACCGAGGCCGTCGGAGCGGTCTTCTCGTACGACTACGCCTCACCCACCAAGGCCGAGGCGGCGGTGACGAAGTATCTGACCGGCAAGGCGGTCCAGCAGCACGCGGACATGCTCGCCGAGGTCCGGGCCCAGGCGCCGAAGCAGAAGCTGGTCCTCACCACGACCGTCACCGACAGCGGTGTGGAGATGCTCGACGGAGACCGAGCCCGGCTGCTGATCTACGCCGACCAGCGCAACACCCGTACCGGCAAGTCCGAGGAGACCACCTACGCCGCCGCCATGTTCAGCGTGGACGCCGTCCGCAAGAGCGGCAGCTGGCGGATCTCCGCGATCGACACCTTCACCCGGTGACCCGGACGACCCCCCAAGGAGAGCACGCATGAGGTTCAACGGCACCATGCGCCGCGGACTCGGCGGCACCGCCGCCGCCTTCGCCGCGATGGCCGCGCTCACGGCCTCCCAGGCACCCCAGCTCGTCGCGCACGAGGAGACCCCGAAGCCCCGTCAGAAGACGGACGACGTCGTCTGGTCCGAGGTCCCCAACGACGACTCGTACCACACCGAACTCCCGCCGCTGAAGAGCCCGAAGCCGCCGAAGAAGGGCGAGAAGCAGAGCCCGGCGGCCAAGCGGTCCTGGGCCGAGGCCGGCATCCCGGCGTCCGTGCTCGCCGCCTATCGCAGGGCCGAGGCCACGATGGGGCGCGGCGACCCCGGCTGCCGGCTGCCCTGGCAGTTACTGGCGGCGATCGGCAAGGTCGAGTCCGGGCACGCGGCCGGCGGCCGGGTCGACAAGAACGGCACCACCGTCTCGCCGATCCTCGGCCCGGTCCTCGACGGCGCCGGGTTCGCGAACATCGCGGACACCGACGGCGGCGCCTACGACGGGGACGCGACGTACGACCGGGCGGTCGGTCCGATGCAGTTCATCCCCTCGACGTGGGCGCACTGGGGCCGTGACGGCAACGGCGACGGGCGCCGGGACCCGAACAACGTGTATGACGCGGCACTCGCCGCCGGGGCCTACCTGTGCGCCGGGACGCGCGATCTGTCGATCCCCTCCGACATGAACCGGGCGATCCTCAGCTACAACCACTCGGAGTCCTATCTGCGTACGGTGCTGTCCTGGCTGGAGTTCTACCGCAAGGGCATCCACCCGGTCACCGACGGCACCGGCCCCATCCCCAGGAGCCCCGGCGCGGGCGGCCCCGACAAGCCCAAGCACCCCGTCGGAGGCTCCGGCGCCGAGGACGACGAGGGCGGCGAGGGCGGCATCGAGGTCGGCCCGCAGCCCAGTACCAGCACCCGCCCGACCACACCCGGCACCCACGGCCCCGGCCCGAGCACCACGCCCGACCCGGACCCGACGGACACCACCGGTCCCTCGCCCGACCCGTCGGACCCCGGCTCCCCGGACCCGAGCACCACCCCCGACCCCGACCCGACCACGACGAAGCCGGACCCGGGCTGCACGACCACGCCGACGCCCGACCCGACCGACACCACCCATCCCACCGGCTCCCCCTCGCCCGACCCCACGGAGACCGCCGAACCCTGCAGCACACCCACCCTGCCGCCCACGGCGGACTAGGTGTATTGACCCGGAGGGCTCAGCCGCCGCCCGCCAGCACCTGGGCGAGGTCGTAGCGCACGACCTCCTCCAGTTGCGCGTACGTGCAGCTCTCCGGCGTACGGTCGGGCCGCCAGCGGCGCCACTGGGCCGTGTGCCGGAAGCGATCGCCCTCCATGTGGTCGTACGCCACCTCGCAGACCCGTTCGGGCCGCAACGGCACCCAGGACATGTCCTTCTTGCCGGACCAGCGGCTCGGAGCGCCGGGCAGCCGGGCGCCCATATGCGCCTCGGCCTGCGCCCAGGCGCGCCACGGGTGGTCGTCGGCATCGGTCAGCAGGGGCTCCAGCTCGGTGACGAGTTCCGCGCGCCGCTTCATCGGGAAGGCGGCGCACACCCCGACGTGCTGGAGCGCGCCGCTGTCGTCGTACAGGCCGAGCAGCAGCGAGCCGACGACCGGGCCGCTCTTGTGGAAGCGGTAACCGGCCACCACGCAGTCGGCGGTGCGCTCGTGCTTGATCTTGTACATGGCCCGGACGTCCGGCCGGTACGGCGCGTCGAGCGGCTTCGCGACGACCCCGTCGAGCCCTGCCCCCTCGTACCGCTCGAACCACTCCTCGGCGCGGGCCGGATCGGTCGTCGACGGGGCCAGGTACACCGGCGCCGACGCCCCGGCGAGCGCCGCCTCCAGGACCGTGCGCCGGTCCGCCTGCGGGGTGTCCAGGAGCGAGTCGTCGCCCAGGGCCAGCAGGTCGAAGGCGACCAGCGCGGCCGGAGTCTGCTCGGCGAGCAGCCGCACCCGGGACTCGGCCGGGTGGATGCGCTCGCTGAGCCGGTCGAAGTCGAGGCGGCCGTCGTGCGCGACGACGATCTCGCCGTCCACCACACAGCGCTCCGGCAGATTGCCCCGGACGGCGGTGACCAGTTCGGGGAAGTAGCGGGTGAGCGGTTTGCCGGTCCGGCTGCCGATCACCACCTCGTCGCCGTCCCGGTGCACGATCGCCCGGAAGCCGTCCCACTTCGCCTCGTACTGCATGCCCGGCGGAATCCGCTTCACGGACTTGGCGAGCATCGGCTTCACGGGCGGCATCACCGGCAGGTCCATGGCCCGATTGTGAACCGTACGGCTACCGGAGTCTCCCGATATGCGGCATATGTGTGTCCGGCCTACCGTGGCCGACATGGCAGCAGCGGGCACAGCGGTGGAGCTGGACGCGGCCGGGCGGGCGGTCCGGCTGTCGAATCCGGACAAGGTCTACTTCCCGGAGAAGGGCTACACGAAGAGGGACGTCGCCGAATACTTCCTCGCCGTCGGCCCCGGCATCCTGCGCGCCCTGCGCAACCGGCCCACCACCCTCCAGCGGTTCGTGGACGGCGTCGAGGGCGAGTTCTTCTACCAGAAGCGCGCCCCCAAGAACCTCCCCGACTGGATCCCCACCTCCACGATCGCCTTCCCGAGCGGGCGGTCCGCCCGGGAGATGTGCCCCACCGAGGTCGCCGCCGTCCTCTGGGCCGCCAACCTCGGCACCCTGACCTTCCACCCCTGGCCCGTCCGGGGCGGGGACACCGACCACCCCGACGAACTGCGCATCGACCTGGACCCGCAGCCCGGCACCGGTTACGCCGACGCGGTCCGCGCCGCCCAGGAGCTGCGCGGCGTCCTGGAGGAGCACGGGCTTCGCGGCTGGCCCAAGACCTCCGGCGGGCGCGGCATCCACGTCTTCGTGCCCATCGAGCCGCGCTGGACCTTCACCGAGGTGCGGCGCGCGGCCATCGCGGTCGGGCGGGAGCTGGAGAGCCGGATGCCGGACCGGGTGACCACCGCCTGGTGGAAGGAGGAGCGCGGCGAGCGGATCTTCGTCGACTACAACCAGACCGCCCGCGACCGCACCATCGCCTCCGCCTACTCCGTACGGCCCTTCCCGCACGCCCCGGTCTCGGCCCCGCTGCGCTGGGAGGAGCTGGACGACGCCGAACCCCGCGACTTCGACCTGCGCTCCATGCCCGTGCGGTACGCGGAACACGGCGATGTGCACGCCGACATGGACCAGGAGGCGTTCCGCCTGGACTCGCTGCTGGAACTCGCCGACCGCCACGCGAGCGACGGCGGCCCCGGCGACCTGCCCTATCCGCCCGAGTACCCGAAGATGCCCGGCGAGCCCAAGCGCGTGCAGCCGAGCCGCGCCCGTCACGACGAGGACGACCGGGCGTGAGCGAGCCGGAGCACGGGGCGCACGGCCGGCCGCTGACCCGGAGCCAGAAGTGGCAGGGCTTCAAGGAGTCCCCGTACTTCCCGGCGATCGTCCTGCTGTTCATCCTCTCGGCCGCCGCCGGGCTCTTCGCCGGCTCCTACACGTACGCCATGGCCAACCCGACCCCGCACAGCATCCCCACCGCCGTGGTCAGCGAGCCGGAGACCGCGCGCGGCCGGGAGTTCGTCGCCGGGATGGACAAGGCCCTCGACGCCTCCCTGGTCATCCGGGTCTATCCGACGGCGGCCGCCGCGCGCCAGGGGCTGGAGGAGCAGGAGGTCTTCGCCATCGTGCGCTCCGGCGCCCGGGGCGTCTCCCTGGACGTGGCCGCGGCCTCCGGGGCGGCCGTCGCCCAGCTGCTCGCCGAGTCGGCCGTGAAGGTGGGGGACTCGCTCTCCATCCCGGTGGCCGTGCAGGACGTCAAGCCCCTCCAGAAGGGCGACCCGCGCGGGCTCGCGCTGTTCTACATCTCGCTCGCCGCGGTGA
Source organism: Streptomyces sp. NPDC008163 (assembly GCF_042956885.1). Lineage (NCBI taxonomy): Bacteria > Bacillati > Actinomycetota > Actinomycetes > Kitasatosporales > Streptomycetaceae > Streptomyces > Streptomyces sp. NPDC008163. The sequence continues at coordinate 276,558 of NZ_JBIBHG010000003.1, read as the reverse complement.
TCATCGGCTTCGTGGGCGCCATCCAGCTCAGCGTCCACGCCCGGTCGTTGATCCCGCTGGAGCGGATCGGCTTCACGATCCTCTACTCGCTCCTGGGCGCCTTCGCCATCGCCGCCGTGGTCGACTGGCTGCTGGGAGCGGTGGACCTGCCCTTCGTCGAGTCCTGGCTGATCCTCGCGTTCACGATGTTCACCTCGGGCATGGTCTTCACCATGTTCAACACCCTGATCGGCCGGTGGGCGATGCTGCCGACCTGGGGCGTCATGGTGCTCCTCGGCAACCCGTCGTCCGGCGGAGCCGTCTCCTGGCCGCTGCTGCCCTCGCTCCTCGGGCACATCGGACGCTGGCTGCCCCCGGGCGCCTCCGTCAACGCCCAGCACACCGCCGTCTACTACCAGGGCCACCAGCGGATCTTCCCGTACCTGGTCCTGGCGGCCTGGGCGCTCGTCTCGTGCACCGTCTTCTGGGTGTGGCGCCACCGGCACCCCGGCGGCCGCGAGCACATGCCGCAGCACGCGGCGACGGTCACCTGATCCGCCAGGCCGTGTCCGGGCGTATTCCGCGACTCGCCCACCGGTCTTGGCGCCCCTGAGGCGGACTTTGTCCTTACTGTGGGTAAGCGATTTTCCCGGGTCCGTCACGGCCCGTCGCCATATCCTCGGCAGGATCCGTCAGCAGTGGGGAGTTCGACATGGACCGCAGAAGTTTCAGCCGGCGGATGCTGATGGGCGGCGGTGCCGTGGCGGCGGCGGGGGTGGCATCGCTGTCCCTCCCGGCACCCGCCGCCGCCCTGCCGCACCCGGTCCGCCGGGCACCCGCCGGGGGAGTGGTCCGGCACATCCGGATGTACGTGGAGAAGCTGCCGGACGGCCGGATGGGCTACGGACTGGAGAAGGGCAAGGCCACCGTGCCCGGCCCGCTCATCGAGCTCAACGAGGGCGACACCCTGCACATCGAGTTCGTGAACACCCTGGACGTACCGGCCGGGCTGCACGCGCACGGCGTCGACTACGACATCGCCAGCGACGGCACCCGGATGAATCACAGTACCGTCGAGCCCGGCGGCAGCCGTACGTACACCTGGCGCACCCACACCCCCGGCCTGCGCCGCGACGGCACCTGGCAGCCCGGCAGCGCGGGCTACTGGCACTACCACGACCACGCCGTCGGCTCCGACCACGGCACCGGCGGCATCCGCGACGGGCTCTACGGGCCGCTGGTCGTCCGGCGCCGGGGCGACATCCTGCCCGACAGGACGATCACGATCGTGTTCAACGGCATGTCGATCAACAACACCCCGGCCGGCGAGAGCCCGGACTTCAGGACCACGCTCGGGGACCGGCTCGAAGTCGTCATGATCACGCACGGCGACTTCTACCACACGTTCCACATGCACGGTCACCGCTGGGCGGACAACCGTACGGGCATGCTCACCGGCCCCGACGACCCGAGCCGGGTCGTCGACACGAAGATCGTCGGACCGGCGGACTCCTTCGGCTTCCAGGTGATCGCGGGCGAACACGTGGGCGCCGGCGCCTGGATGTACCACTGCCATGTGCAGAGCCACGCCGACCGGGGCATGGGCGGCATGCTCCTCGTCGCCGACCGGGACGGCACCGTCCCCGGACACGGCTAGGGGCGGGCCGCCGCGCCGAGGCGCTGCTGCTCCTCCTCCACGATCCGGCGGGCCAGCTCGCCCTCGGACACGTCCACCGCGTCCGGCGTCGCCTCGGCGACATCGCTGCGCCGTGCGTACGCGTCGAACAGCCGCTCCTTGCGGGCGACGATGTCCAGCATGCGCTGGTCGATGCTGTCCGCGGCGAGCAGCCGGTGCACCCGGACCGTCCGTATCTGGCCCATCCGGTGGACCCGGGCCACGGCCTGGTGCTCCGTCGTCGGCTTGATCTGCGGTTCGCACAGGATGACGACGGACGCGGCCTGCATGTTCAGCCCGACCCCGCCCGCCTGGATCTGGCTCAGCAGCACCGCGTGACCGTCCGCCGCCGTGAACGCGTCGACCATCTCCTGGCGCCGCGCCGCCGTCACGCTCCCCGACAGCAGACCGGACACCCCGTCACCGAGCGCCCCGCGCACCGTCTGCAGGACCTCGCGGAAGTACGAGAACACCACGACCTTCAGGCCGTTGCCCGCCGCGTCCGCGACCAGTTCGCGCAGCCGGTCCAGCTTGGCGGAGGTCTCCGGCCGGGCGTACGCCGCGCGGCGCATCCGCATGAAGTGCCCGTCGGCCACCGCCTCCCGGTACGCCAGCAGGTCGCCCCCGCTGAACTCCTCCCACTCGTCCACCTGGACCACGGCGGGCAGTTCGGCGAGGACGTCCTCCTGATTGCGCCGCAGATAGGCGGGGGCCACGGCGCGCCGGAACGCCTGCGAGCCCGCCGCGCCGTGGCCGGCGCCGACCGAGAGGGCCAGCTCGGGCCGGAGCTGGCGGACGAGGCTGCGGAACTCCTCCACCCGGTTCTCCATCGGGGTGCCCGTCAGGAACAGCACCCGGTCCGTACACCCCGACCAGCCGGAGACCGCGCGCGACCGGCGGGTCTCCGGGTTCTTCACGTAATGCGCCTCGTCCACCACCAGCATCCCGGGCCGCACCCCGCTGCCCACGGCGTCCGGCAGGGAGTGCAGCGCGTCGAAGGTGGTCAGCGCGACCCCGCCGGAATCCAGCCACTCCGCGAACGCCTCCCGCCGCTCGGGGCCGTGCACCGGCAGCGCGCGGAGCGTGGACCTGGCCCGGACCTCCCGCGTCCAGTTGATGAGGACGCTCGCCGGGCACACCACCAGGAAGTGCGTCTCGCCGCGCGCCGCGAGGTGCGCCAGGGCCGCGATCGCCTGGACGGTCTTGCCGAGCCCCATCTCGTCGCCGAGGATCACCCGCTCCTGGACGAGCGCGAACCGGGCACCGAACGACTGGTAGCCGCGCAGCGAGACCCGCAGCCGGGCGTCGTCCAGCCGCAGCCCGCGCACCCGGTCGGCCAGGCCCGACGGCAGGAAACCCTCCGCCGCGTCCCGGTCCGGCCCCGAGCCCGACAACTCCGCGAGCAGGCTGTAGTACTCGGCGGACCGCAGTTCGAAGTCGACCCAGGCGGCTGCCGGAGACCCCGGCTCCCGCAGCAGATCGGCCGACACCTGGGCGAACAGCGGCGGCAGCCCGCGCTCCACCGCGTCGGCGACGGCCGCCCGGACCCCGGCCACCGCCTCCCGCACCCCGGCCCGCGACCGCCGGGAGGCGAACAGCATCCGCAGCCGCCCCCGCGCCGGACCGGCCGCCGTCAGCAGCGGATCGAGGCGCCCGGCCAGCGCCCGCGCCCCGTCCACCGCCCGCCGCGCGTCCGGGCCCGCCGCCACCAGCCCGTACAGCGCGCCGAGCAGCGCGGTCACCGCCTCGTTCCGGTCGTCCACGTCCATGCGCACCGCGACGGTGTCCCGCACCGCGTGCGCGATGCCGCCCGCCGCCGCCAGGGCCTGGTCGGCCGTCTGCGCGCCGACGCCGGGGATCTGGCGGAGCTCGTAGCGACTGGCGTCGTACACCTGGCCGACCGTCGTGAAACCCGCCTGCTCGATCGCGCCGAGGCGCAGCCGGCCCTCGGTGACGTCCTTCAGCCGGGAGACCGGGATGGCGGCGAGACCGGCGCGCACCAGAGCGTCGAGCAGGGGATCCAGGCACGTCCGGACGGCGGTGACGGCCCGGGTGTGGTCCGCGAGGACCCCGCGCGCCCCCTCCAGCATTCCGTCGGCGCGGACGAGCATCTCCCGGGCGGCCCGCCCGGCCGGTGCCCCGCCCTCGGTCATGTACGTCCCTCTGTCTCCGCGACCCCGCCGCGCTCCGCGCGCGATGGCTCATATCGTCCCATGCGGCGCCGGTGGCCCGGCCGGGCGGACGCGCCATTGACGCCGCGTTGATCAGTCGTTTATCGCGGGACGGCACTGTGGCTCCATGCTGATCAACACCGCGACCGACCCCGCCTTCTCCTGGCAGGAGACAGCACTGTGCGCCCAGGCGGGGCCCGAGTTCTTCTTCCCTGCCCCCGGCAGCTCCACCCGTGAGGCCAAGCAGCTCTGCAACGCCTGCGAGGGGCGGCAGGCGTGTCTGGAGTACGCCCTCGACAACGACGAGCGCTTCGGCGTCTGGGGCGGCCTGTCCGAGAAGGAGCGGGAGCGGCTGCGCAGAGGCGGCCGCGACCGGGCCTGAAACGGCCTTGTCCGTGCGAGACTTCGGCCTCCACCGTTTCCGTACGCGGACCCCATGACCGTGGCGGAACCCGCGTCGACCTGGAGGAGAAGCCGAGTTGAGCGAGTACGACTACGTCGTCGTCGGGGCGGGTTCGGCCGGCTGCGTGCTGGCCGCGCGGCTCTCCGAGGACCCCACCGTGCGGGTTGCCCTCGTCGAGTCGGGCGGACCCGACCGCAAGCAGGAGATCCGCGTCCCGGCCGCCTTCCCGCAGCTGTTCAAGACCCCGTTCGACTGGGACTTCAGCACGGTGAAGCAGCCCGCGCTCGGCGGCCGTGAACTGTTCTGGCCGCGCGGCCACACCCTGGGCGGCTCCTCCTCGATCAACGCGATGATGTGGGTGCGCGGCCACCGCGACGACTACGACGCGTGGGCCGGGGCCGCCGGGCCGGACTGGGGCCACGACGCGATCGTGCCCTACTTCCGGCGCGCCGAGCGCTGGTCGGGACCGGCCGGCGACACCACCGTCCACGGCACCGAGGGCCCGCTGCACATCGCGCCGCCCCGCAGCCCGTCCCCGCTGACCGCCGACTTCGTCACCGCCTGCCGCGACGACGGCCTGACGTTCCTGCCCGAGCTGAACGCCCCCGACCACAGCGGGGTCGCCCTCACCCCCGTCAACCAGCGGCGTGGACGGCGCTGGAGCGCGGCCGACGGCTACCTCAAACCGGCGGCCCGGCGGCCCAATCTGGACATCCTCCCGCACACCCGCGTCCGCGCCCTCGCCTTCGACGGCGACCGGGCCACCGGTGTGGAGACCGAGGGCTCCGGCACGCTCACCGCCCGCCGCGAGGTGATCCTCAGCGCCGGGGCCATCGGCTCCCCGCACCTGCTGCTGCGCTCGGGCATCGGCGACCCCGGCGAACTGCGGCGCGCCGGAGTCGAGGTGCGTGCCGCCTCACCGGACGTCGGCCGCAACCTTCAGGACCACCTGTCCTTCGCGGTCACCCTGCACTGCCCGCGCCCGGTCACCATGACGGGCGCCGACACCCCGGTGAACGTCGCCCGCTATCTGCTCACCGGGCGCGGACCGCTGAGCTCCAACCTCGCGGAGGCCGTCGCCTTCGTCCGCAGCGCCGCCGCACCGGCCGCCCCGGACCTCGAACTGATCTTCGCTCCGGCCCCGTTCATCGACCACGGGCTCACCCCGCCCACCGAACACGGCGTCACGATCGGCGTGGTCCTGCTCCAGCCCGAGAGCACCGGCCGCATCACGCTGGACACGGACCACCCGGACCCCCGCTCCGCTCTCCGCATCGACCCGGGGTATCTCGCGGCCGACGCCGATCTGCGGCGCATGATGGACGGCGTCCGCCACGCCGAACGTCTCTTCGCCCACACGGCTCTCGCCCCGCACACCTCGACGCCCATGGGCCACTACCCGGGCGAGGTGGACGACGAACGCCTGGCCGAGGCGATCCGGACCGGAGCGGAAACCCTCTACCACCCCGTCGGCACCTGCCGGATGGGCGAGGACCCCGGATCGGTCACCGACCCCCGGCTCCGGGTGCGCGGCGTCCGGGGCCTGCGCGTGGTCGACGCCTCGGTCATGCCGCGCATCACCCGGGGCCATACGCACGCGCCCACGGTCGCCATCGCCGAGAAGGCCGCCGAACTGATCAGGCAGGACGCCCGCGCATAGGAGGCAGGGGGCCGCCGCAGGGCTGGATCACGACGGGATACGGAACGTCTCCCCGTACATCTTCCAGGTCAGCGGTGGCTCCAGGCCCAGGTTCTCGTCCTCCAGGAAGACGCGCTGCGCGGTGTCGATGCGTGAGGTGTCGTGCTGCTGGTTCTTCTTGGACTTCATCACGGCCCGCGCGGTGTCCAGGAAGATGTCCAGGTACGCCGACTCGTCACCGCCTTCCGCGACCGTGTCCGCCTCGGCCAGTGCCGCCTGCCGGATGCCGTAGAAGGAATCCGCCTCGTGCCCGGGCCCCTGGAGCACCATGGTGTCGAAGTAGATGAACTGGCCCAGCGCGCCGAGCCCGTCCAGCTTCGCCAGGCGCACCGCCGGCTCGAAGTACTGCTTGTCGCGGACCTCCTCCTGCGCCTTGCGGAACGCCGGGTCCTCGGCCGCCTTCTTCCACGCACCCGTGAACCCGGGGTCCAGGCCCTCGTGGGAACCGGTCCCGTCGACCTTGCGCAGCGCGGGGAGATACGGGGCGAGCGGGTTGTCCGGGTGGTCCTTCGTGAACGCCTCGACGAACGCGAGCATGTCGTGCGTACCGGAGCAGAAACCGACGAGCCCCGCCGCGTAACCGGTGCCGTCGCCGCTGTCCTCGATCGTCGCGTACTGGCTGCGCCAGTCCAGCGTCGAGCCCTCCGCGCTGGCCAGCAGCTCCCACGCGATCTCGCGCATCCTCGGCGCCGCGAGCCCGGCCGGCGCCCGGCCGACCCGCTCGTTCATCCCGGCCCGCTCCTCGTCGTCCGCCGCCGCGAACGGGTCCGGGTTCACCGGCCCGGTGGGCGACGCCTCGGCGACCGCCTTCGGGGAGTTTGCTGGCAGCCCGGCGTCGTCGCCGGTGTTGAAGACGAGGGCGACGGCAATCGCCAGCGGCGCACCGATGAGAACGAAGCGGGTCACAGGTTTCACCGGCACAGCGTACGGTCCCGCCCGCCCCCGGACGGCACACCCCCGCACGGCAGAATCGCCCCATGACCGATGCCCTGCTGAAGGCCCTCGATCCGCTTCCGTATCCCCGGCGCATGCGTGAACTCGCCGCCCGGGCACGCGTTCTGTCCGCTTCGGGGGAATTGCGCCACGTCCTCGACGAGCTGGACGGGGGCGGTCCGTACGAGCGGGGCATCGCCGTCGTCGCGGCCGCCGTCGGCGGCGACGCGGAGTGGACCGGCGCACACCTCGCCGACCCGGACCCCTTCGTGCAGGGGCACGCCCTGCGGGCCGCCCGGAGCCTCGGCGTTCCCGACGAGGCGTACGAACGGGCCCTGGACGACGTGCCCCGAAGCGCGCGCCGCCGCCTGCTGCGGGCCGTCGTCCGCGACCGGCGCACCGACCTCGCCGCCCGGCTCCTCGCACGGGTGCGCGCCGACTGGGGCGACGCCGAGGCGGCCGTGCTGCTGCCCGGCTGCCCCGCCGGCACCGTGGCCGGGCTGCTCCCCGAACTGCTCTACGCCGTACGCGGCTGGAGCGGCCTGGGACGCCGCCACCCCGGCCCCCTCCTCGACGCCGTCGAACGCCAGCTCGCCGAACTGCCCGAGCCGCAGCGCCCGGAGTGGTGGCAGCGGTACGCCCCCGGGATCGCCGCCGCCGTCACCGCCCGGCCCGCCCGCGTCCTCGATCTGCTCGAACGCTTCGGCCCCGCCACCCTGCCGTGGCCGCTGGCCCACCGCCTCGGCGCCCTCGCCGCCGCCGACCCGGCCCGCACCACCCGGCTGCTGCTTCGCCCCGAGACCCGTCCGATGCTGGAGCACGGCGCGCGCAGGGTGCCCGACGGCGTCCTGTTCCGCCTCGCCCGCACCGCGCCCGAAGGGCTCGTCGTGGAGCTCGGCCGCGCCATGGCCCAGGACTCGGCCGGACTCGCCCGGCTCCTCGCCGCCGTCCCGCCCGCCCGGCGCACCGCCCTGCACGCCTCGGTCACCGCCGGACGCGGTCCGGGCGGCCCCGCCGTCGACGCGGACCTCCTCGACGCACTGCCGCGCAGCGGCGTCGCCGACGAGGCCCGCCGGATGGCCGCCCGGGCCGCCGAACGCGGCGAGGACTGGCACACCGTGCTGCTCGCCGAGTCCTATCTCCCGGCCGCCGAGGTGTGGGACCGGCTGCTCGCCGCCACGCGGCTGCTCGCCGCCACGCGGCGGCCCGCCGCCGCCGACCGCGCCCTCGTCTGGCCGCTGCTCGTCCGCAACGCCGGGCGCACCGGCGCATCCGGGCCCGTCGCCGTGCTCCTGGACGACATGGCCAGGCTCCGCAACGAACAGGACCCCGTCCGCTCGGCCGCGCTCCTCGCCCTCGCGGCCATCCCCGCCGCACTGTTCACCGAGGCCATGGAACCGGCCCTGGACCGGATCGCGGCCGACGCCGTCGAGGCCCGGGACTCCTCCTACGCCACCCGGCACGCCCTGAGCACCCTCGCCGTGCGGCTGCTGCGCGAACACGCCGTCACCGGGCGCCGCGCCCTGGTCAGCTGGTCGCTGCGCACCCTGGTCCGGATCTCCGGCAACACCGGCGGCGCCGACCTCGGACGGCTCGACCGCACCCTGCGCAGGGGCCAGGAGCACGACGTGTTCGAGGCCCTGCGGCCCTGGCTGGACGCGGGCGCCGAGAAGAGCGACTACGGGCTCGCCTTCGCGCTCGTCCGGGCGCTGGGCCGCCGTGCGCCCGGACTGCCCGAGCTCCAGGACCTGCTGTGGCAGGCGATCCGCTTCGGCTCGGTCACCACCGCGCGGACCGCCGTCCGGCTGTGGCTGGAACCGGACGCGGACCGGGGCGAGCGCGTCGAACGGCTGCTCGCGCTCGACCCCTCGGCCGGCACCCTGCCCGAAGTGCTCGCGGTCCTCACCCGCACCCGCACCGACCTGCTCGACCCCTACCTCGCCACCCCGCCGCCGCACGGCCGCTTCCTGACCCCCGGCCGCCCCTGGACCGTCCACCCCGGACCCGAGATCCGCCGCTGGGTGCCCCGCCAGCACCGCGCCGCCGAACGCGCCCTGCGCCACGCGGCGCGCGACGGGAAGCTGCCGCTGCACGGACGGGCGCGCGCGGTCGCCGCCCTCGCCCGCATCCCCGGGACCGGGGCCGAGTCGCTGGGGGAGTGGACCGGCTCCGACGACGTCGTGCTCGCCGAGGCCGCGCTCACCGCCCTCGGCCACACCGACCGCGCCCCCGGGACGCTGCCGGTCCTGCTCGCCCACACCGGCGACGACCGGGCCCGGGTCGCCGTCTTCGCGGCCGGCCGGGCCTCCCAGGACGTCCGCCCCTCGGTCCTCGCCCCGATGCTGCGCGCCCGGCTGGCCCCGGGCACCGGCAAGGTCACCAGCCGCAAGGAGGCCGTCCGGCTCGCCGTGGCCCGGCTGCCCCGGGAGACCGCGGCCGACCTGGTCGCCGAGGGCTACGAGACCCCCGACCAGCACCCGGACGTCCGGGCCGCCTGTGTGGCCGGGGCCATCGGGCTCCTCGGCGACGAACGGATGTGGCGGCTGCTCGCGGACGCCGCCGCCGGGCCCGCCGTGCTGCGCACCGCCGTCCTGCGCGTGCGGCCCCTGGACCTGCCCGGCGCGCACCGCACCGGCTACGCGCGCCTGGTGCGGGAGGTGTGCGGCACGGACGACGAGGAACTGGCCGCCGCCGCCCACGCCGTGGTCGCCCGCTGGATACCGTGGGAGCCGGGCATCTGCGAAGCGCTGGCCGCCGCCACGACGGACCTGGCGCGCCGCCGCTCCTGGCGCTCGGCCGCCGAAGCGCTGGCCGGTGCCGCGCCCGCCGCCTCCGGAGAAGCCGCCCGGGCGCTGATGGGCGCGCTGGCCGCACTCACGGACTCCGTCGCCATGGACGACGCGGGCAGCGACCGCGACCGGCCCGAGCGGCAGCGGGCCGTGCACCTGGTGAACCGCCTCGCCTCGGCCGCCGGGGCGCGCGCCGACGCGGCCCTGCGCCCCGTGCTCGCCGCCGCGGGCGACCGGCTGGCCCGCCACCGCGACTACGTACCGCAGGCCGCCGAGCTGCTGGCCAGGGCAGTGGACCCGGAGAGCGACGCGGACACGCTGCACGCGGCGCTGGACCGCATCGCCCTACTGGTCACCGGCCGCCCCGTGCTCGCCGCCCGCATCGCCCTCCTGTACGCCACGCACCACGGCGTCCCGCCGGGCGAGGACGGGGCGGCGACGCTGCTCGCGGTGGCGGGGCGCCTCGCCGAGGACGGCGGCCCGGCGCACGGCCTGCTGGCGGTGCGGCTGGTCGCGGCCGGCGGACGGCACACGGGGTGGACCGGTCCGTGGCGGACCCAGCTGCGGCTGCTGCGGCGCCACCCGGAGGCGGAGGTGCGCGACGCGGCGTACGCGGAGGTGACGGTCCGGGAGTGAGCGGTCTCCCGGACCATCCCCCGGCGCGGTCGGCCCTGGGGCCTGCCGTTGGGGTCAGCCCTGGGCGCGGGCGGCCATCCGGGCCTTCCGGGCGGCCAGCTTCTCGTCGAACTTCGCGGCCTCGGTGTCCAGGCCGTGCATGTACAGGCCCAGCTCCTCCTGCGCCTTCAGGCCGTCCGGGCCCAGCCCGTCGATGTCGAGCACCTTCAGATAGCGCAGCACCGGCTGGATCACGTCGTCGTGGTGGATGCGCATGTTGTAGATCTCGCCGATCGCCATCTGCGCGGCGGCCCGCTCGAAGCCGGGCATGCCGTGGCCGGGCATCCGGAAGTTGACGACGACGTCGCGCACCGACTGCATCGTCAGGTCCGGGGCCAGCTGGAACGCCGCGCCCAGCAGGTTGCGGTAGAAGACCATGTGCAGGTTCTCGTCGGTCGCGATGCGCGCCAGCATGCGGTCGCAGACCGGGTCGCCCGACTGGTGCCCGGTGTTGCGGTGCGAGACTCGGGTCGCCAGCTCCTGGAAGGCCACATAGGCCACGGAGTGCAGCATCGAGTGGCGGTTGTCGGACTCGAAGCCCTCCGCCATGTGCGCCATCCGGAACTGCTCCAGCTTGTCCGGGTCGACGGCGCGCGAGGTGAGCAGGTAGTCCCGCATCACGATGCCGTGCCGTCCCTCCTCGGCCGTCCAGCGGTGCACCCAGGTGCCCCAGGCGCCGTCGCGGCCGAAGAGCGTGGCGATCTCGTGGTGGTAGCTGGGGAGGTTGTCCTCGGTGAGGAGGTTGACCACGAGCGCGATCTTGCCGATGTCGGTGACCTTGGACTGCTCGGCCTGCCACGCCTCGCCGTCCTCGAAGACGCCGGGGAAGTTGCGCCCGTCGGAGAAGGGGACGTACTCGTGCGGCATCCAGTCCTTGGCGACCTTGAGGTGCCGGTTGAGCTCCTTCTCGACCACCTCTTCCAGCGCGAACAGGAGGTGGGCATCGGTCCACGCCTGTGAACTGCCGAGATGGGGAGAAGTAAGGGTCACGGGGGCTCCTGGGGACGGGAGAACTACCTACGGCTTCGTAGGTTACGAGACCGTAGGTTAAAGCGGCAGTAAGGCTCTGGCCAAGCCCGAACGGGCGAGCATCGCTCACTCTGTGTGACGGAAGGCCGAAAAAGGGGGTGTGCGCCGGCCCGGCGCACACCCCCTTGCCCCTGGATCCCTGGATCAGACCCCGGCACGTACCTCCTCGGCCGTGGTGTCCCGCAGTTCGCCGTCGAGCAGCAGCCAGCGGGTGATCCCCAGCGATTCCAGGAACGGCACGTCGTGGCCGGCCACCACGAGCGCCCCCTCGTACGCCGCGAGCGCCTCGGTCAGCCGTCGTACGCTCGCCAGGTCGAGGTTGTTCGTCGGCTCGTCCAGCATCAGCAGCTGGGGCGCCGGCTCGGCCAGCAGCAGCGCGGCCAGCGCCGCCCGGAACCGCTCCCCGCCCGACAGCGTCCCCGCCGCCCGGTCCGCCCGCGCGCCCCGGAAGAGGAAGTGCGCGAGCCTCGCCCTGATGTGGTTGTCGGTGGCGTCCGGGGCGAACCGCGCCACGTTCTCCACCACGCTCAGCCCGTCGTCCAGCACGTCGAGCCGCTGGGGCAGGAAGCGCAGCGGGACCTCGGTGACCGCTTCCCCGGACACCGGTGCCAGCTCGCCGGCGAGCGTACGGAGCAGTGTGGTCTTGCCCGCCCCGTTGCGCCCCACCAGCGCGATGCGCTCCGGACCGCGCACCTCGTACTGGCCCCGCACCCGTGCCCCGTACGCGAGTTCCAGATCGCGCAGGACCAGGACGCCGCGGCCCGGATGGACCCGGGTGTGCGGCAGCTCGACCCGGATCTCGTCGTCGTCGCGGACCAGCTCGACGGCGCCGTCCAGGCGCTCCTTCGCCTCGGCCAGCCGCTCCGCGTGCATGATCCGGTGCTTGCCCGCGGACTCCTGCGCGGCCCGTTTGCGCGCTCCCATGACGATCTTGGGCTCGCGCTTCTGCTCGTACATCTTCTGCCCGTACCGCTTGCGCCGGGCCAGTTTCACCTGTGCCTCGGCCAGTTCGCGCTTCTGCCGCTTCATATCGGCCTCGGCGACGCGCACCATGCGCTCGGCCGCCTCCTGCTCGACGGCCAGCGCCTCCTCGTACGCGGAGAGGTTGCCGCCGTACCAGGTGACGGTGGAGTCCCGCAGGTCGGCGATCTGGTCGACGCGCTCCAGGAGTTCCCGGTCGTGGCTGACGAGGACGAGCACCCCGTGCCAGGCGTCGACCGCCGCGTACAGGCGCTGCCTCGCGTACACGTCCAGGTTGTTCGTCGGCTCGTCGAGCAGCAGCACATCGGGCCGGGCCAGCAGCAGGGCTGCCAGCCGCAGCAGCACGCACTCGCCGCCCGACATCTCGCCGACCGTGCGGTCGAGCCCGATGTGGCCGAGGCCCAGTCCGTCGAGGGTGGCGCGGGCCCGCTCCTCGACGTCCCAGGCGTCGCCGACGGCGGCGAAGTGCTCCTCGTCGGCGTCACCGGCCTCGATGGCGTGCAGCGCCGCACGGACCGTGTCGATCCCGAGCGCGGCGTCGACGCGCAACTCCGTGTCCAGGACCAGGTTCTGCGGCAGATAGCCCACGTCGCCGGAGACGCTGATCCGGCCCTCGGTGGGTTTCAGTTCCCCGGCGAGCAGCCGGAGCAGGGTCGATTTCCCGGCCCCGTTGAGGCCGATGAGCCCCGTGCGGCCGGGGCCCACGGAGAGCTGGAGGCCGTCCAGGGCACGGCCGCCGTCGGGCCAGACGAGGGACAGGCCGGAACAGGTGATGTGGGCGGTGGGGGTAGACATGAGGAATCTCCCGGTTGCGAGGAAGGACAGGGCAACGGGACGAGACACCGGCCACTGGCATTCGACGCGGTCCGGCGGGAATTCCGGGATCGCGGAGGGAAGGCCCTGGTCGCGGAGGACGGCTCGGAGAGCTGAGGTCGCACTCGGGCGCGCGGACACGGCACAGGCCGGTCATGGCACGCGACACGGTGTCTCGGGACCTCAGACCTTCAAGGGCCTGCTCCATTCGGCGACGACAAGGACACCGGAGAAGTTACGCGGGGCCCGGAGAGGGAGCAACCGAATTAACGGGCCCGCGCGCGAGAGGGGCGCGGACTCAGCAGGAGCCGAACAGCTCGGTCAGATTCCGGTCCAGGTCGAGGAACCGGTGCTCGTGACCGCAGGGCACCAGCTCCTGGGCCCGCCGAAGGAACCGCCGCAGGTCCGCGGTGCGCACATGCACCATGGCGATCCCCTCGGCGGCGTGGAACTCCAGCACCGTGCGGTCGTAGCCGAACGGCCGGATCCGTACGTCCCCGAGCCCGGACGGGACCTCCATCCCGGCGGCGAGCAGGTCCCGGGAGAACTGCCAGGACACCTCGGTCCCTTCCAGTGTCGCCGGCGCCGGGAACGCCATGCGTACGGCGAAGGGGTCCGCCCGGTCATAGCTCAGGACGGCGGGCAGCGTCTCCATCTGCGGCGCGGACGCCACCATGCGGGCCTGTACGGACTGCTCGATGACCGTGGACACGAACCTGCTCCCTCTCGCGACCGGACGAACGGTTCCCGGCACCCTTGGAGACGACGGAAGCCGTCGATCCGTGCACCGGGAGTCGGCGTGAGCTGTATCACCGCACACCGCTGCCTGTTCACCTGCCCCGTTACGGGCGGAGCACCCGTCAGAGCCGCTGGCGGTAAGGGGCGAGCGCGTCCGAGGTCTTGGTGGCGATGAACTCGGTGATCCGGTACGCGCAGACGCCCGCGACGACGAACGGATCGGTCGCCGCCAGCTCTTCGATCGCCGCCCGGTCGTCCCCGACCGCGAGGATCACCCCGCCGTCCCGGGGGTTCTTGCGCCCGGAGGCGATGAACACCCCGGCCTCGTACTGCCGGTCGAGCCAGGCGACGTGCGCGTCCAGAGCGGCGTCGACGCGGTCCAGCGGGGCGGTGTAGGACAGCTCAAGTACGAACATGATCTCAGGCTACCGGCGGGGGCGTCGGGGCCACCGCCTAGGGTGACGCACCATGACAGCGCTGCACATGCCCTCCGACGCCGCCGAGGCCCGTGCCGTCCAGGACGCCCTGCGCGGCCGGGTGATCCTCGACGAGCCGGGCCCGCCGCCCGGGACCGGCCGGGTGACCGGGGTCGACGTCGCCTACGACGACGAGCGCGACATCGTGGCGGCGGCGGCCGTCGTGCTCGACGCCGCCACGCTGGAGGTGGTGGAGGAGGCGACCGCCGTCGGCCGGGTCAGCTTCCCGTACGTCCCGGGGCTGCTGGCCTTCCGCGAGATCCCGACCGTCCTGGCCGCCCTGGAGAGCCTGCGCGACGACCCCGGGCTCGTCGTCTGCGACGGGTACGGCAGGGCCCACCCCCGCCGCTTCGGCCTCGCCAGCCACCTCGGCGTCCTCACCGGACTCCCGGTCATCGGCGTCGCCAAGAACCCGTTCACCTTCACCCACGAGCCGCCGGGACCCGCGCGCGGGGACCAGTCGCCGCTGCTGGACGGGGCGGAGGAGGTCGGCCGGGCCCTGCGCACCCGGACCGGCACCAAGCCGGTCTACGTCTCCGTCGGGCACCGCACCGGTCTGGACAACGCCGTCGCGCACACCCTCGCGCTGGCCCGTGACTTCCGGCAGCCGGAGACCACGCGCAGGGCGGACGCCCTCTGCCGCAGGGCCCTGCGCGAGGCCACCGGCTGAGGGTCGTTCAGCGCACCGCCGCCACCCGGAACCGCAGCCCCGCCGCCACCAGCCGCTCCAGCAGCGCGTCGCCCATCGCGGCGGCCGTCGTGACCTGCCCCGAGGTGGCCGGCAGCTCATCCAGCGCCAGGCACAGCGCGGACTCCGCCAGCATCTTCGCCGTCTCGTCGTACCCCGGATCGCCGCCCGAGACCTCCGTGAAGACCTGCCGCCCGCCGCCCTCGCCGACGAACCGCACGGTGAACCAGCTGCGCCGCCTGCGCTCCGCGTCCGGGCCCGCGCCGGGCTCGTAACGCCCCATCAGCCACTCCCGCGCGGCCGGCACCTGCGCGGCGCCGAGCAGCGCGCCGAGCGCGGCGGTGCCCCCGAGGGCCACGGGGAGGTGCTTGACCGAGGCGTAGTGGCGGTAGCGGAAGTCGGGGCCGTAACGGGGCAGCGCCTTCGCCGATCGGGCGATGATCCGCGCGTCGAGCGTCGGCAGCGGAAGCGCCCAGGTACCGGTCTCCGGGCTGAAGCGGGGGCGGCCGAGCGGGGCGTGGACGCGGCGGCCGGCCACCCGGGGCTCGTACAGCCGGCGCTCCTTCGCGGCGCGCGCCGTCTGCGCGCCGCGGCCCATCGCGGTGAGCGCCGAGGCGAACGTACCGCCGGAGAAGACGGCGTTGCTGCGGACGAAGCCGTCGACGCGCAGCGGCACGTCCTGGGGCAGCTGCCGGACCGTGAAGTAGGCGCCGAGGTCGTGCGGCACGGAGTCGAAGCCGCAGGCGTGCACGATGCGGGCGCCGGTCTCGCGGGCCCGGGTGTCGTGCGCCACGTACATCCGGTCCACGAACTCCGGCTCGCCCGTCAGGTCGGTGTAGTCCGTCCCCGCCTCCGCGCAGGCGGCGACCAGCTCCTCGCCGTACCAGACGTAGGGGCCGACGGTCGTGGCCACCACGTGCGTCGACTCGGCCAGCGCGCGCAGGGAGGCGGCGTCGGCCGCGTCCGCCGTCACCAGCGGCAGGTCCGCGCAGCGCGGATCGAGGGCGGTCAGCCGGGTGCGGAGCTTCTCCAGCTTGGCGCGGTCGCGTCCGGCGAGCGCCCAGCGGCAGCCCTCGGGGGCGTGCCGGGCCAGATACTCGGCGGTGAGCGCGCCCACGAAACCGGTGGCGCCGAAAAGGACTACGTCATAGGGGCGTGCGGGCCCGTTCTGCCTGTTCACGAAAGCCTCCACGGAGGACGGCGCCGGACGGAGCGAGCAGAGGTTAGCGCGGCCGCCGTGGCGGTGTGCGGGCGGGAGGGGGTCATGGGGGAGTATCCATGAGTATCCACGAAAAGAACTAAGCGCTTGCTCGGCTCAGGGGGTTGTGCGGAGCGCGGTGCGTTCTTAGCATCATCGATGTTACATCAGTTGTGTCATACCGCTGGGGGCTCGATGGCGACACCAGGGAACGGCCCGCGCGGGCCCCTCGACGGGCTTCGGGTGGTGGAACTCGCCGGCATCGGCCCCGGCCCTTTCGCCGCGATGCTGCTGGCCGATCTGGGCGCCGACGTGGTGCGCGTCGACCGCCCCGGCGGCGCCGGACTCGGCATCGACCCGGCCCGCGACCTCACCAACCGCAACAAGCGCTCCGTGCTCGTCGACCTCAAGGCCCCGGACGGCCCGGCCACCGTCCTGGACCTGGCCGCCCGCGCCGACGTCCTCATCGAGGGCTACCGGCCGGGCGTCGCCGAACGCCTCGGCGTGGGCCCCGAGGCCTGCCTGGCCCGCAACCCGAAGCTCGTCTACGGGCGGATGACCGGCTGGGGCCAGGACGGACCGCTCGCCGAGCGCGCCGGACACGACATCGCGTACATCGCGCTCACCGGCACCCTCTCCATGATCGGCCGGCCGGACGAGCCGCCCACCGTCCCCGCCAACCTGGTCGGCGACTACGCGGGCGGCTCGCTCTACCTCGTCGTCGGCGTCCTCGCCGCCCTCCAGCACGCCCGTACGCCCGGCGGCATCGGGCAGGTGGTCGACGCGGCGATCGTGGACGGCGCCGCCCACCTCGCCACGATGATCCACGGCATGCTCGCGGCCGGCGGCTGGCAGGACCGGCGCGGCGCCAACCTGCTGGACGGCGGCTGCCCGTTCTACGGCTCGTACGAGACCGCCGACGGGCAGTACATGGCGGTGGGCCCGCTGGAGCAGCGGTTCTACGACGAGTTCGTGCAGCTCCTCGGCCTCGCGGACACCGTCCCGGACCGCAACGACCTGGGCCGCTGGGACGAGTTGCGCGCCGCCGTCGCGGACCGGTTCCGCACCCGCACCCGCGCCGAGTGGACCGAGGTCTTCGACGGGTCGGACGCCTGTGCGGCCCCGGTCCTCTCGCTCCGCGAGGCCCCGCACCACCCCCATCTCGCCGCCCGAGCCACCTTCGTGGAGCACGGCGGACTCATCCAGCCCGCGCCCGCGCCCCGCTTCTCGGCCACGCCCACCTCCGTGCGCACCGGGCCCGTCCTGCCGGGCGCGGACACCGATGCCGTCGCCGCCGACTGGGACGTGCCCGGCCTGCGGACCACCCGGAAGGACACCACCCCCTGATGCAGCGGCAGATCTTCACCGAAGAGCACGACGCGTTCCGCGAGACCGTGCGCACCTTCCTCGCCAAGGAGGTCCTTCCGCACTACGAGCAGTGGGAGAAGGACGGCATCGTCTCGCGCGAGGCGTGGCGCGCGGCCGGCCGGCAGGGCCTCCTCGGCCTCGCGGTGCCCGAGGAGTACGGGGGCGGCGGCAACCCCGACTTCCGCTACAGCGCTGTCCTGGCCGAGGAGTTCACCCGGGCCGGCACCCCCGGGATCGCACTCGGGCTGCACAACGACATCATCGGCCCGTACCTCACCGGCCTCGCCACGGACGAGCAGAAGCGGCGCTGGCTGCCCGGCTTCTGCAGCGGCGAGATCATCACCGCCATCGCCATGACCGAACCGGGTGCCGGCTCCGACCTCCAGGGCATCCGCACCACCGCCGAGGACAAGGGCGACCACTGGCTGCTCAACGGCTCCAAGACCTTCATCTCCAACGGCATCCTGGCCGACCTGGTGGTCGTCGTCGCGAAGACCACCCCGGAGGGCGGCGCGAAGGGCCTCTCGCTGATCGTGGTCGAGCGCGGCGCGGAGGGCTTCGAGCGGGGCCGCAACCTCGACAAGATCGGCCAGAAGTCGCAGGACACGGCCGAGCTGTTCTTCAACGACGTGCGCGTCCCCAAGGAGAACCTGCTCGGCGAGCGCGACGGCGCCTTCATCCACCTGATGACCAATCTCGCCCAGGAACGCATGGGCATAGCCGTCGCCGGGATCGCCGCAGCCGAACACCTCCTGGAGATCACCACCGGGTACGTCAAGGAGCGCGAGGCGTTCGGCCGGCCGCTCGCCAAGCTCCAGCACATCCGCTTCGAGATCGCGGAGATGGCCACCGAGTGCGCCGTCACCCGGGCCTTCCTCGACCGCTGCATCGTGGACCACTCCGACGGCACCCTCGACGCCGTGCACGCCTCGATGGCGAAATGGTGGGCGACCGAACTGCAGAAGCGCGTCGCCGACCGCTGCCTCCAACTCCACGGCGGCTACGGATACATGGCGGAGTACCCGGTGGCCCGGGCGTTCACCGACGGGCGCATCCAGACCATCTACGGCGGCACGACCGAGATCATGAAGGAGATCATCGGCCGCTCGCTGCTCGCCTGACCCGCCTCCCGAACCACGCTCGCGCCACCACCCCCGAAAGGCAGCTGTCTTGAGTACCGAAGCATTCGTCTACGACGCGATCCGCACCCCGCGCGGCCGCGGCAAGGCCAACGGCGCCCTGCACGGCACCAAGCCCATCGACCTCGTCGTCGGCCTGATCCACGAGATCCGCGCCCGCTTCCCCGGCCTCGACCCGGCCGCGATCGATGACATCGTCCTCGGCGTGGTCAGCCCGCTCGGCGACCAGGGCTCCGACATCGCCCGGATCGCCGCCATCGCGGCCGGCCTCCCCGACACCGTCGCCGGCGTCCAGGAGAACCGCTTCTGCGCCTCGGGCCTGGAGGCCGTCAACCTGGCCGCCGCCAAGGTGCGTTCGGGCTGGGAGGACCTGATCCTCGCGGGCGGTGTCGAGTCGATGTCCCGGGTGCCGATGGGGTCCGACGGCGGCGCCTGGGCGATGGACCCGATGACCAACTACGAGACCGGCTTCGCCCCGCAGGGCATCGGCGCCGACCTCATCGCCACCATCGAGGGCTTCTCCCGCCGCGATGTGGACGAGTACGCCGCGCTGTCCCAGGAGCGGGCTGCCGAGGCGTGGAAGGACAACCGCTTCGCCCGGTCCGTCGTGCCCGTCAAGGACCGCAACGGCCTCGTCGTCCTCGACCACGACGAGCACATGCGCCCCGGCACCACCGCCGACTCGCTCGCCGCGCTCAAGCCCTCCTTCGCGACGATCGGCGAGATGGGCGGCTTCGACGCCGTGGCCCTCCAGAAGTACCACTGGGTCGAGAAGATCGACCACGTCCACCACGCGGGCAACTCCTCCGGCATCGTGGACGGCGCGTCCCTCGTCGCCATCGGCAACCAGCAGACCGGCGAGCGCTACGGGCTCACCCCGCGCGCCCGTATCGTCTCCGCCGCCGTCTCCGGCTCCGAGCCGACCATCATGCTCACCGGCCCCGCCCCCGCCAGCCGCAAGGCACTCGCCAAGGCCGGGCTGACCATCGACGACATCGACCTCATCGAGATCAACGAAGCCTTCGCCGGGGTCGTCCTGCGGTTCGTCCGGGACATGGGCGTCTCCCTCGACAAGGTCAACGTCAACGGCGGCGCCATCGCGCTCGGCCACCCGCTGGGCGCCACCGGCGCCATGATCCTCGGCACCCTCATCGACGAACTGGAGCGCCGGGACCGGCGCTACGGCCTCGCCACCCTGTGCGTGGGCGGCGGTATGGGCATCGCCACCGTCATCGAGCGTCTCTGACCGTTCCCTTCCTACGGAGAAGACAAAACCCATGACCGAGAGCACGACCATCCGCTGGGAACAGGACGAGACCGGCGTCGTCACCCTCGTACTGGACGATCCCGACCAGTCCGCCAACACGATGAACCAGGCGTTCAAGGACTCCATCGCAGCCGTCGCCGACCGCGCCGAGGCCGAGAAGGACTCCATCCGGGGCATCATCTACACCTCCGCCAAGAAGACCTTCTTCGCCGGTGGCGACCTCAAGGACATGATCCGGATCGGTCCGGAGAACGCGCAGCTCGCGTTCGACACCGGCACCGCCATCAAGAACTCGCTGCGCCGCATCGAGACCCTCGGCAAGCCGGTCGTCGCCGCCATCAACGGCGCCGCCCTCGGCGGCGGTTACGAGATCGCGCTCGCCTCCCACCACCGCATCGCGCTCGACGCCCCCGGCTCCCGCATCGGCCTCCCCGAGGTCACCCTCGGCCTGCTCCCCGCGGGCGGCGGCGTCACCCGCACCGTGCGCCTCATGGGCATCGCGGACGCCCTGCTCAAGGTCCTCCTCCAGGGCACCCAGTACACCCCGCGCCGCGCGCAGGAGAACGGCCTCGTCCACGAGGTCGCCGCCACGCCCGAGGAGATGCTGGAGAAGGCCCGCGCCTTCATCGACGCCCACCCCGAGTCCCAGCAGCCCTGGGACGTCAAGGGCTACCGGATCCCCGGCGGCACCCCGTCGAACCCGAAGTTCGCCGCGAACCTGCCGGCCTTCCCGTCGAACCTGAAGAAGCAGATCGCGGGCGCCCCCATGCCCGCGCCGCGCAACATCCTCGCCGCCGCCGTCGAGGGCTCCCAGGTCGACTTCGAGACCGCGCTGACCATCGAGGCCCGGTACTTCACCGAGCTGGTCACCGGCCAGGTCTCCAAGAACATGATCCAGGCCTTCTTCTTCGACCTCCAGGCCGTCAACTCGGGTGCCAGCCGCCCCAAGGGCATCGAGGAGCGCCAGGTCCGCAAGGTCGCCGTCCTCGGCGCCGGGATGATGGGCGCGGGCATCGCCTACTCCTGCGCCAGGGCCGGGATCGAGGTCGTCCTCAAGGACGTCTCCGCCGAGGCCGCCGCCAAGGGCAAGGCGTACAGCGAGAAGCTGCTCGACAAGGCGCTGTCCCGGGGCCGTACGACCGAGGCCAAGCGCGACGAGCTGCTGGCCCGCATCACTCCGACCGGTGACGTGGCCGACCTCGCGGGCTGCGACGCGGTGATCGAGGCCGTCTTCGAGGACACCGCCCTCAAGCACAAGGTGTTCCAGGAGATCCAGGACGTCATCGAGCCCGACGCGCTGCTCTGCTCCAACACCTCGACCCTCCCGATCACGGTCCTCGCCGAGGGCGTCTCGCGCCCCGTGGACTTCAT
Organism: Streptomyces sp. NPDC008163; assembly: GCF_042956885.1. Classification (NCBI taxonomy): domain Bacteria; kingdom Bacillati; phylum Actinomycetota; class Actinomycetes; order Kitasatosporales; family Streptomycetaceae; genus Streptomyces; species Streptomyces sp. NPDC008163. The sequence goes on along the minus strand of NZ_JBIBHG010000003.1, from coordinate 255,166 downwards.
CGGGCTGCACTTCTTCTCGCCGGTCGACAAGATGCCGCTGGTCGAGATCATCAAGGGCGAGAAGACCGGCGACGAGGCGCTGGCCCGCGCGTTCGACCTGGTCCGCCGGATCAAGAAGACCCCGATCGTCGTCAACGACTCGCGCGGCTTCTTCACCTCGCGCGTCATCGGCCAGTTCATCAACGAGGGTGTCGCGATGGTCGGCGAGGGCGTCGAGCCCGCCTCCGTCGAACAGGCCGCCGCACAGGCCGGGTACCCGGCCAAGGTGCTGTCGCTGATGGACGAGCTGACGCTCACCCTGCCGCGCAAGATCCGCAACGAGACCCGCAAGGCCGTAGAGGAAGCGGGCGGCACCTGGCCCGGCCACCCGGCGGACGAGGTGATCGACCGGATGGTCGACGAGTTCGGCCGCCCCGGCCGCAGCGGCGGCGCGGGCTTCTACGAGTACGACGAGGCGGGCAGGCGCACCCGCCTGTGGCCGGGCCTGCGGGAGCACTTCGGGGGTTCCGGGGGTCGCTCCCCGGATGGGCACAGCGCCGAGCCGGACACCGGGATCTCGTTCACCGACATGCAGGAGCGCATGCTCTTCTCGGAGGCGCTGGACAGCGTCCGCTGCCTGGAGGAGAACGTCCTCATCACCGTCGCCGACGCCAACATCGGCTCCATCATGGGCATCGGCTTCCCCCCGTGGACCGGCGGAGTGCTCCAGTACATCAACGGTTACGAGGGCGGCCTGCCCGGCTTCGTGGCCCGCGCCCGGGAACTCGCCGAGCGCTACGGGGACCGCTTCCTGCCGCCCGTGCTGCTGGTCGAGAAGGCGGAGAAGGGCGAGACCTTCCACGACTGACCCGAAGCGCGGTGCCGTGCCGCCCCTCGCCGAGGGGCGGCACGGCACCGCGCTCATTCGGCGGTGAACGCCGCCCGCAGCTCCTCCTTCAGCGACCGCTGGAACGCGGTCACCAGGGCCTGGAGCACCATCGGCTGCATGTGCGCGGACAGCGACTTCATCGCCTTGACGTGCTCGGGGTCCGCCTCCCGCTCACGGTACGGATTCCACACCTCGTCCCGGAAGAGCCGGGTCAGCTCCTGCGCGGCCGAGCGGGTGTGCTCCAGCAGCACCGTACGGGCGGCGAGGATGGTCTCGTGCGCGATCGGCACGTCCAGCAGCTCCACGCCGAGCCGCAGCAGCCCCGGGTCCAGCCGGAAGACCCCGTCCCCGGGCGCGGACCGCTCCAGCACCCCCATCGCGGCCAGCCGGTCGAGGTCCTGGTCGCTCAGCGGCCGCCCGGCCCGCCGCTCCAGCTCCGCCCGCGAGGCGTCCTCCGGCGAGTCAGGCGCCCAGGAGGCGACCAGGGCCCGGTGAATGGCGAGATCGTGGGCGCTCAGATCGGGCGGCAGCTGCTCCAGGTACCGTTCGATCGCGGCGAGCGTCATGCCCTGGTGCTGAAGCTCCTCGATGAGCGCCAGCCGTGACAGGTGGTCGTGGCCGTAGTGCCCGACCCGGCGCGGCCCGATCACCGGAGGCGGCAACAGCCCCCGGGTGCTGTAGAACCGCACGGTCCGCACGGTCACCCCGGCACGAGCCGCCAGCTCGTCGACGGTGAGCTTCGGCTCCTCGGCCTCGGTCGCCATGTCCGCTCCTCGTGTCCGGTGCCCGGTGCAACAGTATTGCTGTCTCACCACCGATGTGAAAGTGCGGCCGGGCCACGGTCAGTGCCGCCGCCCAGCATCGTCCACGTGTGCAACGACCACGCCCTGGAGCTGGGTGCCTCGGTGCACATGCCCCGCATCGGCATCCGGATCGGACCCGCCGGGCCGGACGCCTGCCGTGTGGCCTGGTACGGGTATACGGGACGTGTCACTCTGTTGCGGGTGTGCGGGCGGACCGGGGAGGGCTCATGGCGGTACGCGGCAGGGAGGAGGCGGGGCCCGGTGCACCCGCCGACGCGCTGGGGGAGCAGATCCTCGACGCCGCGCGCGAGCAGTTCATGACCTTCGGGCTGCGCCGCTCCACCGTGGACGACGTGGCCAAGCGCGCCGGGGTCTCGCGGGTGACCGTGTACCGCCGGATCGGCAACAAGGACAGCCTGGTGTCCGCGTGCCTGCTGCGCGAGTACCGCAGGTTCGTGGCGGAGGTGGACGAGGCGGTCGCCGCGCTGCCCACCCCCGAGGACCGGCTGGTGGAGGGCTTCGTCGCCGTGCTGCGGCACATCCGCGAGCACCCGCTCATCGGCGGGCTGCTGCGGCTCGAGCCCGAGACCATGCTGCCCTTCCTGACCGTGGAGAGCGGCCCCGCCTTCCTCGCGATCCGGAGCTATCTGGCGGGCAGGCTGCGCGAGGTGCGGCGGCTGGAGGGCGGACCGGAGACCGACCCGACGCCCGTCGCCGAGCTCATGGTCCGGATCACCGTCTCCTTCCTCCTCAACCCGGTCAGCTGCTTCGAACTGGACGACGACGCCCAGGTCCGCGACTTCGCCCGCCGCTGCCTGGTGCCGCTGCTCGCCGCATGAGCCGGAAGCACCCACCCCTTGCCGGACCCCGCGCGTCCCCTCCCTAAGCTCCGGGCATGAAGTTCTTCCGATCGCGCGTCAGACGTACGAAACCGTCCCCCGTATTCCGGCTGGCCGAGCTGTACCACGCCGGGCAGTACGCCGAGGCGGAGAAGGAGGGGCGTGCCCTGATCCGGTCGCCGCTGTCCGAGAGGGAACTCGTGGTGGCGCGGACGGTGATCGCCATCTCGACAGGAGCCCAGGGCCGCCACACCGAAGCCGTCAGCGAGTACGAGGAAGCCCTTGCGGTCTCCCGCGAGTTCTACGGTGCCGGGCACTGGCAGACCCTGAAACTCCGCTCCGACCGCGCCCAGCAGCTGGCCGCGGTGGGCCGGCACGCCGAGTGCGAGGCCGAGTGCGAGGCCCTCGTCCACGCCACGGCCGGCACCACGGACGAGGACTTGCGGCTCGTCGCGGCCGCCGCCGCCAACGGCCTCGTCTACGCCCTCAACCAGCGGGGGCAGCACGTGAAGGCCGAGGCACTGGCCCGGGAGGCCCTGGCGGAGCCGAGCGCGACACCCCACGTCCGCCGTGTGCTCCAGCTCGGCCTGGCCCGCAGCCTCAACGGCCAGGAACGCTACGAGGAAGCGCTCGCCGAGGCCGCGACCTCCGGCGAACTGCACCGCGCCCTGTCCGAGGGACAGCGTGTCCCGGACGAGGGTGCCGCGGACCTGGTCACCGGCACCGCTCTGCTGGGCCTGGGCCGCACCGCGGAAGCCCGCACCCGGGCCGATGCCGCCCTCTCCGCCTGCCTGGCCTCCTTCGGGCCGGACCACTACCGCACCGTGGAGGCCAGGGAGCTGCTGGCCCGCTTCGACCCCGCCTGACCCGGGAGCCTCAGCCGCGCTCGGGGCCCGGCCGGACGGCGGACTCGTCCGGCAGCGGTTCCAGCGGCCGGCTGCGCGCCCAGTGCGGCCCGAGGTCGTCCAGCCGCCAGCCGAAGGGGTACGAACGCGGCCGCGGCCGGGCCGGGAGGCGGCGGGGCCTGGCCGGCATCCCGCGCACGCACCGCGCCCGAAGCCGCAGCGCCGCCGACGCCGAGGTCCGCGCCCACCGGGGCTGCGGCCGGAAGCCCAGGGCCCGCAGCAGCGGCTCGTCGAGCAGGGCCAGCGCGAACCGGGCCACGAACGGCCGCAGCGGTCGCGGGTACCAGCTCGCCATCGTCCGGAACGTGGCACTGGCCACCCGCCGGTTCGCCGGGTCGTACGCGAACATCCGCTCCTCGTACGCGTCGAGCAGCCGCTCGAACCCCTCGTACGTGTCGGGCACGTCCTCGATGCCCATCATCGCCCCGGTCTTCCGCGCCGCCTCCGCCAGCGCCCGCACCTCCTGCGTGCACAGCGGGCGCCAGCCGTACCGGTCGATCCAGCGCTTCGGGCCCACGACCGTCGTCGCCAGGACGTACCGGAAGTCGTCGTTCTCGATGCGGTACTTGCCGTGGATGCGGTTCAGGTGCCGCGCCGCCGCCCGCCCGCGCTCCGAGTCGAAGCCGTCGGCGGCCATCTCGTACCCGATCAGCACCGTGTCGTCGTACCGCTTCTGCCCGTTGCGCTCGAACTCCTGGGTGCGGTCGAGGAGCACGGAGATCCGGGGGACACCGTAATCACGCAGGAACGCCACGCTCACGCCCTGCCGGTAGTCCCACGGGAACTCGTACTGGGAGATCAGCCGAAGGATCTCGGCGTAGTCCCGTGCCGGATCCATCCGGCGGATCTCACGCAGGCGGCTGTACCGGCCCATGGTGCGCCCTCCTGTCCGTGTCCCGGCTTCGGCGCGCCCGTTCCGGAGCGATGTGACGGCACGTCTGTTCCGGAGAGTCAAAGTTACAAATACTATCGACTTGTTTCATCGACGCCGTCAACACCACCGCCGGGAGCACCGCATGAGCAACAGGAACGACCCCGCGCCGCCCCCGCCCGGCGGCGTGCTGTGGAGCCTGTCCGGCGACATCCGGGCCCTGCTGATGCTGCCCGCCGCCCTCACCCTCCAGGTCGCCCATCCCGCCGTCGGCGCGGGCGTGGACGAGCACTCCGTGTTCCGTACGGACCCCTGGGGACGCGGCGAGCGCTCACTCAGCTCGCTCCAGCTCTGGGTGTACGGAGGCGAGGAGGCCGCCGAGGAGGGGCGCAGGCTCCGCCGGCTGCACCGCACCATCCAGGGCACCGACACCCGGGGCCGCCCGTACCACGCCCTGACCCCGGCGAACTACGCCTGGGTGCACGCCACCGGCTACCCCGTCTACATGCACGGCGCCCGCTACCTGCTGCGCCCGCTCAGCCGCGCGCAGGAGCGCGCACTGTACGCGGAATGGCTCCAGGTGGGCCGGGTGCTCGGCATCCAGGACCGGGACATGCCGCAGACGATCGAGGAGTTCTGGCCGTATTTCCGCGCCATGCTGGCCGACGGGATCGAGAAGACCCCCGTCGTCGCGGAGCTGGTCGCCACCGACACCGCCGTCCCGCCGCCGGACCGGGGGCCGTGGGCGCTGCGGATGCTGCTCAGGGCGGTGTGGCCGGTGCTGCTCCCGCCGCTCGCCCGGTTCCGCTCGTTCCTGACCGTCGGGCTGATGCCGCCCGCCGCCCGCGAGGCCATCGGCCTGGAGTGGACCGACGCGCAGGAGCGCGCCCTGCGGCGGTTCTGCGCGGTGGTCCGGCTGGTCGTCCCGGTCCTGCCGGAGCGGCTGCGCTATCTGCCCCGGGCCCGGCGCGCCCGGGCGGCGTACCGGGCGGCCGTCCGCGGGGGCGGGCTCAGGCCGAGGCGCGGCGGACCAGCCGCGTCGGCGTGATCACCGACTCCGGCCCGGTGCCCCCGTCCTCCAGCCGCTCCATCAGCAGCCGGACCATCAACCGGCCCATGCCCACCACGTCCTGACGTATCGTCGTCAGCGGCGGGTCCGTCGCCTCCGCGACCGACTCCATGTCGTCGAAGCCGACCAGCGCCACGTCCTGCGGCACCCGCCGCCCCCGCTCCCGCAGCACCCGCAGCGCACCCGACGCCATCAGGTCGTTCGCCGCGAACACCGCGTCCACGTCCGGCCGCCGCTCCAGCAGCTCGGCCATGGCCCGTGCGCCGCCCTCCACCGTGAAGTCGCCGTCGATGAGCAGCGCCGGGTCGGCGTCCGGCAGGATGTCCGCGTAGCCGTCGATCCGGTCCAGCGCCGACGTCTGGTCGCGCGGGCCCGCGATGTGCGCGATGCTCCGGCGGCCGAGCCCCGCCAGATGCCGTACGGCCTCCCGGGCACCGCCCCGGTTGTCGCAGTCCACGAAGGGCACCGCTTCGGTCGGCGCACCCCGGCGCCCGGGCCTGCCGCCGTAGACCACCGGGACGCGGAACCGCCGGATGGCGGCGGGGAGTTCGTCATCGGTGTGCAGCGAGAAGGCCAGCACCCCGTCGACGTGGCCGCCGCCCAGATAGCGGCTGACCCGCTCGAAGTCGCCCCGGCCTTCCACCAGGAGGAGCACCAACTGGGCGTCGTGCGCGTTCAGTTCCCGACTGATGCCCCGGATGTGCTGGGAGAAGAACGGGTCGGAGAAGATCCGCGCCTCGGGCTCGTCGATGATCACCGCCACCGCCCCGTTGCGCCGGGTCACCAGGGTGCGCGCCGCGTGGTTCGGGACGTAGCCCAGCTCCTCGACCGCCTTGCGCACCTGGTCCACGAGCGGCTGCCGGACGCCCGCGCCGCCGTTCACCACCCGGGACGCCGTCGCCCGGGAGACTCCGGCACGGGCCGCCACCGCTTCGAGCGTGGGACGTGCGTGGAGCGGGGCATCGGGGGACGGACCGGGCAAGGGACGCTCCTCTGTGGCACATCGGGTCCGGCCGGTCGGCCGGCCCCGCCAGCCTAGTCCCGGCCCGGGTCGGGCCGCGCCGGGACCCAACGGGCCGCAGGGCCTGCCCGTTTCCGGAATTTCCCCGTGTACGGGGCTATCGCCCGGGACGGCTCCGCAGTACCTTCCGCCCATGCCGATCGCGCCGACGGCCGGGGGACGGCGGCTGCCCCGGCGCGGCCGTGCACGCGATCTCGCCCTGGCGGTCGCCACCGCCGCCCTGACCGTCCCCCTGCTCGGCGTCCCCTCGGACGCCGCCCGCTCCACCGCGCCGCGTACCGGCTTCGAGGTCAGCGGCGGGGCGCGCTGGACCCGGCAGTCCGAGGAGACGTCCCTGCTCGCGGAGATCGCCCGGCGCGGCGACCACGTCTCCGTGCGGCGGATCGGCACCACGTCCCGGGGCCGCCCCCTGCGCCTCGTCCGGATCGGCAGCACCGACCCCGACGCGCTCATCGTGCTCCTGGTCTGCGGCCAGCACGGCGACGAGCCCGCCGCGCGGGAGGCCTGCCTGAGCACGGTCCGGGACCTCGCCTACGCGACCGACGCGCGCACCCGCCGCCTCCTCGCCCGGACCGGGATCCTGGTGGTGCCCACCGCCAACCCCGACGGCCTGGCCGCGGGGACCCGTACCAACGCCGACGGCGTGGACGTCAACCGCGACCACCTCGCCCTGCGCAGCCCCGAGGCCCGTGCCGTCGCCGCCGTCCTGCGCGACCACGAACCCGATGTGATCGCGGACTTGCACGAGTACGCGGCGACCGCGCCGTACTACGACAAGGACCTGCTCGTCCTGTGGCCCCGCAACCCCAACACCGACGAACGGCTGCACGACGAGGCGCGGGCCCTGGCCCTGGACCGGGTGCGGCCCGCCGCCGGGAAGGCGGGCTTCGGCACCGGTCTGTACGGCGTGTGGACCGACCCGGCCACCGGCGACCCGGTCAAACGGACCGCCGGTGACGGCCAGGAGCGCATCCTGCGCAACGTCGCCGGCCTCAGCCATGCGGTCGGACTGCTGGCCGAATCCCGTACGGACGCGCTCGCCGCCGCGGAGCGCGCCGATCCGGCACACAACGCCCGCCGCCGTGTGACGTCCCAACTCGTGGTCCTCAAGGCGCTCTTCCGCTACGCGGACGAGCGGCGGACAGACATCGCCGCCGCCACCGCCGCCTCCCGCGCCGCCGGGGCCGTTGACCGGGGCCCCGTGTTCCTCGGGGGCTCGGACGACGAGGCCCCGGCGCCGGACGACACCCTCGCCGATCCGCCCTGCGGCTACCGCCTCACGGCGGAACAGTTCGCGCGTGTCCGGGACGAACTCGCGCTGCACGCCGTCACCTCCCGGCCCGACGGCGACGGGGTCTACGTACCCCTGCGGCAGCCCGCCCGGAAGCTGATCCCGCTCCTGCTGGACGGGCGGGCCGCATATCACCTCACAAACGGTCAACCCGATACCGCTTGTTGATCCCGAAAGATATGGGTTTGGTGTGGTACTGCCTACGGAGAGCTATTTGTCGGCTTCCGTGAAAGGTGCCATTCGTGTCGCAGGACGATCAGAGAACGGGCGGCAGAGGGGACGTGCCGGTGACGGCCGACCTCTCCGAAGAACCGGGCCACGGCCGGCGCCCCGTCACCGACCGGGTGGTGTTCGGCGTCACGGCCTGCCTCACCCTGGCCTTCGTCATCTGGGGGGCCACCGCCACCGACTCGCTGGAGGACGTCTCCGACAAGGCCCTCAACGGCCTGATCCACAATGGCGGTTGGGCGTTCATGCTGGCCGCGTCCGGATTCGTGGTCTTCGCCCTGTGGCTCGCCATCAGCCGGTACGGAAACATCACGCTCGGCCAGGAGGACGAGGAGCCGGAATTCCGCACGGTCTCCTGGGTCGCGATGATGTTCAGCGCCGGTATGGGTATCGGTCTGATGTTCTACGGGGTCAGTGAGCCGCTCGCCCACTTCACCGACCCGCCGCCCGGTACCCGCCCCGCCGACGCCGCGGAGGCGATGCAGACGGCGATGGCCACCACCCTGTTCCACTGGACGCTGCACCCGTGGGCGATCTACGCGGTGGTCGGCCTCGGCATCGCGTACAGCACGTTCCGGCGCCGCAGGCGGCAGACCATCAGCGCCGTGTTCGAGCCGCTGATCGGCCCCCGCCACGCCCACGGCGGCCTCGGCCGGTTCATCGACATCCTGGCCATCTTCGCGACCCTCTTCGGCTCCGCCGCCTCGCTGGGCCTCGGCGCCCTTCAGATCGGCAGCGGCTTCCACGAGCTGAACTGGAAGGAGAAGACCGGAACCGGTCTGCTCGTCCTGATCATCGCCGTGCTGACCGTCGCGTTCATCGCCTCGGCGGTCTCCGGCGTGGAGAAGGGCATCCAGTGGCTGTCCAACATCAACATGGTGCTCGCCCTGATCCTGGCCGTGTTCGTGTTCATCGCGGGTCCCACGATCATCGTGCTCGACCTCATCCCCACCTCGATCGCCTCCTACTTCGGCGACCTCCCGCAGCTCGCGGGCCGCACCGAGGCCACCGGTGAGGGCGAGGTCGCGGACTGGCTCGGCAGCTGGACCGTCTTCTACTGGGCCTGGTGGATCTCCTGGACGCCCTTCGTCGGCATGTTCATCGCCCGCATCAGCAAGGGCCGCACCATCCGCCAGTTCATCGGCGGCGTCATCCTGGTGCCCAGCACCGTCAGCCTGATCTGGTTCGCCATCTTCGGCGGCACCGCCATCAAGCTGCAGGAGGGCGGCAAGCTGGGCGGCGCCGACACGCAGGAGGCGCAGCTCTTCGGCGTGCTCCAGCAGTTCCCCGTCGCCACGCTGATGAGCATCCTGGTGATGGTGCTCGTCGGCATCTTCTTCGTCTCCGGCGCGGACGCGGCGTCCATCGTGATGGGCACGCTGTCCCAGAAGGGCATCCTCGAACCCGCCAAGTGGGTCGTCATCTTCTGGGGCGTCGTCACCGGCGCGGTCGCCGCGATCATGCTCCTCATCGGCAACGGCAAGGGCGACGCCCTGGCGGGCCTCCAGAATCTGACCATCCTGGTCGCGGCGCCCTTCACCATCGTCATGCTCTGCATGTGCGTGGCCCTGATGCGCGACCTGCGCCAGGACCCCCTCATCGTGCGCCGCGAGTTCGGCGTGGAGGCCGTGGAGTCGGCGGTCATCGAGGGCCACGCCAAGTACGACGGCGACTTCGAGATCCGCATCGGCCCGGGCGGCAGCCAGATCACGACGGAACGCCACGACGGCGACAAGCCGGGGGGCTCCAGCCCGGCCTGAGGGGCCCGCGGGGGCGGACGGATCTCGTGCGTGGGCGGGCCCGGGTGCCGCCGCCCCAGCGGCCGCCGTCGCCCGGTTCCGGTCGCGTCCCGACCGCTGCGCGCGGCCCGGGGCCCCCGCCCCCGCGCGCCCGTCGCGACTCCCGCCCGTGCCGCGCCTCCGTGCAGTCCGCCGCAGCCGGACCGCCTGCCCGGCTCCATGCCGTTGCTGCCCGTCCGGGGGCTCGGGGCTACCCCACCAGCCGCGCCGCCTCCCGTGCGCAGCCCAGGGCCACCGTCACGCCCGCGCCCCCGTGTCCGTAGTTGTGCACCAGCCGTGCGCCTCCGGGCAGGAGCTCCGTCTCGATGCGGACGCCCCTGTCCCGGGACGGGCGGAGGCCCACCCGGTGACCGATGATCTCCGCGTCGGCGATCTCCGGGCGGACCCGGGCGCACCGCGCCACGATCTCCTCGGCCGTACCGGGGTCGGGCGTCGTGGTCCAGTCACCGGCCACCGCCGTGCCGCCGAGCACCAGGCGGCCGGGCTGGGGGAAGAAGTACGTGGTGGCGCTCGACGCCGGGTCGGCCTCCGTGAACCACTCCCGTATGCCCGGGTTCTCCACCAGCACCAACTGCCCGCGCACCGGGCGCACCCCGGCGTCCGGGACCAGGTCGCGGGCGCCGAGGCCGGCGCAGTTCACCACCGTGCCCGCCTCCTCGGCGGCCTCGGCGAACGAGGTGACCGTGCGGCGCTCGACCGTGCCCCCGGCCGCCCGCACCCGGTCCTCCAGCCACGCCAGGTGCGCGGGCATGTCGATCAGCGGCAACCGGCACCGCAGGCCGTCGGCGGTCTCCACGGCGTCCTTCAGCTCCCCGGCCCACGCCCCGAGGTTCGCCAGGCTCTCGCCCCGGTGAAGCCCTTCCACCAGACGTACGCCGGTCTCCTCCGGGCGTACGGCCAGCTCCTCGTACCACCACAGCGCGGCCAGCGACCAGTCGCCCACACGGTCCAGCGGCTCGATCCGGTAGGGCCACCACAGGGCGCCCGCCACGGCCGACGTCGTGTCGCCGGCCGGCTCCCGCGACCACACCCGCACCCGGTGCCCCCGCTCCGCCAGCACCTTCGCCGTGGTCAGCCCGCTGACCCCGCCGCCCACCACGATCACGTCCGCCACCACTGCCGCCTCCCGGTCCGCGCACCTACGGCGCTCGCCCGGCGCGCCGCCCCCGGCACATTAGGATCTGCACCCTGATGACTGCCACCCTCGTCGCCAAGGATCTCGCCGCCGGACACGGCGACCGCACGCTGTTCGCCGGACTCGACCTCGTGGTCGCCCCCGGGGACGTGATCGGTCTCGTCGGAGTCAACGGCGCCGGAAAATCGTCCCTGCTCCGGCTGCTCGCCGGCCTCGACCAGCCGGAGGAGGGCGAGCTGCGGCTCTCCCCGCCCACCGCCACCGTCGGCCACCTGCCCCAGGAGCCCGACCGGCGCCCCGGCGAGACCGTACGGGAGTTCCTGGCCCGCCGGACCGGCGTCGCCGAGGCCCAGACCACCATGGACGCCGCCACGGAGGCGCTGGTCGAGGGCGCCCCCGGCGCGGACGACGCCTACTCCGAGTCCCTGGAGCGCTGGCTGTCCCTCGGCGGCGCGGACCTGGACGAGCGCGCCGAGGAGACCGCCGCCGAACTCGGCCTCACCGTCGGCCTCGACCTGCCGATGACCGCGCTCTCCGGCGGCCAGGCGGCCCGCGCCGGACTCGCCTCGCTCCTGCTGTCGCGCTACGACGTCTTCCTGCTCGACGAGCCCACCAACGACCTGGACCTGGACGGCCTGGAACGCCTGGAGAAGTACGTCTCCGGGCTCCGCTCCGGCACCGTCGTCATCAGCCACGACCGCGAATTCCTGATGCGCACGGTCACCAAGGTCCTCGAACTCGACCTGGCCCAGCAGCAGATCAACCTGTACGGCGGTGGCTACGCGGCGTACCTGGAGGAGCGCGAGCGCGCCCGGCGGCACGCCCGCGAGGAGTTCGAGGAGTACGCCGACAAGCGCTCGGCGCTGGAGAGCCGCGCCCTGATGCAGCGCTCCTGGATGGACAAGGGCGTCAAGAACGCCCGCCGCAAGGCCACCGACTCCGACAAGATCGGCCGCAAGTTCCGCAGCGAGTCCAGCGAGAAGCAGGCCGCCAAGGCTCGCCAGACGCAGCGCATGATCGAACGGCTCGACGTGGTGGAAGAGCCCCGCAAGGAGTGGGAGCTGCGCATGGAGATCGCCTCCGCGCCCCGCTCCGGCTCGGTCGTCGCCACCCTGCGCGAGGCCCGCGCCGTACGCGGAGACTTCGTGTTCGGTCCCGCCTCGCTCCAGATCGACTGGGCGGACCGGGTCGCCATCACGGGCGCCAACGGCTCCGGAAAGTCGACCCTGCTGGCCGCGCTGCTCGGCCGCCTCCCGCTGGACTCGGGGCACGCGACCCTGGGCTCCGGCGTGGTGGTCGGCGAGGTGGACCAGGCGCGCCGGCTCTTCCACGGCACGGAGACGCTCCTGGAGGCGTTCTGCGCGGCGGTCCCGGAGACGGAGCCCGCCGACGTACGCACGCTGCTCGCCAAGTTCGGACTGCGCGCCGACCACGTCATGCGCGCGGCGACCACCCTGTCACCGGGGGAGCGCACCCGGGCGGCGCTCGCCCTGCTCCAGGGCCGGGGCGTCAACCTCCTGGTGCTGGACGAGCCCACGAACCACCTGGACCTCCCGGCGATCGAACAGCTGGAGTCGGCGCTCGACTCGTACACCGGGACCCTGCTCCTGGTCACGCACGACCGCCGGATGCTGGAGGCGGTCCGCACGACGCGCCGGATCGCGGTGACGGAGGGCAGGGTGACGGAGGTCTGAGATCTGGTATGCCAAACCCGTGATCCGCACCCCCGGAACTGCATGATCGCCGGTCGACCGTAACGCTTGGCATACCAAGTGCTACGGTCGCCTCGTGATGACTCAAGCGGGCGACCCCGCCGCCTCGCACGCCGACCACGCCGAGCGGGCGATCCGCGCCGGCATCCTGTCCGGCGCGCACCCGCCCGGCTCACGGCTGCGCGAACGCGAGCTGTCCGAGACCCTGGGCGTCTCGCGCATCCCGGTCCGCGAGGCGCTCACCCGGCTGACCGGTGAGGGCCTGGTCGTCATGTCCCCGCGCCGGGGCGCTTCCGTGCGCGACCTCTCGCTGCGGGACGTCGCCGAACTCTTCGACCTCCGCCTCAGCCTGGAGGTCTTCGCCACCCGCCGGGCCGCCGAGGCGTGCGCGGCCGGGGGAGACGGGGAGCCGCTGCGGGCCGCGATGGAGGCGGCGGAGGCCGCCACCGCGCGGGGCGACGCCGCGGAGATCCCGGCCGCCAACACCGCCCTGCACGCGGAGATCGTCGCGATGACCGGCAACCGGCTGCTCCGGGACGCGCTGCAGCCCTCGCTCGGCCTGGTGCAGTGGCTGTTCGGCCTCACCGGCGGCCGCGACCCACGCGTCCAGTGCGCCGAGCACCGGGACATCTGCGCCGCGATCCACGCGGGCAAGCCGGACCTGGCCGCGGCACTCGCGTACGCGCACATCGAACGGGGGAGGGAGCCGTCCCTGACGGCGTTGTCCGGAATCCTTCCGCCCGAGTGACACCACCGCACACACCCACACAGGAGAAGCGCCACATGCTGATCAGCGACGTCCGTCCGTGGGGCGGAGAGTCCAGCGACCTCACCGTCGAGGACGGGGTGATCACCGCGATCACCCCGCACGACCCGTCCCGGGCCGCCACGGAGGACGCGGTGGCCGGCCGGGGACGACTCGCCCTGCCGTCGTTCTCGGACGTCCACTGCCACCTGGACTCCACGCGGATGGGCCTGCCCTTCCGCCCGCACACGGGTGCCCCCGGCGTCTGGGGCATGATGATGAACGACCGCCGGCACTGGCGCGAGGACGAGTGGGACGTCGCCCGCCGGGCCACGTACACCCTGGGCCGGATGATCGAGCGCGGCACCACCCGCGTACGGAGCTACGCCCAGATCGACGCGGACTGCGGCCTCGAACGCTTCGAGGGCGTCCTCGCGGCGAAGGAGGCGCACGCCGGCCGGTGCGAGGTCGAGATCATGGCGTTCCCACAGGCCGGCCTGCTCCGGGAGAAGGGCGTGCCGGAGCTGATGGACCGGGCCCTGTCCTCGGGCGCCGCGGTCGTCGGCGGCATCGACCCGTGCACCCTGGACCGCGACCCCGTACGCCACCTGGACATCGTGTTCGGCCTCGCCGAGCGCCACCACGCCCCGGTCGACATCCACCTCCACGAGCCGGGCGCGCTCGGGGTGTTCAGCGTCGACCTGATCCTGGAACGGGTGCGCGCCCTGGACATGGCAGGCCGGGTGACCATCTCGCACGCCTACGACCTGGGTTCGGTGAACGAGGCGACGACGCGCCGCCTGATCGAGGAGTTCGCCGAACTGGACGTCGCGATGGCGACCGTGGCCCCCGCCCGCCACCATTCCCTGCCCCTGGCCGACCTGACCGCCGCGGGCGTCCGGGTGGGCCTGGGCGAGGACGGCCAGCGCGACTTCTGGTCCCCGTACGGCAACGGCGACATGCTGGACCGCACCTGGCAGCTGGCCTTCACGAACGGCTACCGCGCGGACGCCCTGATCGAACACACGGTGGCCGTGGCCACGATGGGCGGCGCGTCCATCCTCCAGGACGGCCCGCCCCGCCTGACCTCCACGACGGACCGTCCGGGCGTCACGGTGGGGGCGAGGGCGGACCTGATCCTGCTGGAGGGCGAGACGGTGACATCAGCGGTGATGGACCGCACCGAGGACCGCACGGTGCTGCACGAGGGCCGCGTGGTGTCGGACCGCCCGGCCCTCGGCCCCGCTGCGTAAACCCATCGCCCCGCTCCTCCAGCCCCTCCGGCGCTTGAGGAGCGGGGCCCGGGGCAGAGCCCCGGTCACGGGAAGGGGCGGGCAGGGGACAAGGCCGCCCCGCCCGCCCCCGCCCCCTACTCGCCCTTCAACAGCCCCGCCCGCCGCAACGCATCGGCCATCGCCCCACTCGCCGGAGCCGCCGCAGCCGCGGACCGACCGCCGCCGCCCCGGGACTGGCGGCCACCGCCCCCGCCCCCCTGCCGGGGCCGGGGCGGCCGCCCGCCCCGCTCACCCCCGGACGAAGCCCCACGGCCACCCGCCGCCTGCTCGTCGTCCAACCGCAGCGTCAACGAAATCCGCTTCCGCGGAATGTCGACCTCCATCACCTTCACCCGCACCACATCCCCCGGCTTCACCACATCCCGGGGATCCTTCACGAACGTTCGCGACATCGCCGACACATGCACCAGCCCGTCCTGATGCACCCCGACGTCCACGAACGCCCCGAACGCCGCGACGTTCGTCACGACGCCCTCCAGCACCATCCCGGCCTCCAGGTCGCCGATCTTTTCGACGCCCTCCTTGAAGGTGGCGGTCTTGAAGGCGGGGCGCGGGTCGCGCCCGGGCTTCTCCAGCTCCTTCAGGATGTCGCTCACCGTCGGCAGCCCGAACTTCTCGGACACGAACTCGTCCGCCCGCAACGACCGCAGGACACCCGTGTTGCCGATCAGCGCGGCCACGTCGCCGCCGGTCTTCTTCACCATCGCGCGCACCACCGGATACGCCTCCGGGTGCACGCTCGACGCGTCCAACGGGTCGTCGCCGCGGATGCGCAGGAAGCCCGCGCACTGCTCGTACGCCTTCGGACCCAGCCGGGCCACGTCCTTCAGACTCCTCCGCGACTGGAACGGCCCGTTCGCGTCGCGGTGCGCCACGATGTTCTCGGCGAGCCCCGAGCCGATGCCGGAGACCCGGGAGAGCAGCGGCGCTGACGCGGTGTTGACGTCGACGCCGACCCCGTTCACACAGTCCTCCACGACCGCGTCCAGCGACCGCGAGAGCTTCACCTCGGACAGGTCGTGCTGGTACTGCCCGACACCGATCGACTTAGGGTCGATCTTCACCAGCTCGGCCAGCGGGTCCTGGAGCCGGCGTGCGATCGAGACGGCCCCGCGCAACGACACGTCCATGTCGGGAAGTTCCTGCGAGGCGAACGCCGAGGCGGAGTACACCGAGGCGCCCGCCTCCGACACCATCACCTTGGTCAGCTTCAGCTCCGGGTGCTTCGCGCACAGCTCAGCCGCGAGCTTGTCCGTCTCCCGGGACGCCGTGCCGTTGCCGATGGCGATCAGCTCGACCCGGTGCTCGCGGGCCAGCCGTTCCAGCGTGGCGAGGGACTGGTCCCACTTGTTCGCCGGGACGTGCGGGTGGATGACGTCGGTGGCGACGACCTTGCCCGTCGCGTCCACCACGGCGACCTTCACCCCGGTACGGAAGCCGGGGTCGAGTCCCAGCGTGGCCCGCGTCCCGGCCGGCGCGGCGAGCAGCAGATCGCGCAGGTTCGACGCGAACACGCGCACCGCCTCGTCCTCCGCCGCCGTACGCAGCCGCAGCCGCAGGTCGATGCCGAGGTGCACCAGGATCCGGGTCCGCCAGGCCCACCGCACGGTGTCGGCCAGCCACTTGTCGCCGGGGCGCCCCCGGTCGTTGACCCCGAAGCGCCGGGCGACCATGTTCTCGTACGAGGACGGGCCGGGCTCCCCGGACGGCTCCTCCGGCTCCAGGACCAGGTCGAGCACGTCCTCCTTCTCACCCCGGAGCATCGCGAGCACCCGGTGCGAGGGCAGCGCGGTGAACGGCTCGGCGAAGTCGAAGTAGTCCGCGAACTTGGCGCCCGCCTCCTCCTTGCCGTCCCGCACCCGGGCCACCAGCCGCCCGCGCGTCCACATGCGCTCGCGCAGTTCGCCGATGAGGTCGGCGTCCTCCGAGAAGCGCTCGGTGAGGATGGCGCGGGCGCCCTCCAGCGCCGCCGCCGGGTCCGCGACACCCTTGTCCGCGTCCACGAAGGCCGCCGCGGCGGCGAGCGGTTCGACCGAGGGGTCGTCCAGCAGACCGGAGGCGAGCGGTTCGAGGCCGGCCTCCCGGGCGATCTGCGCCTTCGTCCGCCGCTTCGGCTTGAACGGGAGGTAGATGTCCTCCAGGCGCGCCTTCGTATCGGCCGCCCGGATCTGCGCCTCCAGCGCCTCGTCGAGCTTGCCCTGCTCCCGTACGGATTCGAGGACCGCCGTCCGGCGCTCCTCCAGCTCCCGCAGATACCGCAGCCGTTCCTCGAGCGTGCGCAGCTGCGCGTCGTCGAGCATCTCGGTCGCTTCCTTGCGGTAGCGCGCGATGAACGGCACGGTCGACCCGCCGTCGAGCAGCTCGACGGCCGCCTTCACCTGTCGCTCGCGTACGCCGAGTTCCTCGGCGATCCTGCCTTCGATGGACGTCGTCACGGTTCTACCGACTCGCCTTCTCCTGCTGGCTGTGCTGGTCGGGCTCCGGACCGCCGATGGGGCGGCCCCGGAGCCACACGCCCTGCATTGTGCCGGGTGGCCGGGCGCCGTGTCGCCCGGCCACCCCAGGGAACGGCTGCGGTTTTTGCGGGTCAGCCCGTCGCGCTCGCCGGGAAGGCGCCCGCCGCCGCGGCCGTGGCGAGGAAGCCGCGCCCCAGCTCGGTCAGCCGGGCCACACCCGGCCCGCCCAGGTGTTCGTACGGGCCCAGGTCCATCCGGTCCGTGGCCTCCTCCACCTCCTGGCGCAGCGCCGCGCCCTCCTCGGTCAGCTCGCCCTCCGCCGTGAGCAGCCCGCGTCCGCGCAGCCGGTCCGAGGCGTCCTCCCAGTCGGTGCGCCGCCAGCCCCGGCTGGCCAGGATCCAGCGGATCGCCATGCCCTTGCCCGTCGCGGTGTGGCTGACCAGCGCTTCGAGCGGGTCCAGCTCCGCGGTGAGGAGCGCGGCGAGATGGGCGTCGCCCCGGTGCTCGCGCAGCAGCGTCGCCGCGTGCCAGTACGCCAGGTGCGGTTCGCCGGGCACCGGCAGACCGGCGTGCGCGGCGTACAGCGGCCGGGCGTGGCGGGTGCAGCCCTCCGCGGCGCGCAGGGCGAGTCGCGCGGCCTCGGCCATCTCGGGCGAGGCGATGATCTCCTCGCCGAGCAGCCGGCGCAGCGTCGCGTCGGCGGCGCGCAGGCGCGCGTCCAGGACCTTCGCCGGGGAGGCGATGTCCCAGATCGCGGGCACGTGCCGCGCCACGAGCGCGTGGTTGAAGTTGTAGAAGGTCGCGGTCACCGTGTCCGCCCCGACCGCGCCCATCGCGGCGGCGCGGGTGGCGAAGTAGGCGGCGGAGGGATCCTCGATCCCGATCCCGCCGAGCTCCTTGCCGAGATCGGGGGAGAAGTAGAGCGAGGAGTGCAGCGGGTTGAGGGCGTTGTGGCAGCGCCGGCCGGCCCGGGGCGGGAGAGTACTCATACCCGCACGTTACCGACTGGTCGGTACGGGCAGGAACCCCTGGGCCCACGTGAGCTGTGCCGCAACGGGAGATGGCAGGAAAGGTGGGGAACCCGTCATTGCGGCCATTCCGGCGGCCGCCCAGGATGGCGGACATGAAGCAGCGATCCGTGCTCGTCGTCCTCTTCGACGGCATCCAGAGCCTCGACGTCACCGGCCCCATGGAGGTCTTCGCCGGGGCATCCCGCTTCCCCGAGGCCTCGTACGAGCTGCGCACCGCCTCGCTGGACGGCGCCCCGGTCCGCTCCTCCTGCGGCCTCACGCTGGTCCCCGACGGCAGCCTCGCCGACGCCCCGGTGCCCCACACCCTCCTCGTCCCCGGCGGCGGAGGCACCCGCGACCCCGCTCCCGCACTGGTCGACTGGCTGCGCGCGCACGGCCCCCTGCCGGAGCGGCTGGTCTCCGTGTGCAGCGGGGCGCTGCTGCTCGCGGCGGCCGGACTGCTGGACGGGCACCGGGCGACGACGCACTGGAACGTGTGCGAGAAGCTGGCCCGCGAACACCCCGCCGTCGAGGTGGACCCCGAGCCGATCTTCGTACGCGACGGCAGGATCGCCACCTCCGCCGGGGTCACCGCGGGCATCGACCTCGCGCTGGCCCTGGTCGAGGAGGACCACGGACGGGACGTCGCCCTCACCGTCGCCCGGCACCTCGTCGTCTTCCTGCGCAGGCCGGGCGGCCAGTCCCAGTTCAGCGCGCAGCTCAGCGCCCAGACCGCGCGCCGTGAACCGCTGCGCGAGGTGCAGCACTGGATCACCGAGCACCCCGGCGCCGACCTCTCCGTCGAGACCCTGGCCGCCCGCGCCCGCCTCTCGCCACGCCACTTCGCCCGCGCCTTCCAGGCGGAGACGGGCACCACGCCCGGCCGGTACGTCGACCGGGTCCGCCTCGAACACGCCCGCCGCCTCCTGGAGGACACCACCGACGGGGTCGCCGGGATCGCCCGCAGCTGCGGCTACGGCACGCCGGAGGCGATGCGCCGGGCCTTCGTCAAGGCGCTCGGCGCGGGCCCGGCCGAATACCGCCGCCGTTTCGGCTCGCACACCGCAGACCACTCCTGACCCACCCGAGAGACAGGAAGACCATGCAGATCGCCATCGCCCTCTTCGACCGCTTCACGGCGCTGGACGCCGTGGGCCCGTACGAGATCCTGTCCCGCGCCCCCGGCGCCGAGACGGTCTTCGTCGCCGAGCACCCGGGCGCGGTGCGCAACGACAGCGGCTCGCTCGAACTGGTCGCGCACCGCACGTTCGACCAGGTTCCCGCCCCCGACCTGGTGATCGTTCCCGGTGGCCCCGGACAGCACCGGCAGATGGAGAACGAGAACCTGCTCGGCTGGCTCCGCCGCGCGGACGAGGCCACTACCTGGACGGCCTCCGTGTGCAGCGGATCGCTGCTGCTGGCGGCCGCCGGGCTGCTCAGGGGGCGGCGCGCCACCTCGCACTGGCTGGCGCTCGACCAGCTCGGGGAGCACGGCGCCGAGCCCACCGGCGAACGCGTCGTCTTCGACGGCAAGTACGTCACCGCCGCCGGAGTGTCGTCCGGCATCGACATGGGCCTCGCCCTGCTCGGCCGCATCGCCGGCGACCGGACCGCCCAGGCCGTACAGCTCCTCACCGAATACGACCCCCAGCCGCCCTACGACGCGGGGTCGCCGGACAAGGCGCCGGCCGACCTCGTCGAGGAGTGGCGCGACCGGAGCCGGTTCATCCCCCAGTAGGCGTCCAGGTGAAGCGGGGCGCGCGGCGTTCCAGGAAGGCGGCGACCCCCTCCGCGGTGTCGCCGCTGCCCCGCGCCTGCCCGGCCCAGTGCGCGTCCCGGTCCTCGCGCCCGGCCGCGAACTCCTTGGCGGCGGCCTGGGTCAGCCGCGACCGCGACACCAGGGTGCGCAGGTAGGCGGCGACCCGCTCGTCCAGCCCGTCGGCCGGCAGCACCTCGTCCACCAGGCCCGTCCGCAGCGCCCGCTCCGTGTCGATCAGCTCACCGGAGAACAGCAGGTGCTTGGCCGTCGCCGGACCCGTGAGGGCGACGAGCCGGCGGGTGGACGACGCGGGGTACACGATGCCGAGCTTGGCCGGGGTGACCCCGAACAGGGCGCCCTCCGCCGCGAAGCGCAGATCGCAGGCGGCGGCGAGCTGGCTCCCGCCGCCCACGCAGTAGCCGCGCACCGCCGCGAGGGTCGGCAGCGGGAAAGCGGCCAGCGCCTCCTCGGCCGCCACGGCCAGGCTCTGCGGATCGCTCCCGGGGTCCCGGAGCGAGGAGATGTCGGCGCCCGCGCAGAAGGTGCCGCCCGCGCCCGTCAGGACCAGGGCGGCCACGGAAGGGTCGGCCGCCAGCTTGTCGAGCAGGACCGGCAGCGCCTGCCACATGGCGGCCGTCATCGCGTTGCGCTTGGCGGGGTTGCTGATGACGACGGCGGCGACGCCGTCCGCGACGGTGTGCTCCAGACGGGGTTCCGTACGGTCCATGGCCGGATGCTATCCGTGGTGTTCGAACCTACGATCAACAAGGGGCCGCGAAACAGGCACGCACCCGAGGAGCCCCACGTGGACGGTCCCGAACGCGAAGGCAGGAAGCTCCACCGCAGTTTCAGCGGTCTGGCCCTGCTCGGCATTCTGCTCGTCGTCGCCGGTCTGGTCGGCCTCGTCTACACCGGTGTCGCGACGCTCACCTCGATGATCCTCTTCGGCTGGCTGCTGCTCGTCGGCGGTCTGGTCGGACTGCTGCACGCGATCCAGTCGCGCGGCACCAGCTACTTCTGGCTGGGTGTGGTGGTGGCGGCGCTCAACATCGCGGCCGGACTCGTCGTCATCCGCCATCCGCACGGCACCGCCGAGGCGCTGACCATGTTCGCGGCGCTGCTCTTCCTGACCGGCGGGGTCTTCCGGCTCGTCGGCAGCGTCGTGGTGCGCGGGCCGCAGTTCGGCTGGACGCTGCTCCAGGGCGCCTTCGGGCTGCTCCTCGGCCTTCTCGTACTCTTCGACTGGCCGCACAGCAGCCTCTACGTACTCGGCTGCTTCTTCTCGCTGGCCCTGCTCTTCGACGGGCTCGGCCTCATCGCCATCGGCATCGGCGGCCGGCGCATCGTCTCGATGGTCTCCGAGCAGATGACGCCAGGACGAGACAAGGAAGACAAGGGAGAAGGAACGGACCCGCTCGCCCAGGACGGTCAGAAGCGGTCCGAAAACTGACACTCTCGCGTGAATGAAGTCGAGCCCGGTCAATAGGAGTCGACTTCTGTTCAATAGTACGGACCGGAGCAACCTCGCCCGCCACCCTGTACTCGACGTGAAGTCACTTCGAGTGGAGAGCGGGTACCGGACTATGGAGAGCCGCGGGAGCACCCCCGCCCGGCCCGTGCCGTACGAAGGGGTCTGGCGTTTCACCGCCCCGGCCTCGGACGTCTCCGTACCCCGGGCCCGGCACGCCGTACGCGACCTGCTGAAGCGCCAGAACGTGCCGATCGACGACGACATCGCCCAGGGGCTGCTGCTCATCGTCTCCGAGCTGGTGACCAACGCCGTCAAGCACGCCGCGCTGCTCTCGCCCGAGCTCGCCGTGGAGGTGGCCGTGGGCGAGGACTGGGTCAGGGTGTCCGTCGAGGACAACCACCCGTACCGCCCGACCGCCCTGGAAACCGACTACGCGCAGACCGGCGGCCGGGGCCTGTTGCTGGTCCGCGAGATCACCCGGGAAGCGGGCGGCACCTGCGACGTCGAGCACACCGCGGGCGGCGGCAAGGTCATCTGGGCGGCCCTCCCGCTGAGCACCGCCCTCTGACCCCTCCGCCGCCGCGCCGCACTCACCAGCCGGCGTTGTCCCCGGTCAGCTCGCGGATCGCCGGCCGGGCGGCGTCCAGCACGGTCATGAACCACGCGGAGAACGGCTCACGGGCATGCCGCTCGGCCAGCTCCGCCGCCGTCACGAACGCCGTCCCGCCGACCTCCTCCGGATCCGGCCGCAGCCGCTCCTGCGCCAGGCCCACGAAGAGGTGGTTGAACTCCTGCTCGACCAGGCCCGACGCCGGGTCCGGGTGGTTGTAGCGGACGGTGCCCGCCTCGGCCAGCAGCGAGGGCGAGATCCCCAGCTCCTCGTACGTGCGCCGGGCGGCGGCGGCGAAGGGCGCCTCACCCGGGTAGGGGTGGCCGCAGCAGGTGTTGGACCAGACACCGGGGGAGTGGTACTTGCCCAGGGCGCGCTGCTGGAGCAGCAGCCGGCCCTGCTCGTCGAAGAGGAACACGGAGAACGCGCGGTGCAACTGGCCGGGCGCCTGATGGGCGGCGAGCTTCTCCGCCGTACCGATGGTGGTGCCGTTCTCATCGACCAGTTCGAGCATGATCGCGTCCGCTGTGCCGTTCGACGAGGTGTTCGCCGCGGTGACTGGTGTGGTCGGCATACCCATCCTTCGCTGTGGTCCCGGCCCCGTGCAGCCGGTCCCGTCGAGTCCGATCAAGTCTGCCGTACAAAAGCGGCTTGTCCGTACTTAGGGTCCTGGCATGTCCGCCCCGCCCAGGCCGGTCCGTCAGACTCCGAAGGCGGGCGGATACTCAATCGTGCCCATCGGGACGGGCGCGGAATCATCGAGCACCAGCGCCATCATGGCCTCGTCCGGAACCTCGAAGGACGGCCGGATTCCGTAGCGCGAGGCCGGTACGAAACCGAACCTCGGGTAGTACTCCGGGTGCCCGAGCACCAGCACCAGCCGCTCCGCGTACCAGCGCGCGGCCTCCAGCACCGCCCGCACCACGGCTGAGCCCGCCCCCCGGCGCTGGTGCTCCGGAGCGGTGGCGACCGGGGCCAGGGCCAGGGCGGGCACTCCGTCCACCCAGCAGCGGCTGAGCAGGGCGTACGCGGCGATCGAGCCGTCGGGCGATTCGGCGACCCACGAGAGGCCGGGCATCCAGACCAGCGAATCCTTGCGCAGCGTGTCCACGAGCGTGGCCTCCGCCTCCGTCGGGAACGCGGCGGCGTTCACGGCGCGCACGGAGGGGATGTCGGCGGTCATCTCGGGGCGGACGCGCCAGGTGATGTCGGTCAACGTGGGGACCCTCGGGTGGGCGGGCACCGGCCGGCGGGCCGGTTCGTACACGTCCCGGAAACCCTACACCTCGGGCCGCACGCCCCCGGGGCTCAGTGGCAGAGCCTCGCCTCGTGCTCCGCGTGCCCGCTCGGCTCCAGCTGGAAGGTGCAGTGCTCCACGTCGAAGTGGTCGCCCAGGCAGCCCTGGAGCTCGTGCAGCAGCTTCTCGTGGCCGATCGAGTCCAGCAGGTCCTGCTGCACCACCACATGGGCGGAGAGCACCGGCATCCCCGAGGTGATCGTCCAGGCGTGCAGATCGTGGACGTCCAGCACTCCGGGCAGCCCCGTGATGTGGTCGCGTACCTCGTCCATGTCGACGCCCGGCGGAGCCGCCTCCAGGAGCACGTTCAGCGTCTCGCGCAGCAGCCGCACCGTACGCGGGACGATCATCAGCCCGATGACCAGCGAGGCGATGGGGTCCGCCGCCTGCCAGCCCGTCGCCATGACGATCCCCGCCGAGACCAGCACGGTCACCGAGCCCAGCGTGTCCGCCAGCACCTCCAGATAGGCGCCGCGCACATTGAGGCTGTCCTGCTGCCCGCGCATCAGCAGTGACAGCGAGACCGCGTTCGCCACGAGACCCACCAGGGCGAAGGCGATCGTGAGCCCGCCCCGCGTCTCAGCCGGGTCGATGAAGCGCTGCACCGCCTCGAAGAGGAGGTAGCCGCCCACCCCGAGGAGCAGGCAGCAGTTGGCGAGGGCGGCCAGGATCTCGGCTCGGGCGTAGCCGAAGGTGCGGTTCGGGCCGGCCGGCCGGTTGGCGAAGTGGATCGCCAGCAGCGCCAGGCCGAGCCCCAGGGCGTCGGTCGCCATGTGGGCCGCGTCGGCGATCAGCGCGAGGGAGCCGGACAGCACACCGCCGACGACCTCCATGACCGTGACGACCAGGGTGATGCAGAGCGCGATGCGCAGCCGCCCCTTGTGTGCGGCGGCCGCCGTGCCGGTCGGCGCCGGCCCGTGCGTGTGTCCGTGATCGTGCCCTGCCCCCATGGGGACGCCTCCCGGTCGTCTCGCGGACCCGGACTTCCGGCCCGGGCCCTGCCAGTCAACTACGGGTGGGGGGTATCGGGCAACACGGGACTGAACACCGTTGTCATTGCCTCTGACCTGCGGAAACGTATGCAGGTCAGAGCCCTTGTACGGTGCTGGGTGACCCGGTTTTGTCAGGCGGGGCGGCTATCGACAATGATGATCGCGGACGGAGCGCGTGGTCCGGCCCAGCCCGGAACGGGGCACGAACGGGTGGTGAACTCGCGCTTCCGTTCATCCGATAGCCTCTGCCGACATGCCGCCGGCCGCTTCTGGCCGCACTGTCGCGTGCCGATCCGTGTCAGCACCCAAGGAGTGAGTTCGTCTGTCGACCGCCATTCTCACAGGTGCTCCGCTGCCCGGATCGTCACTGGAGGACGATCTGCGGTCGCTGGGCTTCGACGTCCGGGCAGCCGCCGACGTCACCGAAGCGGCCACCCTGCTGGCCGCCGTCCCGGCGGCCCACCGCGTCGCCCTGGTCGACCCCCGCTTCGTCGGCCACCGCCACGCCCTGCGGCTCGCCCTGACCGACCCGCGCTTCCCCGCCGCGGCGGTGCCCGGCGCCCTCACCGCACAGGCCGAGGCCCGCCCCGCCCTGGTCGGCGCCCTGCGCGCCACCACCGACGCGGTCGGCGCCGGAGTGCCCGCGGGCGGCACCGCCACGGTCACCGACCGCACGGTGCCCGGCAGGCTCGCGGCGGCCATGGAGGCCGGGGGCACCGAGGTGCAGCGCCCCGAGCTGGGCTCGCTCGTCGCCACCGTGCCCACCGACGAGACCGCCCGCGCCGCCGCCCGTACGGACGTCGAGGCCGTGGACGACGAGGCGGTCCGGCTGCGCAGCGCGGTGAAGGCCCGCGACGGCTTCTTCACCACCCACTTCATCAGCCCGTACTCGCGCTACATCGCCCGCTGGTGCGCGCGCCGGGGCCTCACTCCGAACCAGGTCACCACCGCGTCCCTGCTCACCGCGCTGATAGCGGCCGGCTGCGCGGCCACCGGCACCCGGGGCGGCTATGTCGCAGCGGGCGTCCTGCTCCTGTTCTCCTTCGTCCTGGACTGCACCGACGGGCAGCTCGCCCGCTACTCGCTCCAGTACTCCACGATGGGCGCCTGGCTGGACGCCACCTTCGACCGCGCCAAGGAGTACGCCTACTACGCGGGCCTCGCCCTCGGCGCCGCCCGCAACGGCGACGACGTCTGGGCGCTGGCGCTCGGCGCGATGGTCCTCCAGTCGTGCCGCCACATCATCGACTTCTCGTTCAACGAGGCGAATCACGACGCGGTGGCGAACAGCAGCCCCACGGCGGCCCTCTCCGACAAGCTCGACAGCGTCGGCTGGACGGTCTGGCTGCGCCGCATGATCGTGCTCCCGATCGGCGAGCGCTGGGCGATGATCGCCGTCCTGACCGCGGTCACCACCCCGCGCATCGTCTTCTACGCCCTGCTCATCGGCTGCGCCTTCGCCGCCTGCTACACCACCGCGGGCCGCCTCCTGCGCTCCCTGACCCGCAAGGCGCGGCGCACCGACCGCGCCGCCCAGGCCCTCGCCGACCTCGCGGACTCCGGCCCGATCGCCCAGCTGATCGCCGCCCGGGGCCCCAGGATCGGCGGTGCCTGGACCGCCCCCGCGGTCGCCCTCGTCGGCACCGGTGCACTGATCGCCGCCGCGCTCCAGCAGCCCTTCGGCAGCCGCCAGACGATCATCGCCGCCGTCTTCTACGCGGTCTGCTCCGGCATAGCCGTGGCCCGCCCCCTCAAGGGCGCACTCGACTGGCTCGTTCCCCCGGTCTTCCGGGCCGCCGAGTACTGCACGGTCCTGATCCTGGCCGCCCGCAGCGACATCGACGGGGCGCTCCCCGCGGCCTTCGGACTGGTCTCGGCCGTCGCCTACCATCACTACGACACGGTGTACCGCATCCGAGGCGGCACCGGCGCCCCGCCCCAGTGGCTGGTGCGCACGATCGGCGGACACGAGGGCCGGACCCTGGTCGTGGCCGTGCTCGCCGCCGCACTCACCGAAGCCTCCGGTTTCACCACGGCGCTCACCGTGCTCGCCGTGGCCGTGGCAGTGATCGTGCTGGTGGAGTCCATCCGCTTCTGGGTGTCCTCCGGGGCGCCCGCCGTTCACGACGAAGGAGAACCCGCATGATCGGCCTCGTACTGGCAGCCGGCGCAGGACGGCGCCTGCGCCCCTACACCGACACGCTGCCCAAGGCGCTCGTGCCGGTGGACGGCGACAAGACGGTCCTCGACCTCACGCTGGCCAACTTCGCCGAGATCGGGCTCACCGAGGTCGCGATCGTCGTCGGCTACCGCAAGGAGGCCGTCTACGCCCGCAAGGAGGAGCTGGAGGCCACGTACGGCCTGAAGCTCACCCTCGTCGACAACGACAAGGCCGAGGAGTGGAACAACGCCTACTCCCTGTGGTGCGCCCGTGAGGAGCTGAAGCGCGGGGTGCTCCTCGCCAACGGCGACACCGTCCACCCGGTCTCCGTCGAGAAGACCCTGCTGGCCGCGCGCGGTCAGGGCCAGAAGATCATCCTCGCCCTCGACACGGTGAAGAACCTCGCCGACGAGGAGATGAAGGTCGTCGCCGAGGACGGCAAGGGCGTCCGCCGGATCACCAAGCTGATGGACCCGGCCGAGGCCACCGGTGAGTACATCGGCGTCACCCTCATCGAGGCCGAGGCCGCCGAGGAACTCGCAGACGCGCTGAAGGCCACCTTCGAGCGCGACCCGGACCTCTACTACGAGGACGGCTACCAGGAGCTCGTCAACCGCGGCTTCACCGTGGACGTCGCCCCCATCGGTGACGTGAGCTGGGTCGAGATCGACAATCACGACGACCTCGCGAAGGGCCGGGAGATCGCGTGCCGGTACTGACCCGACTCATCCCGTCCCCGGTCTTCGTCGACATCAGCCGGGGGGCCATGCACGACCTGGCAGGCCTCCTCGCCGACCAGCGGATCTCCGCCTCCGGCAAGCTCGCCATCGCGATCAGCGGCGGCTCCGGCCTCGCCCTGCGCGAGAAGCTGGCCCCGGCCCTGCCGGGCGCCGACTGGTACTGCGTCGCCGGCGGCAACATCGACGCGGCGGTGCAGCTGGCCGACGACATCAAGGGCAAGCGCTACGACGCCGTGGTCGGCCTCGGCGGCGGCAAGATCATCGACGTGGCGAAGTACGCCGCGGCCCGGGTCGGCCTGCCGCTGGTCTCGGTCGCCACGAACCTCGCCCACGACGGCCTCTGCTCGCCCGTCGCCACCCTGGACAACGACAACGGCCGGGGCTCCTACGGCGTCCCCATGCCCATCGCCATGGTGATCGACCTGTCGGTGATCCGTACCGCCCCCGACCGCTTCGTCCGGTCCGGGATCGGCGACGCGATCTCCAACATCTCCGCCATCGCCGACTGGGAGCTCTCGCACCAGGTCAACGGCGAACAGATCGACGGACTCGCCGCCGCCATGGCCCGTACCGCCGGCGAAGCCGTCCTGCGCCACCCCGGCACCGTCGCCGACGACGAGTTCCTCACCGTCCTCGCCGAGTCGCTGGTGCTCTCCGGGATCGCCATCTCGATCAGCGGCGACACCAGGCCCTCGTCCGGCGCCTGCCACGAGATCAGCCACGCGTTCGACCTGCTCTTCCCGAAGCGGGCCGCCAGCCACGGCGAGCAGGTCGGCCTGGGCGCCGCCTTCGCCATGCACCTGCGCGGGGCCGTGGACGAGTCCGGTCTCTTCGCCGAGGTGCTGCGCAGGCACGGCCTGCCGGTCACGCCCGAGGAGATCGGCTTCACCGCCGACGAATTCGTCCAGGCCGTCGAGTACGCCCCCCAGACCCGCCCGGGACGCTTCACGGTCCTGGAACACCTCAGCCTCTCCACCGACCAGATCAGGGACGCGTACGCCGACTATGCCAAGACCATCAGTAGCTGAACTCCGCCCGGTCGTTCACCCGCCGGGCGTCAAGGACCGGCGCAGCGGTGAGCACTGGGCGGGCCGGATATACATGCGCGAGGTCTCCCTGCGCATCGACCGGTACCTGGTGAACACCAAGGTCACGCCCAACCAGCTGACCTACCTGATGACGCTGGCCGGTGTGCTCGCCGCCCCCGCGCTGCTCGTCCCGGGCATCTGGGGCGCGGTGCTCGGCGTCGTCATGGTCCAGCTGTACCTGCTGCTCGACTGCGTGGACGGCGAGATCGCGCGCTGGAAGAAGCAGTTCTCGCTCGGCGGCGTCTACCTCGACCGGGTCGGCGCCTACCTCTGCGACGCGGCCGTGCTCGTCGGCTTCGGCCTGCGCGCCGCCGACCTGTGGGGCACCGGCCGCATCGACTGGCTGTGGGCCTTCCTCGGCACGCTCGCCGCGCTCGGCGCGATCCTGATCAAGGCCGAGACGGACCTGGTCGGCGTCGCCCGCCACCAGGGCGGACTGCCGCCCGTGCAGGAGTCCGCGTCCGAGCCGCGCTCCTCCGGCATGGCGTTCGCCCGCCGGGCCGCCGGAGCGCTCAAGTTCCACCGGCTCATCCTGTGCGTCGAGGCGTCCCTGGTCATCCTGGTCGCCGCCGTCCTGGACGAGGTGCGGGACGACTTCTTCTTCAGCCGCCTCGCGGTCGCGGTCCTGGCGGGCATCGCCCTGCTCCAGACCCTGCTGCACCTCGTGTCGGTCCTGGCATCGAGCAGGCTGAAGTGAGCACACCCATGAAACTCGGCGCGGTCATCATCACCATGGGCAACCGCCCGGCCGAGCTGCGCGCCCTGCTCGATTCGGTCGCCGCCCAGGAGGGCGACCGGATCGAGGTGGTCGTCGTCGGCAACGGCTCGCCCGTCCCCGACGTCCCCGCGGGCGTCCGCACCGTCGAGCTGCCCGAGAACCTGGGCATCCCCGGCGGCCGGAACGTCGGCATCGAGGCGTTCGGGCCCTCCGGCGCCGACGTGGACGCCCTGCTCTTCCTCGACGACGACGGGCTGCTGCCCCTCACCGACACCGCGGAGCTGTGCCGGAAGGCGTTCGCCGAGGACCCCCGGCTGGGCATCATCAGCTTCCGCATCGCGGACCCCGAGACCGGGGTCACCCAGCGCCGGCACGTGCCCCGGCTGCGCGCCGCCGACCCGATGCGCTCGTCCCGCGTGACGACGTTCCTGGGCGGCGCCAACGCGGTGCGCACCCGGGTGCTGGCCGAGGTCGGCCCGCTGCCGGGCGACTTCTTCTACGCGCACGAGGAGACGGACCTCGCCTGGCGGGCGCTGGACGCCGGCTGGCTGATCGACTACCGCGCGGACATGGTGCTGCACCACCCCACCACGGCCCCGTCCCGCCATGCCGTCTACCACCGCATGGTGGCCCGCAACCGGGTCTGGCTGGCCCGGCGCAACCTCCCCGCGCCCCTCGTCCCGGTGTACCTGGGGGTGTGGATGGCTCTGACCCTGCTGCGCAGGCCGTCCGGCGAGGCGCTGAAGGCATGGTTCGGCGGATTCCGGGAGGGCTGGCGGACGCCCTGTGGACCGCGCCGCCCGATGAAGTGGCGTACGGTGTGGCGACTGACCAGGCTGGGCCGCCCTCCGGTCATCTGAGATGCTCCCTCTGGGAGCATGAGGCGTATTTTTTCTTGACGGGACCTGTCCGCCCTGAGCCGCGCCCGCGACTGGCTGCGCATTTCGAATACGAGAGTTTCTTCTGGTGAGTGACACAACCCATGGCGGCGCGGTTGCGGTGAGCAGCCGGCCATCAGCCGACGACGGCCTGAGCGCGGCCGAGCTGGCCGCGAAGTACGGCCTTGCGGTCAGCGGTGCCCGGCCCGGACTCCTCGAGTACGTGCGCCAGCTCCAGGGGCGACGCCATTTCATCCTGGCGTTCTCCCGGGCCAAGCTGACCGCCCAGTACAGCCAGGCGAAGCTGGGCCAGCTGTGGCAGGTGGCGACCCCGCTCCTGAACGCGGCGGTCTACTTCCTCATCTTCGGGCTGATCCTCGGCACGAAGAAGGGGATACCGCAGGAGGTCTTCATCCCGTTCCTGGTGACCGGGGTGTTCGTCTTCACCTTCACGCAGAGCTCCGTGATGGCCGGCGTACGCGCGATCTCCGGGAACCTCGGCCTGGTCAGGGCCCTGCACTTCCCGCGCGCCTCGCTGCCCATCTCCTTCTCGCTCCAGCAGCTCCAGCAGCTGCTGTACTCCATGATCGTGCTGATCGCGGTCACGGTCGGATTCGGCAGCTACCCCAGGCTCTCCTGGCTGCTGGTGATCCCCGCCCTGGCGATGCAGTTCCTCTTCAACACCGGACTGGCGCTGGCCATGGCCAGGATGGGCGCCAAGACCCCCGACCTGGCGCAGCTGATGCCGTTCGTCATGCGCACCTGGATGTACGCCTCCGGGGTCATGTTCTCCATCCCGGTGATGCTCGCGGACAAGCCGGCCTGGATCACCGACGTGCTCCAGTACAACCCGGCGGCCATCTACATGGACCTGGTCAGGTTCGCCCTGATCGACGGATACGGCTCCGAGAACCTGCCGGACCACGTCTGGGCGGTCGCCCTCGCCTGGTCGATCGTGGTGGGCATCGTGGGCTTCGTGTACTTCTGGAAGGCAGAGGAACGGTACGGCCGTGGCTGACGACAACACCGCGGGGCGCGTCCCCACCGTGATCGCCGACGACGTGCACATCGTGTACCGGGTCAACGGCGGCGGCGGTGGCAAGGGCAGCGCCACCGCCGCACTGAGCCGGATCCTGCGCCGCGAGAAGGGCGAGGAGCGCGGGGTGCGCAAGGTGCACGCCGTGCGCGGGGTCACCTTCACCGCCTACCGGGGCGAGGCGATCGGGCTCATCGGTACGAACGGCTCCGGCAAGTCGACGCTGCTGCGCGCCATCGCCGGCCTCCTGCCGACGGAGAGCGGCAGCGTCTACACGGACGGCCAGCCCTCGCTGCTCGGCGTCAACGCCGCGCTGATGAGCGACCTGACGGGCGAGCGCAACGTGGTGCTCGGCGGCCTCGCGATGGGCATGAGCCGCGAGGAGATCCGCGAGCGCTACGACGACATCGTGGAGTTCTCCGGCATCAACGACAAGGGCGACTTCATCACCCTGCCGATGCGCACCTACTCCTCCGGTATGGCCGCCCGCCTCCGCTTCTCCATCGCGGCCGCCAAGAACCACGACGTCCTCATGATCGACGAGGCACTGGCCACCGGTGACCGCAAGTTCCAGATCCGCTCCGAGGCGCGCATTAGGGAGCTGCGCAAGGAGGCCGGCACGGTCTTCCTGGTCAGCCACAGCAACAAGTCGATCCGGGACACCTGCAACCGGGTGCTGTGGCTGGAGAAGGGCGAGCTCCTGATGGACGGCCCGACCGAGGAGGTCCTGCGGGCCTACGAACGGGAGACCGGAAAGTAGGACGCCCCGCGTCGCACCGCGCACGGCCCCCGCCGGATCCTTCCGGCGGGGGCCGTGCGCGTGTCCGGACCGCGGACCGGAGCCCGGACATCCGCGCCTCGTCGTACGGCGGCCTTCGCGATCTCCTCCCGCCGGATGACGTGAACGCGCTCCGGCGGGGGGAAAGTTGACGCGGACCCCGGGGCGGGTGCCGCACGGCCCGTACCCCGGCGTTTGGATGAGCGTTGTACAACGTAAGCTGTACCGGTGCTGATTCGCCGCAAGTGGGGCGATACCGCCTGGGGGGACGGTCAAGAGTCGTCCTCGGCACTCGGAAGGGCGGGCGGCGTGTCCGGAATGGGGTATTTTGGGTCAGCAGTGTAGAACGGGAGTTGTGACGGCTATGACGGAAGATCTCCCGCTCCGAGGTGCTCACGCCGTCCCCGCGCAGGGCGGTTCGCAGTGACCCGTACCCGGCAGGCGCGGCTCGATACCGCCGCATCCGGAACCCTCGACAAGGCAGCCCACGAGAACTTTCCGGTCGCCCCGTTCTTCCTGCCGCGCGCCTGGCGCGACGACCTGATGGCCGTCTACGGCTTCGCCCGCCTCGTGGACGACATCGGCGACGGTGACCTCGCCCCCGGCGGCGCCGACGCCGTGTACCTCGGACTCGACCCGGCCCAGAGCGACGACCGGCTCGCGATGCTCGACGCGCTCGAGAGCGATCTGCACCGCGTCTTCGCGACCACCGGCGAGACCCCGCACCATCCGTTGATGCAGGCGCTGCGCCCCACGGCCCGGCGCCGCGCGCTCACCCCCGAGCCGTTCATCGGCCTCATCGAGGCCAACCGGCAGGACCAGAAGGTCCGCCGCTACGGCACGTACGAGGAACTGCTCGCCTACTGCGAGCTCTCCGCCAACCCCGTCGGCCGCCTCGTCCTCCAGCTCACCGGCACCGCCAGCCCCGAACGGCTGCGCCGCTCCGACGCCGTGTGCACCGCCCTGCAGATCGTGGAGCACCTCCAGGACGTCGCCGAGGACCTCGGCCGCGACCGCGTCTATCTTCCGGCCGAGGACATGGCCCGGTTCCACGTCGGCGAGACCGACCTCGCGGCGCCCACCGCGAATGCGTCGGTCCGCTCCCTGATCGCGTACGAAGCGGAACGCGCCCGGGATCTGCTGAATGAAGGCACCCCCCTGGTGGGTAGCGTCCACGGCAGGCTCAGGCTGCTTCTCGCCGGATTCGTGGGAGGAGGACGCGCCGCCCTCACCGCGATCGCGGCCGCCGGTTTCGACGTACTGCCCGGACCGCCCGGACCCACCAAGCCCAGCCTGCTGCGCGAAGTGGGAGTTGTCTTGCGAAAAGCGCGGAGAGAGGGGTGAGCCGGACCGTGGAGGGACAGACGACGTACATGTCGGCACCGGTACAGGCCGCTTACAGTTACTGCGAGGCCGTCACCGGACAGCAGGCGCGTAACTTCGCGTACGGCATCAGGCTGCTGCCGGCCGAGAAGCGGCAGGCCATGTCGGCCCTGTACGCCCTCTCCCGTCGCGTGGACGACATCGGTGACGGCGAACTGGAGCCGGAGACCAAGCGCGTCCGCCTGGAGAGCACCCGTACCCTGCTCGACCGCGTCCGCGTCGGCAAGGTCGAGGAGGACGACACCGACCCGGTCGCCGTCGCGCTCGCCGACGCCGCCCGCCGGTTCCCGCTGCCGCTCGACGGGCTCGACGAGCTCATCGACGGTGTCCTGATGGACGTGGACGGCGCCGTCTACGAGACCTGGGACGACCTCAAGGTCTACTGCCGGTGTGTCGCGGGCGCCATCGGGCGCCTCAGCCTCGGTGTGTTCGGTACGGAGCCCGGAGCCCCCGGCGCCGAGCGCGCCCCCGAGTACGCCGACACGCTCGGCCTCGCCCTCCAGCTGACGAACATCCTGCGCGACGTCCGCGAGGACGCGGGCAACGGCCGCACCTACCTCCCCGCCGACGACCTCGCCAAGTTCGGCTGCTCCGCGGGCTTCCAGCGGGCCACCCCGCCGCCCGGCTCCGACTTCGCGGGCCTCGTCCACTTCGAGGTCCGGCGCGCCCGCGCCCTGTTCGCCGAGGGCTACCGCCTCCTCCCGATGCTCGACCGGCGCAGCGGCGCCTGCGTGGCGGCCATGGCCGGCATCTACCGCAGGCTCCTCGACCGCATCGAGCGCGACCCCGAGGCGGTGCTGCGCGGCCGGGTCTCGCTCCCAGGCCACGAGAAGGCGTACGTCGCGGTGCGCGGCCTGTCCGGTCTCGACGCCCGGCACATCTCACGGCGCACGGCCAGAGGGCGTGTCTGAATGCGCCTCAAGTACATCTCGCGCACCATGTGCATCAAGGAAGAACGCGGCGCCCGCCGGGCAACCCCCGGCCGGGCGGCCGCGTCCCTGTCTGGGCAGGACCGGTCCGAGCAGGCCCGACGGGCGAGCAGCCGGCGAGAGGGGGACGGATGAAAGACGACGCGCCGCGTTCCCGCGCGGTCGTGATCGGCGGCGGTCTCGCCGGTGTCACGGCGGCCCTCCGCCTGGCCGACGCCGGGCTTGACGTGACCCTGCTCGAAGGGCGGCCCCGGCTCGGCGGTCTCGCCTTCTCCTTCCGCCGGGGCGAGCTGACGGTCGACAACGGCCAGCACGTCTACCTGCGCTGCTGCACCGCCTACCGCTGGTTCCTCGACCGCGTCGACGGCGCCCGCCTCGCCCCGCTGCAAAACCGTTTGGACGTGCCCGTTCTGGACGTCGGGCGGCCCGCCGGCCCCCGGCTCGGACGGCTGCGCCGCAACGCGCTGCCGGTCCCGCTGCACCTCGCGGCCGGCCTCGCCGGATACCCGCACCTCTCGCTCGCCGAACGCGCCGGAGTCGCCCGCGCCGCGCTCGCCCTCGGCCGGCTCGACCCGGACGACCCGGCGCTCGACGCCGAGGACTTCGGCAGCTGGCTCGCCCGGCACGGCCAGTCGCCGCGCACCATCGAGGCGCTGTGGGACCTCGTCGGTGTCGCCACCCTCAACGCCACCGCGCCGAACGCCTCGCTCGGGCTCGCCGCGAAGGTCTTCAAGACCGGGTTGCTCTCCGAACCGGGAGCCGCCGACATCGGCTGGGCCGCCGTACCGCTCGGCGACATCCACGACACGATGAGCCGCAAGGCCCTCGACTCCGCGGGCGTCCGCACCGAACTGCGCACCAAGGCCCACGGCCTCGCCCGCACCGAGGACGGGCACTGGCTGGTGGACACCGGCGCCGAACGGATCGAGGCGGACACCGTCGTGCTGGCCGTGCCGCAGCGCGAGACCCACGACCTGCTGCCCGAGGGCGCGCTCGACGCACCGGACAAGCTCCTGGAGATCGGTACGTCCCCGATCCTCAACGTGCACGTCGTCTACGACCGCAAGGTGCTGAAGCGGCCCTTCTTCGCCGCGCTCGGCTCACCGGTCCAGTGGGTCTTCGACCGCACCGACGCGTCCGGGCTCACCGGACCCGGGCAGTACCTCGCGGTCTCCCAGTCCGCGGCCGGCGAGGAGATCGACCTGCCCGTCGCCGGGCTGCGCGCCCGCTACCTGCCCGAGCTGGAACGGCTGCTGCCCGCCGCCCGAGGCGCCGGCATCCGGGACTTCTTCGTCACCCGCGAGCGCACCGCGACCTTCGCGCCCGCGCCCGGCGTCGGCCGGCTGCGGCCCGGGACGCTCACCCGCGCCCCCGGACTCTTCCTGGCTGGCGCCTGGACCGCCACCGGCTGGCCCGCCACGATGGAGGGCGCGGTCCGCAGTGGCGCGGGTGCCGCGGACGCCGCGCTCCTGGCGCTCGGCCGCCCCCAAGAACATCCGCTGCAGGAGGCGGCATGAGCAGTACCACCGGAACAAGAGGAGAGTCAGTGACCCCGGCGAATCCGGCTTCCGACACCGTGGCGGACACCACGGACGTCACCGCGCTTCTGGAGCGCGGACGGGCCCTTTCCACGCCGGTGCTCCGGGCCGCCGTCGACCGGCTCGCACCGCCCATGGACACCGTGGCCGCCTACCACTTCGGCTGGATCGACGCCCAGGGCAGGCCCGCCGACGGTGACGGCGGCAAGGCCGTCCGCCCGGCGCTGGCCCTGCTGTCCGCCGAGGCGGCCGGCGCAGCGGCGGAGGCCGGTATCCCCGGTGCCGTCGCCGTCGAACTCGTGCACAACTTCTCGCTGCTGCACGACGACCTGATGGACGGCGACGAACAGCGGCGCCACCGCGACACCGTATGGAAGGTGCACGGCCCCGCCCAGGCGATCCTGGTCGGCGACGCCCTGTTCGGCCTGGCCTACGACATACTGCTGGAGCTCGGCACGGCCGAGGCCGGCCGGGCGGCCCGGCGGCTGACCACGGCGACCCGCAAGCTCATCGACGGGCAGGCCCAGGACATCTCCTACGAGCACCGCGAGCGCGTCACCGTCGAGGAGTGCCTGGAGATGGAGGGCAACAAGACCGGCGCCCTCCTCGCCTGCGCCTGCTCCATCGGCGCGGTGCTCGGCGGCGCCGACGACCGCACCGCCGACGTCCTGGAGGCGTACGGCCACCACCTCGGGCTCGCCTTCCAGGCGGTCGACGACCTGCTCGGCATCTGGGGCGACCCCGAGTCCACCGGCAAGCAGACCTGGAGCGATCTGCGCCAGCGCAAGAAGTCCCTGCCGGTCGTCGCCGCCCTCGCCGCGGGCGGACCGGCCTCCGAGCGCCTCGGCGAGCTGCTCGCCGCCGACGCCAAGAGCAACGACTTCGACAGCTTCTCCGAGGAGGAGTTCGCCGCCCGTGCGGCGCTCATCGAGGAGGCGGGCGGTCGCGAGTGGACCGCCCAGGAGGCGCGTCGTCAGCATGCGGTCGCCATAGAGGTGCTGCACGGTGTCGACATGCCGGAACCCGTGCGGGCGCAGCTCACCGCGCTCGCGGACTTCGTCGTCGTACGAAAGAGATGATCACTATCTGGTCCATATGACTCGCAGTCGCCGGCCGGCGCCCCCACGGGCGCCGGCCGACGGAGACCCCAGCACAGCAGAGGACCACCTGCACGAAGGGGAAGCCATGACAGCGACGACCGACGGAAGCACCGGGGCCGTTGACCCCCGCGCAGCCTCGGCCAGGAGAACGACAACCGAATCAACCATCGCCGCGGACGGTGTACTCGCCGCCGCGCGGCGGGCCGCGGAGCGCTCGGTGGAGCATCTCCTCGGCAGACAGGACGAGCAGGGCTGGTGGAAGGGAGACCTCGCCACCAACGTCACGATGGACGCCGAGGACCTTCTGCTCCGTCAGTTCCTCGGCATCCAGGACCCCGCGACGGTCCGGGCGGCCGCGGGATTCATCCGCGGCGAACAGCTCGGCGACGGGACGTGGGCGACCTTCCACGGCGGCCCCGCGGACCTCTCCACCACCATCGAGGCGTACGTCGCACTGAGGCTTGCGGGCGACCGGCCGGAGGACCCCCACATGGCCCGGGCCGCGGGCTGGGTCAGGGAGCAGGGCGGCATCGGCGCGAGCCGGGTCTTCACCCGGATCTGGCTGGCCCTCTTCGGCTGGTGGCAGTGGGACGACCTGCCGGAGCTCCCCCCGGAGCTGATGTTCTTCCCGAAGTGGGTCCCGCTCAACATCTATGACTTCGGCTGCTGGGCCCGCCAGACCATCGTGCCGCTCACCATTGTGTCGGCGAAGCGGCCGGTGCGGCCCGCCCCCTTCGCCCTGGACGAGCTGCACACCGACCCCGCGAACCCGAACCCGCCCAAGCGCCCCGCACCGGCGCGCAGCTGGGACGGGCTCTTCCAGCGGCTCGACAAGGCGCTGCACGTCTACCACCGGTTCGCGCCGCGCGGACTGCGCCGGGTCGCGATGAACGCCGCCGCGCGCTGGATCATCGAACGCCAGGAGAACGACGGCTGCTGGGGCGGGATCCAGCCGCCCGCCGTCTACTCGGTCATCGCCCTGCACCTCCTCGGCTACGACCTCGAACACCCTGTGATGCGGGCGGGCCTCGAATCGCTCGACCGCTTCGCCGTGTGGCGCGAGGACGGCACCCGCATGATCGAGGCGTGCCAGTCCCCGGTCTGGGACACCTGCCTGGCCACCATCGCGCTCGCCGACGCCGGGGTCGCCCCCGACCACCCGGCGCTCGTGAGGGCGGCGGACTGGATGCTCGCCGAGGAGATCGTCCGGCCGGGCGACTGGGCGGTGCGCAGGCCCCGACTGGAGCCCGGTGGGTGGGCGTTCGAGTTCCACAACGACAACTACCCCGACATCGACGACACCGCGGAGGTGGTCCTCGCCCTGCGCCGGGTCCGCCACCCCGACCAGGCCCGGGTGGACGCCGCGATCGAGCGCGGTGTGCGGTGGAACGTCGGCATGCAGTCCCGTAACGGTGCCTGGGGCGCCTTCGACGCGGACAACACCAGCCCCTTCCCCAACCGGCTGCCGTTCTGCGACTTCGGCGAGGTCATCGACCCGCCGTCCGCCGACGTCACCGGGCACGTGGTGGAGATGCTGGCCGTGGAGGGCCGTGCCGAACACCCCGTCACCCGGCGCGGTATCGAGTGGCTGCTGGCCGAACAGGACCCGGGCGGCGGCTGGTTCGGGCGCTGGGGCGTCAACTACGTATACGGAACAGGGTCGGTGGTCCCCGCACTGATCGCAGCCGGGCTGCCCCCGTCGCATCCGGCGATCCGCCGCGCGGTCGAATGGCTGGAGTCCGTCCAGAACGACGACGGCGGCTGGGGCGAGGACCTGCGCTCCTACAGCGAGGAGAAGTGGATCGGCCAGGGCGCGTCCACCGCGTCCCAGACCGCCTGGGCCCTCCTCGCGCTGCTCGCCGCGGGGCGGCGGGACACCGTCGCCGTGACCCGGGGCATCGCCTGGCTGACCGAGACCCAGCAGGCCGACGGCTCCTGGGACGAGCCCTACTTCACCGGCACCGGTTTCCCCTGGGACTTCTCCATCAACTACCACCTGTACCGC
Source organism: Streptomyces sp. NPDC008163 (assembly GCF_042956885.1). Classification (NCBI taxonomy): domain Bacteria; kingdom Bacillati; phylum Actinomycetota; class Actinomycetes; order Kitasatosporales; family Streptomycetaceae; genus Streptomyces; species Streptomyces sp. NPDC008163. The sequence goes on along the minus strand of NZ_JBIBHG010000003.1, from coordinate 216,636 downwards.
CAGGTCTTCCCGCTCACCGCACTCGGGCGGTACGTGCACGGCGACCCGTTCGCGGGCCGCACGCCGACGCGCGAGGGGGCCTGATGGGGGAGGCGGGGCCGGCCGCCCCGCTGCTGATCGCCTGCGCGCTCGGCATCGAACAACTCGCCCTGCGCACCGGCAGGGGGAGGGCGGTGGACGCCCCGGAGCGGGTCACCGTGCTCCGTACCGGCATGGGCCCCAGGGCCGCCGAAACCGCCGTGGCGCGCGCGCTCGGACGGGACGGCGGGGCGGCGGCGGACACCGCGGTCATCGCCTCGGGGTTCTGCGCCGGCCTCGCGCCCGGGATGCACCCGGGCGACCTGGTGGTGGCCGAGGAGACCCGGGCCGCCGGGGACCCCGTCCCGTGCACCGGTGCGGAGGTGCTGGCCGAGGCGCTGGCCAGAGCCGTACCGGGGCGCACCGTACACACCGGCCCGCTCACCGGTTCCGACCATGTCGTCCGGGGACATGAGCGGGCCGAACTGCGGGCCACCGGGGCGATCGCGGTGGACATGGAGTCCGCCGCCACCCTGCGCACCGCCCTGCGGTCCGGGCCACGCCCGGTTGCCGCCGTACGGGTGGTCGTGGACGCTCCGGAGCACGAGCTCGTCCGCATCGGCACGTTCCGCGGTGGAATATCGGCTTTCCGCGTTCTCCGTGCCGTCCTGCCGGCTTTCTATGAATGGCACCGATCTTTGCTGCTCCCCAGGAGGTGAGCTAGATGGCCATGCCGCTTCGCCAGTCCATCAAGGTTGCGACGTACCTCATTGAACAGAAGCTCCGCAAGCGGGAAAAGTTTCCGCTGATCGTCGAGCTGGAGCCGTTGTACGCCTGCAACCTCGCCTGCGAGGGCTGCGGGAAGATCCAGCACCCGGCCGGAGTCCTCAAGCAGCGCATGCCGGTGGCCCAGGCCGTCGGCGCCGTGCTCGAATCGGGCGCCCCGATGGTCTCCATCGCCGGCGGCGAACCGCTGATGCACCCTCAGATCGATGAGATCGTGCGCCAGCTGGTGGCGAAGAAGAAGTACGTCTTCCTCTGCACCAACGCGATGCTGCTGCGCAAGAAGATCGAGAAGTTCACGCCCTCGCCCTACTTCGCGTTCGCCGTGCACATCGACGGGCTGCGGGAGCGGCACGACGAATCGGTCGCCAAGGAAGGGGTGTTCGACGAGGCGGTGGCGGCGATCAAGGAGGCCAAGCGGCGCGGCTTCCGGGTCACCACCAACTCCACCTTCTTCAACACCGACACCCCGCAGACCATCATCGAGGTCCTCAACTACCTCAACGACGACCTCAAGGTCGACGAGATGATGATCTCGCCCGCCTACGCGTACGAGAAGGCGCCCGACCAGGAGCACTTCCTGGGCGTGGAGCAGACCCGCGAGCTGTTCAAGAAGTCCTTCGCCGGCGGCAACCGGAGCCGGTGGCGCCTGAACCACTCGCCGCTCTTCCTGGACTTCCTGGAGGGCAAGGCCGACTTCCCCTGCACCGCCTGGGCCATTCCCAACTACTCCCTGTTCGGCTGGCAGCGGCCCTGCTACCTGATGAGCGACGGTTACGTGCCGACGTACCGGCAGCTCATCGAGGAGACCGACTGGGACAAGTACGGCCGGGGCAAGGACCCGCGCTGCGCCAACTGCATGGCGCACTGCGGCTACGAACCCACCGCCGTCCTCGCCACCATGGGCTCCCTCAAGGAGTCCCTGCGCGCGATGCGCGAGACCGTCAGCGGCAACGGCTGAGCCGCGACACCAGGCCGGGCTCCCGCGCGGAGCCCGGCCGTCACCTTTCGCAGGAACAGGACCACAGAGAGGGGGCCCGGGCATGACGCTGCTGCAGAGCATCCGGGGGCCGCACGATCTGAAGGCACTGAACGCGTCCCAACTCGGCGAACTCGCCGCTGACATCCGCACCTTCCTGGTGCAGGCCGTGGCCAGGACCGGGGGTCATCTGGGCCCCAACCTCGGGGTGGTGGAGCTCACCATCGCCCTGCACCGGGTCTTCGACTCGCCCGTCGACCGCATCCTCTGGGACACGGGCCACCAGAGCTACGTACACAAACTGCTCACCGGGCGCCAGGACTTCTCCAAGCTGCGCGGCAAGGGCGGGCTGTCCGGCTACCCGTCCCGCGAGGAGTCCGAGCACGACGTCATCGAGAACTCGCACGCCTCCACCGTCCTCGGCTGGGCCGACGGCCTCGCCAAGGCCAATGAGGTACGCGGCCGCGGCAGCCACGTCGTCGCCGTCATCGGGGACGGTGCCCTCACCGGCGGCATGGCCTGGGAGGCGCTGAACAACATCGCCGCCGCCAAGGACCGCCCGCTGATCGTCGTCGTGAACGACAACGAGCGCTCGTACGCGCCCACGATCGGCGGGCTCGCCCGCCACCTGGCCACCCTGCGCACCACCGACGGCTACGAACGCTTCCTCTCCTGGGGCAAGGGCCTCCTGGAACGCACCCCCGTCATCGGGCAGCCGCTGCACGGGGCCCTGCACGGGGCCAAGAAGGGCTTCAAGGACTTCGTCGCCCCGCAGGGCATGTTCGAGGACCTGGGGCTGAAGTACATCGGCCCGGTCGACGGGCACGACACCGCCGCCGTCGAGGCCGCACTGCACCGCGCCAAGGGCTTCCGGGGTCCGGTCCTCGTCCACTGCATCACCGAGAAGGGACGCGGTTACGCCCCGGCCCTCCGGGACGAGGCCGACCGCTTCCACACCGTCGGCGCGATGGACCCCCTGACCTGCGCCCCGCTCTTGCCCGCCGCCGGCCCGTCCTGGACCTCCGTGTTCGCGGACGAGATGGCGGTGATCGGGGCGGAGCGCCCGGACGTCGTCGCGCTCACCGCCGCGATGCTGGACCCGGTCGGGCTGACGAAGTTCGCCGAGGCGTTCCCGGACCGCGTCTGGGACGTGGGCATCGCGGAGCAGCACGCGGCGGTCAGTGCGGCGGGGCTGGCCACGGGCGGGCTGCACCCGGTCGTCGCCGTCTACGCCACCTTCCTCAACCGGGCGTTCGACCAGCTCCTGATGGACGTCGCCCTGCACCGGTGCGGGGTCACCTTCTTCCTGGACCGGGCCGGCGTCACCGGGCCCGACGGGGCCTCGCACAACGGCATGTGGGACATGTCCGTGCTCCAGGTCGTGCCCGGGCTGCGGATCGCCGCCCCGCGCGACGCGGACCGGCTGCGCGAGGAGTTGCGCGAGGCGGTGGCCGTGGACGACGCGCCGACCCTGGTGCGGTTCCCGAAGGAATCGGTGGGGGAGACCATCGAGGCGGTCGGCCGGATCGGCTCCATGGACGTGCTGCGGCGCGACGAGGACGCCGACGTGCTCCTCGTCGCCGTCGGTGTGATGGCCTCCGTCTGCCTGCGCACCGCCGAACTGCTGTCGGGCGCCGGCATCCGCTGCACCGTGGTGGACCCGCGCTGGGTCAAGCCGGTCGACGCGCAGCTGCCGCCGCTCGCCGCCGCGCACGGACTCGTCGCGGTGGTCGAGGACAACAGCCGGGCGGGGGGCGTCGGTTCGGCGGTGGGGCAGGCGCTCCGGGACGCCGGCGTCGACGTACCGCTGCGCACCTTCGGCATCCCCGAGCAGTTCCTCGCGCACGGCAAGCGGTCCGAGGTGCTGGCCGACATCGGACTCACACCGGTCGAGATCGCCGGCCGGATCAGCGCCGTCACGGCCGCCCGGAAGGCGGCCGGCGGCACGGGGCAGGACGCCTCGGGCAACGGGCACAGGGAGAGCGGGGCATGAAGGACGACGAGCCCAAGGGCTTCGATCTGGCGCGGCTCCTCGCCGAGCGCGGCGCCGAACGCTACGAACTGCACAGCAAGCACCTCAACCACCAGCTCCCGCGCATGCTGCGTACCATCGGCTTCGACAAGGTCTATGAACGGGCCGAGGGCGCGCACTTCTGGGACGCGGACGGCAACGACTACCTCGACATGCTCGCCGGATTCGGCGTGATGGGTCTCGGCCGGCACCACCCCGTCGTACGCAAGGCGGTGCACGACGTCCTCGACGCCTCGCTCGCCGACCTGACCCGGTTCGACTGCCAGCCGCTGCCCGGACTGCTCGCCGAGAAGCTGCTGAGCCACAGCCCGCACCTGGACCGGGTGTTCTTCGGCAACAGCGGCACCGAGGCCGTCGAGACGGCCCTCAAGTTCGCCCGGTACGCCACCGGCCGGCCGCGCGTCCTGTACTGCGACCACGCCTTCCACGGGCTGACCACGGGCGCGCTCTCGGTGAACGGCGAAGGCGGCTTCCGGGACGGCTTCGCCCCGCTGCTGCCCGACACCGCCGTCCCGCTCGGCGACCTCGCGGCGCTGAGCAGGGAGCTGAAGCGGGGCGATGTGGCCGCCTTGGTCGTGGAGCCGATCCAGGGCAAGGGGGTGCACGAGGCGCCGCCCGGCTATCTCCGCGAGGCCCAGGAGCTGCTGCACAAGCACAAGGCCCTCCTCATCGCCGACGAGGTGCAGACCGGCCTCGGCAGGACCGGCGACTTCTACGCGTACCAGCACGAGGCAGGGGTGGAACCGGACCTCGTCTGCGTCGCCAAGGCGCTCTCCGGCGGCTATGTCCCGGTCGGGGCGACGCTCGGCAAGGACTGGATCTTCAAGCGCGTGTACTCCTCGATGGACCGGGTCCTCGTCCACTCCGCGAGCTTCGGCTCCAACGCCCAGGCCATGGCGGCGGGGCTCGCGGTGCTGTCGGTGATGGAGGACGAGGAGACCGTCGCGCACGCGCGCCGCACCGGCGACCTGCTGCGCGAGCGGCTGTCCGCGCTCGTCGGGCGCTACGAGCTGCTGCACGAGGTGCGGGGGCGCGGGCTGATGATCGGCATCGAGTTCGGCCGCCCCACCTCGCTGAAGCTGCGCAGCCGCTGGACCATGCTCCAGGCGGCCCGCAAGGGGCTCTTCGCGCAGATGGTCGTCGTGCCGCTGCTCCAGAAGCACCGCATCCTCACGCAGGTCTCCGGCGACCACCTCGAAGTGATCAAGCTGATCCCGCCACTGGTCATCGATGACGCGGACGTCGACCGCTTCGTGGAGGCTTTCACCGCCGTCATGGACGACGCGCACAGCGGCGGGGGACTGATGTGGGACTTCGGGCGGACCCTGGTGAAGCAGGCCGTCGCCAACCGCTGAGGCGCTTCGCCCATGGGACGCTTTTGCCCCTGAGGCAAGAAATTTGCCTCAGGGGAAATTCTTGGGCCCAATGGAGGCATGAACCCTCCGGACGACCTGGCGGCCGGTGAGCTGCCCGGTGTCGCGCCACGCCTGCGCGATCTGCGCCGTGGCCGTGGTCTCACTCTGGAGACCGCGGCCCAGCGTGCCGGGCTCTCGCCCGCCCACCTCTCCCGGCTCGAAACGGGCCGGCGCCAGCCTTCGCTGCCGATGCTGCTCCAGCTGGCCAGGATCTACGGTACGACGGTCTCCGAGCTCCTCGGCGAGACGCCCCCGGAACGGGACGCCATCGTCCGCGGCCGCCCGTTCGAGGGCCCGGCCGCCGACGGCTGGCTGTACCAGCAGGCCGGGGGCTCCGGCCGCGCGATGCAGGCGCTGCGCGTCCGCGTCCCGTACGGCGCCCAGGGCGACCTGGTACGCGTCCACCCCGGCGAGGAGTGGCTGTACGTCCTGACCGGCCGCCTCCGGGTGACGCTCGGCGAGACGGTCCACGACCTCGTGCCCGGGGACGGCGCGCACTTCGACTCGCTCACCCCGCACCGGATCGCCGCCCCCGAACCCGAGGGCGCCGAATTGCTCTTCGTCCACACCCTGCTGCAGAGCCCCGCCGCCGACCTGTGCCTCGGTGGCGCGGTCCACCGTCTCTGAGAGGCCCGCCATGTCCGATTCCGAGCATTACGACCCGCTCACTCCGGCCCCGCGCCCCGGCGCCGACAGCCAGGAGAAGAAGATGCCGCGCGGACTCGTCATCCGCCTCTTCGCCTATCTCGTGGCCGGGCACGTCATCGCCGCGTTCCTGTACCTGCTCTTCGCCGTCGGCATGCACAACCAGTAGCGGAAGCCGGCCCGGCCCCCGCCTCAGGCCTCGTCGAGGAGCGTCTCGCGCAGCCGCTCCCGGGTGGCGGGCGTGAGCTTCAGCCCGTCGGCGAGATAGCGGTCGGTGCCGCCCCAGGTCTCGTCGATGGCGGCGAAGGCCGCGGCGAGGTAGTCGGGCTGGGCACCGAAGAGCGGGTTGAGCAGCTCCAGTACCTCCGGGGACATCCCGGTGGCCGAGGTGTCGCTGCGCCGGATGCGGTAGCGGCGGTGCGCGTCGTTCGACTTGAGGTAGTCGGCCTCGATGGTCTCCCGTCCGACGCCCACCGCCAGCAGCGTCACCGCGATGGAGAGCCCGGCCCGGTCCTTGCCGGCCGCGCAGTGCATCAGGGCGGGCACACTGTCCTCGGCCAGGGCGTGCAGCACCCGGCTGTGCTCGCCGGTGCGTTCCAGGATGATCGAGCGGTACGAGGCGACCATGCGGCGGGTCCCCTTTCCGTCGGCCAGGATCGAGCGGAGCTCCGCGATGTTCCCGTCGCGCACCATCCGCCAGAACTCCGCGCCGTCCGCCGGGTCGCTGAGCGGGATGCTCACGTTCCGGACGCCGGGCAGCTCGATGTCCAGGCCGTCCAGCTTGTGGTCCGCCGCGTTGCGGAAGTCGAAGACCGTGTGCAGGCCGAGCCCGCCGAGGAAGGCCGCGTCCTCGGCCGTGGCGTGCGCCAGGTGTCCGCTGCGGTAGAGCCGGCCGTGCCGGACCCGGCGGCCGTCGGTGGTGGGCAGGCCGCCCACGTCGCGGAAGTTGCGGACGCCGGTGAGTACGGGCTCCGCCGGCGGGGTCTGCGGCAGCTGCTGCGTCACGGTCACTCCTGGAGGCTCGGCTCTGCCCCGGCGCGTGTCGCCGACGGGCCCACGACCGCGACCCTACGACATCGGTTCCCGGGGCAATCATCTCGGCCGTCCGCTCCGAGCCGAGGCGGACGAGGGCCATGACATGTCCGTATTGATGGGATATGACCAACCTGCCCCGGTTGTAGGGGAGATGATCACTCGCTCGTGAGCGGGATCATATCCGTGACGGTGTGTGGTGACGCCCCGGCTGGGTAGTCCCCGCACCGCGCGGAAAGCCAAGATCCGTAATCCACGGAGTGTGACCGGAATTCCGCACCGCAATTCCGGAGCGGAATCCGGTGCCGAACGCGCGGCTTGTTTCCGCCGTCCCGGCTCGCTTACGTTCCATGCCATCCGGATGGAACGCCCAATCCTGCCGCCGTCCGGAATTCGCATCCACTCACCGTGTGGCAGGAGCGGGGGAACCAGGTAAGCCGCCGACCGGGACGACCGGACGGCTCGGGGTGAAGTCGCGCCAGGCGCGGCCGGGCATCTCCAGCCCGAACCCGACAGCTCACCTCGCAGGCGCCGGAGAGGAAATTCTTCATGCCCAATTCGGGTAAGCACCGCCGTCCCAAGTCCAGCACCATCGCCCGCGGCGTCGTCGCCGCGAGCGCCGGCGGAGCCGTCATCGCGCTTCCGCTGCTCGGCGCCACCGGTGCCCACGCCGCGGAGCAGTCCGCCCCGGCCACGTCGAAGTCGGCCGCCGCGCACACCGCCCCGGCCACGCCCGCGAAGAGCGCCGGCACCACCACGTACTCCGTCGTCTCCGGCGACTACCTGTCGAAGATCGCCGCCCAGCACCACCTCAAGGGCGGCTGGCACAAGCTGTACCAGGACAACCGCGAGGTCGTCGGCGAGAACCCGAGCCTGATCTTCCCGGGCATGAAGCTGACCCTCGGCGCCAAGGCGGCCCCCGCCGCCACCACCCCGTCCAAGGCCCCCGCCAAGACGGCGGAGAAGACCGAGGCGAAGACCGCGCCCAAGGCCGAGACGAAGGTCGACACCAAGACCGAGGCGCGGACCGAGGCCAAGACCGAGGCCCCGGCCTCCCAGGACAACGCCTCCGGCTATGTCCACCCGGTCCCCGGCAACCACACCACCGCCTACCGCGCCTCCGGCGCCAGCTGGTCCAGCGGCAGCCACACCGGCATCGACTTCCCCGTCTCCACCGGCACCAGCGTGAAGGCCATCACCTCCGGCACCGTCGTAACCGCCGGCTGGGGCGGCGCCTACGGCAACCAGGTCGTCATCAAGCACGCCGACGGCCACTACTCCCAGTACGGCCACATGTCCTCGCTCTCCGTCTCGGCGGGCCAGACCGTGACCGCGGGCCAGCAGGTCGGCCTCTCCGGCTCCACCGGCAACGCCACCGGCCCGCACCTCCACTTCGAGGTCCGCACCGGCCCGGAGTACGGCTCGGACATCGACCCGATCGCCTACCTGGCGTCGCACGGGATCTACGTCTGATCCAGGCAGTACCGGCCCGGTGATCCGGGTCACCGAACGACACAGAGGGACGGCGCACGGCGGTGCGCCGTCCCTCTGCTTATTCCCCCTTTACCGAAAACTGACCGGGTGGTTTATCTCACCACCCGTCAACCCCTTATTACGGTCGCGTAGGTCACATTCCGGGGTGCAGGATATGCGGTTGTGGCAGACGATTCGAACAACCTCCAGCAGGGCGCCGTCGACCGACAGGGCGCCATCGGGTCGTACGCGGCGATTGGCGACAGCTTCACCGAAGGAGTCGGCGACCCCGGCCCGGACGGAACGTTCGTCGGCTGGGCCGACCGGCTCGCGGTTCTTCTCGCGGACCGGCTTCCGGACCCCGGAATTCCGGTGGACGCCTTGGGTACACCCGTCTCCGCGCACGGGTACTTCCGGTACGCCAATCTCGCCGTACGAGGACGCCTCCTCGACCAGATAGTCGAGGAGCAGGTGCCCCGCGCCAAGGAACTCGCCCCCGATCTGGTGAGCTTCTGCGCCGGCGGCAACGACATCATCCGGCCGGGCACCGACCCGGACGACGTGGCCGAACGCTTCGAGCGCGCGGTCGCCGACCTCACGCGGTCGGTCGGCACCGTCATGGTCACCACCGGCTTCGACACCCGCGGCGTGCCCGTGCTGCGTCATCTGCGCGGCAAGATCGCCACCTACACCGCCCACGTCCGGGCCATCGCCGACCGCTACGACTGCCCGGTCCTCGACCTGTGGTCGCTGCGCTCCGTGCAGGACCGGCGCGCCTGGGACGGCGACCGGCTCCACCTGTCGCCCGAGGGCCACACCCGGGTCGCGCTCCGCGCCGCCCAGGTCCTCGGCCTCGACGTGCCGGCCGACCCGGACCAGCCGTGGCCGCCGCAGCCGCCGCGCGGCACGCTGGAGATCCGCCGCGACGACATCCACTGGGCACGCGAGTACCTGGTCCCGTGGATCGGGCGGCGGCTGCGCGGCGAGTCCTCCGGGGACCACGTCGAGCCGAAGCGACCGGACCTGCTGCCGCTCTGACCGGCCCCCTCCGCTGTCCTCAGTCGCCCCGCGACCGCGTCGCGGCGACCGGGGACAGCGGCAGCGCCGCCGGGACGCGCTCCAGGACGCCGCCCGCGAAGACGTCGTACAGCGGCAGCGTCTCCAGGTGCACATAGCCGATGTGACAGTCGCAGACGGCGAGCGGACAGGCCCTCGGGCCCAGTGCGCGCCGATAGCTCCCGTCGTACAGATTGCCCAGCTCCGCCCGGACGAAGTGGCAGCGGCGCACCGTGCCCTCCCCGTCCACCGAGATCACCGACTCACCGGTCCGGCAGGGCAGCCCCGCCGAGCGGTGCGGATGGCGGCTGTACGGGAACAGCGGGTCGATCTCCGTCCACCGCTCCGCCTCCTCGTCCGTGTAGGTGTGCCCCTCGGCGGCGTTGACCCAGAGGTAGACCTCGTCCGGGAGCGCCGCGCGCAGCCGCCGCGCCTCGCCGAGATGGGCGTCGAAGCCCACGACGCCCACGCTGTGCCGGACCCCGAGGTCCCTCAGCTCCGCGCACCGGCCGAGGAAACGCTCGTACGGCGTCTGCCCCGGGTGGTACGTGCACCAGAGCGCGATCCGCTCGCGGGCCGCCTCCGGCGCCTCGGCCAGCCACCGCGTACGGCCGCTCAGGTTCGTCTGGATCGCGACCCGGCGCACGTGCGGGAGGCCCGCCAGCCCGACGACCGCCCGGCGGTACCAGGAGCGCACCAGGCCCTCGCCCCACGGTGTGAACAGCACCGAGATCCGGTCACCGGTCTGCGCCGCCACCCACCCGGTGAACCGTTCGAGCGCCGTGCGGTCCGCCAGCAACTGCTCCCGGCTGTCGCGCCGCTTGGCGAACGGGCAGTACGGGCAGTCGTAGTCGCAGGAGGCGAGCGGGCCCCGGTAGAGAATCGTCAGGTCCACGGATCACTCACTTCAGCTCGTACGCGGCCATCGCGGCCCGCACGGCGGGGGAGAAGAGCTCCGGGCCCAGCGCGTCGGAGTACGCCAGTCCCTCGGGCGACAGCCGCAGCAGATCCCGCGTCGCCGTGTCGAGCCAGCCCCGGCTGTCGAACCGGGCCAGCTCCTCCGGGAAGTCCTCGTACGGCGAGGTGCCGAACCGCTCGCGGTATGCGTCCACCGGCATGCCTCGCGCCTGGAGCACCGACTGGAGCAGATGGCGGCGGCGCGCCTCGTCGCCGTCGGTGTACCGCCCGACCTCGGCGCGGGAGAAGTCCGCGGTGGCGGTGTAGGCGTCGATGATGCCCCGGACCTCGCCCATCCGGACCGCGTAGTCGAAGGAGTAGTGCAGCCGCGAGGTGTAGGAGCGGGCGCCGCAGCCCAGGCCGATCATGCCGTCCGTCTGGCAGGCGTAGTCGTCGGGTCCCTCGGCGCGCGGGGCGTCGGTGCGGCGGAACATCCGCATCGACACCTGCTCGTACCCCTGGGCCAGCAGGTGGTCGCGGCCCGCCCGGTAGAGGCGCAGGCGCTGCTCGTCCCAGGCGGCGTCGGCCTCGCCGGGCGAGCGCCGGCCCAGCGCGGTCAGCGGGCGCACGTACAGCGGGTAGAGGTACAGCTCCTCAGGACGCCAGCGCAGCGCCGCGTCCAGCGAGGTCCGCCAGGTCCGCTCGGTCTGGCCGTCTATGCCGTAGATCAGGTCGATGTTGAGCACGGGTATGGAGGTGTCCCGGATGGCGCCGAGGGCCTGCTCCACGTCGGCGGCGTGCTGCGGGCGCACCGCCGCGCGGGCCTCGGCCTCCACGAAGGACTGCACCCCGATGCTGATCCGGGTCGCGCCCCGCTCGGCGAGCACGGCGAGCCGGTCGGCGGTCGCGGTGGACGGGGACGTCTCCACGGACAGCGGCACGGACCGCAGATCGGCGCCCATCCGCTTCTCCGCGATGTCGCACAGCCGGTCCAGCTCGCCCGCCGTCAGGAACGTGGGCGTGCCCCCGCCGAACGCCGCGGCCGCGAACCGTACCGGCTCCGCGTCGCCCAGCGCGTCCCGCACGGCGCTCGCCTGCCGTTCCAGCGCGTCGAGATACCGCGAGGTCAGCTCGTCGGGGGCGCCGATCCGGGTGAACAGATTGCAGAAGCCGCAGCGGACCTCGCAGAACGGGATGTGCATGTAGAGGGAGAGCGCGTCCTTGCGTTCCCCCGCCCACAGCTCGTCCAGTGCGGGCCGCCCGCCGGGCCGCTCGGCCAGCGGGCGGTACGCCGTCTTGTGCGGGTAGGCGTAGACATAGCTCTCGTACGGGCGGACGGTGTGCGTCACGGTCATCGGACGGCCCCCGGTTCCAGGAAGAAGTGGGCGTACGGGACGGTCCAGACCGACTCGTGGCCGAGCCGGTGACCGGTGTAGCCGTCGTCGCCGTAGGCCGTGCCGTGGTCGGAGCAGACGATGGCGAAGGCACGGCGGCGGCTGCTCGCGGCGGCGAAGAGCCGGCCGATGTGGGCGTCCACGTATTCCAGGGCGGCGGCGTGCGTCGCACGGCTGTCACCGGCGTCGCGGGTCGCCCCGGGGGTGTGGAACCAGTTCGGCTGGTGGAGCGCGGAGACGTTGACGAACAGGAAGAGCCGCTGCTCCGGAGGCAGGGCGGCGACCACTTCCTCGGCGCGGGTCACCTGCGCCTCGAACGAGGTCGGCGAGGGTACGCCGAACTCCGGCTCCCAGTGCGCCTCCTGGAACATCCCGGGGAGCACCGAACCGAGCGGCCCGCGAAGGTTGAAGAAGCCCACCCCGCCGACGCACACCGTGCGGTAGCCCTCCTTCGCGAGCGCCGAGACCAGGTCCGGGGTGTCGAACACGAAGGTGCGCTCCGCCGTGGTCTCGCTGCCCGCGAACCGGGCGGCGAACAGCCGGGGGTGCGGCCCGGGCGCGGCCGGGGTGGGCAGGAACCCCGCGAACATCGCCTGGTGGGAGGCGTACGTGAAGCTGCCCGGGGCGTGCCGCTTCTCCCAGGCGCCGCCGGGCAGATGACGGGCCAGATTCGGGATGCGCCCGGCGGCGGCCAGCTCGGCGGCGACGTCGTACCGGAGGGTGTCCAGAGTGACGAACAGCAGATCGTGGCTGCCCACGACCTCGCTCATGTCGGGGTCGGGGCAGAGCCCGGAGACGTGTTGGGGGCTGTACTCAGGGGGTGGTGCTGACACGGTCGTTCCTTGGTCGGTCCAGTACGGCGGCGATCTGCGCCGCGTAGGTGTCCAGGCCCTCGGCTTTGCTGCCGGGCAGGCCGGTGAGCCCGGGCAGCAGGTCCCCGAAGGCGTTGACCTCGCCGACGGCGAAGCGCCGCCAGCCGGTCAGGGGCAGCAGGTCGACGCCGACGCACAGGGTGTCCGGGAAGGCGGCGGCGGCCCGTTCGCAGATCGCCAGGGCCTCGCCCCAACTGCCGCCCGCCGCCGCGACGGCCGCCCGCACCCCGGCCAGGTCGCCGCGCGCCCCGCCCAGGTGCAGATTGGTCATCGGCGAGGCGCTGGTGCGCACCACGGCGTGGGTGGCCCGGCCGGCGACCACGACGACGCGCAGATCGGCGGCCCGGCCGCCCTGGGTGGCCTTGGGCAGCCAGCGCTCGATGTGCAGCCCGTCCGGCGCCAGCGCGTCGATCACCGCCGCGACCTCGCGCTCCGTCGTGCACCGGCGGACCCGCAGCGAGTTGTACAGCCGCCCCGCCCGGTCCCGCTCGACGGAGGTCGCCGCCCGGACCCGGCCGCGGCCCGCCGTCTCCACGGCCAGCACCCCGGAGGCGGACGAGCCGTGCGCGGGCTTCACGAACGCCCTGGGTATGCGGTGGGCGGCCATCAGGTCCCGTACGTCGTCCCAGCCGCGCACGGGCGCCCCGGCCGGGCCGGAGGTCGGGGACGTGGGGACGGGCACCCCGGCCGCGTCCAGCACCCCGTGGCACAGCCGCTTGTCGAAGAGCGTCGCGATGTCGGCCGGGTCGTCGAGCAGGCGGGCGCCCGCGTCGGCGGCGGCCCGGGCGACCTCGCGTACGGCGGCGGTGAAGCGCGCGTACCAGAGGGCCGAACCCTCCACCCGGGTCGGCTCGTCGGCCCCGCGCAGCAGCCGGTCCACCTCCGCGTCCTCGCCCGGTGATTCGACGCGCACGGTCTCGCCGGGCAGGAAGCGCGCCCCGCCCCGCAGCACGTCGAGCCAGGGCACCGTACGCGCCTCGGGCAGGCCGGCGGCGGCCACCGCGTCCTGGAACAGGGCGACGCGGCGGCTGCCCGGATTGCCGACGACCGCGAGGCGCGGCGGTGCGCTACTCGCTGACCGCGACATAGCGGGCATCGTCCTCGTCGTCCGGATCCCAGTCATCCGCCCCGTCGAGGCAGACGTGGACGTCGTCGCGCTCGCCCAGCTCCTTGAAGCGCTCCATCACCTCGTCGCTGAGGTAGTGGTGATACAGGTTCAGGAAGTCCAGATGGGTGAGCGGCTGCCCTCCGAGCAGGGCCAGCCCACCCGCGTCGCTGAGGGTGCCCATCGACAGCGCCAGCGACTCCAGCTGCGCGACCACCGGGGCAGAAGCCACCGCCACGGCGATCTCGTCCTGGATCTCGCTGTTCTGCAGCCCGAGATGACGCAGCCGGGGGAAGCCGCCCCCGGACAGCAGCGGAGCCATGTCCGCCACCGTGGCGTCCCCCGCGTACCACTGGGAGCCGAGCCACACGTCCAGCCGTTCCAGCGCGGGCAGTTCGCAGGCGCCGACCGCGCGCACGACGTGACCGGGCAGACCGCCGGATTCGAAGCGCAGGGCCTTCAGCGCCTCGTGCCGCACCGGGTGGAGCTCCAGCGTCTCCTCGTTCAGTCCGCTGCCACCGCCCCGTACCACCAGCTCCTCCAGGCGCGGGAACGCCCGGAGCACCGGCGTGATGTCGCACATCTGCAGCCACGACACCTCGCACTCCTCGCCCACGACATCGGCGAGGAACAGAGCGCGCAGCGCGGGGAAACGGGCCGCGTCCGAGGTGATCAGCTCGATCACGGGAGCGAGCGAGCTGTAGTCGTCCTGCCACCAGGGGCCGATCACCAGGGCACGGACCTGTGCCGGATCGACCGAGGTCAGGAAGTGCTGCCAGACGGCGGCGAACTCCGGTCCCTCCCAGGTGCATTCCAGCCGCCAGGCCAGGGCGTCCGGCGCGGGCCGCGTCGCGGGCCACGGGTTGTCGTCGCCCGGCTCCGGCAGGGTGAACACGGGCAGGTCGTGGAAGGAGCAGGGGTGGTCGATGCCGGTCATCGCGCCGTCACTCCGAGACCGTGACGTACCGGCCGGCCGGGCCCCGGTTGTCCCACGGCTCGCAGCGCTCCGAGAGGTCGATCCGCACCCCGTGCGGCGCCAGCGCCTCGGTGACGCGCCGCTCCATCGGCTCGGTGAGGAAGTGGTGGTGCAGGTCCAGCACGTCGAGGTGGGTCAGCGGCTGACCTTCGAGGAGGGCGGCCGCACCCTCGTCGCCGAGCGTGCCGCAGGACAGGTCCAGGGTCTTGAGCCGGGCCACCAGCGGGGCCGAGGCCACCGCGGTCGCGATCTCGTTCTGGATCTCGCTGTTGCGCAGGCCGAGGTGGTGCAGGGCGGGGAAGCGCGTACCGGCGAGCAGCGGCGCCAGATCCGACACGTTCGCGTCGCCGCCGTAGGCCGAGACGCCGAGCCACAGGTCCAGCCGTTCCAACGCGGGCAGTTCGCTCTCCAGGACACCGCGCACCACCTCGCGCGGCAGGCCGCCCGCCTCGATGGTCAGCGACCGCAGCCGCTGGTGCTTCGCGGGCGGGAAGACCAGCTCGGAGCCGCCGCGCACGCCCAGCTCCACCAGCGCGGGGAAGGCGTCGAGCAGCGCGGTGACGTCGCTCTGCTCGATCCAGGAGATCTCCGCCTCCTCCATCGTCAGATCCCCGACGAACACCGCCTCCAGAGAGGTCAGCCGGTCGGCGGCCGCGATGACGAGACCGATCGGATACGAGGACTTCTCCTCGTACGACTCGCCCCACTGCCCGATGATCAGGGCCCGGACACCCGCCGGATCGACCTCCGCCAGGAAGGCGTCGAACTCCTCCTCCCAGGTGCCCTCGTCCTCGTAGGCGTCGATCGACACCCGCCAGGCGGCGGCGTCGGCTGCGGGCCGGGGACCGCCCTCGGTGCCGGACTGGAAATCGACGGCCGGAAGGCCGAGCAACTCGTGCAGGTGGTCCACGGACATGCCCTGAGCTCCTGATGACGGCGGCGGATTGATGTCCGCAAGGTCTATCAAGGCCCACTGACAATGCCACGACCGCCCCCGCCGGGACGGCCGATTGTCAGACCCCCGCCGTAGCGTTTTCGATGTGGCCGGCACACCGGGTGCCACCACGGAGGGGAGAGGTCTGTGTACCGGCAGGGCGATGTACTGATCGTGCCACTGGAGGAGCCGGCGGTGCCCGCGCACCTCCTGGAGGCGCCGGGCGAACTGCGTGACGCACGGGGCCGGCTGGTGCTCGCGCTCGGCGAGGTGACCGGACACGCGCACGCCGTGCCGGGGCCCGGCCGGCTGATCCGCGAGGGAGGGGTGTTCGGGCCGATGCTGCTCCATCTCCCGGAAGGGGGACGCGTCGTGCACGAGGAGCACGCGACGATCCCGCTGCCCCAGGGCTGGTTCCGCGTGGTGCGCCAGCGGGAGTACGCGCCGGGGGCGGTCCGCATCGTCGCCGACTGAGGTACGGCACGGCCGTTGTGCGCGAAACCAAGGAATTCAGAGTGGAACAGGGGACGGGGAAACCGATGCAGTACGTGGACTCTTGGCGGGCCGTGGCGGCGGCGACGGGCGCGGCGGACCGGGCGGCCGCCGAGGACGGGGTGCGGCTCGCCTACCGCGGCGCGGGTCTGGCCGAGCCGGAGGAGTTCGTCTGGGCCGGCTCGCCCAGGGAGGCCGTGGAGGCCGTCGGCAAGCTGACCGGCCAGGGGCGCTCGGTCCGCGACGAGGTGCGCACCCGGCCCTGGGCGGAGGAGCGGCGGCGGGTGTACGACGCCCTGGGCCCGGCCGGCTGGTCCGCCCTCTGGTCGGCCACCGGCGCCCAGCTCTGGGAGACCACGGCGGCCCTCGCCGAGCGGATACGGGCCGGGGTGGTCGCCGACCTCGCCGGTGAGGACACCGAGGCCGGGTCCCGCGTGCGCCTGGTCCTGCTCGACGCGGTTCTCGGGCAGCACGACGCGGCGTGGCTCGCCGCCTTCGACGGCCGGGGCGACCGGCTCGACGGACTGGCGGCGGTGGCGCGGAACGCGGGCTGGTGGTGGCCCTACGAGCGGGTCGTGGTGATCTGCGAGCGTCCGGAGGCCCTGCACCGCGACGAGGCGGGCCGCCTCGACCGGGGTGACGGACCGGCGCTCTCCTACCCGGACGGCTTCGCCCTGTACGCCTGGCGCGGCATGCCCGTGCCCCGTGACTTCCTGGACGAGCTGGCCGCGCTGACCCCGAAGCGCATCCGCGACGAGGAGAACGCGGAGCTGCGCCGCGTGATGCTGGAGTACTACGGCTACGACCGCTACCTCACCGAGTCGGGCGCCGAACCGGTCCACCGCGACGAGACGGGCATCCTCTGGCGGATCGCGCTCGCCGGTGACGAGGACGTCGTCATGGTCGAGGTGGTCAACTCGACGCCCGAGCCGGACGGCACCCACCGCACGTACTGGCTCCGGGTCCCGCCCAGGACCAGGACCGCCAGGGAGGGCGTCGCCTGGACCTTCGGCCTCGACAGCGAGGTCTACGAACCGCTTCGGCAGACCTGACCGGGGGAGGGGACCGCGGAGAGGGTGAGCGAGGTCAGGACGTCAGGGCCTCGTGGTCGATGCCCAGCTCACGGGCGAGCGCCTGCTCGGTCCACTCCAGCATCGTGGCCCGGGACAGCGGACCGTTGTACGAGGTCATCTGCACGGCCAGCCCGTCCAGCAGCGCGGTCAGCCGCCAGGCCACGGACATCGGGTCGTCGCAGTGGAACTCGCCCGCCGCCGCGCCCTCCTCGATGACCTCGGCGAGCTCGGCCTTCCACTGCTGGTCGAGATCGCCGGCCACATTGCGCAGCGCCGGGTCGCGGAGGGAGGCCGCCCAGCCCTCGATCCACAGGCGCCAGCCCTTGGCCTGGCCCGTCGGCGCGTACCAGCGGACGGCCGCGCGCAGCCTGCGTACGGCGGTCGTGCGGCGGCTCAACAGCTTGCGCAAGTGGGCGAGATCGCTCTCGGCGGCGTGCGCGAAGGCGGCCGCGACCAGCTTCTCCTTGGTGGAGAAGTGGTACAGCACGAGGGCGTTGCTCACGCCGAGCACGGACGCCACATCGGCGATCCGTACGGCGGCGACACCGCGTACCTCGATCTGCTCGACGGCGGCACGCAGCAACTCCTCGCGCCGCTCCGCCACTCCCAACCGCACTCTCGCCACGCGGCCACCCTAACCAATGCACGCCCGGAGCAGGCCGGGCGGACCGGCGGTCCCGGTCAGCGGTACCAGCCGAAGCGCTCCGCCATCACCGGCAGCCGGCCTGCGGCCACCGCGTGCGCCGCCGCCCGCGGTGTGCACCCGTCCGCCGCCGCGCGGGCCAGCACCAGACCGACCAGTTCGCGCATCGCCCGCCGGGTGTGCGCGAACGCCTCGTCCGCGTCGGCCCCGATGTCGCCGAACAGGGTCCACCACCACCAGGCGTTGGTCCCGGAGTTGACCACCACATCGGGCAGCACGGTGATCCCGCGCGCCGCCAGCAGCGCCTCCGCCTCCGGCAGCACCGGCATGTTGGCGGCCTCCACCACCCAGCGGGCCCTGATCCCGGCCTGGTTCACCGCGTCCACGGCGTAGGACACGGCGGCCGGGACGAGCACCTCCGCCTCCTGGACCAGCCAGGCGTCGCCCGGCAGCTCCCGGTCCCCGGCGCGCAGCACGCCCCGGTCCACGGTGCCGTGCGCGTCCCGCGCGGCGAGCAGCGCCTCGACGTCGAGCCCGTCCGGATTCGCGATCGTGCCCTTGATGTCGGCGACGGCGACCACCCGGAGCCCGGCCCGGGACAGGAAGCGGGCGGTCGCCCCGCCCATGGTCCCGAGCCCCTGGAGCGCCACCCGCGCACCCTCGTACGCGACCCCGTCCCGGTCCAGCGCGGCGAGCGCCGCCTCGGCGACCCCGCAGCCGCCGACGAGCTCGTCCAGGCCGATGCCGTCCACCTCGAGCGCGAAGGCGTCGGCCAGCCGGCGCCGGGCCGCTGCCTCGTCCTCCAGGAGCGGGTAGACGGCCTGCACGGTGGAGACGAGACCCGCCTCCGCCGCCGCGCGGTCCACCAGGTCCTGAGAGAGGCCCAGGTCCTCCCCGGTCGTCCAGACGGTCTCGATGTACGGGCGCATGGCCCGCAGATAGCGGACCAGGACGCCGTAGGCCGCCGGGTCGCGCGGATCGCAGTCGATGCCGCCCTTGGCGCCGCCCAGCGGTATGTAGCGGGCCCCGGGCCGGTCCGCGTCGAAGTGCAGGGCCTCCTTCATCGTCATGCCCCGGGCCAGGCCGGCCACCTCCTCCAGCGTGCAGCCCGGGCGCATTCGCAGGCCGCCGCTGGACACCCCGCGCACCAGCCGGTCCACCACGAGGTGGCCCCGGCAGCCGGTGGCGTGGTCGGTCCAGGTCAGCGAAATGAGCGGGGCGGGCGGGGACACCGGAGGCGTCGTCATCGGGAGTGCTCCTCGGTCACTGTCGGCGGGCGGTCCTGGGAATTCTTCGGCGGGCGGCGGGCCCGGGACGTGAGGCGACCGGACCCGGTACTGAACTGTCGGTCAGTATCGGGAGGTGCGGCGCCCCTGTCAACGCGGCATCCGCCGCCGCGCCGCCCGGTGGCCGGAACGCACCGGTGCCGGGCGGCGGCCCGGGGGAGCGGACCGGATCACGTCAGGAATGCGGAATCCTCCGCCGCGGCCGTTCGTTGCAGCGGCATGACCGCATTCGATGCACGGCAGGAAGAGCTGCTCCGGCTCCTGGGCGAGAACGACGGTGGCGTCCTGGTCACCCTCAAGAAGGACGGCAGGCCCCAGCTGTCCAACGTCAACCATTTCTACTACCCGGACGAGCACATCGTCCGGGTCTCGGTCACCGAGGGCCGCGCCAAGACGCGCAACCTGCGCCGCGACCCGCGCGCGAGCTACCACGTGACCAGCGAGGACCGCTGGGCCTGGACGGTCGCGGAGGGCACCGCCGAGCTGTCCCCGGCCGCCGCCGACCCCGCGGACGGCACCGTGGAGGAGCTGATCCGGCTCTACCGCGACGTGCAGGGCGAGCACCCCGACTGGGACGACTACCGGGCCGCGATGGTCCGGGACCGGCGCGTCGTCCTGCGCCTCCACGTCGAGCACGTGTACGGACAGCAACGCGGGTAAGGCGGTCGGAGCGGGAACGCCGTCCCCCGGACGTTCTCCTCTCGCACTGTCGTGCCCCTTGTCCATAATGAGACGACACCGACTCCTCAGGAGACTCCCGTGACCGGCGCCGACCACACGCTCCCGCTGCGCACCCGGCTGCGTGCGCTGCGCCCCGCAGCCTTCGGGGCCGACCCGGACGGCCCGCGGATGGAGCGCATCCGCCGGTCCCCCAACTTCGCCGACGGTGTCTTCCAGAACCCGGTGGGCGCGCGGATCAGACCCTCCGGCTCCACCCTGGAGTTCGCCCGGGTCTACTTCCGCAAGGAGGAGCGGGTGCTCCGGGCCCCCGCCGCCCCGGTTCCCGTGCACGCCACCACCGTCGCCGACCTCGCCCGGCCGCCCGCCTCCGGCCTCCGGATCACCTGGATGGGGCATTCCAGCGTCCTCGCCGAGATCGACGGGCGGCGCGTGCTGTTCGACCCGGTCTGGGGCGAGCGCTGTTCCCCCTTCGCGTTCGCCGGCCCCCGGCGCCTGCACCCCGCCCCCGTGCCCCTCGGCGCCCTGGGACCGGTCGACGTGGTGGTGATCTCGCACGACCACTACGACCACCTCGACCTCCCGACGATCCGCGCCCTCGCCCGTACGGACACGGTCTTCGCGGTCCCGCTCGGCGTCGGCGCGCACCTGGAGCGCTGGGGCGTCGCCCCCGACCGGCTCCGCGAGCTCGACTGGAACGAGACCACGACGGTCGACGGCATCAGCCTCACCGCCACTCCCGCCCGCCACTTCTGCGGACGCGGCCTGCGCAACCAGCAGCACACGCTCTGGGCCTCCTGGGCCGTCGCCGGACCCGAGCACCGGATCTACCACAGCGGCGACACCGGATACTTCCCCGGCTTCCGGACCATCGGCGCCGAGCACGGCCCGTTCGACGCGACCATGATCCAGATCGGTGCGTACAGCCAGTACTGGTCCAAGGACCGTACGGACAGCCTGCCGGAGCCGGGCGCCTGGCCGGACATCCACATGAGCCCCGACGAGGGCGTGCGCGCCCACCTCGACCTCCAGGGCGACGACCCCGGCGCGGGCGTCATGCTGCCGATCCACTGGGGGACGTTCAACCTCGCGCTGCACCCCTGGGCGGAGCCCGCCGAGTGGTCGATGCGCGCCACCGAGTCCGTGGGCGTGACCATGGTCTCCCCGCGCCCCGGGCAGCCCTTCGAGCCCGCCGATCCGTCGCCCGTCGACCCGTGGTGGCGGGCCGTGGCCACCGAGCCGGCCCCCGGCTGGGGCAACTGGCCCCCGGTCCACGTACAGGTCCACGAAGCGCCGGCCGGCGCGAGCCCCGGGACCGGCCGGGAGCGTGACCGGACTCCTCAGCCCTGAGGCCCCGCCATGCTGCGGGTGCACTTCACCCCCGACGATCTCGCGCGGGTCCGGGTGGCGCCCGGACCCGATTTCCTCTGGGAGATCAGCAACAGTGTGCAGACCCTCCAGCGGCGCGACGGCGAGCGGGAGTTCGGCGCCTGGCGGCGCTGGGCGCGGCCCCGGCTCTCCGGCAGCCCGCGCCTGC
The DNA here is from genome assembly GCF_042956885.1 of Streptomyces sp. NPDC008163. Taxonomy (NCBI): domain Bacteria; kingdom Bacillati; phylum Actinomycetota; class Actinomycetes; order Kitasatosporales; family Streptomycetaceae; genus Streptomyces; species Streptomyces sp. NPDC008163. The sequence continues at coordinate 195,316 of NZ_JBIBHG010000003.1, read as the reverse complement.
TCTCCCGCCTGCTGCCGCCGCGCGGCTACTCACCCGACTTCCTCACGCCGACGACCGGTGACCGGGGCTCCCTCCAGGCATCCGTCGACGTCCTGCTGAGCACCCCGCGCCCACGGCTCCGCGCCGAACTTGCCCGCCTCGCCGCCCCCGCACGCCTGCCGGGCTGGCTCGGTGAGCTGGCTGGGGGCGACGCGGACGCCCTGCGCGAGCTGGGCGGAGCCCTGCGTACGTACCAGCGGGAAGCCCTCGCACCGCACTGGCGCCGGGTGCACGCCGACATCGACGCCGACCGCGCCCTGCGGCTGCGCAGCCTCCTCGACGGCGGCACCGAAGGACTGCTCGCCGGACTCGGACCGCAGTTCCGCTGGCGGGCGCCCGTCCTCGAAGTGGCGTACCCCGTGGACCAGGACCTCCGGCTGCGCGGCCGGGGCCTCGTGCTCCAGCCGTCGTTCTTCTGCTGGCCCACCCCTGCCACCCTGGCTGACGGCGGACTCCCGCCCGTGCTGGTCTACCCCATCCACCACACCCCCGACTGGTGCGCTCCCGCCCGGGGCACCCGCTCCGCACCCGGGTCCGGGCCGCTCGGACCGCTCCTCGGCCACACCCGCGCCGGTGTCCTGCGCGCCACCCGCACCGGCTGCTCGACCCTGGAGGCGGCCCGGCTCCTCGGCGTGACCCACCCCGCCGTCAGCCAGCACCTGAACGTGCTCAGGGAGGCGGGGCTCGTCACGACCGTGCGCCGGGCCGGGCGCTCCTTCCACGTCGCGACCGCCGAGGGGCGCGCCCTGCTGGCCACCGAGGACCCGGCCCCTGCATGACGGCGCGTCACCTGCGCCTGTAAGCACGGGCTTTCGGTCCTTGCGGGCCCGGCTGCGGCGGGACGACCCTGGTGGCCTGCATCGAACGGCCGCGCACCCACCCGCGCGGCCGTTCCGCACCCAAGGCCCGTCCCCCCACCCTCAGGAGCCTTCATGCGCAGGAGACTCGTGTCCGCCGCCGTCGCCGCGGTCGCCGTCGGAGCCCTCGTCCAGCCCGGCACCGCCTTCGCCTCGGCGGACCCGCACATCGGCGCCGCCGCCGTCACCGCCCACGGCTCGTCGGCCGGGACCGCCGTCGTCAGCGGGCACAACCAGCCCGGCACCCGGATCACGGTGGACGCCGGGAGCACCGCCACCGCGCACTGGCTGGACGTCGACTACCAGGTCCAGCAGACCGGTTACTGGTGCGGTCCCGCCGCCACCCGCATCGCGCTCTCCGCCCGCATCTCCCCGCCCAGCCAGTCCGACCTGGCCCGGCAGCTCGGCACCACCGTGAACGGCACCGATCACATATCCCAGGTCACCGGGGTGCTCAACGCCGACCTCGGCGGCGGCTGGTACGAGACCAAGGAGATGCCCAACGACCCGCCCACCCAGGCCCAGCGCGACCTGCTCTGGTACGACGTCGTCTTCGACATCGACCGCAACTACCCCTTGGTCGCCAACATCGTGGCCCCGCCGGGCAATCAGCCGCCCGGCTACCCGTCGAACCAGACGATCTACCACTACTTCACGGTCATCGGCTACGACGACGCCGACCGCACCGTCCTCATCGCCGACCCCGCCTCCTTCGGCGGCAACCAGATCTACTGGCTCTCCTTCGACCAACTCGCCACCCTGATCCCGCCGAAGGGCTACTCGGCATAACCGGCACCCGACGCGCGGGCCCCCTCGGCACACGCCGAGGGGGCCCACGCGCGTCCGCACCCGGAAACCGGCCCACAGGAATCGGTCGCCCGTGCGAGCGCTCATACCAGAGCGGGACGGATGGCGGGCAAGTTCCACAACTGCCCATCACGGCCGCACTTCCGGCGACTACCGTGTGTGCCCGGTGATCAACGGTGGGCTCATATTCTCCGGGCCTGCCCGGCCGATGACCCGAGAATGCCCGACCACCGTAGGTGCCACCACATGTACGCAGATGCCTGGGGCCCCACGTACCGAGGACGCTGATGTCTCAACTTCGCGCACCCGACGCGCGACCGGACCGACGAGAGGGCGGGCGGCACGGCCGACCGGGCGCCCGTTCCCACTCGGCCGCGGCCAGACCACGCGCCGCCCGCCCGACCCCCGAGGCGCGCATACGCCCTCAACTCCTGCGCACCGCCGTGCTGCCGGCCCTCGCGGTCGCCCTCGCCGGCGCCGCGGCCGTCGTCTTCACCGCCCGCGCGGGCCACGCACGGCCGTCCACGGAGCTCTGGACCGCCCTCGGCTCGGCGGCCGCACTCGCGCTCGCCGCGATCCTCTCCGCCTTCCTGGCCGCCAACCGCGCCGCCACCACGGTCTTCGGCCGCTGCCTCGCGCTGCGCCGGACCAGCGCCCAGGGCCAGGCCGAACTGCAACGCGTCGTGGAACAACTGCGCAACGGCGAACCCGTCCCCGCCCGGCGCGCCCCGCAGAGCCCGCCGCCCGGCGGCGACCCCTTCGAACTGCTGGCCCAGGAGCTGGGCCGCCAGCAGGAGGCCGCCGTGGTCGCGGTCGTCGAGGCATCCCGGCTCTCCGAGCCCAGCGGCGAGGACCAGAAGGTCGAGGTCTTCGTCAACCTCGCCCGCCGCCTCCAGTCGCTCGTGCACCGCGAGATCCAGCTGCTGGACGAGCTGGAGCACGAGGTCGAGGACCCGGACCTGCTCAAGGGGCTCTTCCACGTCGACCACCTCGCCACCCGCATCCGCCGCCACGCCGAGAACCTCGCCGTGCTCGGCGGCGCCGTCTCCCGCCGCCAGTGGAGCAACCCGGTCACCATGACCGAGGTGCTGCGCTCGGCGATCGCCGAGGTCGAGCAGTACCCCCGGGTCAAGCTCGTCCCCCCGATCGACGGCACCCTGCGCGGGCACGCCGTGGCCGACGTCATCCACCTCCTCGCCGAACTCGTGGAGAACGCCACCGTGTTCTCCGCCCCGCACACCCAGGTCCTGCTGCGCGCCCAGCGCGTCACCGCCGGGCTCGCCCTGGAGGTCGAGGACCGCGGACTCGGCATGCCCGGCGACGAGCAGAAGCGGATGAACGCCCTGCTCACCGACCCCGACCAGGTCAACGTCGCCCGCCTCCTCCAGGACGGCCGCATCGGCCTCTTCGTCGTCGCCTCACTGGCCCGGCGCCACGGCATCGCCGTACGGCTCCAGAGCAACATCTACGGCGGCACCCAGGCCGTCCTGGTCCTCCCGCAGACCCTGCTCGGCGCCGACGAGGACACCCCCGGCGCGGCCGGCGAGGCGCCCGTCCCGCCCCCCGGGCCCGTGCATCGCCCGCCGCCCCTGGAGGAGCGCCCGGCACCGCGCGAACCGGCGCCCGCCCCCGAGCCGGAACGCCGGCCCTACGTCCCCAGCCAGCAGCCCAGCCCGCACCGCGCCCCGCAGCAGCCGGGACCGGCCCGCCAGGACGAGGCACCGCCCCTGCCGCTGCGCGCCGAGCGTGTGGACCGGCCGGCGGACGACACCCCGCCCGCCGCGCCCGCTGCCCCGTCCGACGAGGCGACCGCGCCGAGGACCGCGGCCGACCGGCCCGTGCTGCCCAGGCGCGCCAACCAGGAACACCTGGTCCCGCAGCTCAGGGAGGCGCCCGCGCCCCGGTCCGGGGACGAGCCCGTCCTGCACGACCCGGGACTCGTCGCCGCCTTCCGGCGCGGCATCGACCTCGCCGAGGCCCGGGCCGAGGCCGAGGAGGAGCCCGCGCCCGAGGCGCCCGCCGGTACCACGCACATGACGACGGCGGCCCAACTCGGCGCACCGGCCCGGCCGCTCCCCGTCCGGGGCGCCGCCCAGCCCGCGCAACTGCACGGAGCCGGTGCCCACGACCCACTCGCAGCGAACCCCATCAAGGAGTAGATGCCCCATGGCGACCGATATGCCGTCCGGTCAGGTCTCGGACCTCGACTGGCTGCTGAGCGGACTGGTCCAGCGCGTGCCGTACACCCGCAGCGCGGTCCTGCTCTCCGCCGACGGGCTGGTGAAGTCCCTCCACGGCATGGACGCCGACAGCGCCGACCACATGGCGGCGCTGGCGGCGGGCCTCTACTCGCTCGGCCGCAGCGCCGGGGCGAGGTTCGGGGACAACGGCGAGGTCCGGCAGGTGGTCGTGGAGCTCGACTCCACGCTCCTCTTCGTCGCCACCGCCGGCTCCGGGACCTGTCTGGCCGTCCTCGCCGGCCGCAACGCCGACGCCGCCGTCCTCGGCTACGAGATGACCATGCTGGTCAAGAGCGTGCGGCCCTATCTGATGACCCCGGTGAGACAGACGGCCGGGACACCGGGCACCGCGGGGCTGTGACCATGGCGGTCACTCAGGACGGGCCGCTGCTCGACGACGCGGCGGGCCGCCTCATCCGCCCCTACACGGTGAGCAACGGGCGTACCCGTCCCACGGCCGTGCTCGACCTGCTGTCCCTGGTGATGGCCACCGGGAGCGTTCCGCAGACCCACCTCGGCCCCGAGCACTCGGTGGCCCTGGGACTGTGCGAGGGCCCCACATCGGTGGCCGAGATCGCCGCCCATCTGCGACTGCCCGCCGTCGTGACCAAGGTCCTCCTCTCCGACCTGGTCGACTGCGGCGCCGTCACCGCCCACGCGCCCGCCTTCCAAGACATGCCCACCGACCGACATCTGCTGGAGGCAGTGCTCGATGGCTTACGACGACAGCTCTGACGGCTACGGCTACCCGGACGGCTCCGGCTATGGCTACGGCTACGCGGACGAGGGCACCGGCGGCGGGTACGGGCAGGACACCGCCACCGCCGCGTACGCCGCCCCGCCGGCCGCGCCCGAGGGCTTCCCCGTCGCGTTGAAGGTGCTCGTCGCCGGGGGATTCGGGGTCGGCAAGACGACGTTCGTCGGCGCCGTCAGCGAGATCGCGCCGCTGAGCACGGAAGAGCTGCTGACCCAGGCGAGCGCCGCGACCGACAGCCTGGAGGGCGTCGAGTCGAAGACCTCCACCACCGTGGCGATGGACTTCGGCCGCATCACGCTGGACGACCAGCACGTGCTGTACCTGTTCGGCACACCGGGCCAGGAACGCTTCTGGTTCATGTGGGACGAACTCTCGCAGGGCGCCCTGGGAGCGGTCGTGATCGCGGACACCCGCAGGCTGGAGGAGTGCTTCGCGGCCGTCGACTTCTTCGAGCGGCGCGGCATCGGATTCGTCGTCGCCGTCAACGAGTTCGACGGCGCCTACCGCTACGGGCCCGAAGAGGTGCGCGCCGCGCTCGACCTGTCGCCGGAGGTGCCGGTCGTACTGTGCGACGCCCGTATCGCCAGCTCCGGCACCGGCACGCTGGTGACGCTGGTCCAGCACCTCATCAACGCCACCGACGACGCCGTGCCGCTTCCCGGGCACGCCGGATTCGGGGCCAGGCCGTGATCCCGCGCGCCGCCGGGCGACTGCTGCTGACCCCCGTGGACAGCGAGGCGCCCGCTCGCAGCCGACGGTTGCGGAGCCTCGGCCTGGGGGAGCGCGAGGACGCCTCGTTCGACGACTTCGACGCCTTCGCCGACAGGGTGGCCGAAGTGACGGACGTGCCGTTCTCGATGGTCAACTTCATCGACGGGAACCGGCAGTTCTACGCCGGACTGCACACCCCCGCCGGGACCCGCAGGGGGTCGGACCTGGGGGCCACCGCGGCGGGCAGCGGCAGCAGCGGCCGGTACGTGGCCCTCGACCACGGCTACTGCCCGCACGTGGTCGTCCGGCGCAAGGCACTCGTCCTGGAGGACGTCTGCGACTACCCGCGCTTCGCGGGCAACCCGGTCGTGGACGACATAGGCATCCGCTCCTATCTGGGAGCACCGCTCATCGACCGCACCGGAATGGCCCTCGGCGCGGTCTGCGCCGTGGACACCGTGCCCCGCCCCTGGGGAAGGGCGGGGCTCGACACCATCAAGTCCCTGGCGCAGGAGCTGATCAGCCACCTCGACCGCAGGGAGGACCACGCCCCCCGCTTCTGATCAGACCTCGACCGTGCGCCCGTCCAGGAAGCCCAACGTCACCGCGTCCCCGGCCACCCGCACCCGTACGGCCGTGCGCAGTGCCTCCGGGTGGACACCGTCCCGGGACAGCACCACGAGCGTGACATGGACGCTCCGGCCACCCGGGTGGGGAGCGCTGCGCAGATACGGAACGGCCGAGTGCGGTCCGTGCGCGTTGGACTCCACGTCCCGCGCCACCTCGGCGTCCTCGGGCCCGCCGTCCCAGCCGTACAGGCCGACCACCGCGCTGGACAGGCCGTCCGCGGTCCGGGCGAGCGCCCACCCGGGGCCCGAGGTGGCGAACGGGCCGGTCCGGTGCGCGACGGCGTGGCCGCCCTCCCGGACCACGGCGCCCTGCGGCGCCTCGACCCGGTGCACCCGGATCTCCCACGGCCCGTGCAGCACGCTCGTCGTTTCGATCCGGTACGCGCGCTCGTCGCCCGGCAGCCGGGCCGCCGACCAGGACGCGGCGACGCGGTCCGCGCAGCGCACCGGGTGGATGCGCCGGCGCCGGGACGGGGTGCCGTCCGGGGCCAGCAGTGCCACGTGGTTGTCGATGTTCCGGGCGAAGGCGTGCGGCGCGGACTCCGGGGCGGTCGCCGTCGAGTACGCCAGCTTCGCGTAATGCGGATCGTCGTCGCCCGCCCCCGCGTCCGGGTCGGTGTCGCCCGCTTCCGGGAGCGGGTTGTGGTCGCTGCCGTGGTTGACGAGCCGGACGATCCCGTCGTGCCGGGTGCCGTGCAGCAGCCAGCCGGGCGCCGGAAGCGCGGTGTACGTGTCGGACTCCTCGACGGGCAGCGCCCGTTCGCGTGCCGTCCACACCTCGTGGTCGGCCGGGAGCAGCAGCCCGAGGAAGCCCTTGCTCGCCCAGTACGGGGACGCCGGTCCGGAGTACGGCTGCGTGGACGCCAGGAACGTGTCGTACCAGCCGAGCGTCAGCAGCCCCCGCTCGTCGGGCGCCCCCCGCTCCGCGAAGTGGCGCAGCGTCCCGGAGGTGAGGCGCCGGGTGAGTCCGGGTGCGAGCGGGGTGCAGTCCGCGACGGCGCCCATCCAGACCGGGGCCAGCGACGCGAAGCGGTAGCACAGCGACCGGCCCTGGTGGACCGGGGCGCCGTCGGCGCCGAAGAAGTGGGGATAGTCCTCCAGGAAGCGGCTCAGCCGCTCCCGGTAGACGGCCGCCCGTCCGCCGTCGCCGTCCGGGCCCGCGATCCGCGCCCACAGCAGCGGGTACAGATGCATGGCCCAGCCGATGTAGTAGTCGAAGTTGCGCTCGCTGCCGTCGGTGTACCAGCCGTCACCGACGTACCAGTCCTCGATCCTGTCGAGCCCGCCCTCGATGTCGGACTGGCTGTACGGGGCGCCGACCGACGCCAGGAACTGTTCCGAAACCACCTGGAAGAGGCGCCAGTTGTTGTCCCAGGTGCGTCCGCCGACGAAGCCGGAGAACCAGTCGGCGATCCGCTCCCGCACCCGGGCGTCGAGCCGGTCCCAGATCCACGGCCGCGTCTCGTGCAGCGCGATCGCGACGGACGCCGCCTCCACCAACTGCTGCGAGCAGTCCGTCAGACGCGGCCACGCCTCCCCGCTCGCCGGGTCGGTCCCGGCTGCGAGCCCCGCCGCGTACCGCTCGGTCAGCGCGGGGTCGACCGCCCCGCCCGCGCCCGCGATCCGGAACGCGGCCAGCAGGAACGACCGGGCGAAGCCCTCGAGGCCGTCCGACACGACACCGGACCAGCTGTTCCGGCCCGGCAGCCGGTACTGGGCGAAGCCCGGTGTCGCGTACGGCGTCAGCGCGTCCAGCATCCGGTCGGCGGTCGCCTCCCAGTGGGCCCGGGTCCAGCCCGTGCGGGAGGACAGGATCCGGTCGGTGGGCGGCAGGTGCAGATGCGGGGCGACGGACATGACGGTGGTGCTCCTGGTGTGTGCGGGGTTACTGGACGAGTTCGGCGCGGTGGGTGTGGCCCCGGGAGCCGCCGACGGCGACGGTCAGCAACGGCCGGCGCCCCGGGGTGACGTCGACGGTGTCGTCGGCCTCGGCCACCTCGCGGACGGCGAACGGCAGGCCGACCGTGACGGAGGTCCCCGTGCGGCCGGGATCGGCGACCGCCACGGAGACCCGGGCGCCGCGCCGGCGCACCAGGACCGTCGCCGGACCGGAAGCGGTGATGCCCCCGGCCGTACCGGCGGCCCAGAAGTGCACGGCGGTCAGACCTGTCCTGCGGTCCTCCACCGCCTGCGCGGTGGCGTCGTTGACGAGGACGCGCACCGGGCGGGACGCCGACCAGACGGCGGTGGCCGCCGCCGAGGCGCCGGGCAGCAGCACATAGGCGTACCCGGCGCCGTCCGGCGAGGTGCCGTGGTCGAGCCAGAGGGTGAGGTAGCGGCGGGTGACGGGGTCGGTGCTGCCGCCGGTGTCCGCGCCCGTGTCGATGGCCCGCCAGGTGCCGGTGCGCTTCTCGCGCAGGGTGCGCAGGGCGGCCCCGCCGGGCAGCACATAGCCGCCGACCCCCTCGATGTGCGCCCAACGGGCATGGCCGGAGGCGCCGTTACGGACGGGGATCCCGTCCACGAGCAGCCGGTTGCGGCCGTCCGCGCCCAGGTTGCGGTTCTCGACCACCGTCTCGACCGGGCGGCCGTCGCCCGACGTGATGCCCGCGCCGAGCGCCACGACCGTGTTGTCGAGCAGGAACCACGCCTTCCGGGCCCGCAGGCTGCTTCCCGGGGCGCCGGTCAGCTCCATCGCGGCGGCGGCGTACCGGCCGTCCAGCGCGGCACCACCCGCCACCGCGTTCGGCGGCCGGTAGGTGGAGGTGCCCGCGCCGGTGCCGAGGTCGTCGCGCGGGCGGGTGTCGACCGTGGTGCCCGGCAGGCGGTACGGGTCGACGGTCGGCCAGAAGCCGTCGTTGTACTGCCCGAGGTCGTCGCCGTCGTAGAGATACGTCATGCCGTCGCCGGTGTACCAGCCGTGCAGGTTCTCGCCGTTGCCCGCCTCGTACGCGGAAATGCGCTTCGAGGACAGCGACAGGGTGCAGGCCCAGCCGGGGCGGCGGTGGACGACGCGGTCCATGTCGGCGAAGACGAAGCTGCCCGTGGTGCGCGGCGCGGGGCGGATGCCCGCCTCCGCCAGCACCGCCTTGGCCAGGGCGAGTTGGGGCAGGGTGGCCAGTGCGGTGAACGGGGTGGTGCGGTTGCGGGTGAGCCAGCCCTTGACCAGTGAGCGCCAGCGGTCCGCCGGACCGGCGGGGGCGCCGGTCGCCAGGAGCAGGATCGCGGCGACGGCGGCCGCACCGTCGCGGTGGTCGCCCGCCCGCTCCCGGGAGATGGCGCGGCCGCGCACCGCGTCCATCATCAGCCCGTCGAAGATCACCGGGACGAAGCTCCGCTCCACGGCCTCGTACATCACCGACACCTTCGGGTCGGTCACCGCCCATGGCGAGCCGGCCAGCAGCGAGAGCAGCCAGGCCGCGCCGCCGAGCAGCACGGTGCCGTAGGAGCCGGTGTACGCCACCTCCGAGTGCTGGACGAACGAGCCGTCCTCGTAGAAACCGTCATCCGAAGTCGTATAGCGGAACAGGCTGTTGCGGCCGGAGTCGCGGACGTCGGAGAGCGCGTCGCGGGCCGATGCCACCTTGTCCGCGTCCTTGCCGAGGAGCCCGCGCAGCGCCACGATCACCGCCTTGTCGGTGCGGTTGGCGCCGGTCTCCGGCAGGGTGGGGGAGTTGGTGCGGCGGTCCGCGTCGGGGCAGAACCGGTCGACGACCGCCAGGTAGTCCGCGAGATCGGCGGCGGGCAGATGGGCGCGCAGCAGCACACAGCAGTCCATCAGCGCGCGCGGGGCCCCGATCTCCCAGAACCACCAGTTGCCGGTCTCGGGCGCCGAGGGGTGGTACGCCGTGTCGTACGCGAACCGCAGCGCCGAGAACAGTGCCTCGGCCGTCTCCGCGCTTCCGGAGAGGGCGGTGCCGGGCGTGGACCACGCGACGGCGAGCGTCCGCAGCCGGGTGTAGCTCTGGCCGAAGTTGCCCGGATCGGTGAGCGGTGAGAGGTCGGACCACAGCGCGGTCCGCCCCCCGCTTCGGTCCAGGCTGTCCCACAGGGCGCCCGCCGTGGTGTCCAGGGCGGCCACCCCGGCGGCGAAGTCGGGGTCCGCGGGGTCGAAGACGCCCCCGGTGAGCAGCGTCCGAGCCCGGTCGAGAAGTCCTTCGAAGTCGTCGACCGGATCCTCCTCCCGCGCTGTGGCCCATGCCGTCCCGGCCGGGCCCGCCGTCAGGGCCACCGACGCCGTGGCGCCGCTCGCTGCGAGAAGGGTCCTTCTGCTCAGGTGCATGATGATTCCCTTTCCTCGTCGTCGCGGTCTCAGTCGGAGAGCGTGCTCGGGTCCACGGGCGGCTGGGGGAGGTGCAGCGCGGCGAGTTCGGCGCGGCCCGTTGCGTCGATGGGGAACGCCCAGGTGTTGACGAAGAAGTCCGTCAGGTCGTAGCCCGCGATCCGGCTGGAGTAGGTGGCCAGGGCCCGGTAGCGCTTGGCGTCCTCGGTGTAGTCGGACTGCGGGTTCTCCTCGCGCACCAACTGGTGCAGGCGCGGCCAGAAGTCCTCCCCGAAGGCCAGCTCCAACTGGCGCAGCGGCACCAGCTTCTCGTACGCCCCGAACGACTTCTCGTAGGTGAGACCGGGCGTCCCGAACTTGTCCCGGGAGCTCTGGAACACGGTCCGACCGGTCGCCGGGTCGACCGTGAGCAGGTTCGACGGCTGCTTCAGGGTGCGCTGCGCGGCCAGCGAATAGATGTTCACGGTGACCTCGGTGAGGCCGCCCGGCTTGTACGCCATCTGCTGATGGAGGTGGCCGAGCTCGTGGTACAGCCCCCAGCCCCGGGTGCGCAGGCCCTCGACGGTGGTGGCCCGGTCCAGGTAGGCGCGCGGGAAGCCGTTGTAGCCGTGCGTGGCGTAGGCGCCGACGCCGGTGGGCACCTTGCTGACCTCCGTGAAGTGGTACGGCCCCGCCTTGCGCCGGTGCACCGGCTCGGAGCCGTCGAGCCCGCTGATCCGGGCGTGCGAGTCGACGATGGTCTCGACCAGCCGGAGCAGCGCCGCGTGGTCCTCGTCGCGGTACAGCAGGGCGCCCTCGCGGGTGAGCGTCATGATCGTGTGCGGGGCGTGCAGCTCCACCCAGGGCGACTCCGTCAGCGTGTCCAGTTGGCGCTGGTAGTCCGCCTCACCGGTCCGGCCCAGTGTGAAGACGGGCATGCGGACCGCGCCGGACCGGAAGAGCACACCGGCCCGCTCGCCGTGCCCGGTGAGCGTCAGGTAGACGGGGCCGCCGTGCGGGTCGGTCACCGTGTTGGCGCCGGAGGCCAAAGGGTAGCTGCGGGGTTCGGTGATCTCGCCGTAGTAGTCCCAGGCGCCGATCCAGAGCGTGGGGACGAGGCCGTCGTGCGGCTGGACGGTCAGCGAGAGCGGGGTGCCGGCGGGCACGTACAGGCCGGTCGGCTGGAACTCCGAACCGCGCAACGCCTGGGCGAGCCGCAGCCGTTCGGCCTCGGCGGCGGGGCGTCCGGTGACGGTCACGGACACGGGGCGGCCGGCGGGGTGTCCGGTGGGCCGGGCGGTCGCGGGCCGGGCCTGGGCGGCGGTGGCGGTGAGGCCGAGGACCGTCGCGGCTCCCGCGCCCGCCGCCGCGCCGAGGACGGCACGGCGGCCCACGGAAGAGGGCGATGCGGGGGCGGACTCGGGGGCGGGGGAGGCGGCCGGGGCGGCGGACGGGGTGTGCTTACGCATGCGGAACTCTCCCTGCAGTCATGAACGAGGGGCGAAGGCGTGCGGATCGGTGGGGGTGCCCGGTCAGCATGTAAGCGGTTGCTGTCGAGCCGCAAGGGGAGTCGGGAAGTTACTGTGATTTTCTATGGCCAACTGCGGACAGGCAGGAAGTAACCGGTCACTTGCGCGGCGGTCTGGTGGACCGGGGCGCCACGGAATCGCGTACGACGATGTGGGTGCCGAGCCGCAGCGCCCCGGTGGTCGGCTCCCGCCAGTCGTCCTCGTCCCCGCCGGACACGGCGAGCCGCACCGCCTGGCGGCCCATCTCCTCCAGCGGCACATGGACGGTGGTCAGCCGGGGGCGCAGCTCCTGGGCGACCGGGATGTCGTCGTACCCCACGAGCGAGACGTCCTTGGGCACCCGCACGCCCGCCTCCTCCAGGGCCTGCGCGGCACCCGCGGCCACCATGTCGTTGGCCGCGAAAACAGCGGTGAACTCCGGTCCATCGCGCAGGAGTTCAGCCATCCTCCGGTATCCGAAGCCGCGGCTGAAGGCGCCGGGCTGGGCCAGCTCGGGATCGACCCGGACACCCCGCAGCTCCAGCGCGCGGCGGTGTCCGGCGAGCCGGTCGCGGGTGGTGGAGAGCCGGGGCGGACCGCCGAGGTAGAGGATGCGCTCGTGGCCCTGCATCAGCAGGTGGTCGGTGATCGCGAAGGCGCCGCCCTCGTTGTCGTACTCCACGGCGGCGGTCGGCGCGGACTCCCCGAGCGGGGGCCGGCCGCACAGGACCAGCTTCGAGCCGCCCGCGTCCAGCTCGCGCGCCCGGCGGGCCAGCTCCGAGGTGTAGCCCCGGTCCGCGATGGAGCCGCCGACGACCACGACCGCGTCCGCGCGGCGCTCGTGCATCAGGTCGATGAAGGCCAGCTCGCGCTGCGGATCGCCCTGGGTGCAGCAGACCAGGCAGAGCCGTCCGCCGAGCGCCGCCTCCCGTTCCACGCCGCGCGCGATGTACGCGTAGAAGGGGTCGATCACCTCGTTGACGATGATGCCCACGGTGCGGTTGGAGACGCCGGCCAGGGCACGGGCGTGCGCGTTGACCACGTAGCCGAGCTCGCGCATGGCGGACTCGACGCGCTCCCGGGTCGCGTCGGCGACGGGGTAGTTGCGGTTCAGGACGCGGGAGACGGTGGCCGTCGAGACGCCCGCGCGCCGGGCGACGTCGGTGACCGTCGCCCGCCGCTGTCCGTCCCCGGCCGTGCTCTGCCGGCGCATCCGGCTCACCCCCTGAAGGCTGTTGTGTGACGACGAGCCTAGTGCCGTGGCGGGCCCGGCCGGTCGCGGTCCCGGAGCCCGCCGCGGAGGGGCGGTCACGCGATCCTCCCCAGGTCGGCCCGGTGCACGGGGTGCCCGAACGGCTCGCCCCTGGCGTACCGCGCCAGCTCGTCCACGGCGAGCGCGCCGAGCCGGCCCACCTCGTTGCCCTGGGCGCCCGCCAGGTGCGGGGTCAGGAACACGTTGGGCAGGTCCCACAGGGGGTGGCCGGGCGGCAGCGGTTCCGGCGCGGTCACGTCGAGGACCGCGTCCAGCCGGCCGCTGACCAGGTGGCCGGTCAGCGCCTCGGTGTCCACGAGCGGGCCGCGCGCGGTGTTGACGAGCAGCGTCCCGGGACGCATCAGACCGATCCGGCGGGCGTCGACCATGTTCCGCGTCTCCGGCGTGTCCGGGGCGTGCAGGGACACCACGTCGCTGGTCGCCATGAGGGTGTCCAGGTCGACCGGCGTCACGCCGAGGAGGGCGGCCTCGGCGGCGCTCACGTACGGGTCGTGCAGCAGGACCTCCGCGTCCAGGGCCGCCCGCAGCAGCTCGATCACACGGCGGCCGATGCGGGAGGCGCCGACCACTCCCACGGTCAGACCATGGGTGCCGAGCCAGTGGTGGCGGTCCAGGTCGGCGGCGGTGCGATGGGTGCGGCGGGTCCGGTACAGGTCCGCGAGCGGGAACACCCGCTTGGCGCCCATGATGATCGCCGCGAGGGTGAACTCGGCCACCGGCACGGCGTTGGCCGCGGCGGCCGACGAGACGAGGATCCCGCGGTCGAAGGCGGCCGGTGACAGGAACGTCTTCACCGTCCCCGCGGCGTGCACGACCGCCCGCAGCGCGGGAGCCCGGTCCAGCAGAGCCGGGTCCACGGGCGGACAGCCCCAGCCGGTCAGCAGCACCTCCGCGTCGGCCAGCGCCCGGGCGGCGGCGGGGGAGTCGAACTCGCTGATCACCGCCGGATCGAGAAGTTCGGCGGTCTCTTCGAGACGCGACCGGACGGCGGGCGGGAAGACGTCGTCCAGTAGCCCCGCGCTCATGACCAGGACCGTGCGCGGCCGCCTCCGGGGCGGATCCGCTGCCTCGGTACCGGAACGGGCCGGCGCCTCTTCGGTGGTTCGCACCCTGCCTCCGGATAGTAATCGTGTTCTATCGAATGACGGGCACGCTAGGGAGGTCCACGGCCGACCGTCAAGCGTGCGACCAGCCCGAATGGGCCTATAGGGAAGGTTTGTTGGGATTCGTGACCCAGGAATTGGCCCGGAAGAACGGCGACTGGAGAAGACGTTCGCCCGGATCCCTTGACGCTCGGGTTAACCGCTTACTAACTTGCCGCCGCAGAAGGCACACCACGCGCCACCCAGCCGAACAGGACCCACCATGGCTGACACAGCACCCCCGCTGCCGCGCGAAAAGCGGCGAACGCGGCGAAAGCGGGCCGGGGAGCCCGCCCCGCCGCCCGGCCCGGCCCTCGCCGCCCCGCACCGGCTCACACTCGGCCAGCGACTCAAACGCGACCGGGTGATGCTGCTGCTCACCCTGCCCGGACTGCTCTACTTCGTCGTCTTCCACTACGTGCCGCTGCTCGGGTACGTGGTGGCGTTCCAGGACTACCAGCCGTACCTCGGCTACATGCACAGCGTCTGGGTGGGCTTCGCCAACTTCTCCGCGGCGTTCAGCGAACCGGCCTTCTGGAGCGCGACGTTCAACACCCTGGAGATCGCCCTCGTCCAGCTGGTGTTCTTCTTCCCGGTGCCCATCGCCCTGGCCCTGCTGCTCAACAGCATCGCCAGCGACCGCATCAGGCGCTTCGTGCAGAGCGTCGTCTATCTGCCGCACTTCATCGGCTGGGTCATCATCGTCTCGATCTTCCAGCAGATCCTGGGCGGCGCCGGCGTCCTGCCCGACCTCCTCGGCGGCATGGGCCTGCCCCGCTACGACATGATGAGCGACCCGGACGCCTTCCCCTGGCTCCTCACCCTCCAGGTGGCCTGGAAGGACGCCGGCTGGGGCACGATCATCATCCTCGCCGCCCTCCTCAACATCGACCGGCAGCAGTACGAGGCCGCCGCCATCGACGGAGCCGGCCCCCGGCGCCGCCTGTGGCACGTGACGCTCCCGGGCATCGCCCCCGTACTCATCCTGCTGCTCATCCTCAACCTCGGGCAGATCCTCTCGGTCGGCTTCGAGCAGATCCTGCTCCAGCGCGATGCGGTCGGCCCGGACGCCGGCGAGGTCCTCGACACCTACGTCTACTACCACGGCATCAAGGACAACGACTGGGGCGTAGCCGCCGCCGTCGGACTCGTCAAGGCGGTCATCGGCACCGCACTCGTGCTGGGCGCCAACAAGTTCGCCCACCGACTCGGCCACGAAGGGGTGTACCGCGGTGCTGACCGCTGAAAAGACCCGCGCCACGGCCCGGACCACCGCGCCGAAGACCCCGCCCGTCCCCGTACGCACGTCCGACGGCCGCCCGCCGTGGATGGAGCGCCCCACCCGCGTCGGTCAGACCGCGAAGGCCGTCGCCGTCGTCGTGGTCGTCCTCGCCGTCGCGTACCCGCTCGTCGGCGTCATCGGGACGAGCTTCGCCTCGCAGACCGACATCATCAAGAGCTCCGGCCTCGTCCTGTGGCCGGACCACCCCACCCTCGACGCCTACCGCACGATCTTCACCGGTGGCGTCGTCAGCCGGGCCCTGATCGTCTCCGTCGGCATCACCGTCCTCGGCACCCTCGCGAGTCTGCTCGTCACCGTCGGCATGGCCTACGGGCTCTCCCGGCGCGAGGTCACCGGGTCCCGCTTCATCCTGATGACGGCGCTGTTCACCATGCTGTTCAACGCCGGCATCATCCCGAACTTCCTGCTGGTCAAGGGCCTCGGCCTGTACGACACCTACGCGGCGCTCGTCATGCCCACCCTGGTCAGCGCCTTCAATCTGGTCGTCCTGCGCTCCTTCTTCATGAACCTGCCGGAGGAGCTGTACGACGCGGCGAAGGTGGACGGTGCCGGGGACTTCCGCATCCTGGTCCGCGTCGTCCTGCCGCTGTCCAAGGCCGTCCTCGCCGTCATCAGCCTCTTCTACGCGGTGACGTACTGGAACGCCTTCTTCAACTCGCTCCTGTACCTCAACGACTCCGACAAGTGGCCGCTGCCCATGGTGCTGCGGACCTACGTCCTCCAGGGCCAGAGCCTCGACTCGGCGTCGGCCGGCGAAGTGCTCGCCCCGCAGCAGGCCGTGCAGATGGCGGTCCTCGTCATCGCCGTCGTCCCGATCCTCTGCGTCTACCCCTTCCTCCAGCGCTACTTCACCAAGGGCGTGCTCACCGGAGCCGTCAAGGGCTGAGCGCAGCCGCCGCCCCCCGCTCCCTCCCTTCCCTCTTCCAAGGAGATCCAGGTGTCGAGCTCCACCCCCATCAACCGCAGAGCACTCTTCCGGCTCGGCGCCGGCGTCGGCCTCGGACTCGCCGCCGCCCCGCTGCTCACCGCCTGCGGCGACGGCGGCACGACCGCGAAGGCCGAGGCGAAGAGCGCGTCCCTGCTCCCGCACAGCGCCGTCCGCAACATCGGGCTCAAGCCCGACCTGGAGGGCACCGCGGCCGGTGTCCCGCAGGGCTTCTTCAGCTACCCGGCCAAGCCGCTGCGGGCCACGAAGACCACCCCGCTCAAGGGGGCGAAGCCCATCGGCGCGGCCATGGAGACCTTCTCCCCGCCGCCGCCCTCGCGCGGCAAGAACGCCGCCTGGCAGGAGATCGAGAAGCTGCTCGGCGGCCAGGTGAACATCACCGCCGTCCCCGCCGACGACTACGGCACCAAGTTCTCCACGATGGTCGCGAGCGACAGCCTCCCCGACCTCTTCATGTACCCGGAGAGCGGCGGTGTCGACAACAAGGCCGCCTTCCTCCAGGCCAAGTGCGCCGACCTCACCCCGCACCTCGCCGGGGACGCGATCAAGGACTACCCCAACCTCGCCGCCATCCCGAAGGGCGCCTGGCAGGGCGCGATCTTCGGCGGCAAGCTCTACGGCATCCCCATCGCCCGCACCGGCACCGCCGGCGCCGGGGTCTACCGCCACGACCTCTTCGAGGAGGTCGGCGTCACCAGCCTGGACCAGATCACCGACCTGGACCGGTTCGTCGAGGTCTGCAAGGAGCTGACCCGCCCCAAGGAGGACCGGTACGCCATCATCGCGGGCGTCACCACCATGCTCGCCATGTCCGCCGGGGCGCCCAACTTCTGGCGTCTGGACGAGAAGACGGGCAAGTTCACCCTCGACCTGGAGACCCCGGAGTACCGCACGGCCGTCGAGACGGCCCGGGCGCTGTACAAGGCCGGCTGCTACTACCCGGGCACCCTCCAGATGTCCGGGGCGCAGAAGGCCCAGTACACGGACATGTTCAAGAACGGCAAGGGCGCGTACGTGTACGACGGCATGCCCACCTACCTCGCGCCGGGCGTCGGCTACATCGCCGCGATGAAGGCGATCAACAAGAAGTTCGACCCGCGCCCCTTCGTGCCGGTCGGCAAGGACGCCGTCGCCTGGATGGACAACGTCGCCCTCCAGAACACCCACATCAGCAAGGCGTCCGGGGACCGGGTCAAGGAGATCCTGCGGTTCGCCGACTTCGCGGCCTCGCCGTTCGGCAGCCTCGAATACACCCTCATCAACTACGGCGTCGAGGGCAAGGACTTCACCCGCGACGACAAGGGCAACCCGGCCCTCACCAAGCAGGGCACCCAGGACGTCACCGTGCCCTGGAAGTTCGCCGCCTCCGCGGTGCCCGCGATCTTCAGCGCCGACTCCGAGCAGGGCGTGCGCCACGTCCACGAGACGTTCACCAGGATGATCCCGATGATGGTGCCGGACCCGACGCTCCAGTACTCCTCGCCCACCTGGGACTCCAAGAGCGCGGGCAGCCTCGGCACCTTCAAGGGCGACGTGCTCAAGGACATCATCTCCGGCCGCAAGCCCATGTCCGCCTACGACCAGCTGGTCAAGGACTACCTGGCCAAGGGCGGCGAGCAGGCCCGCGGCGAGTTCGAGGAAGCCTTCCAGAAGGGGAAGAAGTGACCACCCGACGCTCGGTCCTCGCACTCGGCGGCGCGGCGGTGGCGGCAGCCGTCACCGTCCCCGCCCTGTCCACCTCCGCCGCCGCCGGGCTGCACGGCTTCCACCCGGAGCCCGGCTCCGACGGCGTCGGCGACCCGCTCTTCCCGACCCTCGGCAACGGCGGCTACCAGGTCACCCACTACGACCTGACCTTCGACTTCACCCCGGTCACCTACGACTTCACCGCCATGGTGAGGATCAGCGCCGAGGCCACCCAGGACCTGTCCGCCTTCAACCTGGACGCCGACGGCCACACCATCGACGCCGTCACCGTCGCCGGACGCCCGGCCACCTGGCAACTCGCCGCGGGCCGGAGCGGCCAGGAGCTGACCGTCACCCCGGCCCGCCCGATCCGCGACCACCAGGCGTTCACCGTCGAGATCCGCTACCGGGGCAACGGCAAGGCACCCCGGCTCGGCCTGACCGGCTGGCGGTTCGGCAGCGACGGCGGATTCGCCTCGGCCGCCCAGTCCTCCCGCGCCGACACCTTCCTGCCGTGCAACGACACCCCCTCGGACAAGGCGACCTGGACGTTCCACATCAGCGCCCCCGAGGGCTTCGTCGCCACCGCGAACGGCGAGCTGACGCACCGTACACCGCGCGCCGACGGCTCCACCGTCTGGCACTTCGCCCTCCGCGAGCGCATGGCCACCGAGCTCATCGGCATCGCCGTGGTCAAGGGCACCTACCTGTACGGCAGCAGCCACCGCGGCCTGCCCCTGCGCCACATCGTGCCCCGGGGCCAGGAGGACACGTACGCCCCGGTCGTCGCCCGCACCGCCGACCATCTCGCCTGGCTGGAGGCGAAGTTCGGCCGCTACCCGTTCTCCGTCTACGGGGTGCACATCTACGACGGCTACACCGACGCGCTGGAGAACCAGACGCTGTCCCTCTTCGGCACCAACTGGTTCAAGCCCAACGCCCAGGGGCAGCCCGGCTACGAGACCACCATGGTCCACGAACTCGTCCACCAGTGGTTCGGCGACTCCGTCACCCCGCACGACTGGCAGCAGGCCTGGCTCAACGAGGGCCCCGCCGTCTACTACGCCGGTCTGTACGGCGAGGAGCGCGGCTGGTCCGTCCTCGCGGACAAGATGAAGGCCACGTACGAGAAGCTCGACGCCGTCCGCGCGGCCGACGGCCCGCCCGGGCTCCCCAAGGCACTCGGCGGGACCAACATCTACGACGGCGGCGCCCTCGTCCTCTACGCCCTGAACCGGCGCATCGGCCGGCGCTCCTTCGACACGGTGATGCGTGAGTGGGTGCGGCGCTTCAAGGACTCCACGTACACCTCCGAGCAATTCATCCGGCACACCGTCGACACCACTCGTGACCGCTCACTCGACCCGTTCCTGCGCGACTGGCTCTTCGGGGCCGTCAACCCGCCCATGCCCGGCCACCCCGACTGGAAGGCCACCGCGTGAACCGCCCCCTGAACGTCGTACGAGCCACCGCCGCATCCGCCACCGCCGCCCTCCTGACCGCTCTGCTCGCCGCCCCGGCCGGAGCCGCGCCCGCGGCCCGCACCCTGTACGCGGCCCCGGACGGCCGGGGCTCCGCCTGCACCGCCGCCCGCCCCTGCACCCCGGAGGGCGCCCGCGACCTGGCCCGCACCGAGCACCACCGCGCCGTACGCGTACTCCTCAAGGACGGCACGTACCGGCTCGACGCACCCCTGAAGCTCGGCGCCGCCGACTCCGGCACCACCTGGGCCGCCGCCCCCGGCGCCCACCCCGTGCTCTCCGGCGGCCGGGACCTCACCGGCTGGCGTAGGAACGCCGACGGCACCTGGACCGCCCCCGTCCCCGCCGGTGTCACCCCGCGCCAGCTCTTCGTGGACGGCCACCGCGCCACCCGCGCCCGCGGCGAGGCGTGCCCCGCCGCCACCTGCGACGCCACCGCCACCGGCATGACCGGCGCCACCGCGACCGGCATCGACCACTGGGCGCACCCCACGGACGCCGAGGCCGTCATCCGTATCCGCTGGCGCAACTACCACTGCAGGATCGCGGGCGTCAGCGGCGACACCCTCACCTTCGCCCGGCCCTGCTGGACCAACTCCGCGAGCGGCACCGACCGCACCGGCCCCGCCTGGGACACCACCGCCGTCGACTCCACCCGCTACAGCGGTGTCGCCTTCTTCGAGAACGCCGCCGAACTCCTGGACGAGCCCGGCGAGTTCGCGTGGAACTCGGCCGCCCGCACCGTCACCTACCTCCCGCGCGAGGGCGAGAACATGCGCCACGCGCGGGCTGTCACCCCGCACACCGAACAGCTGCTCACCGTGGACGGCGCCCAGGACCTCACGGTCAGCGGCATCGGCTTCGCGTACGCGGCCTACCGGCAGCCCGGCACCGACGAGGGCTACGCGGGGACGCAGGCCGGTCTCACCCTGACCGGAGCCACCGGTCCCGTCGACCACGCGGGCCGGTACTACACCAAACCGGCCGCCGCCCTCACCGTGCGCGGCGGCCGGCGGGTCACCGTCGACAGCGCCGACTTCACCCACCTCGGCGGCGCCGGAGCGGTCCTGGAGGCCGGTTCCAAGGACAGCGCGCTCACCCGGTCCACCTTCACCGACCTCTCCTCGGGCGCGGTCTACGTGGGTGACACCGAGCCCCTGCCGGAGCCCGCGCTCGCCGGGGAACGCAACACCGTGGCGTACAACACGATCAGCCGCACCGGCGTCGAGTACACCGACGCGGTCGGCATCTGGGCCGGTTACGAGGCCGGGCTCACCGTCGACCACAACAGCCTGGACCACCTGCCGTACTCGGCGATCTCCGTCGGCTGGGGCTGGAACCAGCCCGAGGCGCAGAAGTCCGTGCTCCGCGACAACAAGGTGACGAACAACCGCATCACCGACGTCATGGAGGTCGCCCGGCAGCAGCACGACGGCGGCGCCATCTACACCCAGGGCGCCCAGCCCGGCACCGTCGTCAGCGGCAACTACATCAACCGCTCCGCGTACGGCAACACCGAGCGCGACGGCAACGGCATCTACCTGGACGAGCAGTCCTCGTACATCACCGTCGAGAACAACGTCATCACCCGCATCGGCTACAAGTGGGTCTCCAACTGGGCGGACTACGGCATCCGGAACACCGCGCGCGGCAACTGGACCGACACCGCCGCCCCCGCCCTCGGCGGCACCGGCTCCGTCATGACCGGCAACCACACCGGCCTGGACCGCCTCCCGGCCGCCGCCCTGACCGTCGCCTCCCGCGCCGGCGCCCACGGCGGCCCGGTCGAGCGGCTGCGGACCGACCTCGCCCGCACCGGCACGGCCACCCAGTCCTCGACGGACGGCACCGCGACCGCCGCGCTCGCCCTGGACGCCGACACCAACACCGACACCCGCACCCTCGCGGAGAACGGTGCCTGGTGGCAGGCGAACCTCGGAGCCACCCGGCACATCCGCCAGGTCGAGGTCTGGAACGACGCCGCCACGACGACGGCCGGCTTCGACATCGTCACCGACGACACCACGGTCCACGTCAGCGGCAAGGCCCTGCGCCCCACCGTCGTCGACCTGGACAGCCGCACCCGCACGGTCCGCATCGTGAAGTCCGGCACGGGCCGGATCGCCCTCTCCCAGGTGCTGATCCACTGAGAGTGCCCGGCCGGACGCGGAACGCGACGCCCGCGAAAGCGTTCGTGACCACCCAATGAAGTGCGGTATTGTTCTCATGCGCGTTCAGCCAGGGGGAAACCCCAGGTCAGACGGGCATCGGGACGTGGCGCAGCTTGGTAGCGCACTTGACTGGGGGTCAAGGGGTCGCAGGTTCAAATCCTGTCGTCCCGACTGGTGACAGTCGCAGGTCAGGGCCGGTTTCGGAGAGATCCGAGACCGGCCCTTGATCATTTTTGGGGACCAGTTGGGGACCAACTTGAGGTCCGGCGTCCTTGACCGGGTCAGCGGGTCATGACAATGGGGCTCGGCAGTGAGCGTGGTGCGCGCAGCGCGCTGAAGTGGGCCGAGAGTGCCGCCCCGGCCGCTGTGATCTTGTGGACGTCCGGGTGCAGGTAGCGCTGGGTGGTGGTCAGTGAACCGTGGCCGGCAATTCTGCGGAGGACGTGTACCGGGACCCCGGCGTCGGCGAACCAGGTCAGCGCGGTGTGCCGGAGGTCGTGGCGGCGCAGATGCTCGTAGCCGAGCTTGGTGACCACGTCGTCCCAGTGTGTGGCGTCGCGCAGGACGGCGGTGGAAATGCGCCCCCCGCGCGGGCCGGTGAACAGGCGGGCGTCCGGATTGGGGCCGGCGGACATGATGCGCTGGGCGACGAGGGGGCGGATCTCTTCGACGATGGGGACCTTGCGGGCCCGCTTGCCTTTGGTGCCCTTGTCGGTCAGCCCGCCGGGGGCGGGTGTGGTCTGACGGCGCACGGTCCAGATCCACTGCGTGGTGTCGATGTCTGCGACTCGGCAGCCTGAGATCTCCCCGATCCGTGCGGCGGTGCACGCCGCGAAGATGACCACGTCTCCCCAGCCGCGGTACTCGTCGTGGGAGGCTGCCACGAGTGCGTCGGCCAGTGCGACGAGTGTTTCCCAGTCGGGTAGGGCTAGCGCGCGTGGGTCGAGGAGTTCGTCCTCGGCTTGCTTGTAGAGCTTCTGCCAGCCGGTCACCCGGGCCGGATTCACCTTGATGATGCCGTCCCGCACTGCCTGCTCCATGACACGGACCAGGACGGCGATGGTGTTCTTCACCGTTGAGCGGCTGTGCTCGTCGGCGATCCAGTTCTGCACGGTGCGGTCGACAGCGCCGTTGGTGATCATGCGGACCGCGAGGTGGCCCAGAGCGGGCACGACGCGCATCCGCCAGCCGGCGAGATAGGGGTCGAGAGTCTTCAACTCCAGCCCGCGCAACGCGAGATCCATGTTCGCGTCGCCGTACTCGGCGAGCTTCATGGTGGCGAGCGACGGGGACAGCCCTGCCTCAGCCGCTTCGATGATGGACTGGAGCCACTCCTGCGCTTCGTCCTCGTCCGGCTTTCCTTCCGACAGGGACAAGCGCCGCTTCGTGGCCGGATCGAACCAGCGCACTCGTGCGCGGTAGGGGTTGGGGCGGTCGGGCCGATACTCGATGTCGGTGCTGAGCCGGACCCCGACCGGCACTGCGGCCTTCTCAGCCATCAAGCTTCTCGACGCGGGTCGGTCCGGCGGCTGTGCAGCCATTCTTCGACGTCGACGGCGCTGTACATGATGACGCGTGCCGAAACGGCGACGAACGGCGGGCCCTGGGGCGGCCGAGCGGTACGCCAGCGGCGCAGGGTTGAGGAATCTACACGCAGGCGCGCGGCGAGGTCGCTCGCCGAATACCAGGCGTTGGACAGGAGAAAAGACCGGCTGTCATCTTGGACGATAGGGGAACCGTCCGACCTTTCCATGTGCGGCTTACGATCTGAGCTGGATATTATCGGTTCGGTGGACAAGTGTTAGGAATCTCCGGGTGGTATGGAACGCCAAAGCGATTCGATGAAATCCGTAGGCGGCAGACGTCGCTGCTCGCAGCTTGATCGATTCGCCGTGGCGCTCGGAACAAGCGGTGGACAACAATCGTCCGCGCAGGCGCCGGTTTGGCTAACCGGCGATGTGCGGCTATGTTCCACTCGTTTGCGACGGGATATCCGGAGGGTAGCTACCGTTTGCGATGAGACTGCTCGTATGCATCACCGTCGCGTACGCGCGGCTGGGGTACCAGGCGTTATGCCGTTCCAATGGTTTCCGATGACGCGTCATGTGGAGTGTGTCGCCATCCTGGAGCCGGTTAAGTAAGGGCTCTGACCTGGGGTTTTGTGGGTGTGCGGTATGCGCAGTGTGGGCGTTACGGGCGATATCTTGACGCTGAGATGACGCTCGCGACGCTCATCCTGATGGGGCGTCAGGCACACGTTGGGCAGGTCAGGGGGCGTCAAGGCTGCGAGTGACGAGGCAACGCCGAGGGCTGATGACGCTCAAAGCGAAGTCGCCGGGTTCTGCAGATCAGATGTCCCGGAAGAGACCAGCGAGTGCGGTGACCTGCCGCGATGAGCGGTTGGCGGTCGCTGACCTGCGCGAATGACCTTTCGGGTATTTCACGTTCGTGCCGCTTGATGGGGCCGGAAGTCCCAGAAAAGTCCCAGGGGACTCCCACAACTGACGGATGTCTTTCGGCTCTGTACAGGTGCTTGGAAGGAAGCGTCCAGTTTCCGTCCCGTAGCTGTTCGCGCCGCAGTGGAATCCGGAGCGCTGGGAACGACGTCCTGGTGTTCGCCATCTGAGTGCGGGAGCCGACCCGGACGCCCATCGGTCGGACGGCCAGGCAGCCGCAGTGGTGCTCCGGACGGAATCCGGAGTGCTGGACCGGCGGGGGTGAGCCCCTCGAAGTCGATTACCACCCCGCAGTGGTGCTCCGGACGGAATCCGGAGTGTTGGGCGCGCCACGGACGCGAGCACCAGAGGGGCCATGCACACCCCGCAGTGGTGCTCCGGACGGAATCCGGAGTGCTGGACCGATTCGGGGAGCCGAACCCTGGCAGCGCCATGCCGCAGTGGTGCTCCGGACGGAATCCGGAGTGCTGGCCCCTGCTGTACCCCCGGTTACCCGTCAACGACCGGCCTCTGTGGTGCTCCGGACGGAATCCGGAGTGCTGGCACGGCATCGTAGTCGCCGGTCGCGACGCGGGCGATGCCGCAGTGGTGCTCCGGGGGAAACCCGGAGTGTCGGCGCGATCGCCTGTACGAGCGACATCTCTGTCTTGCCGCCGCAGTGGTGCTCGGGAGGAAACCCGGAGTGTTGGCGCATCCGGGGCAATGCCTTCGGTCGGCCTGGGCCGCCGCAGTGGTGCTCCGGACGCGATCCGGAGTGTTGGGACTACGCCGACAACCAGGTCGAGCGGGCCGTGCGGCCGCAGTGGTGCTCCGGACGCGATCCGGAGTGTTGGGCCCGCGTAGCCTGCGACGTTTCCGGAGGGTGACCTGGTTGACCGGTGTTCACGCTGGCGCGATGCGGGCATTCGGGTCATTTTCCTTCGGTGTGATGGGGTGCTTCGGGGCGTGCTTGTGGTTCCGAGGTCTGTGGGTGCCCCGTTGACCGGGGGAGAGCGGTCCGTCGCCTTGTGGCAGGCGGGTGCGGTGTGCGGTGTAGAGCGCGGTGATGCCCAAGTTTTCGAGGATTGCCGAGTTGGTGGGGGAATGGATGGCTGGGTGTTCGAGGAGGGCGGTCAGGGCGGTGGTAGTGAGGGGTGGGTGCCAGATGGGCCATACGAAAGCGTTGCTGATGGTGTTCCAGCTAGTGGCGTGGGGTCGGTTGGCGTTGCCGATCAGACGGAAGGCGACGAAGCCGTGGAGGGCGAGCCAGGTTGCTCCGGGGACGCCTTGTTGGGTGGGTTTGCCGTGGCTGACCATGTGGGCGTCGCCGAGGGAGCTGTGGTCGAGGTTGGCGCCGGCGTAGCCGTCGACTCGCTTCCAGTTGGTGAGGGCTGCGTGGAGGTGGTCGGGGTTGTTGATGCAGTGTTGGGCGGCGGTGGCCCAGCTGCTCGGGAGGGTCATGCGGCCGGTCCGCCCGAAGAGCGGGGTTGTACGGGTGTAGAGGGCCTGGGAGCTGTCTTTTGTTGTCCTCTTCGGTGCGGTGGTGTCTTCGGTTTTGCCGGGGCTGGCGCTGAGCGTGTTGATCAGCGAGGTGAACCAGTGGGCGCGGTTGTCGTTGTGGTCGAGTTCTGCCTGGGCGTGGGTTCGGAGGTGAGCGAGGGCTTCGGGGAGGGGCATGCGGAGGGGGTCGTTGGGTGCGCCCGGGCCAGATGTACGGGGCTGGTCGAGGATGCCGGGGGCGATGGCCAGGGCGTCCTTCTCGGGCTGGGTGGGCAGTTGGGTTGCCAGGAGGTCGGCGAGGCTGTCGTGGGTGAGGGGGTGGTGGGTGTGGAGGATGGCTGGTGCGTCCGGGCCGGCCCAGGAGAGTTGTGGGGCTTGATCGAGTACGTGGTGTGTGAGGTGGAGGGTGCCGAGGGCGGCGAGGAACCCGAGGGGGTTGCTGCCGTAGAGGGCGGGGAGTTCGAGGGAATGGCGGGTCATGGTCAGGTTCCTTCCTCGGAGCAGGCCATGTCGGCGAGACGGAGGGTGGCTTCGAGCAGGGCCAGTCCCCAGGGCCCGTAGCGGCGGTTGAGTGTGTGGAACCGGTCGGGGCCGGTCCAGTCGGTGCCCATGTCGGCGCTGTCGACGATGACTTGCTGTTGGTCGGGCATGGTGCACGTCACCTTCTCCGGGGCGGGGTCGGTCACGGGGGGAAGGAGCGGGCGGGCGTGGCCGTGGTGTGCGGCGACGAGGTGGACCACGAGGTCGTCGTCGTCACCCCGGGGGTGGTCGGGGCGGGTGTCCAGCCAGGCGGTGGCGGCGAGCGCGCTGATCGCTTCGTGTCGCATGTCTGGATGCCACTGGGCGAGTTGGGCTGCGCGGCGGCGCGCGTGGTGATCGGCGGGGTCCATACCGGATTTCGCGCGGGGTTCGTCCAGGGTTTCGGCCAGGAGTCGGTCTCCGGCGCAGAGCATGCATTGGAACCGGCGGTGTGATTTTCCGCAGTCATGGGCGTGCGCTGCGGCCCGGAGGGCGTCGATGAGCGGGGGAGGCAGGCGCAGGGCTGTGGCGAAGGCGCCGGCGCGTTCGGCGACGGCGATGCTGTGTTGTGACAGCGAAACGGGGCGGGTCAGCGAGCTTGCGTCGCAGCCGTTGTCGGCGATGCCTGGGGTCCGTTCGCGCTGTCCGCGTGGCGGCCGTGGAGGGATGAGGACGAGGCGGCAGGGGTCTTCTGGGTCGAGGACAGCATGCCCTTGTTTCTCGGTGCGGCCGGTGGGTGCCGTGGTCCACCGCTCGACAGTGCGCAGGCGGTGCAGACGGTTCTGGGCCAGGTCGGCATGCGGCCCACCTAGGTTGGAAACCGGGGCGGCGAGGAGGACGTCCAGGAGTTCGTTGACGATGCCGGTGGTCTCATCCGGGTCCTCGGCGCGCAGCCGTTGGGCTGCGTGGGCCGTCGCTGTCGTGAGGCGGACGGTGACCGAGTCTTCGCCGGTGGCCAGGGGAGCGAGGACGTGGGCGTCGATGCGGGTGGGCGCTGTGTCCGTGGTGGGGTAGTCGCCGAGGTCGGTGACCGGTTGGTCGCGAGTGCCGGTCCAGCCGTAGGCGTCATGCCCTCCGTAGCGTGCGGGCAGGACCACGGTGCTACCGGGCCGGATGTCGCGGGGCTCGGTGGCTGGCACCCACTGGTTCTCGCGGTCGTCGTAACGCAGCACCGGCGACATAGCGGGTGCTGGTTGCCTCTTGGCCGTGGGAGCCGTGTCGAGGGTGGGCGTCGTGCCTTCGAGGTCGCTGGTGTCGTCGGCGGCAGGGGCGCAGGTGAGGAAGCGGCGCAGTTGCCGGGCGGGGATCGCGACTGCTTCGCCGGCGTGGGGCGGGGTCTGGCTCATGCGGGTGGCCCATTGGGCGAAGTCGGGCTGTCCGTCGGTCTCGTGAAGGTCGGCGCGCCAGAGCACGAGGACGTCTTCGGGTGAGGTGTCCAGGCCGTGAAGGAACGGGGCTGGCGCCTGGTCGGGGACTGGGGCGGGGCTGGTGCGCGTCCAGGAGTCGACGAGGGTGCGGTGGACTACAGGGATGAGGGGCGCCTCCACGTTGAGGGCGCTGGTGTTCACGTCCGCGAGCAGCGCGGGCAGGGTCACAGGATTGACGAGCAGGCCCTCGGCAAGAACTCCGGCCAGTGAAGGAGCCTTGAGTCCGGGCATCATGACGGTGGGCGCCTTCTCCGTCAGATGCGCCCAGGTGCGTTCGGCGGACTCACCGTAGACGGGGATGGTGCTCTGCTTGGTCTGTGTGCTGGTGCGCAGGACGATGGCGGGTGCGAGGTTCAGGTCGCCGGTGCGGTCCAGACGGCCGAGGCGCTGGATGAGTGCCGCGAGGGAGGCGTTCTCGGTGACCAGGCCGGCGAAGGAGATGTCGATGCCGACCTCGACGGTCTGGGTGGCGATGACGATCAGTGGTCGTTCGCGGTCGGGTTGCACGCCGGAGAGGAGTTCGGTGACCAGCGGGTGCGCCAGGAGACGCTCGCGGTCGAGGGGTCGTGTGCGGCCGGTCAACAGGACGGTGTCGGCGTCCTCGCGCTGGGCCAGCAGGTGATGGGTGGCGCGGGCGGCGCGGATGGTGTTGGCGATCACGCCGATCACCGGTCGCTCGATCACCGGAAGCAGGGCTTCGACCGCCAGCGCGGCAGCCTGCGCGAAGGCTGCCGCGGTGTCCTTCACGTTCGGCGAGGCATCCAGGAGCGTGAGGCGGCGCTGCGCGTTCAAGCGCCGGCTGGCCATGGGGTGGGCACGGTCGGCGTCGGTGATCGAGTGCCGGGGCCGGCCCGCGGCGGCCGAAGCGGTCGCGGAGAGGCTGACGACCTGGACGGCACGGCCGGCGAAGTCCGGGTGGGAGGCAGTGGCCTGGTAAGCGGCGCAGTCGGTGGCCGTGCGCAGCAGCGGCAGCGCGATGTGCGCCTCGTCCACGGCGAGGAGGGCGTCCATGCCGCACAGAGCGGCGTCGATGGGGCGCATGCGCGGGCTGGTGTGATATCCGCGGAACAGCAGGCGACTTCCGTACTGATCGACGGTGCAGGAGATGACTGCAGGCTGAGTCGGGGAGCTCAGCCAGCGGGAGCTCCAGTCGGCGCCGCCCCGCATACGTACGCTCTCCACCGCGGTTGCGCTTGCGCCAAGCTCACGCAGCGCCCGGGCGACACGGCCGGCCACCGTGGTGGCGCCGCTGTCGTGCAGCGCCCGTTGAAGGGCGCTGGCGCTTTCGTGTGCCTGGTCGACGACCAGGCGTCGGTCCACGGCGAAGAACAGCCGCACAGGCACGGTCCGCCGGGCCCCGCTGGAGTGCTGCCAGGCCAGGAGGAAGCACCAGATGTCGATGGTGCTGGTCTTGCCGAGGCCGGTGGGGATGTCGAGGTCGGCCCAGATGCCGCTCTCCGCGACCCGGTTCAGGTATGCGGTCTGCCAGGGAAAGGGCCGGTGTCCTCGGACTACCTGGACGAAGTCGGAGAACTCCTCCAGATGCAGGGCGCCTTCAAGGGGAATGGTCATGCCGTTCCTTCTCGCGCGGGGACCGGAATGCACAGGCCAAGGCCGTAGCTCTTTTTGCTGCCCAGGATGATCGGCCCGGTGACCGGCTCGGCGAACCGCAGGCGGACGTGGCGGCTCAGGAGAGGCCGCTCGCCGGCCTTGCGGCGCAGCGCATACGGGGGGAGTTCCGGCGCGCCGGGTACGTATGCGCCTCGGTGCAGGACCTCGACCGATCGCGGCTCGGGGAATCCGGCCAGGACGCAGCTGGTCGCCACTGATGTCTCGATCCCGTTCGGGGTTCTTCTGGGGAAGTGGTCCAGGACCATCGGCAGCGCCGTCGTCCACTGGGTGGACGGGGTGGTCCATCGCTCCGCGCGCACTGCTTGCAGCGTGCTCTGCACGGTGTCGCCCGCCCCGGCGTATGACAGAGGAACGGGGCGGGACAGCGTCGGCACGGACAGCTTGCGCAGCCCGCCACCGAGACGGAGGAGAACCGCCAGCAGCGCCTTGCGGTGCGCCGGATCGAGATCTCGGGGCAACGCGATGCCCACCCCGCGCAGCCGGCCGTCCGCGTGGCGATGTCCGACGAACGGCAGCGCAACGAAGGCGCAGACGTGCCGCTGGTCCCCGGCAGGTTTGTGCCCGTGCACCGCGATCATCTGGTCCACGTCGTGCCCTGCCGCAGAGAGCATGCCGCTGACCTTCGAACGCAACGAGGAGGTCACTTTGAGCGTGAGGGACGGGTCGAGCGAAAGCCCAGAGGGGAACGCGAAGGGGAGCAGATCGACATACGGGCCCTCCACCACCATGTCCTTCGGCCCCGCAGACTCGATGCCCACGAGCTGATAGGCGTGGGGCCGGGCCTGCTGGAACGCTCGCTGACCCTCGGCATGTGCGCTGCGAAGACGTGTGAGGAAGCCCGGGTAGGGAGCACGGAGAAACTCCACGTTCCTGCCCTCACGGGAAGCGGGAGACCACTCACGCCACCCTTCGCCCACGGGCGTCACCTCCGCATCGCCGACCACGGCCGCGGTGAGAAGCGCGTGCCCGCTGGCCCGGCCGAAGTAGCCGATGCGGGACAGCAGGAGCTCAAGCACCGCCTGGATGCCCGGGGACGGGCACTGCGGCCAGATGAAGCTCACCATCGGCTCCGCGAGATTGCGCTGGGGCCATTGCTTCGGCTGGCCGCCGGAGATCCGTCCGGGAAGCACCGCGTGCCCAGGCTTCTTCCGCTCCACCGCATTGGTCGGCACCCATGCCCGCCGAGTCTCGGCGGCTTCCACCGACCGAGCCGGGACCCGGACCGTGGGAGGGGGCTGCTCCTCCAACCACGTCAGCGCAGCGTTCTGGACCGGGTCATCCTCATCGGCCACCGAGACCAGAGCGCAGAACAGCCGATAGGGGTGTGGCGGCCACTCCGCACCGGAACGATTCAGTGTCGAGGCGTGGTACGAACTGTCCAGCAGATGCACGTCAAGATGGAACGGCACGAGGTCACTCCTCTTCGGCCGCGCCGATTCCGGCGATCTCGTAGGACTTTTCGATCGCTTGCTGCAGACTCGCGTTCGGGCGGACACGGACCGGCTCGACCGGCCACTCCAGCCCGGACTTACGGGCCCGTTCCAGAGCGATCTCGAACAGCGCCAGTGCATCGCGGGACGTCGTGCACTCCATCGGCTCCGTCACCGGCACCCCGTTCCGCCCCCGCTGCACCCATTCCACCTGCTCCGAGACGACGACAAGGTCGCAGCCCGAACGCAGGTGCAGAGCCGATCCACCGAAGGCCAGCCGGTCCCCCAGAAGCGCGATGGACGCGAGCAACGCCCGGCCCGCGGCCGTGAACTCCTCGGTGACGTTCCCGAAGCGCAGCGAGGACAGCTGCGCCAGGGACACCGTCGCCTGCCGGTGCACCGCCTTGACCGAGACCCCGCCGACGCCTTCAGAGGGCGGGATCATGCCGTGGCCCAGCTCCGACATCCTTGCGGACGCGACGCCGCGGGGCGGCTTCGCACCATCGAGCGGAGACCACCCCGTCTCGGTGACCGCGACAGTGTCACCAGCCAGGTTCAGCCGGTCCACGCGCCCGGCCGCCCGCACACCCACGAGCGGGGAAACGCCGTACATCTCCGAGGTGTAGGCGCGGGGGACCTTGACCTGGATCCGGCGCTTACGGTGCGAGTCCCACACGCCATACACCAGGTCCGCCGGCGACTGATCCAGATAGGCACGGAGGTCTGCTGCTCCCGCCCGGCGCAGCGCGGCCCCGACCTCGGTCTTGTCGAACGTTGCCCCCTCTTCGTTCTGGGAGTCGCGGAAGTAGGCGTCGCAGGACCTGTGCGGCGCCTCCAGGCTCGTGATCGATACGGCCGTCCCCCCGGCCTCCGTCGTCAGCTCCAGATGGGGAAGGAACAGGTCTTCACGACGTACCGCGTCCAGGAGCGCCTGTTCGCACCGGTTCGCCTGCGACTGGCGCTGATCGAGGAGCACCACCCTGACCTCATCGCCCTCCACGTAGCGGGGCTCGATCAGGTAGCCGGCCGCGTCGGTGGACTTGACCTTCACCGTCGGCGGGCAGATCCTGCCGCCCGAACCGCTGGTCGGCTCATACGCCGCCCGGACCCGAATAGCGCTGTCCTCCGACAGCGCATTGGCTGCGGCATGCACCCGTTCGTACAGCTCCTCGATCACGATCGACCTCCCAAGATCGGTGAGCACAGAGGACGAAATATTCGCTCAATATCCGCCTAAAGCAGCCCACTTCGGCAATTGAGGATCATCGAAGCATCGAGGAAATGGGCGAGCAAATAGGTTCAATGGTGAGGGATACGACTCTGTCAGTGGTGGCCGATAGGGTCCTTCGCTCGTCGGTGACCGGCCTCCTCCCAGCGCTGGGCGCAGCGCGCCGATGGGCGTTGCGTTTTCGCACGGCCAGGGTTCC
Source organism: Streptomyces sp. NPDC008163 (assembly GCF_042956885.1). NCBI lineage: Bacteria > Bacillati > Actinomycetota > Actinomycetes > Kitasatosporales > Streptomycetaceae > Streptomyces > Streptomyces sp. NPDC008163. The sequence goes on along the minus strand of NZ_JBIBHG010000003.1, from coordinate 163,135 downwards.
AGCGTGGCTGACGCGCAGGTCAACATCGCTCAGCATCCGTGCATCTGACTGGAGGCGCGAACAGCACTCGTTCGAGGGTGCGGCCAAATGGGGGATGGCGTTTCGGGGTACGGCCGACCAGGTTGTTCGACGTCCGGCGCTGACGGCAGGCTTAAGGAAGGCAACGGGTATAGAAGCAGGGGCCTCACGCTATCCGCCAGCAACGACGAGGAATGCCGCGTGCCTTCTCCGTGGTGGCGGGACCTGCGGAGGCTGCCCTCGGCGTAGGGGAGGTGTCGAGCACGGAGACTCAGTGCCCGGCCGGCCGAGACCTGCGTCCAAGTGGTTAGAAGGCACCTGCTCTATCCACTGAGCTACGGGGGCTGACCTGCGGAAACGCAGTCTTCCAGGCGCTCATCCCACGGTCCCGTGGGACGTACGTGGGATCTGGCGACCCCTGGGAACCGTGGGACATGGTTGCCTCTCGGTGACCCGGGCGTAGCTTCTCACATCATCTTCACACCCTCGAAGTCCATCGGGGAAACAATCTGGCATCGGCTCGACGTTGTAGATCTCCTGATCGAGGGGGAGGTGTCGGGCCTGAAGCTGTTCCGTACGGACATGACAAAGAGCGGCATGACGGAGGTCATGCCGCGTCTTGCTGAGGTCGAGGCCGATGTGCAGGGGCTCGTCGAGACGCACATGGAGACGTTGCTGGGCGCTACGTTCCTGGCGAGCGAGTACAGCACCGGGCCGGTGCACGGGGGTCGGATCGACTCGCTCGGGCTGGACGAGAACGGTTCGCCGGTCATCGTCGAGTACAAGCGAGGCGTCGACGCCGGCGTGTTCTCTGAACTACCGAGGGTGTCCCGTGATCAGGTGAGGGGTCGATCGGTCCTGTGGGGAAGGGCCTGAATGGGGCCGGAGAACGGCGGTGATCGGCGCGGGTGTTAGTTTCCTTCCCGTGCCTCATCCTGCCACGCCGGGCCGCCAAGGCCCTACGGTTCGACGCTGGTGGAGGCATCGTCTTCACGAAGCTTGTCCGTCACCCTTGCGCGAGGGAAAATAATTTCCTCGCACGGTCTCTATGGATCGACCGTTGAGGCGGCGTTACTAATCCCCCCACTTGAGGGATTCAGGTATGAGCGGAGCCGTCAAGCGCTTCGCGTGCGAGCCTTAGAAAGTCCTCTTCCCATGCCTGCAACTCTTCCTCTGCCTCCCTGGCCTCCCTCATTACTCCGCCAAGATTGCATTGCAGCTCTTCCAGCGCCACTCTTTCCGTCAGCTCTAGAACTACGGCGTTCATGGCATCCTGAACGGCGTTTCGGGCTGCCTCGATCTCGGGTGAAATCTGAGCGACCTCGAAAGGCTGGCCTCCAGCTGGCGCATGTTCTTCCACGGCACTCCTCAGCAATACAAGTTTTGTTACAAGGTTGCCGTTTGGTCTGTGGGCGTCGCCATCTTGCGCCTCCTGGTCCGCGCGGAGTCTGACCTTCCTTTCGGCTTCGAACATCTCAACCTGATAGTCCAGAGATGCTACCAACTCGCCGGTCCAATAATCGATACGTTCTGACGCTGTGGCCAGCTCTCCCGGTGCCTCCAGTGAAACAATCAGCGATGTATTTCGAACCGCGGTTCTGGCGGACCATAGCTCAACGCGGAGCCTCTCGGTTTCCTCGATCGAGACCGTTTTGTTGACATATGACTCGTTCATTCGCTTGGCGGTCTCTGCTGCTTTTCTTGCTGCGAGGAGATGGGAAACGAATGCTTCTCTTTGAATTCCTCTGCGCCATTGTGTCTGAGTGTGCGATGCCTCGGCGCGTACCGCGTCCAAAGCGGCTCGGTACGTTGCCTCTGCCTGTGCGAGCCCGGCGCGGCCAGCCTCCTCGGCGGCGCGCAGAGCCGCGCGTAGTTGCCACCGTCCAACAACGATCGCCGCGGGCACGCTGACAGCGGCCACGGCGGCAGCGGCGATGGCACCGACTCCCTGAAGATCCATGACTGAATCCTGCCGCAATTCGAGTACGGGGCAAGCCTGTTAGTAGAGATGCATCGCCCATCCAGGCAAATCCTACGGTGAGGGCCGTCAAGCGAGCCACAACGGAGATCGGGGCCTTCCCGGCGGCAAGCTGAACTGGGGACCTGTAGGACGGGCGGCACTTGATCGTGTCTGAAGGGTGTTTGATGCGCGCTCCACGCGCCAGTCCACCTTCGTGGGTTCATCGATCACCACGCGTGGTGGGGATGCCAAGGTCCACGGCCGCATGCTGCCCGTGGCCTCGATCGAGCTGGCGGAGCTTCTCCTCGGTACCAGCCAGGCTGACCTGGAGACCTTCGACCTCGCCGAGCCAGCCTTCCGTCTCGGCTTCGGCGATTCGGGCGATCAAGTTGTCGCGGATCTCGGCAAGCCGTGCCCGTTGGGACGGGGCAGGTCGCAGGAGCGAGCATCTGACACAAGCGTGCTCATGAATGCAGGGCGTCCCGAAGGCGCGTGCGCAGGTGCCGATGGACACCTTCCGCTTTTCGAAGTGCGCGAGGAAGGCATCCCACTCCTCTTCGGTAGGGGTCCGGTACTCCTCGCTGGGGCGGGAGGCCCGACGGCGGGCGATGAACGCCCGGTGGGCCTCGATCGTTTCAACGGGATAAACCGCCATATATCCGATTGTGGTGTCGATGCTCTTGTGCCCGCAGATCACCTGGGCAATGTGCGGGGGCAGGCCGTTCATGATGGCGTCGGTAACGAAGAGCCGGCGGAAGTCGTGCGGTGTGTAGCGCAGTGGGGCGCCGGTGGTGTCGGTCAGGCCCGTGGCGATGAGGGCCTGGTCCAGCATCGTGCGAACGGTCTCGTCGGTGAACGCGCGGTCCTCGCCGGAGATGCGTCGTTGGAACAGCAACGGGGCCGGCGCCTGCCACGCACACTCGCGGCGGTCCCAGGAACGGACCAGGGGAACCGCGCCGGTGCTGTCCCGGGCTCGGCAGATGATCGCGCTCAGGACGTCGGCGAGCTCGGGGCTGACCAGAAGCAGGCGCTCGGTATCCGTCTTGGACGGGACGATCTGCAGGAGGGGGACGAGTTCTCCGGTGGTGGGCAGGCGGTACTGGACCAGGCTGTGGTGGCTGAGTTCGAGTAGTTCCTCGATGCGGATACCGGTGGCCCGCAGGACCTCGACCGCGGCCCAGGTCCAGAAGGCCCGCTCGTCCTCAAGCCCCAGATCGCGGCGTTTGCCGGTCTGTGGGTCCTCGGCCCCGATCCGGCCGGCCGTTCCATGGGGAACCACCGCGCGCACGAGTTGCTGACCGGCAACGATGAACGCCTCGCCAGGGTTGGTGTGCCGGGCGGCTTCCAGTACCGCAGCGGCATCCCTGCGACGCTGGTCAACCGAGCGGACAAGAATCGGCAGCACGGGCAGGCGCTCCCGGGTGCGGGCGTCCATCCGCGCCTTGCGTCGTCGTTGCACTTTGCGGTGTTCCACCTCGTCAGCCCTCACCGGGCTCGGTGCCACCCAGGGGCCCCAGCGACCGAGATCCTCCAGTGCCCACTGGGCGATATCGAGGTAGAAGGCCCGCACTTGGGTGAGCGTGTCACGGTGGTTGAGCCTCTCGACCTTTGCGCTCATGCGCCGACCCTCAGGACCGGTGACGATCTTGTCCTTCGTGCGAATCCTTTGCTTCCACTGGCCGATGACGTCCGGGGCGAGGCGGAGGCTGTCTGCGTCGGGATGGTGGTGCTCGATGTCCTGCCAGAAACACTTGCCGAGGTGGTAGGAGAGGGACCTCAGGCTGTTGTAGTCCAGTGCGGGCTGGCGTTCCCGTAGATAGTCCACCAGCAGGTCACGGATCGGACGGCAGGTCAGTCCGTAGCGGTCGATCAGCTCCTCCGGGGTCCGCTGTCCTTGGTTGCGGACCTCGCGCAGATTCTGCGGGGCGTCCTCTCCGAGGGCTCCGAGCTGGTGCAGCAGGCGGTAGAACACCTCGGTCCCCGCCATTGCCCGCTTGAGCACTACGGCTTGGGTCTCGAGGAGTTCCAGGACGTCGCCGACCGTGATGTCGGCCAGCGTGCCGCCCTTCGCCGCGAGGATGAGGGCGCTGCGGCAGAGCGTCGTGCTGACGGCGCCTGGCCGCACGCCCTGGGCTTGAGCGCCGAGCTTTCGCAGGCGCTCAAATCCGTCTGGGTCTCGGCTGTGTGCCATGGAGCGGACCAGCACCCCTTGGCGGCTGGCTCCGGCGGCCAGCCAGTCCACCGAGGGCCGCAGCAGCTCAGCGCTGATCACCGTAGTCAGGGCCCGGCCCACCACAGGCATGCGCCAGTCTGCCTTCAGGCCGCGCTCGTGCAGCCACTGCTTGATCACCAGCCGCCAGGCGGCGCCGGCCTGCTCGATGCCGCTGGTCTGCCACCGTTCCTGCCAGGTCTGTCCGGGCTGGTCTTCCAGCCAGTCCAGCACTATGACGATGCCGTGCTTGTGGTGCAGTTCGCTGCCGGCGTTCTTCAGTGTGTAGGGCGGACGGGACAGCAATCGGGCCGCCTCGGCGCGCGAGCGCTCAGTGCCCGGCCAGCTGGCAGGAACGGTCCGGGCGGGGAAGCGCTGCTGGGCGGCCAGTGCGCGAGTGCGCCCAGGTGAAACTCCGGGGGCCGGTGCGCGGTCCGTGCGTGCCGACACGGTGGTGGTCACCGAGCACCGGCCCCGAACAGCACATCGAGACTCTCCGGCCGGTAGCCGGCTGCGGGAGGGGGCGCGATGCGGGCGGCTGCCTGCCGCGTCTGGTCGGCATGGTGGGCCAGCAGCCGCCGGATCACCACCTCCTTGCGGGGCGTGAGGTAAAGCTGTGTCGTGTTCAACTGGGCGTGACCGAGGACGAATTGAACATCGGTGAGGGGCAGGCTGGAATCATCGGCCATGCGGTAGGCGGCGGTGTGCCGCAGCGCGTGCAGCGTCGCAGAGGTCCCGGCCTTGATGTTGGCCCGCTCGAACATGCGGTGAACCGCGTGGTAGGTCAACGGTCTCGACGGCGAGCGCAGGGTCCACCAGAGCGGCAGGCGCCGCCCACGTGGGATCGCATCGTCCATCTCCACCTGGTAGAGCCGCAGCCAGACGAACGCGTCGGTTGAGGCAGGGAGTTCCTGAACTTCCCGGGTGCCCTTGCGGACCACCGAGATCAGCTGGCGCCCTGGATCGACGCCAGCTTGCCATGTGCTGAGCAGTTCACTGGCGCGGGCGCCGGTGGAGATGTAGAAGGCGACCAAGGCCCGGTCCCGGTGCGACGGGAGCCGGGCGAAAATCTCGTTGAACTCCTCGTCCGGGACGCTGCGGGGCACCCGTTTGGGCACTCTTGGCCGGTAGAGCCCGGTGCGTTCGTTGCAGGGCGGTTCCATCGGGTTGCGATGGGCGTACGCCCGCTGGCCTCGACGTGATCGGTCCAGCGGGAATGGGTTGAGGAGCGGTCCGGTGCCGATGTCGCGGTGGAAGTCGTAGAAGCTCCGCAGCACCGTCTCGCTGTGCGCTCGTACCGATGGCGCGTACGGCGTCCCGCCCGCGGCCCACCGTCCAGCCTCACTCGGGCGCCGCCAGTGCGGACGCCTCGGCTGGCCGGCGACCTGAAGCCAGCGGGAGAAGTCCCTCGCCTCGAGCCGACTTGCCCGATCCCATGGCACCTCGACAGCCCACAAGAAGCGGAACCAGCGCAGCAGATCCATCCCGTAGGAACGGGCCGTCGCCGCTGAACGACCGGCTCCCTGCAGATCCCGCAGGAAGGCGCCAGCTCCCCCGATCGGTTGTCCGGCTGGGTCGATGAGCCGGTAGGGATCCCACGGATCGTCCATGGCCACCAGCTCACCGATCAGTGGGACGGACAGGGCTGCCAGATCTCTCGATGCCTCCATGGCCGACTCAACGACGCCCCCACCGTGAGGTCACTGACCTGCGGAAACTCCGCCAGTAGTTCAGTCAACAGGTCATCAACCAGGGCCTGTTCTACTTGGCCTGGCTGATGGATCACCGAGCCGAGTTCGAGTACCTGGTCCGCGACCGGCTCGGGGTGACGGCCGTGTCCCAAGTGCGGTGGAGCGGTCCACGCCTCATCTGTCTCGCTGGTGACTTCACGCGGTACGACGTGCACGCCGTGCGTGAGCACCGGCGCTCGATCGACCTGGTCCGCTACCGGTTCTTCGGCAGCGACCTGCTCGGCCTTGAGACCGTGGCCTCTGTCAGCGGCGGCATGCAGGTGTCACGCCGGGCGCGACGTCGGTCTGCTGCCCTGGCGACGGCGGGCGTCCAGGGCGCCGCGATGGTGGAGTTGGCCGCCGCGGTCGACGAGGCCCTGCTCGGGCTCGGGGACGGCGTGAACCGGGTGGAGCGCAAGCAGTACCGGGCGTACCGGCGGCTGCGGAACTTCGCCTGCCTGTGCCCCCCGCAGCGGACCAAGCTGCTGCTCTACCTGAAGATCGACCCGAAGGACGTCGACCTCGTTCCGGACTTCACCCGGGACGTGTCCGGTCTCGGTCACCACGGGACGGGCGACCTGGAGGTCCAGCTCCGTACGCCGAAGGACGTGGAGCGGGCGCAGGGTCTGTTCCGGGCGAGCTACGCGGCGTCGTGAACGGCTGCCGCTGCACGCCAACCTGGGGGCAGTCGTGTCTGGAGTCGTGGGCAGGTCCCTTCGACGCACGGGCAGGGCGTGGCGGTGGACTATCAATGATGCGCGGGTTCGCCGGTTTGGTTAAACGGCGAGCCCGCGCTATGTTGCCCCGCTCTTATCTGCCGATGATCAGCGTGTACGGCTGACGGCGGCGTTGACCGTGACCGCTGGGTACGAAGAAGCGGGGCTCGTCCGGTGCCCGGTGCCGGGAGCCCTGGGGCGGCGGAGTCCGGTTTCGTGGGCAAGGGTCTTGAACAGATCGGCCAGGAGAGAACTCGGTGCGTGCGGGGAAGCGGTGACGGCCCAGGTGGGCCGGTCCAGGTTCGAGCCGGCCCAGATGGTCCAGGTGGCCATGGTCTGGCTCCGCTGTTGGGCGTGGAAAGCGTCGAAGAGGACGCCCGCGTCCCCGGCGGGCGACGTCCAGCGCACCCGGACCCCGTCTACGGTGTGCTTCCAGTCGGCGTCGGAGAGCGGCTGCGTGGCCTTCTTGATCATCTTCTCGTCCACGGGGGCTCCGACTGCGATGTCCCAGCCGCCGCCGTCGGCGAGGTAGTTCAGCAGTTCCTGCAGTACGGGCGCGGGGGTGGAACCGGTCGCGGTCAGGTGCCACATGCGGTCGGACACGGGGGTCTCGTAGGCGGCCATGGTCCATGCGATCTCGCGGACATCCATGTTGTGGATGTGTTCGATGCGCAGCGTCTGGGATTCATGGATGGCGTACGCCGCCTCGTCCGACCAGGTTCGCCGCTTCTCGAACTCGGGGTTCGAGTCGAGGAAGGAGCTGAGGAGCGCCTCGTGGTCGCCGGGATCGGCTAGGTAGACGGGGACGGTCTCCAACGAGGGGCGGGAAGGTTCGGTTCCGGTCGTGGTGCCGTCGAAGAGGGAGCGTGCTTCCGCGGCGGCGCGCTCGGTGTCCGTCAGGGGCGCCGGGCCGGGGCGCATGGTTGATGCGTGGGCCTTTTCGAAGGCCGTCAGTGCCTCTGCCGATGAGTCGAAGGTGTCCGCGACCTGACGGAGGTGGTCCTCACCGTGCAGATAGACGGACTTGCCGCGACGGTGGAGGTAGGTGCCGACCGCGACGGTGGTGTGGGCGTCGCGGGCGTGGGCGTGGATGAGCAGGTGGCCGTGGCGGATGTCGTCGTGGATCTTCTGCGCCTGGTTGGAGACCTCACGAACTTCGCTGCGACTGCACCACGGCATGGGGTAGCTCGCCCAGGTCCATTCCTCGTCGATGGCTTCCTGGAGCCGTGGGGTGATTTCCACGGTGATGCCCTCGGCCAGCAGGTGGTTGGCGGCCTCGTTGGCCCAGTAGGGCTCCTCGTGGTCGACGCGGGCCAGGACCAAGATGTTGGTGGCGGCGACACTCCAGTCGGCGGCTTCCAGAGCTGTGAGGGCGATATGGGCTTGCGTGCCGGTCAGTACGGCCGCCACGGCGGTCGGGTGGGTGGGGTGAGTATCGAAGCGGACGTGCGCGTCGATGGGTGACGTCATGTGGGGTCTGGTCTCTTCCGTCGGTGGCCGGACGGTCGGGTCCGGCCAGCAGCGCCGTTGAGGAGCCGCCGGGTTGCGCGCGTGGAAGCGTCGGGCCGCCGTCCGACGCGCAGGTTCCGCGAAGCGCGGACGGCTGCGCGTGTGCCGTCGGGCAGGTGCGCAGCGTCACGCAGTGGCTGCGTGCTCGCCACCTTCGGCGGAGCGGTCAGGTTGTACGGCGGGGCCGCAGCTCAGCCGCGGAGGGAACGGTCGGGAGCGTGACATTCGCCCGCATTGATGATCTGTGATGGGTAGTTGCTGGAGTCTCGTCCTGGTGCTCGGTTTCCGGGGTGAGGCACTCGACGAGGTCCGCGAGGACCGGGGCGGGGGTGTATGCCGAGGCGTTTACGAGCCAGGTGGCCTGCTGGGGGCTGGGCCCTGCCCAGATGAACCAAGTGGGGTTGAGGTGGGGGTTCTGCGCGGCGAAGGTGTCGAACTGGACGCCACCGTGGGGGCTGGCCCAGCGGATGCTGCGGCCGTCGATGGTGGCCTCCCACCCCGCCTGCGTGAGGGGTGCCATGGCCTTTGCGACGGATTCCGCGTTGAGTGGGCTGCCGAGCGCGAGGTCCTGGGTACCGTCAGCGATGCTGTCGAGGAGCGTTCGGACCACGGGCTCGGGCACGGTGTCGGGGAAGGCCAGGTGCCACAGGCGGTCGGAGACGGGTGTCTCGTACCCCGCCACGGTCCACGAGTTCTGGCCTGGCAGCGGCTCGTGGATGAGTTCGATGCGCAGCACCTGGTTCTCGTGTACCGCGTAGGTGCTCTCGTCACGGCTCCGCCATTTGTGCCACGTGTCGTGCGTATCGAGGAACTCGTCGAGCAGAGCGTTGTGGTCGCCGGGATCGGCCAGGTGGACGGGGACGGTCTCTGCCTTCGGCGGTGTCGTTGTCGTTGTGGCCGGTTCGGGGGTGATCCGGATGCTGCGGGCCGCGGCCACCTCCCGTTCGATGTACGTCGGCGGCGCGGCACCGGGGGACATCCGGTGGGCGTGGGCCTCCTCGAAGGCGTGCATGGCCTGGGCCGGGGAGTCGAAGACGGCGGCTATCTTGCGGAGATGGTCCGCTCCTCGGAGGTGGACGGAACTGCCGTTGCGGTACGTGCCGACAGCTGCCATGGCGTGGCCGTCGTGGGCGTGGGCGTGGATGACGAGCCGCCCGTCAAAGATGTCGTCGTGGATCCTCTGCGCCCGGTCGGAGACGACGCGGATCTCGTCGGGGTCGAGGCCGGGCTCGGGGTAGTGGCCCCATGTCTTTTCCCGGTTCATGGCTCTGCTGAGACGTGGGGCGATCTCGACGGTGGCCCCTTCGGCGGTAAGACGTGTGGCCGCGATCTTGGCCCAGTACGGCTCTTCGCGGTCGATTCGGGCCAGGACGAGGCGGGTCTCGGTGAGGGGGGTCCAGCCGGCGCTCTGTAGGGAGGCGAGCGCGATGTGCGCCTCGGAGCCGTGCAGTTTGGCGGTCACGAAGTGGGGGCGTGTGGGATGGGTGGCGAAGATGACGAAGGCGTCGATGGAGTCAGGCACGAGAGGGCGGCCTCTCTTCTCCCGCTGGGCGACCGGCACGGTCGGCGGGGCGGGGTTGTTATCGGGTGAAGTGGGCGGGGCGCACGGCCGTGGTCGGCGGGCCGGCACGCGCGGCGGTTGCCGGGCGCGGTCGTGGCGGAGGGGTGGGGCTGGTGGCGTGCTGCCAGCGAGTACGTACGGCGGCGAGGTCGGACAGCGCTCGGCGGGCGCCGATAACGAGCTGGAAGGGAGTGGTGGACGGAACAGCGGCGGACGCCGCGATGCGCTGGGCGCTGAGGGCGGCGGTGGTCAGCAGGGAGCGCTGCAGAACACGTTCGGCCCAGTAGTCCGCGGCCCCAGACGTTTCGGTGAGCAACGCCAGCACGTCGTGGGGAGGCGTTCCGTCGTCCAGCACACCGTGCTGCTGGGCAGCCCAGAGAACAGTGACGGGATCCACGGGCTCCTGCTGGCGCCCGAGGGCGGTCAGCGTCTGCCAGAGGCCGGCATGCAGCGGCTCGGTGAAGTCAGCGGGTAGCAGCCACCGAAGGGTGGCGATCGTGTCGGGGCGGGCAGTGGCGGTCGCGAGCAGCAGCCGCTCCTCCTCGACCGCCTCGCCGTCAAGGGTGAGGGGATACGGCACCGCCGCCGGTGGAGGCCGCACGCCTGCGCGTGGGGGGAAGCGGATCGCGATGTCATCCACGACCGCGAAAACGGCGTCGGTCTCGGCGAGCACGGTCTGCACGGGATGCGGGAGAGCGGTGTCGCTGGCGGTGTGAAGGAGGTGCTCGGCAGCCGACTTCAGGCGGCGACGGGAGTGGTCGGCTTCGACCATGCGGGCGTAGGCCGATGCGTGGCTGGGCCAGGAGCAGTGCTGGATCAGGGTGTGGAGGTAGGTGGGTGTGAGCCCTCGTGCGTGTTCGCGCGTGGCGGCGAGGACCGCGGTGTGCCAGGTGGTGTCCTTCGCGTGGGTCGCGGGGTCGGGTGCCGGCAGGGTGGTGATCGCGGCCCACACGGCGGCGTGAGCGGCGGTGGAGAAGGAGTCGGGGGCGATGCCGGTCACGTCGCCGAGTCGGTGCGGGTCGCGCAGGAGGGCTCCGAGGAGGGCTTGCTCGGCGTGGAACACCGGGGGCGGTTGTACGACGGGGGCGAGTTCGTCGTCGCCGGGGTGATGGGGTTCTGGGGTATGGGTCATCAGGCTGCGAGGGTGAAGTCGTGGGGGTTGAGCGGGACGCCGAGGTGCGGTGCTAGGAGGTGGCCCGCGAGCAACGGGGGCACGGCGTTGCCGATCTGGGAGAACCGCGCGCTCTGGTTCCCGGACCAGGGATAGTTCGCGGGGAACGTCTGCAGGACGCCGGCCTCCTGGGCGGTGATCCGGATCGGCTCCGGCGCCGCCCGCGTGTCCGACTCGTCGAGTGTCGGAGCAGGCTGCGCGACCCAGGTGCACTCGTTGCTCCGGTGCCCGAAGAACAGCGTGCCCGCCGGCTCGGACAGCGAGCGGACGGTGCCGTGCACCTGGTTGTTGCTGCGCAGCGACCAGTCCCAGCGGCCGGTCCCGTCGGCGAGCCGACCCCCATCTGGGTGCGGCCGGGGGGCAGTGTCGGGCTGCGGGAGCCAGGCGCCGTGGTCCCGGGCGGTGGACAGAGCCTTGCGGGAGCCGGACGGGAAGGGCTCCGGGCCGCCTCCGCTCCCGCCACCGGCACACACGGTGGGGACGGGCCGGGCCGTGGCTCCCCAGCCGAGGGCCTCGGCCATGCTGACCCAACGGGCACGGCCAGGCCCGAACAGGCTCTCTGATTCTTCGTGTTGGGCGTGCGTGGGCGAGGGCGGCTGCGCGGAACGGGTTCGGGAGGCGAGGAGGATCGCGCGCCGCCGGGTCTGCGGCACGCCGAAGTCGGCCGCGTTGAGGATTCCGCACCAGGCGGAGAAACCCCACCGGCGCAGGATGCTCGTGTACTGCCTCCACAACGGCAGGACGTCCGGCACTTCCTCCATGACCACCCACTCCGGGTCCCCGACGGTGTTGAGGGCGTGCAGGTAGCGCATGGGTTCGGCGGCGAGCAGGGAGCGCGGGTCGCGGCAGTCCGTGAGGAGGCGTTCGCGGGTGTCCCTACCGGCGGCGAGGTCGGTGACCGCCTGGTGGACGAGTCGCTGGTCCACCAGGCCGAGGCGCTTGCCGGCCCGGCTCCACGCCTGGCACGGCGGGGACGCTATCAACCCGCGTGTACGGCCGACGAAGGGGCGCGTCGGATACATGGCCACGTCGGTCCGGATCGTCACCTGGCCAGCCAACGACCTTGTTTTACACGCCCATTGGTCCCACTCAAGACCGATATCGCTTGCGCCCAGGGCCGCCAGTGCATGACTCCAGCCGCCGGCGCCGGCAAATAGATCAATTATCAAGGTGCCGGCCAGCTGGTCACCGCCCCTTCGTCGCTCGGGAAACAGCCACGGAGGGTGCCGGGGGAACAGCGGAGGTGAGACCTGGGCGGTCCTGGCGGGAATTGGATGCTCTGAGTGCGGGGTCGTTGGCAGAGGGAGCCAAACTCGTCGCCGTGCGCTGGAGGTCGCCTTCCAGTGTTTTCAGAAAGACGTCCACTACCTCGCACCCGGAGAGTACGTATTCACTTGCTTCCTCCCATGCCGCCTCAAGATCGTCCCTACCGTCGCTGCCCCCTCTGATCAGCGCATGCTTCATCCTGATGTTCCCCGCCCGGAAGTGGTAGTCCAGGATTGTTGCGTTCACTTTGGCGAGCTCGGATATGCACTCGCCCAGTGGATCAGACGCATGGCAGTAGGCAGAGAGTGCAATTTTCTCGCCACGGGATGTGCAGTCGGGGTAATTCTTCAGCTTCCGGTTGGCTGCAGCAGTGATATCGAAGAGGTCGTCGAGCAGTTCGCAGACAGTGTTCACGCTGGGAATCGACGGGGGGTGCAGGGCGCGCAGGCGGAAGCGGGCGCGTGCGATCTTGCTGGCCATGTCGTGGAGGTCAAGGGCCTCGCTCATATCGGTCAGGAGTGCTCCAAGGTGTCTTCTGTCGTGATCTGCGGTTATGCGGTGAGGTCGAACCCGTCCTGTGACGGGTCGGCGTCGCCGCGGCAGGCCCAGGGCGAGCAGCCGTCTACAACGCCGTGCTCCAGCAGGTCCTCCTCGTCGGTGAGCTGTGGCGGCAGGGCGGCCCGCTCAGCGGCGGTGACGTGGTCGATCGGGGCCTGGTCGAGCGGCACGCGCGAGCGGTGCAGGAACGCCTGGCCCATCAGCCGGTTGCCCGCCTCGGTGGCGCGTGCATTGCCCTTCCGGATAGCGGCGTCGAATTCCACGACGTCCTCCCATTCCGTGGGAGAGGTGTCACGGATGTGGCGCCATTGGGAGTTTCCGTGGAAGGGGCAGCCGAGGCAGCTGGATTTCGGGGTATCGGCCAGGCCGAGTGACGTCAGGTACCGGATGCAGTCGTTCCTGCTCCAGCCAAGGTCCAGAAGCGGATGCCGGTTGCGCATGTACTTGACGTCGGCGTCCTTGGCGCGATGGAATTCATCAGTGGAAATTCCTACCCACTGCTCGACGTGGATTCCCTTGGGTATGCGTGCGGGATAGGGGTAGCCGAGCAGTTCGCGAACCTTCTGCTTAATCGGCTTTATCTTATATTCGCCGGTGCACTGCCTTCGCGTCATTCCCGGACGCCCATCCTGGTTCAGGATATGGAGAGGCATCGAGGCGAATCGGTGATGCGGATTCAGTGCATCTTCACGTATGTTCCCGGCGGAAACGCGGAGCACGGGAATTCCGGCGGGCTCGGCTATCTGTCGTTCCAGACGGTCCAGGTGTGCGTAAACTGCCTGGGGCTCCCACCCGGTGTCGGCGAAAATGGCGTAGTCGACCTTCGGCAAAATGCCGTCGGCTGACAGGGCGAGGAGAGTGCTGGACTGGACGCCGGCGCCGAGGGAAAGCGCGCGGAACTGGGGCTGATCGGAAATCTTCTGTCCTTGGGGAAAAAGGGGTGGTCGTTGGGGCGGGGCCGGTGCCCGGCAAGGGGGCTGGGACCGGTTCGCCCGTCTGCGGGGCTCTAGACGGATGGGTCAGCGTGTCCGGGTGGGGGCGGGCGCAGCGGCCGGGGCGGGCGCAGCGGCCACGTCCGGGCGGGTGGCCGGCGACCTGCCGAGGGCGGAGGCCAGGGCGGTGATGCCGGCCGCGGTGAGACGCATCCGGTCTTCCAGCCCCCCTGGCGCGTACGCGGAGGGTGTCGCGCTCGCGGCCCGTTCGACCAAGCCGTTGCTCTCCAGCTTCCGCAGGGCGCTGATCCGCACGGGCGTGGTGTGGCAGTGGACGTACTGCCGGCCCAGGGCAGTGCTGACCGCGATGTGTCCGCAGGCGATTTCCCGCAGGGCGCTGCGATGGGTGGAGGCCAGTTCCGAGACCGGGGCGAGCGGGATGCCCCTGGACCGTCGGCGGATGTCACGGGCCACGGTCTCGGCGATGTCCACGGCGTCCGCCGGGGCGAGCGCGGTCAACCTGCGCGCCTCCTGCGGGCTCTGTTCGGCGGAGGCGTTGCTCAGGAAGGCCAGATGGCGGAGGCGGAGCAGGGCGCGCGACAGGTCGGGGCCCTCGTAGAGCCGCTCGGCGAGGACCGTATGGAGGGCGGCACCCACCGCGGCGGACAGCGCGCGGGCGGATTCGGCGTGGGCGTCGGGCTCGGCGTGCTTACCGGGTATCAGGTAGCGGTCCATCGCGTCGTTGTGCTGCACGTACTGGTCGGCGAGCCGAAGCAGCCTGTCGACCACCGGGGTCGGGGAGGCGGTCACGTCGAAGAGGAGACCGTCGGACGGCGCCGTCATGACCGGCCCCTGGGCCCCGGGGCGTGCGGCGGCTTCGGAGTGGGCGCGGCCGGGGTGGCCGACGTGGGCGGCGGCGGGGGCGTCAGCGCGGTGCGCGCGTCGGCCAGGGCCTCTTGCGCACCGTTGAGGTGGACGCGCAGCGCGCCGCGGTGCTCGGTTGCGAGCCAGTGCTTCCGCCGGATCTTCTGCCTCGCGGTGTGGAGATACAGAAGCGGTTCGAGGCTCCGGGTGTAGTGGGCGATGGCCTTGCCGAGGTGAGCGGTGCTGACGGCGAGGCTCTCGACCGACGGAGGGTCGGCGATGTTCGGGACGAGCTGGTATTCGACATCGATGGCCGTGCGCGTGGCGAGCTGACACAGCAGCTCGATGTGGCGCGTGACGTGATGCAGTCCGGTGAGGTCCGGGGTGATGCGGTGATGGCGGATGTCGGCGAGCACTGCGTCAAGGGCGGCGCCGGGGGAGGTCATGTCCTGCAGGTCGCGCGGGTAGAGCGGGCTCAGGGCTTCTCCGGTGGTGTGGTTCAGGAGCTTCCCATAGGAAGCGGGCCGTGTGGTCGGTGCCGTGACCGGGGCGAGGGCGGGAGGGGGTGTGCCATCCGGCCCTGGCGGGGCGCTCGGCGATCAGGCGCCAGCCCGCGCCGCGCAGGGACGCGCCGCTCTCGCCTGCCTGGGTGAAGGTGATCAGACGCGTGTATCCGAGCGCCTTGGCCGCCCGCCACGCGGCCCCGAGGAGCAGCGAGTTCGCGTTGCGGGTGCCGTCGGTGGCGGTGCGGGTGACTTCGAGGGTGGCGCCGTTGTCGTAGTGGCGGGCAACGGGCCGGCCGACGATGGCCACGGCGTGCAGGATGCCGGCCTCGTCGGCGGCGCCGACGGCGAAGACCTGGCCCGCAGGCGGTGGATGGTGCCGGTGCCAGGCGCGGACGAAGTCCTTCGCGTCACGGGAGCGGACCGGTACGAGATGCAGCCGGGTGCCTATGCGGCCTTCTTGAAGTCGGACTGGACCGGGGCGTGCTTGGCGATGGCCCGTGCGGTGATTGCCTTCGATGCCCGGGCGGATGCCGCGGCGAGCTCTTCCGCTTGCGGCTCCTGGTACCAGGGCCGCAGGTCGAGCATGGCGGCGCGCAGGCCGGTCGCGAACAGGAGGGCTGTTCCCTTGGGCAGTGCGCGGATGGCGTCGGGGGGCAGGATGCGCTCCTGGCGCATGCTGACGGAGGTGGACTTCCCGGACTCGGAGTGGGAGGTGGAGGTGGTTGCCACGTCGTGATCACCGATGAGGCGGCTCAGCTTGTCCGCGAAGTCGGGGTCGTCGATACCGCTGCCGATGACCTTGACGGTTGAGGCCGACCACATGGCGTCCATCCCCGCGTCCCCCCATACCTTCTGCCCCTGCCTGTACGACTGGAGGATGGTGATGGGGATGATCCCGCGGCTGCCCAAGTGGGAGTACAGGTCCGGGAGATCGGAGATCTTGCACACGTTTGCGGCTTCGTCGAGGATCGCGAGCATGGGTGGATCGAGGCGTCCTCCCGCCCGTTCTGCCTGGGTGGTGGCGGCCCGCATCACCGAGTCCGCGCATGCGGCGATCAGGGCGCTTGCTCCGCCACCGCCGTCCTTGCTGAGCAGGAACAGGGTGTCGGTGGAGGTGACGAAGTCGGCGGGCTTGAACTCGCGGACGTCTTGCTGGGGTGTCACCCACGCGGCGATCTCCGCGTTCAGCAGAGCGGAGGAATACTGTCTGGCGGTTTCGTAGATGCCGTCGCGGGTTTCCGGCGGCCCCTCCACCGTGCCCTTGAGCTGAGCGGCCACGGCGGTGAAGCCGTGGTCGCGCAGGATGTCGAGCGGGGTGCGGTCGGCGGGGAAGGCGAGCCACTGCATGATGTCGGTGATCGGCCGGTCGTCGAGCGCCGCGGCCAGGAGCAACTGGCCGAGGATGTTGCTGCCGGCCTTCGACCAGAAGTCGCCCTGCTGAGAGGCGTCCACCGACGCGGCGAGGAAGTGCCCGGCCAGCCGGTTCGCCCCTTCCAAAGTGCGGGCGCCCGAAAGCGGGTTCCACCACATCGTCCTGGTGGCGTGGGCGATCTGCTGCGGGTCCATCGTCCACACCCGCCCCACGGCGGCGCGGGCCTCCTGCGTGGTGGTGTAAGCGTCGCCTGCCGCCTTGTTGGACGTCAGCAGGACCGGTCCGGGCGCGGAGAGAATCGAAGGGATGGCGAGACTGGTCGTCTTCCCGGAGCGCGGCGCCATGATGGCCACGGCGACGTCCTCGAAGCCCATCCGTACCTCGTGGCGGGTGCCCTGAAGGGTGCCGAGAAGGACACCGGTGTCCTTCGCGTCGAGGGTCTTGCTGGTCTTGAGGCTGGGGCGCAGGGCGCGCGCCTTGTCAGCGATCTGCTTGGCCAGCAGGGGCTCGATGTCCCGGGGCTTGGCCATGTCGGTGTTCTTCTTCCGGCCGCCGGCGCGGGACTTGTGCCGCGCCCACAGGAGGCCCGCGCCGGCTCCGAGGGCCAGGAGCAGTGCGATGGGGACGATGCGGGCGCCGATGAGCAGGGACGTTTCTCCTGCGTCGGGCCAGACCTGCTCGGGGTGGAGCAGGGCGTCGGTCGGGTGGTAGGGGGCCGGGCGGGTGCCGGTGAGGGCGGCGGTGGCGTTGCCGGACAGCCAGGTCAGGTTGGCGAGGGGAACGACGACGGCGAGGGCGCCGGCCATCAGACGCAGGACGAGGTCGTACCCGTCGGTGCTGGTGGAGGAGGAAGGGGGCAAGGGCAGCTTCTGTACGGGAGCGGACGAGGCGGTCAGCGGCGGCGAGGGCTTGTGCGCGGTGCCGGCGGTGAGGGGTGCTGATTCGCTGACGGTGCGGGGACTCGGGCTGCGAGGGCTTCGACGCGTTCTTCCAGCGCCGCGGCGACGTAGGCGACGGGCGCGTCGAGGAATCGCCGGTTCACGAGGGCAGGGTTGAGGGTCGGCATTCTGTCCACGCCGTCCGTACGCCAGAGGGGCTCGGTATCGGCGAGCGCCGTGGTGAACTGCGTGATCATCTGTACGGGGGTGTGCTCGTGGAAGCGGGCCGCCCAGATCGGCCGGTCGTCCACGGACACGGTGATGTGCCATGATCCGCTGGCGCTGATCCGCTCCACTCGTACGGTGTCGTCGGGGGAGATGTACGCCTGACGGCCGTCTACCGGGATCCAGCCCGCCTCAGCGAGCGGATCGTACGGATTGGACGGGACACTCGTGGGCGCAGGGTCGGTGAGCGTATCGGTGACCGCGGCGATCAGTTCGACCGGAGTGTGGCCGCCGAAGCTGGCGTACCAGGCGGGCTGGTCGCGCCCGGCCGCGTGGAGGAGCTTCCACCACTGGCCGCCCGGGTCGGGCTCCAGGCGCAGGAACGCCGTTTGGTCGGGGCTGGAGAGAAGGACACGGGGCATGAGCGGGTCGTTGCCGTGGCTCCAGCCGCACGCGCGGTGCAGAGGGACGGTGATCCAGGCGGGGTCGCCGCCGCCGGCGAGGTGGCGCGGGGCGACGTACGTGACCTCGACGGTCCCGGGCACGGTGTTCATGCGCGTGCCCGGCTTCGAGGAACGGGGGCGAGGACCGGGCGGGGTGCCAGAGGTGAAGGGGCCTTGCGGGCAGCCGCGTTGACTTCGAGGATCACCTTGCCGTGGGTGGTCCAGTCGTCGAAGGCATCCCACTCCTCGGCGTGATATTCGGCGAGCGCGTCCTCGTACGCCGGGGTGCCGGGCGTCACGGAGGAGAGGGAGTCCTGCGTTTCCAGCCACTGCTGGTCCAGCTCGTCGAGCCGGTCGAGGGCTTTGGTGAGAAGGCCGAGCTGGTACACCCAGCGGCTTTGTACCTGGCCTTCTGGCAGCAGGGTCAGCTGTGTCTCGGCCGTGCCGAGGAGGTGACGGGCCCCGTCGCGGAGAGGTTCGAACGCGGTGTGGGTTTCGGCGTCGCGCTGGCTGGCGCGCAGGCCGTAGGCGTGGCTGTCGTGGGGCCAGCCGTCCAGGTCGGTGTGCTCGTCGGAGTACGCATTCCATGCGTCGAGGATCCTCTGGCTGCCCTTCAGGTAGGTGCTGAGACGGCCGAGGAGTTCACGGTGTGCGCGGTGATCGAAGGTGATGGTGGATCTCCGTTCATATCTGTTCAGCGGCGGTGGGCCCGGCGGCTGGGCGAGGGGCTCGTTACGGGGGCTCCCTGCTGGCGGCGGGCCAACCGCGCGCGGGCCCGGATCTTCCGGAGACGCGAGGCGTGGTCGTCGACCACCTGCTCCGGACGAACCTGGCTGCGTACGTGTACGGCGCTGTGGTGACCGAGCCGCTCATACATGCCACGCTGGAGCGGCTCGGGATCAGCAAGGGCGGTGATGAACGCGCCGATCAGGTGCGCTGGGACCGCGTCGGGCAGGACCGCGTGCCAGATCGACGGGCCCATGGGGGTCCCGTGGCCCGGCGAGCAGATGTCCACCCGCCACGACGCCTCCCACGTCCACGTACCGGCCTCTGTCGGGCGGCGGACGTGGCACATTGCGTCGAGGGAGTGAGCGGCGCTGGATGACTCGATGACCCATCCTTCCCACCCCAGGATCTGGAAGGGATCGACGGGGCTCTCGTCGGGGACGGGGAGGACGAGGGCGTCGGTGAATCGAGACAGGATTTCGGCGGGTACGAGTTCGCAGAACTCGGCGTACCAGCCGGGCTCGGGGCCGGCGGGTTCGGCTGTGAGCCGCCACCATGCGCCGGTGGCGGACTGCGGATCGAACTGCATGGTGTACCGGTGGTCCGGGCTACGGAGCACGATCTCGGGGCTGAGCGGGTCGGACGTGCGGGTTCATCCGGCGGCGGCCAGGCCGTGGGTGACGTGGCGGGCGTCCCCGGGGCCGGCGAGGTGACGCGGACTGGTGTCGTGCAGGAGTTGCGTAGCGTGCGTGCGCGCGAACGCGGCATGCAGCCGCTCGGTCAGCGGCATCGGGCAGGCTCCGGCTCGGTGAGACCCGGCCTGCGGCGGAGGGTGTGGTCGAGTACGAGGTGGGGCACGGGCCTCCTGTGATGGCCGGCGCCGGGATCAGCGTCGGGTGCGGGCCCCGCCGGCGTGGGCGTAGGGCGGTGCCGAGGTGGAAGGCCGGGCCGATCGAGCGGAGTTACGGGCCCAGGTGGCGGCGCGTGCGGCGTTGATGCGGGCCTGCTGCCAGGCGCCGAGCTGGGACGGTGTGACACTGACCGACCAGGTGCGGATCTTCGAGCTGTGCGGGACGCGCCCCCGAGGGCGCATCACTGGTTCCGGGGAGGCGAGTTGCGCGGTGAAGGCTTGGACCACGTGCAGCGGTGTGGTCGGCGTGAAGGCGCCGGTCCAGCTGTTGCCCTGGGTGTCGTTGGCTCCGGTCCACCACAGCGCTGTCCCGTCGGCCTCCTGGCGGTACTGCACCCATGCGGCGCCGTCCGGGCTGGTCGCCGCATAGCTGGTGCCCTCGAAGCGCGCGTTCCAGTTGCCTTCGGCCAGCGGCGCCCAGACGTTCGGGGCGTGGGCGGAGCGAGGAAGCGGGAGGGCGTCGGTGAGGCCGGCGACGATCTCCACGGGGGTCTGCCGGCCCAGGTGGGCCGACCACTCCTGTGTGGACCTGGTGGCTTTGCCGTGGATGGTCCATCCGCCGGGCTGACCGTGGGGGTCGTAGGCGACGCGGAGGGTGCGGTCCGGGCTCTCCATGATCAACGGGCCGCGCTTCGTGGACCTGTCCCGCCATCCTGACGCGCGCAGGTATTCGGAGATGTGCCGGATGTCGCCGCCCCCGGCGACGGTTCGGGGCTGGACGAGGTAGTGCTGCTCGGGCTGCTCGGAGCCCCAGCCCTGCTGCCTCTGCCTCTTCCGGGTCATCGGTGCCTCCGGACGACGAGCGGTGCGGGTGTCGGGGGTGTTGCCGATCCGGTTGCGTGCTCCGTGCCGAGACGCCTCAGGGAGGTGCGGTGTTCGTCGAGGTCTCCGCCGATGGCGTCGAGGTCGTGGGTCGCCCGGCCCAGAGCGAGCCACACTTCGGCTGGAAGCACACCGCGCTCGGCCTGGCCCTTGGCGAACGTGCTGCTCACGGAGAGGAGTCCGGTGACGCCGTCGAGCAGGCCGTCGTCCGGGTCGAGGACGCGAGCGATGACCTGCGTCGCTTGGTGAGGAGGGAGCTGGGCGACGTGGTCAGCGAGCAGATGGATTTGCCGCGTGATCTCGTTCGCCAGCCCTATCGGGTAGGGGACGGGGTGGGACATGCTCCTGCGGGACGATGGACGGGTGAGGGCGGTGGTGCCGTGTTTCAGCGAGGACGGCCTCCGGCCGGGCGCCCGCCAGCAGGGACGTGCGGTCGGGGCCGGTCAGGACGCAGGTGCGCAGGTAGTGCCGGAACCTGGCGGTCGCCAGCCGCGGTTTGATCCGCGTGCTGATGGGCGGGGGAGTTCGGCGTCGTACGGGGTTCTCCGGGGACGGGGGTGCTGTGGCTGGCGGCGTGATCGCGGACGTGGCCGACCACTTGGGTGGCCCTGGTCAGCGAGTCGGCGATGTCCGTAAGCCGGGCGATGGAATCGGGCTCCACCGTGGGGGAGACGGGCTGGGCTTCACCGGCGGCGAGATAGGCGCGGACGACGACTTCCCTGGTGAGGGTCAGCAGTCCGGTTTCCGGGGCGCAGATCTCGGTCAGCGCGTCGGCCACCTGACTGCTGGTCTTGGCGCCGGCGGCGCGCTCGGCGAGATGGGCCAGGTAGCGCAGCGCGGCATCACGGTCGCCGTCTGGCGTGGCCAGCGCGTTGAGGGCCGGGTCGAGGTGCACGCGATACCCGGCGGCGAGCAGCGCGTGCGAGGCGGCGGTCGCCTTCAGCCGCTGCTGCTCGACGGGAAGCCCGAGCGGAAGCCGGTGATAGGGCCCGCGAGGACCGGGAGCGGACAGGAAGCCGCCCGCGCGCTGGAGGATGTCCGCGACCTCGTCGGCGCCGCCTATCGCGAGGACCAGGCCGGTGCGGGGCTCCTTGGTGATGGTCACGTACTCCAGCGCGTAGAACTCGGGCTCCTTCTGCCTCATCGTCCGCGCACCGACGGGGTGCGGGCGCCCGCCGGAGCCGGCGGGGCGGACGCCGGGACGGCGGTGGTTGCGGTCCGGCCCGCAGAGTGCTGCAGACCGATCCCGATGCCGATCGCCTCCAGTTGAGGACCGATCTCGCGCAGGGCGCGGGCCTGGGCGTGGGTGTCGTCGCCGCGGAGGCGGTAAATGCCGTCCTGCGGGTCCTGGACGAAGCCGTGGGCCAGGAGGATCTCACCGGCGCGGTGATCGACGGGCGCTGTGGCGACGCTGCCGTCCACCTGCCAGGTCAGAACAACTCGGTCCGCCTGCGAGGGCTGGATGCCGCCGAGGACGGTGGTGCGGACCTGGGCGAGCGCAGTGTCGTAGCGGGCGAGGAGATCGCCGGCAACCTGTTCCGCGCTCAGGAACGGGTCGTCGGCCAAGGCTATTCCGTTGGGCTCGGGGACGGCGCGGTACGCCTCGTCGGGCAGGGCGCGCGGGGCGACGGCGGCGATGAGGAACCCTTCGCGTTCGTCGTGCCGGTCCAGAAGGACGAGCTGGGCACCGTCCGGGCGGGTAAGGAGGGCCGCCTGCTGGAGCGGGTGTTCGGCGAGGGAGGCGGCGACCAGGTCCAGGTCCCAGATCCGGTCGGCGAGTTCGGCGAGGTCGTCCTTGGCGTCCGCCGGGACAAGGGAGCTGGTCCAGGCGCCGGGGAGTTCTCCGGCGAGGACGTCGGCGTACGAGGCGAGGCGATCGGAGATGTCGTGGTCGTTGTGCATGGTGTCCTTGGGCGGTATGGGAGTCAGCGACGCCGGCCGACGGCCACCGGGGGCGGCGGGACCGGGAGCATGCGCGGCGGGGGCGGGCAGGCACACACGGCGGAACGCTCGTGCTCGTTGGCCGGGACCTCCTGTGCGCAGGTGCTGCGGCCCGGGTGCGGGGCGTGCCGGTCGGCGAGGTCGTTGCGGGTATGGGAGAGGTCGGTGTGGATGATGCGGAGGACCTCGTCGGCGAGGTAGCGCAGCCGCCGGGCGATGTGCGGGTCGGGTGGTTCACCGAGCCCGTCGTAGAAGCAGGCGGTTGCGATGAGGACTTCCTCGACCGCGGCGAGGACACCGTCATGGGGAGCGACCAGCTCGGTGAGGGCCTCGGCCGCCTCGTCCGTGGTGGTGGCCTCACCAATGAGGTCGGCAAGGTGAGCGACGGAGGAACTGGGCGGCAGATAGCTGGCCGGCCGGTGGCGGGTGTCGAATTCGGTGTCGCAGATCACGTGGTACCCCTGCGCCCGGAGACGGGCGACAGCTCCGGTGGCCAGACGGTCCTCGTCCTTGGCGGCCAGACCGGTGGGGACGCGGTGATAGCTCTCGTGAACGCGTACGACGGGCACGAAACCAGCCCGTTGAAGGATGCTGTGCGCTTGTGCGTCGCCGTCACGGGCGAGGAGTTCCTCAGAGTCCGGATCGCGGCGGATTACCACACAGCGGTTAGTACGAGGCAGGAACGATTCTCCTAAGGTGATCGCCGGCTGGGACGGCCGACGGAGGGCGGTACGACGGCCGACGGAGGGTGGCCCATCACGGCAGCGGTGCGCTCTAGGTCCTGCTGAATGGAGTGGACACGGCGGGCGATCCAAGCCAGGCGGTGCGTTGCGTCGGTACCCGGGCCGGTCCGGTGGGCGGCGTGTTCGACGAGCCCCCGGACTGCGGCAAGCGGGCCATTGTGCTCGTCGGCGAGCTGTGTCAGGACGCTCGCGAGCTGTGCCGTCGCGGTGGGCACCGGCCGCGCAGTGCGGGGCGGGACCAGATCGAGTTCCTGTTGGATGCGGCGTGCCTCGGCATCCAGCCGGTCCAGAACATCCTCGGGCGGGGAATGCCAGGTGCCATCCACGGTGATGAGGTTGGCGATTAGATCCAGGCGTCCGGGAAGCGCCTGGAAGGCGACCCACCGGGCGCCCTGCCCCTGATGGGCGGGGATCTCGATCGTGGCGGTTCGCGCGAGACGGTGAGCGATCTCGGCCCACTCGTGTCGGGTCAGCTTGCGGCAGCCGGGGGCGAGACTGACTTCGAGGTGCAAGATCGCATGCCGGTCACCGTCCGGGCTCGACGCGAACGGGTGCTCCAGGTAGGGATCTTGCAGGTGCTCGATCCACTGCCCGGCCGTCCAGGTCCACTGTTCTCCGGCCAGGGTGTAACGGTCCAGTCCCGGCCAGGCGGCCACGACTACATGCTCCGGCAGCGAATCGAGGGAGGAAGCCCACTGCCCAAGTGCCATATACACCGGGCCGTTCGGCATGTGCACGCGGGCGTACAGATGGGGGATCACCGGCCACCCCGGGCGTCTGCGATGTGTACGAGCTGGCCCAGGGCGGTGGTGGTGTACCAGCCGCAGTCGATCAGTTCCTCCCGGCCGGTGAATCGCGGTAGCAGCGCCTCTTCCATGGCCCGGAGGTGGATCACGCAGTCGGGGCAGCGACGGGCGAGGTGCACGAGGTAGCGGGGGTGGGCGGTGACGTAGGACTGGGCTCCGCCGGTCGCGTCCCGCACACGCCACCCGTCCTCGTCGGTCGGGGTGTGCCAGGACGGGGCGACGACGCGCATCGAGTCGCCCCACAGTTCACCGCCGGCGACCCCCTTGAGGACGACGACGGTGTCACCGGCCTGGAAGTGCTGGTGCGTGATGTGCCGCTCGGGGGTGAGCGGGTCGGGTGTCGGCGCGAACGCCGAGGTGCGAGGGGGCTGGGACATGAGGTCCTTCCGCAGGTGGCGGGGTGGGAGCATCAATAGTCCGGAGGAACGCCGGTTTGGCTAACCGGCGACTGCCGGGTATATTCCCGGCGCTTCGCCTCCCCCATAGCTTGCCTGATGGGCGAACTCTCATGAAGGCTCTGCTCGTTGTGCACGCCTGATGGTGCACGAAGCTTCAGATCGCTCGCTCATCTGCGCCCGCCCATCAGCCCGGCGAAGGTGGGGCACGCTGTAGATCGCCGCCTGCGGCCCGTAAGGAGCACTCTCTCCAGGCCGCTGACGCGACGGCAGGCGGAACAACCCTGCCTGGCGGGGACCACAGTTCGTGACCTGCGAAAACCGGCCCGGAGGTGGTAATCCTTTCTCCTGTTGGAAGCCTGCTCTGATTCATAGAATTAAGCATCAACCCAAACCCCCTGTGCGGGTACATTTGAGTAACCGTGTTGGGGCAAGTCGGCAAGTCGACTGCATTTTCAGGTGATACTCTGAGGCCGTCCTGTCCGCCTTTCCAGTGAGGGAAGGGGGTGATGGACGTGCAGGAACCTGGTCAACAAACGCCACGGCAGTCGATGCGTCGACGGTGGGCGTGTCTGCGGCACCGATTGAGGACTGTAGTCCTCGTGGGCCAGCTTGTTCTGGTCGTCGTGCAGGTCGCGTACACGATCGAGTCGTGGCTGCTCTGACCAGGGTGTGAAGGCAGGGGCCCACGTATGTGGACCCCTGCCTGCGCATCCACGTCCCGCTCGGTCGGGGCCCGTCGAAGCTTGCAGGCAGTGGCGGGTCCCGGCCCCAATGTGGATGTCTATTAAGACTGTACACCATCGACATTTGACTTTCGTGATCCTTGACGCTTGGCGTATCTGCATTCGCCGGTCCCGTAATTGTTCCTCGGGAATTGGCCGTAAATCTGCCCCGCGCATTGTCGGTCAGTATGTTGTGACGGAATTTCCGGGCTGCTGCCATCTGGGTGTGTCGGCAACATACTCAAGGCGTGATTTCCGGGATGCAGAGGTTCGCGAGGATCGGCAGGAGGACGGCACTCCTGTGGGGTGTGCGGGCCTGTGCGTTAGGCGTCGCGGTGCGCGTACGGTCATCGGCTCCGGAGAGGAGCTCCGTTGGACGGCTGGCGAGCGGGCACCCAGATGGGTGATGGCCGATCAATTCCGAGTGAAGGTCAGCAGAAGGGGTTCTCTGTCCCGTGATCCTGCTCGGTGGCGGCGTCCAGGAGTTCCTCCAGGTCAGAACCTTCTGCGTCCCTCTGGTCGATCCACCAACCTGCTCGACCGATTTTTCGGGCCCTCTCCTCCAGCTTCTGCCAGTCGTCGTCGTCCCAGCTTCCCTCCAGGACGAGCGCGTTGTGCGCAGCGGTCATCAGCTGGTGGCGGGAGCGCTCGCCCCAGGCCAGGGTCTTCTCCGGGCCTTCGAGCGGCGGCATGTCGTACTGCTTCGCCCACGCGGTGGCCTTCTCCTGCTCGGCGGCCCGCTTGGCCGCGAGCCACTGCTCCTTCGAGCCGGTGTCGGCGTCGCGTGCTGCCTTCCAGCAGGAGGTGCAGTCCTTCGCCGCGAGCCAGCGTGCGAAGCCGGCCCGCTTGTCGGCCGGGCGGCCGGACAGGTCATGAACGACCTGGTGGGAGCAGGTGTGCTCCACGGTCCACTGTGTACGGACTCCCGGGTAATTCCGTTTAACGGGCGTTGCGTTCGAGGTCGGGCGGTTGTTCTGCGGCTTCAAATCGAGAGACTTTCTGTAGGGGGTGGGATGTTGAGCTGCATCGTTGCGGAGCTTCGTGCATTGGATGCATGATTCACGCGGCGGACGGAGGTGGCCGAGGTGCTTGGTGGCGGTCCCGGGGACGCGTCAGCGCGGCTGGTGCTGCTGCAGGGGGTGTCTCTGCTGCGTCCCGAGGACGCAGTCTTCGAGGCGATGCTGGAGGGATGGACACGTCAGCAGCGCGGTGGACGGCGTCTACAGCCGAAGACGATCGGTGACCGGATCAGGGTGGTGGAGCGGTTCGCGGAGTTCACGAACGCCTACCCGTGGCAGTGGGCTGCGTCGGATCTCGACGACTGGATGACGCATCTCATCGGCGTCGCACGACGGGCCGAGTCGACGATCCGCAGTTACCAGGGCGCGATCCGACTGTTCTGCGACTACGCCACCTCTCCGCACTACCAGTGGCCCGCCGAGTGCGAAGAGCGCTTCGGGACGCACCCGGTGCAGATCTGCCACGAGTGGAACACCGTGGCTCACCTGGTGGAGTGTGAAGGCCGGCCAGGACGTCGACCGATGACACGGGCCGAGCTGCAGACCTTCTTCGACTACGCCGACAACCAGGTCGAGCGGGCCGTGCGCCTGGGCCGGAAGGGCGCGTTGGCGGCGTACCGGGACGCGACGGTCTTCAAGGTCATGTACGGGTGGGGCAGCCGGTGCACGGAGACATCGCGCCTGGACACGGTCGACTTCTACCGCAATGCCGCGGCACCGGAGCTGGGGGCTTTCGGCTCACTGCACGTGCGGTACGGAAAGCGCACGAAGGGATCGCCGTGGCGGCGGCGCACGACCTTGTCGGTGATGCCCTGGGCGGTGGAGGCGGTGGCCGACTACGTGGTGAACGTCCGGCCGCGGTACGCGAGGGCGGCGGACCATCCGGCGCTGTGGCTGACCGAGCGGGGCGGGCGGCTGCAGCCCAGAGAGATCGAGGATCGGTTCGCTTCCTATCGTGATGCGCTGGGTCTGGATGGGGATCTGGTGCCGCACTGCCTGCGGCACAGCCACGTCACACACCAGATCGAGGACGGTGCCGACCCGGCGTTCGTGCAGCGTCAGGTCGGTCACCGCTACGCGTCGACGACAGCCCTGTACACCGGGGTGAGCGGGGACTTCATGAACGCGATGATGCGACGGATGCTGGACCGGGCCTTGAGCCCGGTGCAGTAGTCGGCGGCGACTGGGAGAGGGGACACGGTGCGGAAGTTGGACTACCGGTGGCATCTGCGGGAGGTGATGGCGATGCGAGGCATGTTCGCTACTACCGACTTGCGTCCGCTGCTGGCCGAGCGGGGGATCGACTTGTCGCCTTCGCAGGTCTACCGGCTGGTGACGGAGCGGCCCGAGCGGATGAACCTGGCGGTGCTGATGGCCTTGCTGGACATCCTGGGCTGCCGGATGGAGGAGCTGATCGAGCCCGTGTCGGTGCAGGCGCCGGCTTCCCGCCGGGCAGCCGGCCAGGAGAGTTCGGACCGGACTGGCGGGGCGGGGGTGGGGGAGTTCCGCCCCCGACGGGCGCGTGTTCTGCCGCAGCCCGAGGACGGGCCGGCGAAGTAGGTGACCGAAGTGGAGCTGCCGCGGTGGCAGTCGGAGCCCGAAGCGGTCGTAGCCGGGGTGGTCGGTAAGGTCGATCCGTCCTGCATGCCACAGGCGGTGACCGCTGCGATGGAGAGGGTGTTCCGTCAACGTCCGCAGCGGCGCGAGCTCGCCCGGATGCTGGAGTCCGACCCATCGCTGCTGACCTCGGGTCTGCCGCAGGTGCCGCGCCTTGTGGAGCGGCTGATCCGGGCCCTCGTCGAGGGCGGCGCCACAGGGCTGGTGGTCCCGAGTTGCGCCGAGTGCGGGCGCCAGCGGCCTCTCACGGCTACGTGCCCCAGCGGGCGCATCTGCGGCTCGTGTTATAACCGCAGCCGGATCGAGGACCGCCGCTGTGTCGAGTGCGGCCGACGCGACTTCCGCGGCCGAGACCGGGAGGGACGTCCGCGGTGTCGCAAGCACCTGCCCGACCAGGACGTCGAACCGGTCCGTGAGATCTCGGGATTGCTCGCCGCGTCCACGGGCCTGCAGCGTGTCGTGCTGGAGGATGCGGTAAGGCAGGTGGAGCGGAGCCGGGCGGGGCAACTACGCTTGTGGTGGGCGCTGTCGGATCGCCCCGATCTACTGACGGGCGCGGGCGCCCACGGCCCGCAGTCGGTCTCCGCTCTGGCGAAGATCCTGGTCGATCGTGGTGCGAGGGGCGTGGTCATTCCGCTCTGCCCGTGGTGCAACGCAAGCACCAACCTGGTCAGCTTGCGCGAAGGGATCCGCTGCTGCTTGCACTGCTGGACCAAGAGCCGGACGGCCCGGTGCGCCCGCTGCGGCCGGGACCGGCCCGTCGGCGGCCACGACGGTGAGGGCAGGGCCGTGTGTGTCTCCTGCCGTCAGTCGGATCCGCTGCATCACCGGCGCTGTGACGGGTGCGGTGAGACCCGCATCCGCCGCCGGCGTACGGCCGAGGGCGGCGGACTGTGCCCGGCATGCTGCACCAACCCCTACGCCCTGTGTGCAACCTGCGGGGCCTGGAGGCCGTGCTGGTTCGCATCGACCGCAACTCCGCGCTGCCAGCCATGTACGGCCAAGACCCGGCATCAGGCTGTATGCGTGCGGTGCGGCCAGCTCCGCCGAGTCAACAACCGCACCGCAGAGGGGGAACCCCTGTGTGCAACCTGCGGCACCCCGCCTTCACCGTGCGACGGCTGCGGGAAGACCTACCGGATCTCCGCGCTTCTTCCGAGTGGGCGGCGGCTGTGCCAGACGTGCTGGACCAAGCACCCCAGCGCGAAGAAGCCCTGCCTACGCTGTGGTGTTGTCGTCCGCCTCTTCCACCGGGGCATGTGCCCGAACTGTGCGCGCGACCGGAGTCTGCGCGAAGTCTTCGCCAGCCCCGACGGTCAGGTGCGGCCCGAACTGCAGGGCGTCGTCGACACGCTCCACGCGCTCGATGCCCGCACCGTCCTGCGGTGGGTGTACAAGACGCCGGCCCGCCGCGCTGCCTTCCGGGCGCTGGCGACCGCGACGGGCCCGGTGACGCACCAGAGCCTGGACACCGTGGCCGACGGACACGTTGCCGACCATCTGCGCGCGCTCTTTGTCGCGCACGGAGTCCTGGCCGTCCGCGACGAACAGCTCGCCCGGATTGAACGGTGGCTGCCGAAGGTTTTGGGCCGTCTCCCCGATGCGGGGGAGAGACGGGTCGTGGAGCGGTGGGCTCGCTGGCAGCCGTTGCGCCGCCTGCACTGACAGGCCGCGCACACCAGCCCTGGGCAAGCCTGCGGGATCCGGCAGGAGATCCGCTCTGTCGTTCGTCTGCTGGAATGGTTGCCCGCACAGGGCAGCAGTCTCGCCGCGTGTACGCAGGGCCACATCGACGCCTACCTCGCCACGGGCCCGGTCGAGCGCCTGCGGATCCGGTCCTTCTTGCACTGGACCAGCCGCCACCAGCACAGCCGGGCCCTGACAGCCCCGTTCTACACCAGCTCGCTCGCCGCCGACATCATCGCCTCCGACACCCGCTGGCGACTGGTGCACCGGCTCGTGAACGGACCCGGCATCGAGGTCCGCGACCGCACGGCTGGGCTGCTCCTGTTGCTGTTCGCGCAGCCCCCGTCCCGGATCTGTGCGCTCAGTCGCGACGACGTCCTCGATGATGGAACCACGCTGCGCCTGCGCCTGGGCACCCACCCGGTAGAGATCCCGCCGCCGCTGGACGGGATGCTCCGCGAACTGGTGCGTCACCCGGTCGGCAAGGCTCATCGCCTCGAACCCGGCCCGAGCCGCTGGCTGTTCCCCGGCTCCCGGGCCGGTCGGCCGATGGAGCCGGTCAGCGTGTCGCGCAGGCTCAAGGCGCTCGGCATCCGCCCCAGGCCCACCAGGAACGCCTCGCTCATGGACCTGGCCTCTGAGCTTCCCGCCATCGTCTTCAGCCGCCTGCTCGGCTTCAGCGAACAGACCGCCGCGAACTGGATGGCCGAGACGGGTGGCGACGACGCTCCCTATGCAGCCCACCGCGTCCGCGGTGCCCGCCCGGCGACCCATGCTGATACAGCGCGGGTGCCGCGAGTGCCGTGACCCGGTTGCTCCGCATCCGGACGCCGTTTCGATCGTCTGGGGGTTGGTCGCCGCACGACTTCCGGCCTGACCGCTTCGACATCATCGGCGCCCTGGTCTGCCTCGCGGGAGTGGTCGTGATCATGTTTGTCCCGTGCGGCAACTGAACGTCGGCAGCGGTGTGTCCATCTCCGCTGCCTGGCGGCCGGCTGACCACGTGGCTGAACTGCTCATCAGGGTTGTGCCAGCTCGGCTCGGATCTGAGGCAAGACCTTGGTGCCGAGGAGTTCGATGGCGTGCAGGTAGTCGCGTTGGGGCATGCCGCCGACGTCCATCTGGAGAATCTGGCGGCTGTGGCCGAGGAGTTGGTGCAGATTGAGGATGCGGTCGGTGATCTCGTCGGGGCTGCCGGCGAAGACCATGCCGTTGGGCCCGAGGGCGGCGGAGCGGTCGGCGCGGGGTGGGGCGGGGCGTCCGAGTTCGGCCATGCCTTCGGCCATCATGCGGTGTTCGTGCTCGAGGTAGGTGGCGCGTGCCTTTTCGCTGGTGTCGGCGACGTAGCCGTGGACGGCGACGGCGATGTCTGCCTGTTCGGTGGGGTGGTCGGCCTGGGTCCAGGCGTTGCGGTAGGCGTGGCCGTACTGGGCCCAGTGTTCGGGGGTGCCGCCGAGGATGCCGAGGAACATAGGCAGGCCGAGTTCGACTGCCCGGTAGACGGAGTCGGGGCTGCCGCCGGTGCCGAGCCAGATCTTCAGCGGCTGTTCGGGGCGGGGAAAGACGGTGGCGTTGTGCAGGGGGCGGGTGCGGTGCGGGCCGTCGAAGGTGACGTTCTCGCCGGCGTTAACGGCCATGAGCAGTTCGAGCTTGGAGGCGTAGAGCATGTCGTAGTCGTGCTCGGCCTGGTCGAAGAGGGGAAAGGTGATGGTGGAGGATCCGCGGCCGGCGACGGTTTCGATGCGGCCGGGCGCGAGGGCGGCGGCGGTGGCGAGCTGCTGGAAGACGCGGATGGGGTCGTCTGTGGACAGGACGCTGACGGCGGTACTGAGCTTGATCCGGCTCGTGGAGGCCGCGGCGGCGTTGACGATCGAGGTGGGCGAGGACAGCGGCATGGTCCGCATGTGGTGCTCGCCCACCCCGAAGTAGTCCAGACCGACCTCGTCGGCGAGCTTGATGGCCTCCAGTACGTCGCGGACGGCCTGGGCGGTGGGGCCGCGGCTGCCGTCCGCGAGGCGCGGGGTGTTGCCGAAGGAGTAGACGCCGAGTTCGAAGGTCATGTCTGGCCGGTCCTGGTTCTAGTTGCTGATGGCGGGCATGGCCCGCTGGTAGCGGGTGTCGGTGAGCTGGGAGACGAGGAAGGCGGCGATGTCCGCGCGGGTCATCGCGGAGCCGACCTTGTCGTGGCCCAGGAACCCGGAACGGATGCGGCCGGTGGCGGGTTTGTCGGTGGGGTTGGTGATGCGAGCGATGGTGTAGTCGAGGTCGGAGCCGGTGACGGCCCGTGTCATGCCGGTCAGTTCGGCCAGGGCGTTGGGGAAGGCGAGCTTGGCCATGACGGGCAGCACCTTGTGCTTCCAGTGCGGTTTGTCCCGAGGGTCGGCGAGGGAGGGGGTGGCCAGGCCGATGAACCGGGTCACCTTCGCCTGGTTCATGGCCTCGACGATGGTGCGGGTGCCGTCGGTGAGCTGGGTGCCGGTGGTGGACCGCTTCAGCGACGGACCGAGCGCGCTGATGACCGCGTCCGCGCCGGTGACTGCCTGCTGGACGGCGCTACGGTCGGACAGCTCGCCGGTGATCAGGCTGAGGTTGTCGTGGGTGAGGTTCAGCTTGCCGGGGCTGCGGGTCAGCGCGGTGACGTGGTGGCCGGCGTCCAGCAGTTGCTGGACCACGAGGCGGCCGATGCCGCCGGTGGCGCCGAAGACGGTGACACGCATGACAGGTGGCTCCTTGCCGGTGTGGGGGTCAGGGGGTGAGGGGGCGGACGGTGGGGGCCCAGCCGTCGGCGACGAACTTGTGGCCCCACGCCTCGGAGGTGGAGGGGTTGGTCTGCACGAAGTCGTCGGGCAGGAGTTCGCCGTTCGCGCCGAACTCGATGTCGAAGCCGGTGGGCGAGCGCATGTAGAAGGAGATGAGGGTGTCGGACATGTGCCGGCCCAGGGTGACGGTGACGGGGATGTCGTCGCGTTCCTGCACGAGGTCCCAGGCGCGGCCGACGTCGTCCAGGTGGGTGGACTCGATCGCTATGTGCTGCACGCCCTTCATGCCGGGGACGCCGACGTAGCCCAGGCAGTGGGTGCGCGGGTTGCAGCGGTAGAACTGCGGGCCCGACACGCGTCCGTCGGGGGTGGTGGCCGTCCAGCCGCCGAACAGCTCCAGGCCGAGCACGCCGGTGGTGAACTCCTCCAGCTCGGCAGTGATCTCGGGTACAACGAACACGACGTGCCCCACCCCGTCGACGCCGCCGACGAAGCGTCCGGCCATCGGCTTGCCCGGCAGGAACGAGCCCGCGGTGAACGTCGCGCTGTAAAAGATCTCGTGCGGGAACCCGAAGGGGTCGGCGAAGCGGGCCAGGCCCTGCACCTGCCGCTCGGTGCACTCCTGCGCGCTGCCGAGCTGCGGCTTGTAGCCCTTGGCCTCCAGTTCGGCGAGCGCTTCGGTGAAGGCGGCCTTGCCCGCCAGCTCCCAGCCGACGTAGGCCAGACGCTCGTCCTGCCCGGGGTGGATCGACAGGCGGCGGTGGCGGTCGTCCATCCGCAGGTGCACGGTGCCGTCCGCGCCGCGCTCACCGACCTGCAGGCCGAACACCTCCGGCCCGAAGGTCAGCCACTCCTCGTAGCGGGGGGATTCGAAACCGAGGTAGCCGAGAGCGTGGATCTTCACGTGATGTCTCCTTGGCGGTTCGCTGAGGTGGAGGGAAGAGCAGGGCGGGCGGGTCAGAAGCTGTAGGGGCCGAAGCGGCCCCAGGCCACCAGAGCGGCGAGGACCAGCAGGACGGCGTTGAAGCCGATCGCCTGCGGCTCCTTGCGGCGGGCGTGGGCGACCATCGCCAGGACCATGACCACGGCCAGGCCGGTGGCGGCCAGCGGGGTGAGCACCGGAGCGATGCCGGTGGCGGCGGGCAGGATCAGCCCGAGGGCGGCAGCCAGCTCGACGCCGCCGATGAAGCGGACGGTGCCGGCCGAGTAGTCGGCAACCCAGGGCAGCTTCTCGGCGAGCTCGGCCTTGGGCTGGGTGGACTTCATGACACCGGCCATCGCGAACATGAGCGCGAGCACGGCCTGCACGATCCACAGGAAGACATTCACAGCGCGGGTTCCTTGAGAGATACGAAGGGAAAGGAGAGTCCGGGACGGGCCGCCCGGGTGCGGGGCTGTGATCAGCCTGTGAAGACGGCCTCGGCACGGTCGCGGGCCTCGTGCAGCTCCCAGTACAGGGGGGCGATCTGCTCCGGCGTGGCGGCAGGGATGCCCTGAGGGCCGCCCTCACCGATCCACACGCCGATCGCGATGTGGCCCGCGTACACGCCGCTGCCGGCCAGCTCCTTGTTCAGATTGATCACCCAGTTGCGCAGCGCCCCGCCGGCGGCGTTGACGTTGCCGAGCATCGGGATGGGGTCGACCGAGCCGCCGCCGGTGGTGAACAGCAGCGTCCCCGCGCCGGCCTCGCGCATCGCGGGCAGCACCGCACGGGCGGCTTCGACTGCCCCGTAGAAGGTGTACTCGATCTGCGGCTGCAGGTTCTCCACCGTCGCTTCGGAGGGGGCGGCCATCGTGAAGCCGGGTACCGGAGCGTGCGGGGCGGGCGAGTACTCCAGGACGTCGATGGCGCCGAAACGGTCCTTGACGGCAGTAAGCGCGGCGGTGAGGGAGGGGCGGTCCATGACGTCGGCGGTGAAGCCTTCCGCGGTGATGCCCTCGGTGCCGAGCTGCTTGGCCAGGGCGTCGAGCTTGTCCTGGGTGCGGGAGATCAGCGCGACGTCGAAGCCGCGGCGGCCGAAGGTGCGGGCGATGGCCAGGCCCATGCCGGGGCCGGCGCCGATGATGGCGATGGTGGGCACGATCCGGTTCTTCTTTCCGTGGTGCGGGAGGGGACGGTCAGCGGTCAGGAGCAGGTGACGGCGATCTTGCCGAGCGTGCCTGCGCCGAACGCGGCGAACGCGTCAGCGGCCTGCTCCAGCGGGAAGGTCGCGGTGACCGGGACGCGCAGCGCGCCGGAGGCGGCCTTCTCGGCCAGCGTGGTCAGGGTCTGGGCGTCGGGCTCGGCCATGACGCCGTGGACGCTCACGTCCTGTGCGGTGACGGCCTCCGGGGTCAGACCCAGCGTGGAGACGATCCGGCCGCCCGGCTTGAGCAGTGCGGCGAGCTGGACCCCGTCTCCGGCCAGGTGCAGCGCGGTGTCGACGCCCTCGGGTGCGAGTGCACGGACCTGCGCGGCGAGGTCGCCGGTGAAGTCCACGACCGCCACATCCGCATCGGTCAGGGAGGCAACGAAGTCGCTCTCCGCGCCGGGGCGGGCGGTGGCGATCACGCGGGCGCCCTGGGCGGCAGCCAGCTGTACGGCGAGCGCGCCGACACCGCCGGTGGCGCCGGAGACCAGCACCGTCTCGTCCTTTGCGACGTTCAGTGCGGTCAGGCTGTCGAAGGCGGCCGTGCCGGCCAGGCCGAGAGCGCCGGCGTCCTTGATGTCCAGGCCCGCGGGGACGTGGGCGATGCCGTAGCCGGCGGACACGGTGACGTACTCGGCGAGCGACCCGGAGCCCAGGAACGGCTTCATGACCACGCCGAAAACCTCATCGCCGACGGCGAACCCCTCCACGCCCTCACCTAGCGCCTCGACGGTGCCGGCGAAGTCCTTGCCCACCACCAGCGGGAAGCGGTGCTCCATCATCCCCTGCAACCAGCCGGCGGCCGTCGCGGCGTCGAAACCGTTCACCGAGGAGACGGCCACCTTCACCAGCAGCTCACCCGCCTCCGGACGGGGAGGCTCGACGTCGGTCACGGCCGGGGCGGAGGGGACCTCATTCAGCGCGACAGCACGCATGGCATACACCTTCCATAAAAGTGGAACGGCCTACCCGTTTCACTCTGCCCAGAGTAACAACACAAGTGAGCCACCCGTTCCACTTGAGTAGGATGAACGCATGACCTCTTCCGCAGCCCCCGACGCCACGCCGGACGGCCAGCCCGGAACCGGGCTGCGTATCGACGCCGAACGCAACCGCGACCGCATCCTGGCCGCCGCCCGCCGCCTCTACGCCACCGAAGGACTCGGCGTCTCCATGGCCGCCGTCGCCCGCGAAGCCGGCGTCGGCAAAGCCACCCTCTCCCGCCGCTTCGCCACCCGCGAAGACCTGATCACCGCCGTCTTCGCCGACCGAATGGACGCCTACGCCGAAGCCGTCACCACGGCACTGGCCAACCCCGACCCCTGGCACGGCTTCACCGACTACATCTACGCCGTCTGCGCCATGCAGGCTGCCGACCGCGGCTTCGCCGACGTCCTGACCATGACCTTCCCCGCCGCCAAAGCACTCGAAGCCCGACGCACCGAGTCCTACAACGGATTCCTCGAACTCATCGCCCGCGCCAAGGACACCGGACACCTGCGCCACGACTTCACGTCACAGGACCTCGTCATCCTGCTCATGGCCAACGCCGGCGTCATCAACGCCACCGGCGACGCCGCCCCCGACACCTGGCAACGCCTGGTCGCTTACATGCTCCGCTCCTACGCCACCCCTGCTGCCCCGATCTCGCCGCTCCCGGACGCCCCCGCACCCGCGGCCCTCTACCGTGCGATGATCCGTCTCTCTCGGGTCCGGTCGGACAACCTATGACGCCGCGCGTTCCGATCCGCCAGCGACATGACCACTCCGCAAGTTGCAATAGCAGCCTGTGGCCAACGCACGGCTGGGCTGCTCCTGTTGCTGTTCGCGCAGCCCCCGTCCCGGATCTGTGCGCTCAGTCGCGACGACGTCCTCGATGATGGAACCACGCTGCGGCTGCGCCTGGGCACCCACCCGGTAGAGATCCCGCCGCCGCTGGACGGGATGCTCCGCGAACTGGTGCGTCACCCGGTCGGCAAGGCTCATCGCCTCGAACCCGGCCCGAGCCGCTGGCTGTTCCCCGGTTCCCGGGCCGGTCGGCCGATGGAGCCGGTCAGCGTGTCGCGCCGGCTCAAGGCGCTCGGCATCCGCCCCAGGCCCACCAGGAACGCCTCGCTCATGGACCTCGCCGCTGAAATTCCCACGTTCGTCTTCAGCCGTCTGCTCGGCCTCTGCCGAGAGCGGCGGTGACGAGGCCCTCTATGCCGCCCATCGGGCCCGCGGGGCGGGCCGCCTCCGCCCGGCGCGCCGGGGCGATGCAGCACTGGCGCCGTGCGTGCCGCGACCTGGTGTTCCGCAGCCTGGCGTGGTTCCCTGGGCAACTACCGCACGGACTGGGCCATGCGGGTGTAAAGGGTCAGCCGTGCGCGGGACCCTCCGCATACGGGGAGTTGACGCGGTGCAGGAAGAGGGCGAACCAACCGCGCGTCCTCAGGGAGAGATTCATGCACCGCACGCTCGCAACCCTTGCCGTCCTGGTCGCTGTGGTTGCCGTCCCACTCGGCGCCACCGCTGCGGCAGCCGCACCAGTGGATGCCGTCACCATCAAGCAGTGTGAGTACGGCGGCGGTCACCTCGACTTCGACTCGCACAGCAACACGGTCTGCATCGGCGGCGAGTTCGACGGCAGCCTGGTCGACTGGTGACCGAACCGGACGGGAGGGCGGCGCCGCGACGGCGGGGGATGCGTCCTTCGGATACAGAGTCCTGAGCATTTCGCGCCGCCGAAGTTCATCCGGCGGCGCGAAATGCTGCGCGGCAGGGCGCCCCGCTCCCTCGGGGACGGAAGTGTGCCGTTGACGCTGTCCGGCGCGGCACGGCACAGCACGGCGGTGGCGACTGTGATGAGCGGGCCGCGTCCGGGTGGTTCTTACTGGAAGAAGGACCAGTTGCCCCGGATGGGGAGGGGGTAGCCGGAGTCGGTGCGGTCGGCTGCCAGGTCATAGCGGACGTACTGGTCGTCCTTGAACAGGTAGACCTTGTTGCGGTTGGTGGCGTGGGGGGCTGCCGCGTCGATGCGGCGGTTGAAGGAATCGGGCAGGCCGTGCCAGTTGCCGGCGATCGTCTTCGGGCCGGCCAGGAGCTTGTTCTCGGCGACGTCGTAGCGGACGTACTGGGCGTCCTTGAAGAACCAGGCGATCTTCGGGTTGTCCTGGTGGCTGACGGCGGCGTCGATGCCGAGCTGGAAGTGTGCCGGCAGAGCCGACCAGCCCTCCGCGATACTCTTCGGATAGTCGGCGCCGGCCTTGTCCGCCTCCAGGTTCCAGCGGACGTACTGGTCGTCCTTGAACAGGTAGCCGACGCCGGGCTGGTCCCTGCGGTTGAGCGCCGCGTCGATGCCGCGGGTGAAGGAGTCCGGCAGCCCGGACCAGTTGCCCGCGATCGGCTTCGCGCCGGTGAGGCCCTTGTCCGCGTTCAGGTCGTAGCGCAGGTAGTGGGCGTCCTTGAAGATCCAGGCGATGTGGCCGTCGTCCTGGGACCTGAGAACGGCGTCGATGCGGCGGTAGAAGCTGTCCTGCACGTCGGTCGCCATGACCATCTCCCTCATCGTGGTGCGAATACCACAGCCGCCCCCCGCAGCTGCGGGCGGGCACTAGGTTCGGCAAGGGGGGCACAGTGCGGTGAAGCTGGCCGCCCATGAGAGCACTCTTGCGCAGCCGATCGGTGAATATCCCCAGGTCACACGATGGAGCGATCGATTTCTCGCCACCCTGTACCCGCCGCGATCCGCGGCCGCACACCGACGAGCGAAGCACCCAGGCAGGTTCCTGGCCCAGCGAACTCGTCCTGAAAGGCGCGCTCCCGGAACAGCACCGCGGACCACGATCCACATGCTCGAACGGGGTCGTGCGACTGACGGGCAGTCCGGCGCCGGCAATCAGTCCGTGAGCCATCCCCTATCGGCGACCGACCGTTGGAACGCGCCCTCTCCGGCCGAACGGATCCTGTGTCGCGGCCCGGGACCGGGCGTACGCGGGGGCATGCGCGGGGCGGTGGTGTGCCGCCGGTCGCTGCCCGCACTCCGGTTCGGGGCTTGGCGGTCACAGCGTACGGAGGGCGTCTTTTTGATCTTGGTGGGGCGGGCCGTGCGGCCCGTGTCCGGCCTCGGGGATCAGCGGAACCGTCGTTTGCGAGACCGACTCGCCGGCGCGACTGGACGATTCGGGTTGACCCCATTCGGGTGATGGCCGCAACGCGAGGTGTCGGCTTCCCTGCGGGAGCGCCAGGTTCGTGCCGGTTCTTGTTAGGTCAGCGAGAGAGGGCCGGAGTGGACACCGCCCAGGAGCGAGTAATGAAGATTTTCGCCGAGCAGTTGGGTGTGAAGGATGAGGAGGTGACACCCGATAAGTCGTTCATCGACGATCTGGGGGCGGACTACATGGAGGACGTCAATGCGCTGACGGACGCCTTGGAAGAGGAATTCCAGATCGAGATCCCCGACCAGGACTCAGACAGATTGACGATGAGCACCGTTCAAGCTGCCATCGACTACGCAAAAATCCGCCGCCAGTCGTAGCTGACGGCTGTCCCGTAAATGATCTGCAGTCACTTTCGGGCGACTGGTTGCCCGCGCGGCTGGCTCGCCGATCCGGCGCCTGTGTCGGCTGATGGCAGGTGGCAGGGAGCAGCGCGAAGATCCCGCAGGAAGCCGGTCCTGGGCAGCTCCTTCAGAAGCTGGTCCTGGCGATCTTAAGCGGTCGGGGGGTGGTGTCGCAGTCAGCATCTCGCGCGAAGCAGCGACCGGTCGCAACGTTCTGGAGCTGGATCCCCCCTTCGCCCACGTCGGTTGTGACTTTCCACTGCTGAGCGGTGCTGTCGCTGCAGGTTTCGGTGATCGCGCTGTACTCGTTGTCGTCCGTGAGGCACCCATCGTCTGCGACATTCCGGAACTGCATTTTGGACCAGTCGTCGCCCTGCAACCTCCACTGTTGCCAGGTGGCGTCGAACGACTCGCAGTCATCAAAGCTGACACGGTAGCCGAGGTTATTGCCTTCGAGGCACCAGCGGCCCCTGAGCAGAAGCTGGAATTTTCCGTCCGGGGACGCCTCGGCGGACGCCATTGAGGGTGACGCGCCCAGCATCAGAGCGGTGGTCACTGCCGCGATGATGAAAGGAGAACGCTTCATGCACTGAACCCCTCACTGCAGATCACGTTCCCGGATGAGCTGACCGCACCCCAGGCAGTTGCTGTCACACTGGCCTCCCTGTTCTTGCATGTCATTTGCGTGCAGAGCGATGGCTTCCCGTACCCATCGAAGTGCATGCGTAGGAGGCATCCCGATCATCCAAACGGGTTGAGGTGGGCGATTCGCGAGATGGCTCCGTTGTCGCCTGATGGTGTGGCAGCGGGGCGGACTCCGGCGGTCCGCGGTTGTTGATCTGGGTACCCGAGCCGGAGTGGGGGCGTAGCCAGCTGGATACCGCCTCGACCGCTTCGACGGCATCGGAGCCTTCGTCTGCCTCGCAGGAATGGCCGTGATCATGTACGCCTCGCGTGGAAACTGACAACCGCAGCTGCAAGTCATTCCGCAGGTTCTGATAGCCCGACTTACCAGCAATTGCTATGGCTATTCCTGCTTTCTGTCTTTTGCGTCGTCAGCGTGTCCTGCGGATGGCGTCCGTGGCTGCCTTGGCGATGGCGGCGGGAGCGCTGGAGGGCTTGGATAGGTGCAGCAAGGTGGTCCCCGGCAAGTGGCGGGAGTCCGCGTCGAGGGTGAGCTGGAGTACGGCGCAGCCGGCGGTCGTGAGCCGTTTGATGCGAGTGACGGCTTGAGCGGCTTCGTCGCCGAAGTACACGGCGTCGGTGACAATCACGAGGAGGCGGCCGGTGCCGGGGCGACTGAGTTCGAGGCCGTGGTCGAGCGCATCCAGGGCGTTGGCGAGGTTGTGGCTCCCGCCGTTGGCGTCGAACAAGGTCACTTGCTCTGGTGCTCGGTGGGTGGGTCGGGTCAGTGCGGTGAGGTGCTTGTCGTAGGCGATGGTGGCTGTGAGGGAGTCGGGGTCGGTCAGGGCTGCTGCCCGTGCCACGATCCAGGCGGCGGACGCGACGGGCTTGCAGGCGGCACGCATGGAGCCGGAGA
Organism: Streptomyces sp. NPDC008163; assembly: GCF_042956885.1. Lineage (NCBI taxonomy): Bacteria > Bacillati > Actinomycetota > Actinomycetes > Kitasatosporales > Streptomycetaceae > Streptomyces > Streptomyces sp. NPDC008163. Next base: position 122,859 of record NZ_JBIBHG010000003.1, on the reverse strand, counting down.
CATCGACGGCGATACCCACACGCAGCGGTGGGCTGGGAGCAGTCCGTCGGCGGGTGTGGGTGAACGGTTCCGCGGTGGGGACCGCGACGCCCACAGCGCGCTGGGCGTCGCGGGCGAGGGCCGCGCGCATGTTGAGGCGGCCGGGCGGGGTGGGGCTGGTGGTCCGTTCCTCGGTCGGCTCGCGGTAGGCGGCGGCGCGTAGGGCGCGGCTCAGGCGGGCGGCGGCGGTCTTCTCGGCGGCGGTGGGCCTGCGGGTACCGGTGACCGGGGTGCAGTCGGGCGCCGGTGTGCCGTTGGGGTGGACGGTGGTTCCTCGGGTGTTGAAGACCGACTTAGCGGTGGCGGCGGCTTGGCGTCGCTGGCTGGCCCGCCGGGCGCGGTCCTGAGTCTGGGCTTTTGACTTCGCGGCTGTGGCGGTGGTCGCTGCGGCCTGTGCTGCATGGTCGGCGGCGTCGGTGGCTGCCGTGCTGTCCATGACGATCCGCACGGCGCCGGACAGTAGATCGGCGAGACCCGGTGGCATGGGCCGGGTGGGGGTCGCGGCGTCCAGAGCGTCGCACCACTTCTGAGCGTGCGCGAGCATGGTCGTGGCGTCGTGGTCGGCGCACTGGTGGACGTCGCTCCAGATACGGGTGAGGGTGGCCAGCAGATCGGCGCCCAGCACTTTTTCGCACAGGTCGGCGACGGCCCGGGTCTCGCCGGCGTCCAGGATGCCGACGTCACGGCGGCCGAGGATCAGGGCCGCCACGCCGGCGGCGTGCTCGATGCCCTGGAGGGTGGGGTGGGCGATGTCGGGCATGACCAGGGTTCGGGCACTGGTACGCAGGTACGGGCGATCCGTGGGCCGGGTGATCAGGTGTGCGCCTTCGACACGGCTCTCCTCCAGCAGGAGCGCGGCCTCGACGACACGGGGGTCCGCTCCGGCAGGCGGTGTCCAGATGGAGTGGGCCGCGTGCGCGGCCTCGTGGACGAAGACGCCCCAGGCAGCGGGATACCGCTCCTCGTCACCCACGATCCGCGGATGAATCTCGTGGGACTTCAGCGGGGCGAACAAGTTGGCGTCGAACTCGACCTCTCCCAACGTGGGGAAGTAGGCGGCGGGTGCGCCGCTGCGCGTGCCGGGGCGGCAGGTGACGAGGAGGTCCTGGCGGCCGGAGAGGGCGACCAGCCGGTCACCGAGTTCGGCTCCCACACGCAGCCACGCGGCGGGGGAGGTGCGGGGCGTCGCGGGCGGGGCGCCGTCGTCGTCCCACCGTGCGAGGTCGGCGTCGTCGTCCCGGGTGGTGGCGGAGGGCTGGACGTGGTGGTGGGCGCTCATCGCAGGCGGCCCCGGTGCGCGGAGACAGTGCTGCCCGGGGGCCGCCGGGCAGCTGAGGCGGGGAGCTGCTTGCCGAGGGTGAGGGGTTCTGCCTTCGTGACGCCGACGGTCTTGATGACGGCGTCGGCGACGGCGTCGCGATCCTCGACAGGAGCGATGCCGACCAGGTTCGCCAGCGCGGCTTTGGTGCCGAGGACGGCCTCGGTCCGCTGGTAGCTGAGGAGTTCTCGCAGTTGGGGGGCCCAGCCCAGCTCCCCCAGCTCGACTTGGCGGGCGAGGTGTTGTGCGACCCGGACCACCCGGGCATCGATCTTCAGCGCCTTGGCGAGGTCGTAGTCGGTGCCGATCTGGATCTGCACGCTGAACCGGGACGACAACGCCTCGGTCAACAACGCTCCGTGGACGCCCGGATTGTGGCCCGCTACCACGTAGAAGCCCGGCTCGGCCTTAATCGTCTCGCCCTTGTGGGCCTTGACCTGGATCTGCCTGCGCCCGTCCATCGCGGGATACAGCGCCGCCAACACCTTCGGCGAGATCAAGGTGGCGTCGTCGATCAGCAGGGCGCGGCCCTCGGTCATCGCGGTGACCAGCGGACCGTACTGGAAGACGTAGCCTCCGCTGTCGGCCTGTGTGTACTCGCCGATCAAGTCGCCGACCGTGGTGTCGCCGTCACCGGCGACGGTGAGCAGGTCCGGGAAAGCGGCCTCCACCAGACTCGTTTTGCCGGTGCCCGGAGGACCGTAGAGCAGCACCGGCACATCGGCGTCGCGCAAGCGATTGAGCGCCTCGACATCCGGCAGATCGGCCAGCTCCCGGGGGTGGTAGACCTGTCCCCCCGGACGGCGGATCGGGCCGGTCTGCTTCGGCGTGGGTGCAGCGGGCATGGTCGTGCGCGCCGTGGCCGCCCGGGCACGGGGAGCATGGGTGCCCGGCCGGCTGATCACAGCGATCCGCGCGGCTGCGGCGGTTTGCGCGTTCGCGCGGAACTCCGGCTGTCCGGTCCCGCTTTGATTGGCCTCCCCGCGTCGCACCAGGGTGAGAGCGGCGTTGCGGACGGCGCCGTGGGAGTGGCCCAGCTGCCGGGCCATGTCCCCGATGGTGAGCGTGTCCGCTGGCCGGTTGGCCAGCAGCCGGGCCACCTTGACCCGTAGCTCACCGCCCTTGGTACGCGTTGGACTGGTAGGCGGTCCAGGTGTGGTCAAGACGAGGGTCCTTCAACAGGTCTGAGTTGGAGTGGAGTTGGCGATGCAAGGGTCATGGACTGTGGCGACATTGGCGACCGCGACAACCGGGGTGTGCCGGTGGCGCTCATTGGTCGACCGAGGGCTCGACCCAGGCGCACGCGACGGCTGGCGACGAGCAGTTCGCTGGCCTCTGCGCAGGCCCGTGCGTGCGCTCCGTACCGGTTTCCGTCGCTCGGCAGGCGCAGTCTGGTGCCGAATCGAAGCCGGACTGGAGCAGGATTCGCCGGGCTGCGGCGTTGTAGCCGGTGGTGGTGATCTCGCCGGTGATGTTGTGCCGGATCGGGATGAACGGCTCTGCTGTTACTTCTTCGGGCACGGCGGGATTCCTATCAGTGGAGGCGGGAAGTGTTGGGGTGCTGGGCGAAGCCGGGGCGGACCCGGAGCTTTCAGTACAGCTCCGGCCTCGGAGCGGGCGGTGGCGACGGGCGCGCTGCGGGAATCCGCGCAGGCCCAGACTCCGGTGCGCGGCGAGAGGGACGGCACGAGCGAACGCCGTGCCCGCGTCGGGAAGCGCGGTGCGGGTGCTCGGCGAGACGCCCGGCGAGGGCGGTACCGGCGGACCGCCCGGCGCCGATCGAGAGGATCAGCCACACGTACGCCTCGGTGGTATGGCCCCCGGCGGCGGGGGCGCCGGTGGTGACGTAGGCACAGACGACCACGATGGTCAGGACCGCACCGGGAACCGGAGAGCAAGAAGCGGCAGCCACCCGCCCAGGAGCGCGGCGGTGGAGACGATCAGCCCTCGGGTGGCCGCGCCCGGCCTGGTACGGCGCCCGTAGACCAGACCGCCGACGCCGTTGGGGAGCCGGCTGGCGAGGGTGCCGCCGAGGAGGCGGGCGACGTACGGGCTGCCCAGTACCGCGCCGTACGTGATGCGCGGTACAGGGGCCGGGGGTGACGTCAGGGACAACGGGTGCTTTCTGGGGTCTCAGCGGTGGCGGGCGGGCCTGCCGGCGACGGGCGGCGGCACGGGTGGCGAGGTGTCGACGGCGGGGCGCGGGCGTGCGCGCAGGACGGGGGTGCGGTGCGGGGGCAGGACGGCGACCGTTGCCCCGAGGTCCTCGGCCGCCTCTTGGACTTCGCGGGTGAGGAACTCGATCTGGCGGGCGAGCGTGGAGAGCCGGGCGGCGATCTGCTGGCCTTGAGCGGTCTCCAGAGCGCTGGCGAACTGGGCGCTCCTCTCCAGGAGGTCCTGGAGCCGGATCATGGGGCCGGCGGCGAAGCCGCGTTGGACGGCGCCGAGAAGAGCGTTCGATGCGTCACCGGCGGTGCGGCCTTCGATGACATCCCGGATGAGGTCCTGCAGAGACATCTCCGGCGCCGGTGCGGGGCGGTTGTACCGGGAATGGTCCGGGCGCAGCACGCCGGGCGGTACGGGAGCGGGCAGGTCCTGGCCCGCCTCGTACTCGTGGGTGTAGTGCCCGATGACCTGCCAGCCGGGTACGCCCGGGTCGCCGCGCAGCGCGACCACCGTGGAATCGTCGTCTTCAACCAGGTAGGCGAGGGTGATCGACTGCCCGTCGGCCGCGTACCACGACTCGGTCAGCTCCAGTTCACCGCGCCGCTGCGCGGCCACGGCCCTCTCGGTCCACTTCTGGCGTTCCTCGTCGGTCAGCGGACTTGACTGATGCCGGCCGCCGTCGCGCTGGTCGGCCAGGTTGCACGCGATGTAGCCGTGGTCCGCCCAGACGGTGAGGTGGGGCCACAGGACCGCGTGCTGAGCGCGCTCTTCCCCGGAGCCGGGGTCGACCGGTCGGTCGAGGACCCGGCGGATCTCGGAGGTGGAGGCGGACAGTCCGTCCAGTACGGCTCGCCACCCCGCCAGGTGCCGGGCCGGGGGCAGCTCGTCGAGCACGAGGCGGGCGACATCGAGGAGGGCCTCGGCGTGCGGGGCGAGATGGGCGCGGTATGCCTCCACCGCGGCCTTGTCGCGGCGGGCCCGTGCGGCTTCCGCGGCACCGGGGCGGACGGTACGGCCATGGCGATCACGCGTGCTGTCGAGCGCGGCGTCGGTCTCGCGGTCGATCGCCGACATACGGATGCGGAAGTTGCCTGCGGCATTGGAGAGTTCCGCGGCGCTCGGCCCGGATGGGCCAGGGGGCGGAGTGCTGGTCACTGTCATCGGGCCCGCCCGCCGCCCGATGCCGTCAAGTGCACGGTTGGTGCGTAGGACGGCTTCGGCGGGAGCGGCGCCGGGGACGCCGTGAAGGAGGCGACGAAGCCATGTTCCTCGTGGACGCCGACCGCGAAGTGGGTGTTGGGATGCAAAGGGGCGGGAGCCTCCTGAAGGTGGTGCGGAACAGCGGTGGGTGCCCGGTCGGGGCCGTTGGGGAGCAGGGTGGGGAGGACGGCCGCCGGCAGCGGCGATCTCTCAGGAGAGGTCGAAGCCGCCGTCTTCCGCGGAGGCCGGCTTCGGGCGGGAGCGTGGACCGGGCAGGGGGCGCGCGTGGTGGACTCCGCCTCAGCGCCGGGCTGGCATTGTGCTGGCGGTAGGGGACGAGCGGAGGCGTGGAGGAGCCGTTGTCGGGCGCTGCCCGGTACGGGTGGTGCTGTCCAGCCAGTGGGAGGCTGTGCGTAGGCGGTTTCCCGCTTCGCCGTATTTCTCGGTGGCGATGGTGAGGGCCAGGTCGGGGTCGTGCGCCAGGTGCGGGTAGGAGCGGAGCATCAGCTCCTTTCGGAAGCCCGCGGTCATATACGTCAGGGCGGACGTCAAATAGTGCTGCGCCTTAGCGATTTGACCGGCTGCCTCAACCGTCTCGCAGAGCAACGTACGCTCGGCCAGCCCCACATTGTCCGGGTTGGCGAACCGCTCCTGTATGTGCTCCGCGATGTGCTGGAGGTATTGGTTCAGCATGCCGATATCGTCGAGGAGGTCGGCTACGGACACATCTGCGGCAGTGGCGGGGAATTCGGCGACGTGCGCATCGATTCGCCGGGCGAGTCCAGCGAAGGCAGGAGGGGCCATCAGGCCGCCGTCCCGGCTGTAGGGATCGCGACTTCATGAGCACTGGCTCCTGCGGAAACCCCGATTTCCGCGCCTACCGAGCAGCGCGTGTGCTCGGCGATCATGAGCAGAGTCGGCCGCCGGGACCTGAGTGGTAGTCACTGGCGGTAGCAAGCCCTGGCTACGGGGCCGCAAGAAGGGTGGCACTGTTCTCCGCTGGAAGCTCGGGGACGGGGTGAGCTTCAATGGTCCCTACGATCGCCGGTTACCCAAACCGGCGATCGTCGGCTATGTTGCGGCCGCTTGGCATGGATGCCTGGGCGAGATGTCCCGCCGAACCCGTTGGGTTCGGCTGTTGAAGAGGGCCGGGGCCGACTACCGACCGTATGCGTGGGCGTGTGCCGTACCCAGCGCGGTTAGGGCGGCGAGCCCGGAGACTAGCGCCAGCAGGCCGAAGAGGTGTGGATAGCCGCCGAGGGTTCCGGCGAGGGCTGCTCCGGCGAACGGCGCGAGGGCTGCGGCGGTGGTTGCTGGTGCCGCCAGGAGTCCGGAGAGGCGACCGTAGTGGGTTGCGCCCCAGCGGTCGGTGATGGCGGTGGCTTGCAGAAGGGTGAGGTTGCCGCGGACCATGCCGGCCACTACCGCTACTGCTATGAGCAGGGCGTACGGGCCCGGGGCGGCAGCGAAGGCGGCGGCGGTCAGTCCGCCCAGCGCGATGAGGATCGTGGTGCGGGCGGTGGCGGTGGTACGGCGTGCGAGGGCGGCGTACAGGGTGCGGCCGAGGGTCTGTCCGGCGCCGCCGATGCCGAGGGCCCAGGCGGCCTGGCTGGTGGTGTACCCGCGTTCGAGGAGGAGTGGGACGAGGGCGACGACGACCGCGTACATCGCGAAGCCGGACAGGGTGAAGGCGGCAGCGAGCAGGAGGAACGGTCGGCTGCGCCCGACCCCGTCAGCGCCTCCGGCCGCATGTGCGGGGCTGGTTGGGGCGTCGGGCCAGGGCGCGCGCAATGCCAGGGCGTGAGCGGGGATGGTGACGGCGGCGAGGATGCCGGCGAGCACAAGGTAGGTGTGGCGCCAGGACAGGTGCTCGGCGAGGGCCGCGGTCAGGGGTGCGAAGACAGTGGAGGCGAGCCCGCCGGCGAGGGTGACGACGGTCAGGGCGCGCACGTGGTCGGGGGCCCACCAACGGGTGAGGGCGGCGAACGCGGGCTGGTAGAAGGTGGCGGCCATCGCGAGCCCGGCGAGCATCCAACCGGCGATGAAGAGCGGGAGGTTCGGGGCCGCAGCCACGATCAGCAGGCTGATGACGCCGAGCACAGACCCTGCGGTCATGACGGCGCGCGGGCCGCGCCGGTCGAGGATGCGCCCGACGCGGATTCCGGCGAGGGCGGAGACGACGAGACCGAGGGAGAACGCCGCGGTGGTCGCCCCGGCCGGCCAGCCGGTCGCGGCGGTGATCTGCGGATTGAGGACGGGGAAGGCGTAGTAGACGATGCCCCAGCTCACGATCTGCGTGGCGCAGAGGGCGGGCAGGGCGGCGCGGGGCCGCGACCGGTCCCCCGTTCCGGTCGCGGCCCCGCGCGCGGGGGTGCCCAGGCTGGTCACGAGCCGCAGCAGCCGCCCGCCGGCGCCTCTTCGGCAGCCACGCCGACCGCGGCCGGGGCGCCGAGCTGGACGAGCTGCGGCGCCGGGGCGCAGCAACCGCCGCCGTCGCCCTGAGCAGCGTCGGGGGCGTCGAACAGGCCCGCACCGCCGCAGACCCCGGTCTCGGGCAGGGTGAGTTCGACGCGGTCGGCGGACTCTAGGTCGCCGGCGATCGCGGCGGCGACGGAGCGGACCTGCTCGTAGCCGGTCATCGCCAGGAAGGTCGGGGCGCGGCCGTAGGACTTCATGCCGACCAGGTACACGCCCTGCTCCGGGTGGGAGAGCTCGCGGTGGCCGTGCGGGTAGACGGTGCCGCAGGAGTGCTGGTTGGGATCGATCAGCGGTGCCAGCTCGGTGGGGGCCTGGAGGCGCTCGTCGAGGCCCAGGCGCAGCTCGTCGAGGAAGGACAGGTCCGGGCGAAAGCCGGTCAGCACGATGACCTCGTCGACCGGGTCCAGGCGGCGGCCGTCCTCGCCGACCAGGACCAGGCGGCCGTCGTCCGCCCGCTCGATCGCCTCGGTGCGAAAGCCGGTGACCGCGTCCGCGTGACCGGCGCCGACGGCGGCCTTGGCCGCCAGGCCCAGGGCCCCGCGCGCCGGGAGCTGGTCGGCTTCTCCGCCGCCAAAGGTGGAGCTGGAGATGCCCCGGCGCAGGATCCACACGCCCTTGGTGCCCGCGCCGTCGTCGGACTTGGCGAGGTCGGCGAGGTAGGCGAGTGCGGTGAACGCGGAGGCGCCGGAGCCGATCACGGCGGTGCGCTTACCCGCGTACCGGGCGCGGACGGCGGGGTTCTTCAGGTCCGGGACGCGGTAGGTGATCCGGTCCGCGGCGGCCTTTTCGCCGAGCGCGGGCAGTCCGCTGCCGCCGGCCGGGCTGGGCGTGGTCCAGGTGCCGGAGGCGTCGATGACGGCGCGGGCGAAGAGGCGCTCCTCACGGCCGTCGGTGTGGGCGACGTGCACGACGAACGGCTGCTGCTCGCGGTCGGCGTCCACAATCCGGTCCCGTCCGCTGCGCGAGACACCGGTGACGGTGGCGCCGGTGCGGACACGGTCGCCGAGGACGTCGGCGAGCGGCTGCAGGTAGAGGTCGGCCCAGTCGCCGCCGGAGGGGTAGGTGGCCGGGTCGGGGCGGGTCCAGCCGGTGGGCGCCAGGAGCTTCTCGGCGGCGGGGTCGACGACCTCGCCCCAAGTGGAGAACAGCCGCACGTGCGACCACTCGCGCACCGCGGCGCCAGCGGTGGGCCCGGCTTCCAGGACCAGGGGTTCGATGCCCTGGTCGATGAGGTGGGCGGCGGCGGCCAGACCGGCGGGGCCGGCCCCGATCACGACGACGGGCAGCTCGGTGGTGGCGGGCGCGTTCACGGCGACTCCTTGCGTGTTTCGACATCTGTCGATGGCTTGCGCGGCCCAGCATGACACCTGTATTGATGAGCGTCAACATAGACATCCATCGAACCCAGGGGGATTCGCTGATGGAGCACATCGACGTCGCCGTCATCGGCGGCGGCCAGTCCGGACTCGCCACCGCCCACGCACTGCTGCGGCGCGGACTGCGGCCGGTGGTGCTGGAGGCATCCGACCGTGCGGCCGGGTCGTGGCCGCACTACTACGACAGCCTCACGCTGTTCTCCCCCGCCCGGTACAGCTCCCTGCCCGGGATGCTGTTCCCCGGCGCCGACCGCGACCGCTACCCGCACCGCGACGAGGTCGTCGCCTACCTCACCGCCTACGCCGGCCGCCTGGACGCCGACATCCGCACCGGCAGCCGCGTCACCGCGGTCCGCAGTACCGGCGACGGCTTCGCAGTGGAACTGGAGGGCGGCGGCCAGCTGTCCGCGCAGGCCATCGTGGCGGCCTCCGGGACATTCGGGCACCCGCACCGGCCCGCACTGCCGGGCCTGGAGGAGTTCACCGGGCAGGTGCTGCACGCCGCCGACTACCGCAGCCCGGCCCCCTTCGCCGGCCGCCGGGTGGTCGTGGTCGGGGCCGGGAACTCCGCCGTGCAGATCGCCGCCGAGCTCGCCGAGACGGCACGGGTCACACTCGCCACCCGCGGGCCGGTGAAGTTCACAGCCCAGCGCATCCTCGGCCGCGACCTGCACTTCTGGACGACCCGTACCGGCCTGGACACCGCGCCCCTCGGCCGGTTCCTTGCGTGCCCGCCGGCACAGCCGGTCCTTGACGACGGCCGCTACCGGGCCGCCCTGGCCGCAAGTCGACCCGACTGGCGGCCGCTGTTCACCGGCGCCGACGGGGCCAAGCTCGTCTGGCCGGACGGAAGCCGGGAGGAGGTCGACGCGATCGTGCTCGCCACCGGCTACCGCCCCGACCTGCCCTACCTCACCGGCCTCGACGGCGCTCTCGACGCCGACCGGAACCCCCAACACCGCGAGGGCCTCGCCACCGGTGTGCCGGGTCTAGCGTTCGTCGGGCTGGAATGGCAGCGCAGCCTGTCGTCGAACTCCCTGCGCGGCGTGGGCCGGGACGCGGAACGGATCGCCCGACGCCTGGCCGCCCACCTCGCACGCCGGTGACGGACTCCCGCACTAGTTCGACATGTGTCAACATAGACGCATGTCGAATGCCAAGGCGCTGCCGCTGCTCGAAGCCGACGGACAGGGTGTGGCGCCGTGCTGCCCGCCGCTGACCGAGCGCCCGATGACCGCCGAGGAGGCCGAGACGGCGGCGCGGATGTTCAAGGCGCTCGGTGACCCGGTCCGGCTGCGGCTGTTCTCCGCCGTGGCCTCGCACGAGGGCGGGGAGGCGTGCGTGTGCGATATCTCCGACGTTGGCGTCTCCCAGCCCACGGTGTCCCACCACCTGAAGAAGCTGAAGGAGGCCGGGCTGCTCACCTCCGAGCGGCGCGGTACCTGGGTGTACTACCGGGTCGAGCCGTCGGTGCTCGCCGCGATGGGCCAGCTGCTGACCATGCCGGCCGCAGCCTGAGCGTGATGAGAGGGGGGACGTTGTGGGGAGTGGATCTGTGAGCGCGGTGATCGTGCCGCTGGAACCGGAGCACGCCAGGCAGGTGCTTGCCATCTATCAGGCGGGGATCGACGAGGGGAACGCCACCTTCGAGACCGTCGCACCCGTCTGGGAGGCATTCGACGCCGCGAAGCTGCCCGAGCACCGCTTCGCCGCCCTCGACGTGGACGGAACGGTGCTGGGCTGGGTGGCCGCGAGCCGGGTCTCCGACCGGTGCGCCTACGCGGGCGTGGTGGAGCACTCCGTCTACGTCCACCCCGCCGCCCGCGGTCGCGGCGTCGCCTCCGCCCTGCTCAAGGCTCTGGTCGATTCCACTGAACGAGCGGGGATCTGGACGATCCAGTCGGGGATCTTCCCCGAGAACACCGCCAGCCTCGCTGTTCACCAACGGGCCGGCTTTCGTGTCATCGGCACGCGGGAGCGGATCGGGCGCCATCACGGCGTCTGGCGCGACGTCGTCCTCGTCGAGCGCCGCAGCCCCACCATCACCTGACCGGTCACGACAGCTGTGTGATCGCGCGGGCGGCGTCGCGGGCCGGGCGGCCGACTCCGATGAGGGTGGCCGAGGCCGGTCCGGTCCAGTCGCCATAACCGAGCAGGTGCAACCGCGGCTCACCGAGGGCGCGCGTGCCGTCGGTGGAGATGTGCCCGCGCGGACCCCGCAGGTTCAGCGGGGCAAGGTGGGCCAGGGCCGGGCGGAAGCCGGTGCACCAGATCACCGCGTCCGCGTCGCTCTGGCTGCCGTCAGCCCACCGGACACCGGTTGCCGTGAGCTGGGCGAACATCGGCTTCGCGGTGAGGAGCCCGGCGTCGTGGGCCGCGCGGACGGGCGGCACGGCCACGATGTCGCCGAGGGAGGCGACGCCGCCGGTGTCGCTGCGGCCGGCGTCCAGGGCGCGGCGGCGGGCGGTGGCGACATCGAACAGGGCACGGCCGTCGATGTCGTCGGGGAGGAAACGCGGTGGGCGCTGGGTCACCCACGTCACCTCGACGTGGCCGTCCAGGGCGAGGTCGGCGGCGATCTGGGCGCCGGAGTTCCCGCCGCCGACCACGATCACGCGCCGTCCAGCGAAGTCCGCCGGCGAACGGTAGTTCACCGTGTGCAGCTGCCGCCCGGTGAAGACGCTGCGGCCGGGGACAGCAGGGATGAACGGCCGCGACCAGCTGCCGGTGGCGCTGATGACCGCACGGGCCCGCCACGTCGCGGAGTCCGCTTCGACCAGGAGGCGGTCCGCGTCACGGCGTACGGCGTCCACGCGGGTGCCGTGCTGAACAGGCAGGTCGTAGCGCTTCTCGTAGTCGGCGAGGTAGTCCACCACGTGCCCGGCGCCCGGGTAGGTCTCGCCCGCCTGGGCGGGCATGAGGCGGCCGGGCAGGGAGGAGTGCTCGGCCGGGGAGAACAGGTGCAGCGAGTCCCACATGTGCTGCCAGGCCCCGCCTGGAGCCGGATCGGCGTCCAGGATGACGAAGTCGAGGCCCTGGCGGTGCAGGTGGTAGGCGGCGGCGAGCCCTGCCTGGCCGCCGCCGACCACCACCACATCCGTCTGCTGCGTCACGGCGCCGTCGTCACCGCGTCGGCGGCGAACTTCTTGCGCCAGGCGAGCGCGACGTAGACCAGGCCGATCAGCACTGGGACCTCGATGAGCGGGCCGACGACCCCGGACAGGGCCTGGCCGGAGGTGACGCCGAAGGTGGCGATGGCGACCGCGATGGCCAGCTCGAAGTTGTTGCCCGCCGCGGTGAAGGCCAGCGTCGTGGTGCGGTCGTAGGCCAGGCCCAGTCCCTTGCCAAGGAGGAAGGTGCCGAAGAACATCACGGCGAAGTAGACCAGCAGCGGCAGCGCGATCCGGGCGACGTCCAGCGGCTGCGAGGTGATGGTCTTCCCCTGGAGGGCGAAGAGGATGACGATCGTGAACAGCAGGCCGTACAACGCCCACGGGCCGATCTTCGGAAGGAACTTCGCCTCGTAGTTCTCGCGGCCCAGCTTCTGCTCGCCGATGCGGCGGGTGAGGAAGCCGGCCAGCAGCGGGATGCCGAGGAAGATGATGACGTTCAGCGCGATGTGCCAGACGGACACGTCCAGGCCCTGGCCGTCGCCGAGGTTCATCCAGCGGGGCAGCAGGTCGAGGTAGAACCAGCCCAGCAGACCGAACGCGAGGACCTGGAACACCGAGTTCAGGGCGACAAGGACGGCGGCGGCCTCCCGGTCGCCGCAGGCGAGGTCGTTCCAGATGATCACCATGGCGATACAGCGGGCAAGTCCCACGATGATCAGGCCGGTGCGGTACTCGGGCAGGTCCGGCAGGAAGATCCACGCGAGCGCGAACATCACCGCCGGGCCGACGATCCAGTTGATGACCAGCGAGGAGGCCATCAGCTTCCTGTCGCCGGTGACGGCGTCGAGCCGGTCGTAGCGGACCTTCGCCAGGACCGGATACATCATCACGAGCAGACCGAGCGCGATCGGCAGGGAGATCCCGCCGATCTCGATCTTCGCGAGCGCGTCGTTCATCCCCGGGACAATCCGGCCCAGGCCCAGACCGACGGCCATGGCGAGCAGGATCCACACCGCGAGGTAGCGGTCGAGGGTGGAGAGCTTCTTGACGATCGAGTCGTCCCCGGCTGGGCCGGCGCCCTGGGTGCGGGCGGTGGTGGGCTCGGTGGAGGTCACGGGCAGGCCCTCTTGTTCTCGGCGGCGGTGCGGGCGGAGGCGGCGAGTTCAGCGAGCTGCTCGGATAGGCCGGCCAGGACCTCGGGCTTGAGCTTGTAGTAGATGAAGCGGCCGCACGGCTCGGTCTCCACCAGCCCGGCCTCGCGCAGCACCTTCATGTGGTTGGACAGGTTGGTCTGCTTGGCTCCGGTCTCCTCGACCAGGTGCGTCGTGCAGAGCGTCTCGCGCGCCAGCAGGGTCACGATCTGGAGGCGGAGCGGATCGCCCAGCACCCGGATCACATCAGGATCGACTGAAGTCAGCATGCACTGATACTCTCACATCACCACTCGCTGATACCAGCGGGGACTGAAGTCATCGGCGGCTGGGTTCCGCCATGCGACGAGAGAGAACGATCACCATGGCCGACAAGCCGTCCGTCCTGTTCGTCTGCGTCCACAACGCCGGCCGCTCCCAGATGGCCGCCGCCTGGCTGACTCACCTGGCCGGAGACCGCGTCGAGGTCCGTTCCGCCGGCTCCAACCCGGGTGCCGCCGTGAACCCGGCCGCCGTCGAGGCCATGGCCGAGGTCGGCATCGACATCTCCAAGGAGACGCCGAAGATCCTCACCGTCGACGCGGTCCGCGAGTCGGACGTCTGCATCACCATGGGCTGCGGCGACACCTGCCCCGTCTTCCCCGGCAAGCGCTACCTCGACTGGAAGCTCGAGGACCCGGCCGGCCAGGGCGTCGAGGCCGTCCGCCCGATCCGCGACGAGATCAAGACCCTCGTCGAGGGCCTGATCGCCGAGATCGCCCCGGCGAAGCCGGAGGCGACGGCGTGAGCGAGATACGCGAGGTCGTCATCATCGGCTCCGGCCCCGCCGGATACACCGCCGCCCTCTACACCGCACGCGCCCAGCTGCGGCCCCTGCTCTTCGGCAGCAGCATCTTCGTCGGCGGTTCACTCACGACCACCACCGAGGTCGAGAACTTCCCCGGCTTCCCCGACGGCGTCGACGGGCCGGTCCTGATGGAGAACATGCGGGCCCAGGCCGAGAAGTTCGGTGCCGAGATGATCGACGACGACATCGTCGGAGTGGACCTCACCGGCGACATCAAGCTCCTCACCGACTCCGCCGGCACCGTCCACCGCGCGAAGACGGTGATCATCGCCACCGGTTCCGGCTACCGCAAGCTCGGCCTGCCGCAGGAGGAAGAGCTGTCCGGCCGGGGCGTGTCCTGGTGCGCGACCTGCGACGGGTTCTTCTTCCGTGACCGGGACATCGTCGTGGTCGGCGGCGGCGACACTGCCATGGAGGAAGCCACCTTCCTCACCCGCTTCGCCAAGTCGGTCACCGTCGTCCACCGACGCTCCACCCTGCGCGCCTCCAAGGTCATGCAGGACCGGGCCTTCGCGGACGACAAGATCTCCTTCGCCTTCGACAGCGAGATCGCCGAGATCAAGGAGACGAACGGCATGCTCGGCGGCGTCGTCCTGCGCGACGTCTTCACCGGCGCCACCCGCGACTTGGACGTCACGGGGCTGTTCATTGCCATCGGCCACGACCCGCGCACCGAGCTGTTCGCCGGCCAGCTCGACCTTGATGGCGAGGGCTACATCACCGTCGCCGCCCCGACGACGCGTACCAGCCTGCCGGGGGTGTTCGCCGCCGGCGACGTCGTCGACCACACCTACCGCCAGGCCATCACCGCCGCCGGCACCGGCGCGGCCGCGGCCCTGGACGCCGAGCGGTACCTCGCCGCTCGCAGTGCCCGGGACACTGACGAGAACACTGCCGCCCTCGTGGTCTGAATCCCGGCCCCGGCATCTCCACCGACCCCCGCAAGGAGCTCTGAGCTGCGGCTTGACCGGCCGGTTTACCCCTCCTGGCGTGCCGCGCGTGCCGCGTCCAAGAGGGCGATCAGGTGCTTCGCCTCCCGGATGAGAGATTGGCCGCGGGGCGTCACTCGGACCGGCCGCTTGCGGTGGTTGAATACGGCGAATCCGGCGCCGTCCTCCACCAGGCGAAGGTGGGCGTTGAACGTCGTCCGGGGGATGCCGAGGGTGAGGGCTGCCGAGCGGCGCGTGGGGTATCCCGGCACCAGCACCGCGCTCCGCAGGGCCGTCAGACTGTTCTGGCGGATGCTGATGCGGTGCATGGCCGGCGAGAGCGTCACCGGCAGATCAGCGAACGGATTCGGGTGGACGCGCGGCGGAGGGACGTGACCGCGCAGGGGATGCCGAGGGATCCCCCATGCGTCGAGGAGGTTGGTGATGCTGCCTCCGCCGGTGTTGAGCTCCCGCGCGATGTCCGCGGCCGTGCGCCCTTTGACGTGGTACTCGATTCTGAGCCAGTCGGGGTCGACGGACCGGGCGAGTTCTCCGGCCGCGCGGCGCGGCCGGAGCGGGATTCCGGCCTCCCTCAAGGAGTAGCGGACGATGCCGGGGCTGCAGCCGGCGAGCTCGGCGATGTCCTTCTGCTGCATCCCCCGGTGTTCGTAGAGGTGGCGCAGGCGATCGGGCGCAAGGTTCCCTTTCCGGGGAGTGGGGTGCCCTGGCCCTCGGGGTTTGGGCGGTTTCGGGGCGCTGATCCCTTGGCTCTCCAGCAGCAGCCGCAGTTGGTGCATCGTGAGGCCGAGTTCCTTGGCCACCTCGCCGGCGGCCGGCCCCGGGGCTAGGAGCGCGGCCAGGCGGTCCGTGGTGATGCCCAGCGGGGCGACGGGCAGCACGGTGCCGTCGAGCCAGTCGTCGGGCGGCTCCCACCACACCGGTTCGTTGATCCCGTGGGCCGCGAGGGTGGCAGCGGCCTGATCGTCGAAGAAGGCACGAAGATCGGGATGCAGCCGGTAGGTGAAGCGGTGAGCCCAGGCGGGTGGGTGGTTGCCTCGGTAGGGCTCGGCCCCCAGCAGCAGGCGGCGCACCTGCCAGCGGGCCCGCTCCTGATGTACCGGTGTGAACTGGCGGCTGCCGAAGCTGCGGCAGATCTCACGGTGCCGCCTCTCGTCGAGGGCCAGCTCGACGCTCTCGTCGGCGAACAGATTGCGTCGGCGGGCGTAGTCGATGGGGATGGTGTGCGCGTCGACGACGTGCGCGAAGTGCGCCAGCGCGCTGGCGATGTGGTCCGCGTCCACGAAGGCCAGCAGGGCCTCCTGCTGGCTGCGGAAGTGGCTGTTGCCCATGAGCCGGGTGGCCTGCCGATGCCCGATCGGGCCGCCGGGGATCAGCATCAGGTTCACGCAGGCGCGACGCATGCCGCCGATCCGCGGTTGGTGCGCGGACTTGGCCGGCAGCAGCCGCAGCATCCAGGACGCCCAGAGCATCCCGGGCAGTTTCGCTGCCCGCTGGCTCACCTGTTCTTCGGTCAGCGCGGGAGCCGCGGGATCGGGGGTCGCCGTCCTGTAGCGCAGCCGGGCCTTGAGGGTGAGCTGTGGGTCCGAGGCTTTGAGGATCCGCGAGATCACGCGTGCTCCGGCCGGCCTCCAGTTCCCCAGGTCCGAGGTGGGATGATCGCGGGGGACGCCGATGGGCTGCCCGTGGCCGCGGTGCAGCCACGCGAACAGCTCGTCGCAGGCGGGGTGTTCCAGGTCTGTCGCGATGACGGCCAGGGCCGTGCCGACGGCGATGTACTGCGTGTCGTGTACTTCGTGCGTGGCGGCGACCCGGGGTGTGGTCCCGCCGCACTCCGCGAGGACCTCATGGACCACCGGTGGCGCCAGGTCGAGCTGCGCGTGGATGCCGCGCAGGGCCCGCCGGCCCAGGAACGACAGCTCGCCACTGCGCTGGCGTGACGCGGCGCCGTGGTGGTCGGCGAGCACGGAGATGTCGACCGCGTGCTGGGCCACGAGGACCGACCCGTCCGTGGGCAGGCGGACCGCCGGCGCCTGGGCAAGGGGAAAGTCGCAGCGGACGTCCTGGCCCCGCTGAATGATCCAGGACCGGCAGGTCTCCGGCCGCGGCACGACGCGGTGCCGGCCGCGGGTGGCCACGGGCGGGGCGTTCCCGCACTGGGGGCACTGGTCGAGCAGCAGCAGTTCGTGCCGGGTGCAGGCGAAAGCCCAGCCGAGGCGCCAGCGCACCTGCCACCGCGTCTGCTCCTCCCGAAGGCAGGCCGGGCAGTAGCGGGACGTCGTGCCGTAGTGCCGCCAGGCGGGCGGACACCTAAGGCGCCGCGATACCGGGTCGATGCGCACGAGGGAGCCGTCGTACGGCTCCAGGGTCATCGCCCTCAGCTGCTCGGCGCCGATCCCGGTGCGGCGCTGAAGCACGTCGCGTTCGTCGTCGGTGAGGCGGCGGACCATCGTGCGCGCGGACGAGTGCGGCAGGCCGAGATAGTCGACGAAGTCCAAGGTGTTGATCCGAAGCCGCTGGGCGTACCGCTCCAGCCAGCTGTCCAGAGCCTCCCCCGGGGCGGGCGCCACGGCGATGGGGATGCGCTCGTCACTCCAGCCCGTCATGCCGACTTCCTTGGCCGTCGCGGGTCCAGGGTAGGCCGCGTGGTCTTGAGACCTGCCTTGAGCTCGGCTTCGAGTTCCTTGCGCGCCTCCTCGGCTGCGGCGTCGTTCTTCACCTGGTTCATCAGTTCCTTGTCCAGGCGCTCGTGCCCGCCTCGGATCGCGCGCAGGCAGCCGCGGTTGATGAGCGACATCAGCGATGCGAAGTGCCCGGTGGAGCGGGCGAAGAGGTAGTCCGAGAGGTCCTCGGCGAGCATGCCGGGGTACTTCTCGGCCAGGACGAGTTTCTGTTCGATCGTCTTGAGCAGTCGGTGCCACTGCAGGCGGCTCTCGTCGTCATCGACCTGGAAGGGCGGCAGCGTCAGCGCCGTGGTGCGGCGCCCGAACTGGGCGAGCGGGCTCTCCTTCGGCGAGAAGCCTTCATGGAGGATGCCGCGTTCCTGGACTCCGACGCCGACGTAGATCAGGGTGACGGGGAAGACGTTGGAGAGGTACTTGAGCTGGTTGGCCATGCGGACCGAGTTGGACTTCGAGCCGGCCAGGAAGTGGATGTCGTCGATGATCATGGCGACGGTCTTCATCGACAGCACCGCGTCCACGGCCCGCTCGGCCAGGGTGTCGGCATCTCCCTTGACGGGCAGCCCGTAGAACCGGCAGATCGCCGCGTTCAGGCCGCGGATCTGTGTGTTGCCGCTCAGCGCGATGTAGATGACGGGCACCCTGCGGGCACCGGCCGGAGTGGTGTCCCCGCGCAGGTTGACCTGTCGTTTGAACAGGTCGCAGCCATATGCGCGCACCGCCGTGCTCTTGCCGAGCCCTGGGTGGGCGTCCACCAGGGCTGCCGGTTTCGTCTTGTTGCCGTCCTGCCGGTTCGACTCCACGATCTCGCGCAAGTCCGCGTGGAGCGCCAGCAGCTGCGGGGTGTCGATCGGGCCGATGTTGGCGTGCCAGACCTCCCGGTTGTCGTTGTGGACCGAGAGCGCTCGCGGCGACAGGTCTGCGAGCTGGGACCGGCTCAGCTGCTCGGGCCGGATCCGGTCAGGACCGTAGACCTCCTGCAGCCATCCGGGCAGCCGGGTCGGGCTGTACTGGCGGTCGTCGCCCTCGAACGGCTCGGCGTCCTCGGCGCCGCCCGCCGTGCTCAACGGCTCTCCCAGACGTCGGCGTAGTAGTCGTCCTCGTCGATCGCGGCGCCGTTCTCGTCGCCCGGGAAGGCGGCTTCCAGCTCGTCGTCCTCGTCATCGTCCCCACCCGGCACCTCGCTCGCGCCCTCGACGACCCGCAGGTCCGGGACTTGCGTCTCCTCTGCGCCGGCCCCGGGCCCGCCGGCGGCTGCCACCTTCCGCAGGGACGGGAGAGAGGCGACGACGTCGGTCGCGTCGGGCGCCTCGTCGTTGCCGACCATGCGCAGTCGCTCCTGGGACAGCCGAACCGCCATGCGCCGCTCGGTGCGATCCCGCGTCAGCCCCGCACCCCACCGCTCCAGCAGCTCGACCAGCGCGCGCTTGGTGTCCGGGAACCGGTCCTTCTGCTTTGCGAGCCGACGGGCGTACGCAAGGGCCTCCCGGCTCACCGGCATGCCCAGAGCAGCGGCGTGCTCCCAGTTGAGGACGTGCCACTCCCGCGTCTGCGGGTCCTGGAAGTACGCCTTGGTGATGTCGCCGGAGTCGATGGCGATCGGCCACTTCCCCGCGTCCACGCCCCGGTACGGGCTGGGCTGGTTGCGGTGGCCGTCGAGCCCCACGCCGTTGTAGCGCAGGCCGTCGATGTCCACGCCGTAGTGGTGGATCGGGACGCGGAACTCTTCGAGGAAGTCCAGGGCGAGATGGGGACGCAGCGGAATCCGCAGCGGGCCGGCGCGCGTGACGCCGTGCTCGAACATCTCCAACGGGCTCAGCTTCAGCCCCGGCACCTCCGGGATGCACAACCCGCGGTGGCGGCGCCGGTGATACACCATGGTGATCCAATCCCGGATGACCGCTTCGAGCTCATCGAGGAAGAAGAACGCCTCGTCCTCGACCTTCTCTCCCCGGCTGTGCACGTCGGAGCCCTTGTAGCCGGGCAGCGCTGCCAACAGGCCCTGGTTCAGAGTCCGAAACCAGCGCTCGACCGGCTTGTCGGTCGGGGTCTTCGGGCGAGCGGGCTGAAGCGAGATCCGCAGCTTCGCGCAGACGCTCTTGATGTGGTTCGACAGGTAGACCTTGCCGTGGTCGAAGATGATCGTTTCCGTGGCGACCGTCGGCAGCAGCGGCTGTCCGTCCCGGTCCACCAGCTTCTCCGCGTCGACCACCACGGTGGACGGCACCCCGGCGTACGGCAACGGCTCCCCTCCGCCGGCACGGGCCTCGCGCGGACGCACCGTCTCGTACAACACCCCTGCGACATCGACGGACTTCGTCGAGACTGGAGTCAGCCGCAGGCCCACGATGCACCTGCTGTAGAGATCCATGGCGACGGTGAGCTCGCACCGGACCCACCGGCAGGTCAGCGGCTCCATCGCGAAGACGTCCAGGCTGTTGGTGTCCAGGACCACGTACTCGCCCGGCCGAGTGGCACGCAGGCGGCCGTACGTGCCCTGCGGGGCGTCCGCGATTGACCGCTTGCCCTTGGTGCTCCCCTCGAACGCGTTGGTCCCCTTGGCCAGCTGCCGCAGCAACTCGTAGCCCATCGTGCTCGCCGGCAGCGGCACCGCGCCTTCCCCGTGCTTCTTGACCAGCCGTTCCTCGATCTCAGCGAGGATCAGCCCGCGCACAGGACGGCTCGCCTTGACGTGCGCCTTCAAGACCTCCTCGGCCATCTCCACCCAGCGGTGATCCGCCCGCTCCACCACGCTGCGCACGGGGCGGTCGACCACGAGCCCGGCCGGGCCCGACTTCTTGAACGCCGCCGTCCACCGGCGGATCGTGCTGACCCCGACGCCGAGCTCAGCGGCCTTGACGGCGTAGCGGTGCAGCAGCGGCTTGCCCGGCGCGAAGTCCGCCCGCGGCTCTCCGTCGAGTGCCAGCGCAGCGTCGCCGAGCCGGTATCCGGTCAGGACCTCCTGGAGGTGCTGGACCTTCACGGTCAGCTCGTCGTCCTCCTCGTCGGCCAAGCCGCTCAGCAGGGCCGCGGAAGCCGTCGCCTCTTCCGGGACCGGCTCCAGGATCTCGGTGGTGGGATGGGCGAGCAAGACGGAGATGTCGACCTGCCGCAGCCTCGGCGGCCCGGCCAGCGCCGACTGGCGCAGGAGAATCCGTCGCCCCTCGATCTCCGCGACGGTGAACTGCTCACCGTCGAACCCGATCGGCAGACCTGGCCGCAGCGTCGTCGTCCACTGGTTCATCCGCGCCTCCGCAGTACGCACTCTCCCGACAGCGGCCTGGCCGCGAGGTCCGTGGTCAGCCGTCCCGCCCACAACAAGGCCATGAGCGGCGGACGGGCTTCTTCGGGCTCTCGGCCTCCGGCCAGTCGCCGCTCGGCGAGTGCCAGCTCCTCGCCGTCGACGACTTCCTGCCAGGCCCGTTCGACTGCGTCGGCGGGGACAACGCCGGGGTGCCGATAGGCGGCGAGGAATCTGATGTTCTCCAGCAGGGTCGGCTCGGCTCCCGACCAGATCTCGTACTCCCAGCCATGCCGCTCGATCAGGTGTCCCGGCCAGGCCAGCGCCTGCGCGACCTTGGGGTCCTGCAGGCGCGAGGCCGGCTTGACGTTGACGATGCGCACCGTCCCCGAGCGCATCACCAAGAGGAAGTCCGGAACATGGCTGCGTACCCTGCCGTCGACCTGCGCCACCATGCGCAAGGGCTGCGCGAAGATGCCGCACACCGAGGGATCGAAGTCGGCGAGCAGCAGACGGGCCAACTCCAGGCGGCTCTCATAGACCACCTGGCCGCCCGTCGTCGCCGAGGCGTAGTCGCCCGAGTAGTGCGCCATCCCGTGTACCGAACGAACCCGGCGCCACGGCTCGGACTCCTCGAAGTCCCTCAACCGCAGCAGGCTGAAGGGGACTTCACGAGTCGACCCGTCGGCGTACCGAATCGACGCCACAGGAGCGAGCAGCTTGCTGCGGCCCCTTCTCGGACGCTGTACGGCCATACTGGAAAGGTGCGAAGAGGATGCACCGCCCAAACCGGAAGATCGTTAACAGTCCCCAACTGACCGCTACTGAACGTTACCGCTGCCCATGATCACCCGGAAATGCTCGATCGGTGCTCATGATCACGCGGAAGTGCTCACGAAACCGCGGAACCTACACCGGCGCCAGCACGTATTACAGCGCGCAGATGGTGGCCGAACTGCCAGGCGTGCTCGCGAGCGGCCGATTCCAACTGGCCGTAGCCGAGCTGGGCGGTCATCTGCCCGGAGTGCTTGCGGTAGCGGTACACCGACACCGGCAGCACAACCCCGGGGGCGAGACAGGTGACGGCGAGTGCGCAGTAGTCCTCGCCCTGGACGAGACCGCCCATGGGCGCCGCCCGGACCAGGTCGGTGCGGGCGAGGATCGTGGTCGGGCCGATGGGGATGGTGTCGGCCGGCGACTTCCAGTACGTCCAGATGTCACCAGCCTCGTGTCGGCCGGGCGGGGTGGGACAGCGCCACAGTGTGCGTGTGCCGTCGGGGTGGTGGTCCTCGCTCCAGCCCGCGCACCAGCCGACACCGGTGGATTCCAGGGTGTTCAGCCGTACAGCCATCGCATCGTCGGTGAACTCATCGTCGTCGTCCGCCCAGTTGACGTAGGGGGTCCGTACTTCGGTGAGGGCCAGGTTCCTGGCGCAGGCGGCGCCGACCGGACGGGGCAGGGCAAGGGCGCGAACGCGGGTGTCGCGCGCGAGTTGTGCCGGGAGGAGGTCGGGTGAGGCGCCGTCGAGCGCGATCACGGCCTCCCACGGCACGGACTGCCGGGTGAGGCTGGCATGCATGGCGGTCAGGTATTCGAGCCGGTCCTCGCGCAACTGGCTGGCGATGACGACGGTGATCAGGGGGGTGGTGTGCAAGGGCAGGATCTCTCCGGACTGGGCCAGGGGCTGAGCGGGCGGTCGGCCGCCGTCACGGGGTGTGCCGTTTGGTCGCACGGTGCGGTGTCGGCGTGGACGGGGGGAGGCCCGGGGCGGATGCCGTGCTCGGCAGGGCCGGCTTGGAAACCGGGTCGTACTCCTCGCGCAGGACCCGGATGTCGGCCTGGTCCGCGAGGGTCAAGGCGTCCAGGCAGCGGCTGGCGGCGCTCATCAGCATCTTGGGCGGGGAATCCGGGGCGGCGTCCTGGTGCCGGCCTCCCCAACGTGCGATTTCGGCGAAGAGGTTGCTGACCTCGCGGACGGTTGGGTACACCGCGTCCAGGAGGTGCTGGGTGACGGCGCTCACCTCGGCGG
This sequence comes from Streptomyces sp. NPDC008163, assembly GCF_042956885.1. NCBI lineage: Bacteria > Bacillati > Actinomycetota > Actinomycetes > Kitasatosporales > Streptomycetaceae > Streptomyces > Streptomyces sp. NPDC008163. The sequence continues at coordinate 100,273 of NZ_JBIBHG010000003.1, read as the reverse complement.
GCGTTTTGGCAGCGGCGAGGGCAGCGACGTACGGGCGGGGGTCCAGCTCCGGCAGCGGTGCGCCGGGCAGCGGGTGCTGGGCGAGGAAGACCTTGGCATCCCGGCGAGACCAGCGCCGCAGGTCGTCGAGTGTGGCCATGCCGAAGCGCGCGGCGGCGACCTGTTCGGGCGTCCTGTCGATGTTGTCGTACAGCTCGAAGTCAGGGTGGGGAAAGTACAAAGAGTTCCTCTGGTCAGGGGGGGGCATGCCCTCAGGCTGGTGGTTCGGACGGCCCTGCGGGCACCGCGTGCGGGGCAGGGTCAGCGGGTCCGGGTGCGTGGTGCCCCTGCCGGCGAGGCGGGGGCAGTGTTTCTTCCGGCGAGCGAGGGCGCGTTGCGCGCGGCCGTAGTCCCGGCCGTTCGGCCGAGACCGTCGGGATAGTGCGTGGTGCCGAGCAGCGAGGGGCGATCGTCGAGTTCGTCGAGCCACCTGAGGAGCTTGGGCAGGTTCTTGTCGGGGCCGTACGCGAGGTAGGTTCCATCGACGCTGTCGCAGCCGAACCACTCGGCGGTCCTCATACGGACAAGCGAGTTGACGCGCCCCATGTGGATGGTCTTGCCGCGGGCTCGTGCCTCGCGGGCGAGCCGCTCGGCGACGGGGCCGAGCTTCCACTCTGTGGTTCCCGCCAGGAACAGGACGTCCAAGTTGTCCCAGGGCATCAGCCCGGGTTGATCGCAGCCGTCCTGTGCCGCGTAGGCGGCGGGAACGCCCAGTTCGCGGATGCGGGCCAGCCACGGCACCGATTGGGTGAGGGTGGCGACGGCGTCGAACGGCTGGTCGGGGGCGAGCGCCCACAGGCAGCGATCGGGCCCGTAGCGGTCAACGGTGCGAGACAACCAGGCGAACCACCGCTCGGTGCCGGGCCAGTAGCGGCCCTTGCCGTCGCTGCCGAACCGCGAGTTGTCGCACGCGTACAAGGCTCCCGGCGGAATGCGGCTGCCCTGGGCCGGGGTGGTCATGCAACCGATGCGACCGAGGCTCATTGCGGCTCGTATGTCAGGCCCCGACGGGGTGCCGAGGTATCGCAGTGTTCACCTCCCCGGGGGAAGCCGCGCGGTGATGCCCGCGGGGGAGGGGCGGGTGGGCTCCAAGGGGTTGGCCGGCCGGATCGGCGAGTGCGCGAGCGGTGGGGCTTATGGCCCTTCACCGACGGTGGACCGTCCCGGCGGTGCGGGTGGGGGCGGGGGCAGCCGGCGGTGCGGGTGGGGCGGATGCGGTAGGGGCGTCTGGCGGGGTGTAGCGGAGGTTGAGGCCGATGCCTTTGGCCGCGAGCTTCTGAGCGACGGACTGAATCCGCAGTGCGCGCTCCGTGTCTTCGTACGCGACGGGCAGGAGGAACGCGCTTTGGTGCGGGTGGTACTGGAATCCGTGGGCGTACAAGGTCTCCCGGGCGTCCGGCGGGATACTCTCGTACGGTGCCCCGATGACGCCGTCGGCATAGCGGGCAAGGGTGATGACCCGGTCGGTGCGGGCCGGGCCGGCACGGTGGGGCGGCTCGGGCTCTTCCTTCATCTTCCGGAGCACCTCCAGCCGAGCCTGCTCGTACCGCGGCAGGAGCCGACGGGTGATCGCGGCGGTTGCGCGAACGGGGTCGGCGGGCACGGCGATGCCGGAGGGCTCCTCTACACCGAAGAAGTGGTGGCGCTTGATCCCGGCTCGGTCCGGTGCAAGCGGGGCTACGAGGACTTCGTGGGGGCACAGGGGCCGGCCGGTGACGTACAGCTCCTGATCTTCGGGGCCACGCAGGACGGCCGCGTGTTCGAGAGGGTACGTGCTGGCGAGGTCGGAGACATGTCCGTTGTCCCAGAGCCGGTTGGTCGTGGGGTACTGGTCCTCGTAGTGGGTGTAGTGCTCGTAGGTGCTGGTCCAGTCGCCGGGCAGGCGGGCGGCCACAGCCGAGGCGAAGTCTTCGAGGGTGGGCACAGGAGGGATTTCCGGTCTGCGGGAGTGGTTCGTGCGGGCGATGGGCCACGGCGTCACCGCGTCTGTCGTGTGGTCCGGGACGGGGGCGGCGGGGCGGGGACGGTGCGCTTGGGTTGAGCGGTGGCGGTGGCGCGCTGGTACGCGGCCAGCGTCGACTTGAGGTGGGTGACGGCGTCGGCGCGGCGGGCGGCCAGGATGTCGATCAGGGGATGCCGAGGGGGTTCGCCGCAGCCTTTCCGGCTGCGACACGGGTCAGGTCTTCAGCGCCCCAGGTGCAACGGTCGACCAGCTCGGCCTGCACGTTGTCGAGATGCAGTGCGCTACGCACCACAAGGGTTGCGAGTTCGTCCTCCGCGCTGCCGGGCGTGTGGAGGTTCCGAAGTGCATTCGGGTGCATGTGCAGTGTCTTGGCAACGAGTTGGTGACCATGGGCGGTTGGGGGCGCGGCTGGCAGCGACTGGTCGTTCATGTCTTCGTTTCGTTGGGAGGTCTGCGCCCTGGAGCAAGGCTGATGACGTCCTGGCCCTGGGCGGTGCCGCCGGCTGGTCACCGCGAACGGGGCTGGTTCTGCCGGGATGACACCGTGGGGCGGGGCCCGATGCCGAGGACGTCATCGTGTGTGCCGCGGGGGCGTCGTCGGGAGGGCTCGGGGAGGAAGCGACGGCGTACGGCTCGGGGAGACCGGGGGGCGAGAGGCCGACGTGATCGAGGTCAGCGTCCGCATCCGGGCGTCGGCAGTCTCCAGGTCCTCTGCGAGGTTGCGTGCCCCGACGGCGGCGTCCGCGAGGTCGTGGGCCAGGTCGAAGGCGCCGTCCTCCTCCGCTTCCTTCGCCTTCTCCGCAGCAGCTTCGAAGAAGTCGGCCAGTCGTGCCAGCACGCCGGCGTCCGGGTCCAGGACTTGTCGAAGCAGAGCGGCGGCCTGTACGTGGGAGTCGCTGCCGTTGAGCTGGTCGGTGAGGTCCAGAAGGGCGTCACCGCAAGCCGTAGCCGTAGCTGCGGCGGTTGTGGTGGAAGGCTGGGCCCCGGTCCGCTCGGTCGTGCTGTCGCTGTCGTGCGCGCTGCCGTACGTGGTGTGGGTGAGACGGAGGCCCCCGTCGAGGGCAACTTCGGCTGCGGCTTCCGTTGATTCGAGGTTCGCGCTGGGGTCGTGCGCGTCGGCGAGGTCTCGGGCATGAGGCACCGAGGTGGGGAGCAGACCGAGTTGGGCGAGGCGATGGTCGATGGCCTCGATCAGTGGCTCGGCACTGCCCCCGTGACGGGCTTCGGGGCGCTGGTGGGTGCTGGGATCGTCGGAGGGCGACGAGTCGTAGATGACCTCGAAGCGTGACGGGTCGATGGGGTGCTCCCGGGTCGCGACCCAGCCCTCCGGGTCTCCCGGTGGGCGTTCGGTGGCGGGCTCCTGGGGCGGGCCGATGATCAGGACGGTGTTGTCGGGGAGCGGGACGCGCACGATGTAGGCGCTGAGGCCGAACTCGATGTCGCACGTCAGTCCGCGCGCCCGCAGCGGCGTGGTGATGTGAGCGTGCCGGCGCCACAGCTCCTGCCACCATGGCGTGTGCACGTGGCGGTGGTCGGGAAGTGGCGCGAGCGGAGAGGGGCGGACCCCGGCGCGGGTGTAGTCGTCGTCAGCGTCCACAGCTCCTCCGGTGGGAGGCGGCCGTGTGGGGCGGCGGGGGTGCGCAGGGGGCGCAGTTGGGCTCGGGAGCCGGGCCGAAGTCGAGTTCGTACTCGTCGTAAGCGGCGATCAGGCCGTGTTCCTTCTGGGCTTCGCGGTCGGCGACCTGTTCCATCAGGGCATCATCGTCGGCTTGGCACTTGAGGTATTCGGCCCAGTCGGCGTCGCTGAGATGTGCGGGGCGGTTCAGGGGACTCCTTGAGGGGTGACGGTTGGTCTAGTGGTGACGGCGGCCCGGTCTGGAGGGCGGGAGCACCGGGCTGTTCCGGGGCGTGAGCTTGGTCAGGAAGCGGTGGAAGTCGAGGTGGTCGTCGAGTTCCTTGGCCGCGTCGCGGAGGGGTTCCGACGCACGCCGCAGGAAGGATCGCGCCACGGCGTGGTCGATGACCATGCGGTTCGCGAGGTTGTGGTCGAGCGGTCCGCCGGACTGCAGCACCGATAGCGCGCCGTCCGCGGTGTCCGCGAAGTGGGGAGCCGCGTGGACCGACAGGCTGGACGCGGTGGCGAGATGGACGAGGACAGCGCTGCCCGCACGGGTCGTGCGGTACGGGCTCCCGGCGAAGTCACCAGTAAGCCGGAGGACATCACGGGAGAGATCGTGCGCATCGGCGGCGTGCTGCAGCAGCTCGGTGTACGAGGGCGCGGCCGGTACACACCCGTTCTCGTCCAGCAACTCCCAGTGGTGGGCGGCATCGAGCAGCTTGTTCTCCATCGCGGTGAGCGCGCCGATGAGACGGACGGTCTCGTCGCGAGGTATCAAGTCGTGCAGCATCTTGGGTGTACGCGCCCTTTCCCGGTTGATTGCAGGCCCGTCACTTCGGCGTATGCGTGCTGGTGGTGGGATTGCTGCCTAGCAGAGAAGCGTTGGTGCTGTACTGGGTCGCGGTGGCGTAGATCGCGTTGCGGGCGTGCTCGATGTCCCGCTGCAAGGCCGGGAGCAGGTCTTTCGGGGGTTCGGTCTGGGTGGCCGTGGCGGGCGCGAAGAACTGGTGGTGGGAGCTGATCTGGTCGATGGCCTTGGCCAGGTAGTGGGTGGCGAGCCCCAGAGGCGCTGCGCACTGGCGAATCGCGGTCGCGTGCATGGGGAGGTTGCCGCCCTTGCCGTTGAAACTGGTGACCAGGTCATCGGTGAGACAGGTCAATTCCCAGGTGATCCGGCCGAGTGCCGCATCGATCGCGTCGCTGACGGCCTCGCCTTGTCCTGCGGCGACGGCCCGAGGGAGCTGGTCCGCAAGCAATCCAAGGCTTACCGCCGCTGCTCGGATGTAGTTGGGGTTGGTTCTACGGATGTCGTGAGGGTAGGTGGAAGTGTCGTACATCCCTGTCCTGTGCGTATTCCCGATTCGGTCAGAATCAGCCAGTTTGCGAAATATGTGATGTTTCAGTGCATGCGGGCATCGGTGTCGAAGAGTGCGAGCTCGTAACTGTGCAGCAGGTGCTGGACGATGAAGGATCGGCCGGCCACCTTCCATAGGCCCCGGCCGCGGTTGAGGTGCGCGATGGCGTCCATTTCCACGGAGGTCAGGCCGAGGAGGGAGGCTGCGGCGTGGAGTTGGTCGGTTTCCTGGCGGTAGATGATGCGGGTGCTGCAGTCGGCGAGGAGTCCTTCGGCCAGGGCTCGGCCCTGTGATCCGGCGTCGCCGGCGGTGAGCAGGTCGCTGAGTCGGTGGATCACCAGGAGGTTCGCGATGCCGAGGCCCCGGGAGAGTTTCCATTGGGCCTGCATGCGTTGCAGCAGGCCGATGTGCCTCATCAGGCGCCATGCCTCGTCGTACACGATCCAGCGTCGGCCGCCGGACGGGTCGGAGAGCGCGGATTCCATCCACGCGCTTGCGCAGGTCATCGCGAGGACGAGTGCGGTGTCGTCTCCGGAGCCGCCGAGCTGGGACAGGTCGATGCTGAGCATCGGAGCGGTCGGGTCGAAGCGCACGGTGGAGGGGGCGTCGAACATGCCCGCCAGGTCGCCGCTGACCAGCCTGCGCATGGCGTGGGCGAGGTCGCGGGCGGCGTCGCCGAGCCGGCCCGACATCGTCCCGGCCGCCTCGTCGAGTGCGGCCGGGTTGTTGAGGGTGGCGGCGACGTCTCCGAGGAGTGGGGTGCGGGATGCCTCGGCGGCGCTGGTGACGACAGCGTCGAGGGCGATGTCCAGGGCGGTGTGCTCCATGGGCATGAGGTCCCGGCCCAGGACGGTTCGGGCCAGGGAGCCGAGGAGGAGGAGCCGGCGCTTACGGATCTCCCCGACCCAGTCGGCCTCCGAGACGCGCTCCGGACGCGGGGCGGCGTCCAGGGGGTTCAACCGGCCAGGGAGTCCGGGACCCAGGGCGACGGATCGGCCGCCGAGGGCGTTCGCCACGGGCGTCCACTCGCCCTTCGGGTCGCACGGTACGTAGACGCGGTATCCGAAGGCCACCGACCGCAGCGCGAAGCTCTTGGCCAGCGCGCTCTTGCCCTGGCCGATCACGCCGGCCAGCAACAGGTTCGGATTGGTGAACCCCTCGACCTTGCCGTACAGCTCGAACGGGTCGAACACGAACGACGCCTCGGCGTGCACGTCGCGGCCGATGTAGATGCCCGCTGCGCCGAGGCCGCCCTCGGCGAGGAAGGGGTAGGCGCCGGCCGCGACCGCGGTGGTCATGCGGTGGGCGGGGAGCCGGAGCCGGTTGCCGCGTGCGGATGCCGGTCCGGGGCGTCCGCTGGGCGGGTAGAGCGCGGCGGGCATCTCGTGCTCGGCGGACGTGCTGTCCGCCGGGCGGGTGCTGGCTTCGGTGCGGATTCTGGCGGTGGCCTCGGCGAGCTGCCGGCGAGCCGCCTTGCGGCTGGCGCGGTCGATGCCGTGGGGGGTGAAGAGCGGGCTGGCGGATGCCCGACGAGCACGTCGGGCGGGCCGGTGGCTCATCGGAGGCCCTCGATTCTGCGTTTCGTGCTCATCGCGCGCAGACCGTGGTGTGCGGGCGGAGACCGCTGGGGGTGGTCTTGCGGCGGACGACGTGCCCGGCTGCCAGGTGGCGCTGGCAGATCGTCAGCACGGGCGGTCCCTCGGGCAGCCGTTCGGGCTGGCACGCGCTCGCCTCGGCCCCCTCCGTGGTGCTGCCGGGCAGCAGGTGGAAGGCGGCGTGGACCTCGCTGGTGGCCTGCCAGAGGCGGGTGTGCGCGGCAGCGAGGTGGCGGCCGGCGGCGGGGTGCGGCGGCCGGGTGGTCTCACCGAGCTGGTCCAGGAGCGGCAGCAGGGCGGCGAGGTGGGCGTGGAGCACGTCGAGGTGCCGGCGGGTCGCCGGCTGGGGCGGGTTGCTGTCCGACGGTGCGAGTGCTCGGGTGTGGTGACGTACTCCGGCGCTCGCCGCGCGGAGGTAGGGGTGCGCATCGTCGTACGCGGGCGGGTGCGTCAAGGGGGCCTTTCGGGTGGGGCCGGGCTCAGGTGGCGAGGCCGTACTTCTTCTGTGCGTCGGTCCGTGCGAGGGGAAGGGCGGCGAGGGTGAAGGCATCGGGCTGCTGGTAGTTGAGCCGCCGCAGGTCGACTCCGGCGGACACAGCCGCAGTCTCGATCTGGGCGCAGGCGGCATCCAGGAGTGCGTCGGTCTCGGCGGTGACGGTGATCAGACCGGTCATTGCCACATCTGCGTGTCCCGCGATCAACTGCCGTTCTCTTGTCTTGACGTCGGCGTACTCGACGGAGTCCTCTTCGGAGTCCACCTGTCCCCGGCGGGTGCGCTCGTTGGCGTCGGCGATGATCGCGGCCTTGCGCCGCTGGACGTCGCGAAGCGCGGACTCAAGTCCCTGCGGCACGTATATAAGGGAGAGGCTGCGGCGCACACCGGCCGTGAACATCAGGCCGTGCAAAAACCCCGCCCCCGTCTCTGTGCGCGGCCAGTTCTCCACCCAGTACGTCGTGTGCCTCGCGCTGTCGGTGGCGAGGCGGTCGTACTCCTCGACCTGGACGACGGGCCCGGCGGCGCTGGGGTCGGCTTCGGCACGGCCGGTCTCGGACCACTGCTGGAGAGCGGCGAGCGCCTTCGGGTCGTACGCGGTACGCACGACGGCGGCGATCTCCCGCGCGCTCAGCCATCCGGTGACCTGGAGACCGGCGGTCCGGGCGGCCTGCGCGATGCTGGCCGTGGTCTGCTCCATCACGGTGAATGCCGCGGGCAGCCCGCCACCGGCCTGCGAGATCAGGCGCCGGGCGGCCTTGAGGTCGAGGCTGATGGCGAGGTAGGTCTCGTGCGGGGCGGCAGCGGGGCCGGCCGAGGCAACCAGCTCGGAGTAGATCTGCCCGGCGACCGGAGTCTGGGAATGCCCCTGCTGGGCCCAGTGGCGTGCGAGGGTGTCACCGCTGTCGGGGACGGTGCGCTCCAGCACCTGCACCGCGGCGACGTGCCCCGTGCGGGCGACGCCGGCCAGCGCCCGTCCCCAGCTGCTCACGTGCTGGTTCTGGGTGGCGGGGTCGAGGAGCACGAACGCTCGCGCGCTGACGCGGGCGATGGCGGTCAGGGTCTGGTGATGCGGGTCGTGTACGGCGGCGGCGCCGTTGGCGGAGTCGCCGGGCGTGACCACCTTCAGGGAGGCGGCGGTGCCGGGCAGGTGCAGGATGCCGTCCTGCCGGGGCCGGGTGACAGGTCGGGCCAGCCAGAGCGTTTGGCCCGTACGGCGGCGGTGCGCGTAGCGGGCGACGATCGGTGCCCAGTCGATCAGGGAGCGGCCGTGGCGGCGGATCGCGACGAGTGCGGCTGCGGTGGCCCATACCGGGGTCAGGGCGACAGCACCGAGCAGGCCGGTGGTTACCACCGTCATCAGAAGCAGGGCCACCATCGAGGCCACGAGTACGAGTTGGGGCAGGGAGAGGCCGAGGAGGATGCCTCGGCGTGACCGGTGCGGGAATTTCACCGTGACCGGGGCGACGGAAGGATCAGTCAAGGGGGTCCTGGTGGCGCGGATGGGGCCTGGGGGCGGGAGGCACCGTGCCTCCTGCCCCCAGGTGTCGGGCGGGGGATCAGAGGGCGGTCGGAGGTGGTGGCGGTTCGCTCGACCCGCTGAACGTGGCGTTCGGCGAGCCTGTCGGAGGCGTGCCCTGCGGCGGCGGGGTTGTGGTCGGCGGGATGGACTGCCATCCGGCATCCTGGCCGGACGAGGCGTGCGCGCCGAGGCCGTTCGATCCCGGGCTGCCGCCCATCTGGCCGCTGGTGTCGTCGGACACACTCGTCGGCGCGGGCTGGACGGCCTTCTCCAGGCTGGTCTTCACGGGGTCGATGCCGGGCGAGAGGCCCGGCCCGTCGTTCTGCGGATCCTTGTTGCCCTGGTCGTCTCCGCCGGTCGGATGGGCGGCGATGTGGCCAGGGAATCCGCCCTCGCCACCATCCGGGCCCTGTGGGGCGGCACCGGCGGCGGCTGTGGCACCGCCGGATCCGGCGGCGCTGATAGCCGCGGTGCCCTTCCGGACCGCCTTCTCGGCGTGTGCCCGGGCGATCTGGGATCCGGCACCACCGGCGCGGTGGATGGACTCGCCGTCGGTCTCCGATGCCCAGTGCACGAATTTGAAGACGGCGTAGGGGCACAGCAGGACGAGAACCATGATCACGATGCCAGCCATGAAGTCGGCGAGGGCGGCGATTCCGTCCGTGGCCTCGGTCTTGCCGAGGGCGGCGATGCCGAGGATGAAGATCACGGTCATCAGCAGCTTCGAGACGACGAGGGTGGCGGTGGCTTCGATCCAGCCCTTGCGCCAGCGCCGTGCGGCTTCCCATCCGCCGCCGGCGGAGGCGAAGACCGCGAGGGTGACCATGACGAGGATGCCGACTTTTCGGACCATCATGACGCACCAGTACAGAATGGCTCCTACGGCGGCGCCGAGCCCGGCGACCACGGGTATGAGCCACCCCATCGGAGACAGGGCCGCCAGCGCGCTGACCTTGATCGTGCGGCGAATGGCTGACTCAAGGTTGGTGTGGGCGGCTGCGAGGAGGCCGTCACTGAGAGCGTCGACCACCTCGACGGCAACGGTGGTCAACGCGATGGCGGCGAACGCGAAGAGAATCCCGGAGATGGTGCCGGTGAATGCTTGTGTCAGTGCTTGTCCGTCGCGCCGGATCGCGGCCCGGACCAGCTGCGCGCAGAAGGTGCCGACCGTGACGGTCAGGCCCAGCGGCAGGAGCATCTCGTAGTTGTCGACGAACCAATCGGCGGTGAGGTCGACCTTCGTGGTGGTGGTGACCGCCTCGGCCGCCAGGTCGGCGGCGGTGGCTGCCAGCTCAGCGGTGGACTTCGCCAGCCAATTCCCCAAGGTCTCGGCTGGGTTGGAGGCGAAGTCGGCCGCGTCACCGACGGCGCACAATGTCCCGGTCAAGGGGAGATCGCAGAAGCCCACGGGGTGGTGCTCCTTTCGGTGTCAGATGCGGGTCACTGCGTGACGGTCGGGGCGATGGCGGCCAGGGTGCAGTCGTGGGAGGGGCGGCACTGCACCGCGAGGGTCACGGCGCGGTCCTCGGATCCGCCGCCGCCCTTCCACGCGATGCGCTGTTCGCCGTTGACGGTGACGGCGTAGATGTACGCCTCGGTGATGGCGGACGGGTCCTCGGCGAGCGCCTGCTTGAACGCGCCGGGGTAGTGGGCCTCGGGGGTGTTCGCCGTGGCGTGCTGGTCCTGGTCGGCCATCCGTGACCACAGCACCGGATCGGGTACTTGGCCGGCGACCGAGGGCCAGTCCTCGTATGCGGACTCCTTCGTCATCCATGCCCGCATGAGGGCGAGTTGCTGGTCGCGGCTGGTGATGCGGGTGTCGTACGACCACAGCATCCGGGCCGCCGACTTGGCATAGGTGACCGGGTCGGAGACCTGCGGGGGAGCAGGAACCGACCCCGTGGTGGAGGAAGGCTTGGGCACGGTCGTGGTGGAGGACGGGCTGTCCGCCGGGGCAGGCACGGCGGTTTCCGGAGCGCGGCGGCCGGTGTCGCTGCGGGTCAGCAGAGCGATGATCACGGCGACGGCCAAGAGCACGGCGGCAGCCGCGGCGACGACCGCGATACGCCGAGTCGGCGACCCGGTGGCCCCGTACGAGGAGAGGAAGGGCAGTCGCGGCATCAGTGCACCTGCGATCCCAGGGTCGAGAAAAACGCCACGACCCCATTCGCCGCCCCGAGCCCAAGGGCTGCCCCGGCGGCGACGACCGCACCCTTCTTTCCGGTGGCCTCGGCCTGGTGCCCCCCGGTGTGGTGACCCCAGGCCCACACGCCGAGGGAGATGGCGAGTGCCCCGACGACCGCGACGATCGCGAAGAGGTTGATGCTGTTGACGACGGTCGTGAGCACGCTCAGGCCGGGCAGGCCGCCGTCCTGGGGGGTGATGCCCGGATCGAATGCGAGGGGGGTGTGGTGACTGACGGACATGGGTGTGGAGATGCTCCTTACGGGCGAGGACCGGGTGAGAGTCGGTGTCATACGACGCGGCGGGCGGCGAGGATGGTCCAGTCCTTGACGGGGGTGATCCGGACCGGCTTGGAGGTGCGCGGCGCCTCGATCACGAGGCCCTCGCCCAGAAAGATCCCGACGTGTTCGGGCCGGGCGGCGACGCCGCGGCTGAAGACGAGGTCACCGGGCTCAAGTTGGGAGAGCGAGATCGCCTTGCCCTCAAGGACCTGGGTGTACGTGGTGCGGGTCAGCGTGATCCCGGCCTGCGCGTACGCCTGCTGGACCAGGCTGGAGCAGTCGCAGCGACCCATCGGGTCCGGGCCGTGCGCGGCGGTGCACGAGCCGCCCCACTGGTAGAGCGTCCCGAGCTGGCGCATCGCCCACTTGATGGCCGTGCGGGCTTTCGGAGCGGTGTCGGCGGGGATGGAGTAGCCCTTGGGGACGCTGCCTTCGGGGATGCGGCCGAAGGCGGACCCGTCCGGGTTGCCCGCGCAGCCGGTCACACCCGTCGATGGCTTGCCGGCCTGGCTTTTGTCGGTGCCATGGCCGGGGAAGGTCTTGACGACGGCGGTCTGGAGCGCCGTGGCGAGGGGCGCCCACTGCGCGTACGCGTCCGGCAGGCCGGACTTCTGTACGGCCTGAGCAGCCTGGGTGACCGTCATCTGCTGCCATCCGGGCACCTTGAGCAGGTGCTCGAAGAACGCCTTGCTCGCGTGGACCGGGTCGTGGATCTGCTCGGCGGTGCCCCACCCCTGGGAGGGGCGCTGCTGGAACAGGCCGAGCGAGTCGCGGTCGCCGTAGTTGAGGTTGCGCAGCCGGCTCTCCTGCATCGCGGTGGCGAGCGCGATGATCTGCCCCTTCGCGGGTACGTCGAGGGCGAGGCCGGTAGACACGATCGTCCGCGCGGCGGGGATCTGCTCGCCCGGCAGATCCAGCCCCTCGACGTGTACGTCGTTGCTGGACGCGCCGTCCAGGAGTCGGCTGACCTGGTCGGCGATCTTGTCGGTGTCGACGGCGGGGGTACAGGGGATGAGCGTGGCGGTGGTCTGCGCGGCGTCGGAGGAGGAGACCAGCGCCATCGCGGTGCCGGCGATCAGGAGCGGAGAGAGGAAGACGACGCCGACGCCGGCAGCGAGCCACTTCAACTCGGTTGAGCCGTTCTGGGCATGGGTGGATGTCGAGATGTCATGGCGGTGTGTCCTTCGAGGTGCAGTGTCCGGCGAGCCGCATGCGCGAGGTGTGTCGGAAAGGTGCGGCGGCCGGAGTGAGCGATCGGGGCCGGCCGGTGCATCCAGCGGGTGTGGGCACCGGGCAGTTCAAAAACAGTAGGCCCGGATTGGCGGTTGGCCAAAAAAGCAGGCGTGAGGTACCGGAATCCGGTACCTCACGCCTGCTTTTTTGGCCGTCGGCGGATTCGCCTCTAAAGTTTTTGGACTCCCCTCGCTCACCTCGGTCCGCGGCCCCGGGCTTCTGCATGCCCACTTCCGGCCCGCGAGGACTCCTGCGAGGCGGCTAGTTCATTTCGCCCTTCCACCCGAATTGGGGTTCCTCTTTGCCGTTTTCCCTGCACCAGGGCGACGCCCTAAGCGTTCTCGCCGGCCTTCCGGGGGGCTGCGTCGATTCCGTTATCACCGATCCGCCGTACAACAGCGGTGGCCGGACAGCGAAGGAGCGCACCAGCCGCTCCGCCAAGCAGAAGTACACCTCCGCCGACTCCAAGAACACCCTCCCCGACTTCACCGGCGAGAACATGGATCAGCGGTCGTACACCCTGTGGTTGACGCAGATCATGACCGAAGCCCACCGTCTCACGAAGACCGGCGGGACCGCCCTGCTGTTCACCGACTGGCGTCAACTGCCCTCCACAACGGATGCTCTCCAGGCGGCAGGTTGGCTGTGGCTGGGCATCCTGACCTGGCACAAGCCGCAGGCCCGGCCGCAGAAGGGAAAGTTCCGCCAGGACTGCGAGTACATCGTCTGGGGCGCCAAGGGCAAGATCAACGCCGCCGCGAACCCCGTCTATCTGCCCGGCCTCTACAGCGCCTCGCAGCCGTCGGGCTCCAAGCGTCGGCATATCACTCAGAAGCCCGTATCCGTCATGCGTGACCTCGTCAAGATATCTCCGCCGGGTGGCACGGTCCTGGACTTCTGTGCCGGCTCGGGCTCCACGGGAGTCGCCGCCCTGCTGGAGGGCCGGGACTTCATAGGCGTGGAGAAGACCGAGGAGTACGCCTCGATCGCGGCCGACCGGCTCACCGAAACGGTCCGGGAGACCCTGACCCAGGATGACGTAATCCTCACCGCCTGAGTCGCGAGCGTCGCTTGCGCAGATGCCGGCATTCGCGTCGATAACCCAGCGAAATCGGGCATGCGGCTCTGTCTGCGCGCCGCCGTGTGTCGCCGCCTCGTTCCTTCCTCATTCTGCGTCTCATAGGAGGCCGAACTCGCATGACCGAATCTGTAAATCCGCCTGATGATGGGGAGTTGGAGCCGATTCGCATTCCCGATCCGCAGCTGGAGGGAATCGAGGCGAGCGTCCGACGGCTCATGGAGCAGTCGGCGCAGCAGGCCCAGCAGCTCGACCACCTCTCCTCCGCCCCGGAGCCGCCGCCCGGTTCGCCGTTCGCCGCGTTCGGCATGCCGGGGCTCGGCCGGCCGCCGAGCCCCGCTCCGCCGGAGCCGCGTCCGATCCTGGAACTGGCTGGAGAGGACCTGGAGGACGAACTTGACGCGTTGAGCGACTGGGTCGACGACTTCTTCCTCCCGGTCTACGGGGCAGAGGTCACAACCGCCGCGCCGTGGTGCCTGGAGTGGCAGGAGCATGACGATGTCGTGGCCTGGCTCCACGCCCTGTGGCTCGCGTACCAGCAGCACAGGGACCCCGAGGCAGGGCTCTCCGGCCTGTTCGTGTGGCACAGGGATTTCCTCACCCACGCTGTCGCGGCGATCCGCGCACCCGGCGGGCCGCTGTCGGCCTGCATGACCTCTCCCGACCGGCCTGCCCATCGTCTCCTGGCGGGCCCGCCGCCGTCCGTCCGTACGGAGGTGGCGTCCAAGCAGGCAGCCGACGAGCGTGCCGAGCCGGACGAGCCGACGTCGTGACCGCAGGAGGGAAACCGGCTTTCGGTCTGAGGTTCGATCCCCGTGCCCTGACCGACCTCCTCCAGGCCCCGAGCGATATCCGCGACCTCACCCTCGCCTACCTGCAGGAGGTGGTGAATGCGCAGCGCTTCGGGCAGCGGCTCGACGGGGACCTGGAGGGGTACCGGAAGCTGTTCGTGGACTCGCGCAAGGAGTGGCGCGTCGTCTACGCCGTCCGCCCTGCGCCGGCGGGCTCCGTGCACCACAAGGACATCCACGTCATCGCGATCCGGCCGCGCGCGGGCAACGACGTCTACGACGAAGTCGGCCGTCGGCTGGGGATGCCCCGCCGTCCGCTGAGCGCACGGACGCACGCGGCACGCTCCCGTTCTCCGCAGCTGACCACCCGCGGACCTGTGCCCCGGCCCGGCCCACCGCCCACCGCGTTGCCGAACCTGCGCCCTCCCGTGCCGACCTCCACGCCCGGCCACACCCGCTGAACGCACGGAGCGCCGCCCATGCCCACTCAGCCCGCGCCGAACTCACCTCGGCGAGCTGTCTCGCCGCTCGACCACCGCGTCGAAGCCGCCACGGGCCACGACATCGGCACCCTGTGGGCCTTCCGCGACCGAGATGTTCTCGACGAGCCGCATGCCCACCTGGTCCACCAGCAAGGGGGAGTTGGCCCAGGCGCATGCGGGCGTCGTCGTCTGCCTCCGCCTCTGGCACCCGCGTCCCACACGCCAAATTCCGGCGACTGGAGGGCGCCGGCCTGGGCGTCCGCGACACCGGCCGCCCCGTTCAACGCCGGCCAGCCGGTCTTCCTGGCCGGCATCGGGCGTGTCGCGCTGTTTCGCCGCCCGCCGGGCCCCTACGGCGCGGACACCGAAGTTCCCTGCTCGCTCACCAACCTCGGCGTCCACTCGGCGAAGCGGCACACGATTCCATCCGAGAGGCTCTTGTTGTCCCCCACCAACCCGGAACCGGGTTTGACCGCCGACGAGGCGGCTTACCGCGACTTCACCGACACGCTTGGGGACGAGCTCGTCCCCCTCGCTCAACATCATGCCGACGCGGAAATCTTCTACGTCCTCTTCGACCGGACCGCCACCTTGGGACCCCCAGGCGCGCCGCAGTTCCTCGCCGTTCACTTGAAACGGGACAAGGGGTCGTACACCGTCGACCTCGCAGCCTTGCCACTGGCAGTGATGGCCCAGTCCTGGCTCATCCACCGCGGCTGCCCACGCGATGCCATCGGCTTGAGCCCGGAGCTGTGCGCCCTGCCGGCGGACGAGACCACGCGAAGGCTAGAGCGACGCCTTGTGGGCGAGGGCGATCACTTCGCCATTGTCTCCTCGTACACCCGCGACGACTGGGCCGACGCGTTCACCGTGGTGGCGCTGCGCGCCATGGATGAGCGAGCCCCCAGCCCGTTCCGCGTCGTCGTTGAGGAGTTCGACACCGATGCGTGGACGTACACCTTGCGCGAGGGTGGCTTCGACACAGCGGACGAGGCTCTGCAGTGGTGCGACGGCCGGATTGACGGCGAGGCCGATCCGCTGCCGCCGGTTCGCCCCGCAGCCGCTGCCGGCCGTGCGGCGGGTGTGGCGAAGGCTGCTTTTCCCCGGCCGCCCGGTCGTACGCGCTGAGCGTCAAGTACGACGCGGCGGCGCAACATAACCGACGATCGCCGGTTAGCCAAACCGGCGATTCTCCGGACTCTTAAACAGCCGCCGGAACCCCGGCACGTTTCCGCATAGTCCCTATGCCTTTACGGAGGTCTTTTCCGCATGCGCTCTACCCGAATCGCCGTATCTGCGGTGATGCTCAGTTCTCTCGCTCTGCCGGCGCTGTCCGCCACCACCGTCAACGCGGTGCCCACCGCCGCCTCCGCGGTTCCGGCATCCAGCTGCCACGACCTGCCGCCGCTGCCGTACGAGGTGCACACCCAGGCCGTGACCATCCGGTCTAAGGCCAGCTCGAAGTCCACCGCTCTCGGCATCGTCTACCGGGGCCACAAGTTCAGCGTGCAGAAGAAGAGCGGCACCTGGCTCTACATCACGGACAAGACGACCGGCGTCAAGGGCTGGGTGTCCGGCACTTACGTCTACCGCGACGTCCGGATGTGCCTGGACTGACCGCAATGCGGATCCGGCGGATTTCCGTACCCGGCTGAGCTGCCCAGGTACGGCCGCCCCCTTCGCCTTCCGCCAAGCATCGGCCTTTCCAGAACAGGAGATTCCCTTTTGTCCGACGGTATATCCGACGGCGCCGAGGATGTCGTGGGCGTACTCACTGAACGCATCGAAAGCCACTTCGGCATGGTCATGGACGAGTTGAGGGCCGCAGTCGGCGAGGATCCGACCGCGAACACGGACGCGACCCAGGTCGTGAAGTGGCACGGCCTGCTCGTCCAGGCCCAGTCGGTGCTGGATCGCGCGGAGGACGACCTCCTTACCGCGCTGGAGTCACAGCCCAGCGAGGTCGACGACCCGACGCTGGGACTCGCCCACCGCGTGAACGCGGCCGTCACCACCCGCGACGGCCGAGCCATGGTCGTGCGATGGCTCCTCGACCCAGATGCTCCGGGCAAGAAGGGCCTCCCCGCAGACCGCCTTGCCCGCCTTCGTTCCCGGACCGGTCCCGCCGTGCAGACCAGCCCTCCCCGCCGGCCCGCGGAAGCACCCGCACCCGCGCCGGCGTCGGCCTGGCCGGCAGGGAGGCTCGCCCGATGAGCCGCACCAAGTCCAGCACCATGGACGGCGAACTGCAGAAGGTCTTCGGGAAGCCGGTCTCCGTCCTGCACGAGGCGGCTGTCGCCCACGACGTGTCACCCGCCCTCGCCCGGGCCCTGGAGTTGCGTGCCTTCCTGGCGCTCGCCGAGGAGCAGGTCGCCCGCGTCCGCGACCGCGTGCACTCGGACATGGATCCGGACCGCGACATGGACGACCTGTCGGCGGACAAGCTGCGCGTTGACGCGCAGTGGCTGGAGGCAGCGCTCGATGCCCGCGCCGGCTACCGCGCGACCCTCGGCGAGCTGCTGCGCACCATGCCTCCGCCCGGTCAGCGTTCCCGGCCCGTACGGACCACGCAGCTCCAGGCCACCGCAACCCTCCCCTCCGTGGCCGCCCAGGTACCCCCGCGTGCCGGGGCGGCCCGGGCCCCCCGACCGTGAAAGTTCGCGCTTGTCCCTACTCACGTCCACCGAGGTAGCCGGACGGATCGAGGAACTGTACGGCGCACCGCTCGCCGACCTCGCAGCTCACGCTCAGGAGAACCCGCCCGGCATGCTCGCCGCGCTGCTCGGCATGCACAAGGCCCTCGCTCAAGCCGAGCGCGGCATCGCTTTCCACCGCGATCACCTTGCCCGGATCCTCCACGACCCCGAGCGGCGGATCTGGCAGGGCGACGTCTCCCACCTCCTCGACGGATCCCGTCGGCTCGCCGAGGTCGTTGCCGTCCGTGACGTCCAGGCGACGTCGGTCGCCGCCGTTCTGCAAAGCCTCGCACCCGCTCCGACCCCGGCCCCAGCTCCTTCTCCTACGGCTCCCGCAGTCCCCGCGGCTCCGCCTCTTCCGGCGCCGAGCGCAGCACCCAGCCGCTGATTCGCAGGCGATTTCCCCTTTACGCACCCAGGAGTTCCTCCCTTGACGACCACCGCTCTGCCCCCTGACACAGACACCGACATCGCCCGGGTCACCGAGGCCCTCGCCATGATCACCCCGCGATGGAACGTGCGGATCATGCTGGCGCTCTCCGGCCCGCCCGTGCGGTACAGCGAGCTGGCGGCCAAGGTGTCCTGGCTGCAGAACGGCCAGCTCCACCCGAAGGTCAAGTCCCTGTGCGACGCGGGCCTCGTCGAGCGCACCGAGCACAGTGGCCGGCACGTCACCTACGGCCACACCAAGCGCGGAGCCGACCTGCTGCCGGTCCTGCCGCTGATCGTCACATGGGCCGAGGAGCACCTGGAGCAGGCGGACCACCCGCTGTCCGCCATCGAACAGATCGAGGACAGCCTCACCCTGCTCACCCGGCGCCACGCCGCCGCCATCCTGTGGGTACTCAAGTCGCGTGGAGACGTCAGCGGTCGGGCGCTGGCCCGGATCGTGATGCCCAGCAGCGACTGGACGAATGTGTACCCGCCGCTGCGACAGCTCGTGGCCGACGGTCTGGTCGACACCGGAGGCAACGGCCGGCCCTACCGGCTGTCCGCGGCGGGCGACGGCCTGGGACCCGTTCTCGGAGCCCTGTCCGCATGGTCCGCCGGCCAGCCCCTCGACCAGGCGGCCCAGCACCCCGTCTGGGGGAACCCGCAGACGAAGACCGCGCCGAGGCCGTGGGCCAGCAGCCAGCCCCGGCCAGCTCCGGCCGCGCTCCCGCAAGCCCGGACGGGCCACTCGTCTCCGACGTGGCACATCCGCGACCTCTTCTCCCACGCCACCAAGGCGGCCACCACTGCGGTGGGAGGTCCGCGCCGATGACCACCACCGTCCTCACGCCCGCCGAAGTACGCCAGGCCGTCGATCTGCTGGCATCGCGCTCCTTGATCCGTCTGGTCAGCGAGATCGACGACAACGGGGCGATACCGCCCCGACGGCTGGCCGGCACCCTGACCGACCTCTCCACGCACCACCTGCGGCGCGCCATCGAACTGGCCCGCGCACACGGTCTCATCCGGATCGTTTCCGGCTCCGGCCTCGAACTCACCGCTCTAGGATCCGAGTTGGCGGATCTCTATGACGCCGTCGCCCGCTGGGACCGGTACCACTACCCCGCACCGGTCGCGTTCGCCGATCGTGTCCGACACGTTCTCGACCTCGTCGTGCCCTCGCTGATGCCCGACCGTTCCGACGACCTGTCGGGCCGGTACGCCGAGTCGCTGCCCAGCGCCGAGGCCGAGGCGGACCTTGCCCGTCCCCGCGCGCTCCTGCTCCAGTGGCTGGCCGACAACCCCCAGGCCACCGTGCCCGAGCCTGGGATGGTCGCGTGAACGCAGCCATCTCGCCCCGGCATGCCGGCCACACCGCCGGGCTGGTGCGCGCTATCTACCTGCCGCGCTCGGCGGACGCCCTCGCGCACGCCATGTCCACCTACGGCATCCCGCTGCTCGTCCTGGCGACCACGCGTTCGGCCGCACTGACGGGCACCGCGTTCGCCCTGGAATGGATCCCGCGGCTGGCGGCCTTCGGGTGGGCGGGTTCGATCGTCGACCGGCGCGGGGCGGCCATCGTCTTCCACCTCGCTTCCCTGGGACGCGCGTTCGCCCTTGCTGCGGGCGCGGTCCTGCTCCAGCTCTACCCGACCGGCCATGCCGCGGGCGTGACCCTGATGGTCCTCGCGGTGACGACCGGCATGCTCACGGAGGTCAGTTACATCGCGGCCGAGACGGCGGGAGCCGCCGCCGGCCGCCGAGCAGGTGCACGAGCCCACCGAGTCCAGGCCGTTCTGCTCGGCATCGACCAGACCGCGACGCTGGCCGGTCCGGCACTTGCCGGGGTACTTCTGCTCGCCGGACCACCGGCGATGCTCGCCGTGGTCACCGTGCTCTCGCTGCTCGCCGCGCTGCTCGCCCTGCGCACCCCGCCCTCGCCTACCGCTGCGGCCCGTACGCCGAGCGGGAAGCCCGGTGCCGGACTGGTCACCGGCTGGCACACCATCCGCTCGCTTTCCGCGCTCGGCTGGCTCGTGACCGGCCTGACCCTGTCCAATCTGGCCACGGGCTTCCTCCAGGCGGCCGGACCGGTGATCGTCGTCCAGCACTACGGGCAGTCCACCACCGCCGTCGGCCTCGTCTGGTCCGCCGCCGCAGCCGCCACCCTCCTGGCCGTCACCATCTGCAGGGTCCTCCTCGACCGTCTGGGCCTGTGGCCGGTCGGGGCCGTCTGCGCCGCACTGGCCTCGCTCGGCTGCCTCGCCGCGGCCCGGGCTCCCGACTACCGCTCCTACCTGGTCCTGGTCGCGGTCCTCATGGCAGCAGAGGGCGGCATGGCGGTCGTCCTGCGCACCCTGCGCTCCCGCCTGATCCCACCGGAGAAGTTCGGCAGCACCCTGTCGGCGACCATCCTCATCCTCCTGCTGCCCTTCCCCGTCGCCGGCGTGCTGACCGCGCTCACTCCGCCCGACGCGCTGGGCCACGTCATCACCGCGTGCGCCGTACTGCAGGCCCTCGGCCTGACGCTCGCCTTCGGCCGCCTTCGCACCGACCCCGCCCTTCGCACCTGAACCGGTACGCCCCCGTTTGTGGAGAACCTCATGCCCACCGCCGTCGGTCGCAGTATCACCGAGCAGTTCCGCACCTTCGACGCCCACAACCCGCAGGTGTACCGGGCACTGGAGCGCATGGCCGCCCGGCGCCTTGCCGCCGGAGCGACCCGGATCAGCCTCAAGCACCTCTTCGAGGACCTGCGCCGCCGCCGTGCCGACTGACCCGACACCGCCCGCTCTCCTCCCCACTTCCCATGATGCCCACCGATACGGAGCACCCTTCTTGTCCGCTCGCCCCCTCGTACTCGTCGTGTCTCCCGGAGACGAGACCTACCGCGGCTACTGCCTGGAGCAGGTGGCCGCCGCGTACGACGTCGTCCTGCTCACCGGCACCGAGCCGACGTGGGAGACGCAGTTCGTCACCGATCACGCCGTCGTCGACCTGGCCGACCTCACTGCCGTCGTCGCTGCCGGCCGTGCCCTCGCGTCCCGCCACGAACTGGCCGGGGTAGTGACCTGGGACGAGTGGCATCTCATCCCCACCGCCCACCTTGCCGACGCGATCGGCCTGCCCTTCGCCGGAGTGGAGGTCATGCAGGGCTGCCGCAACAAGGCCATCGCGAGGAGACACTTCGCCCACGACGGGGTGCCGTCAGCCGCCTACATGAGCGCCCGCACCTTGCTGGAGGCCGGGCTGGCGACGATGACGATCGGATACCCTGCCGTCCTCAAGCCGTCCGCGTTCGCTGGCAGTATCGGTGTGGCCCGCGTCGACCGGCCCGAAGACCTTCCCGCCGCCTTCGCTTTTGCTTCGGCCGGGGCGGCCCGCAGCCGCGAGGACCGCGGCGGCGTCCTGGTCGAGGAGTACCTCGACGGCCCCGAGGTCTCCGTCGAATGCGTGACCCAGCACGGGGTGACCACGGCGGTCGCCGTGACCCGCAAGCACCTGGGACCGGCCCCTCATTTCGAAGAGACCGGGCACACCATCGACAGCGCCGACCCGCTCCTCGCCGAGGTCGCCCCTGTCGCGGCAGCCGCCGTCAAGTCCCTGGGCCTCACGGACGGGATACAGCACGTCGAGATACGGCTCGTGGACGGAAGGCCGCGTCTCATCGAGGTCAACGCGAGGCTCGGCGGCGACATGATCGGACACCTCGTGCGCCTCGCCACCGGCATCGACCTCCCCAAGGCCGCCGCCGACATCGCATGCGGCCAGACACCCGACCTCACCCCGACCCGTCACGCAGCCGCCGGCATCCGCATGCTCTACCCGGCCACCTCCGGCACACTCACCGAACGCCACATCACCACGCCCTTCGCCGCCCACACCCCCTGGCTGCACCAGGTCCAGTGGCTCCACGAGGTCGGTGACCCGATCCGCCTGCCAGTCGATGGAGGGGACCTGTTCACCGCCCGTGCCGGCTTCTTCATCGTCACCGGCCGCACCACCGCCGAGGTCACCGAACGCCTCGACACCGCCGCCGACGAGATCACCGTCACCACGAGGTCGGACCGGTGACCGCTCAGCCCGACCCGCAGCACGAGATCGACGGCGACGTCTACGTCGCCCCGCGCTACCTCGCCTCCACCACCGGCACCGGCGACCCCGCCCTCGCCCCGCTCCTCGACCTCGGATGGAGCATCGAACACGACGACCTCGGCAACGGCTACATCCACGCCCCCGACCGCAGGGTCCGCGTCGGATACCTGCCCGAAGGAGAAGACGACGGGCTCTGGCGCATCAACGCCTACCGCGACCCGTTCGGCCCCCCGACCTGGGGAGCCTGCTTCAACAACGGGACACCCACCGAGTTCGTGACCGCGTTCACCACCGCCCTCGCCGCCGCGTACGAGCAGGGGCCGGGCGCCTGCCTCGCCCGGCCGGTCGCCGGAGTCGACGAGCACGACCCCTTCCGCGCGGTCAAGCCGCTCCTGGACCACGGCTGGATGCTCGACCAACCGCGGCAGGGCGTCTTCGCGGTCCAGGCCCCGGACGGGCACGCCGCTCTGGAGTACACAGCCGGCCCCCTTGATCCGGAGGCCGAACTCACGACGCGGGAGGCCCGGTGGCAGCTGTGGGCGGGCGAGTCCATCAACCGGTCCGCCTGGTACGCCACGTTCAGCACCGATACCCCCGTCGCCGTACTCACCGCAGTCACCGAGTGCGTCGCCGATCCGGCACCGCTGCCCCGATGGCGCGAGGCGACCTTCAGCTACGTCAAGGAACTGGCTCGCCTCACCCCGATCCTTCCGCCCGCACCGTCGGCTCCCACACCGCTCGATGTACGGCGGACCCTCGCGGCCCGCCGCCCAGCCGCGCTCCCCCCAGCCAGCGTTCCGCGCTGGAGCACCACCAGCCGCCCGGCGCTGCCAGGCCCCCGCCGGTAGGGCCGGCCTCACCTAAACCGGAGACCCGCCTGTCCCTCCAAGCTGCCCAGTTCTTCGCCGAGCTGTGCCTCCCTTTCCACGACTGCACCACCGTGGGCAACACCTACTTCGCCGCCCCTAACCCCAGCGCACCCCTGCGGCTGCGGATCGACTTCGCCGAGACCATCCACGCCGACACCTACGGGGGGCTGCGCGTGGCGGTTGTCCACCCGGACCGCGGTGAGATCGACGCGGTGGTGCTGAGCTTCCTGGACCACCAGACCTTTCACCGCCGCGACGAGGCCACCGACAGACGCCCGAACACCAAGGGCTACGCCACCTTCGACAAGTACCACCTCCCCGGACGCCCGCCGTGGGAAGGGGCCGTCACCACGGGGCTGCGCGACGCGCTCGAGAAGTACACCGCAGTCTGGTTCCCCGGCTCCTGGGCCGCCCGCCGCCAGGGGCCCGTGATCGAGAACACCGTCCGCACGGCGCCCGGAGCACCGGTCGCGGGCGCCGCACGCGGCCGGTGAGCCCGCGTCCCCATTGCCCTGCACCGTTGCCTCCGTCAGGAGCCCTCCATGCTGCCCGACCCGCCCCTCGACCCCTTCAACAACTTCGGCCCCGACCAGAACGTGAAGGTCCTGCCTCGCCACCTCGCCGGACCGGGGGACAGGGACCTCCGTGAGATCTGGCCGTTCCCCTTCGACAGCGGCTGGAATCTTCACCCGGCCGACGAAGGGATGACGTTCTCCAGCAGCCCATGCGCCCGGGTGTGGACCAGGCTCGTCCTCGAACCTGACACGAGAGGTCAGGGAACGTGGACCATAGGCGCGAACCGCACTCCCTTCGGCCGCAAGTCATGGGAGATCACCTTCGACGTCACCACCCCCGCCGAACTCCTGCACGATGTCCACGCCGAGCTGCGCGACCTATACCTTCGTGACCGGCGCAGCGACCGGGATCATCTGTTCGACGACGAGACGGCCCCGCACACGGCGTACGCGCCCTTGTTCGCCTGCGGATGGAGCCACGAACTGAGCGTGAAGGGCACGCAGATCTTCCGTTCGCCGGACGGCCTCGGTGCCGTTCGACATCGCTTCGCTTCCGGTACGTTCCGCGGACCAGACGACCCGGCCTGGACGGCCTGGGCCGGAGACTGGGGCAAGCCGCAGTGGAGGGCACGCTTCGCGCGCGGTACCCCCGCCACGCTCGTCGCGGCCTTCACCACCTCCCTGATCTCCACCGAACCGCTGCACCGCACCGTCAAGGACGTGCCGCTCGACTTCCGGGACCGCCTCTATACGGCGGCAGCGACGGGCCACCAGGCCCCCGCGCGCCCGCCCGCGACCCCACCGCCGACAGGACCGGCCTCCCGCCGGACCCACTGACACCCCACCAACCCTTCAAGGAGTTCCGCCCCCGTGCACGCACGTCTCGTACGACCCGCCGCTGTCGCCATTTCGGTGGCCGGCGCCCTCGCCTGGGCGCCAGCCGCGAGTGCCCAGCCGTCCGAACCGACCTCCAGGGCCTCCGCCGAGACCCCGGCCCCGGACGCGGGCAGGGTCGAGATCACCACGAAGGACACCGCCGGAGACGTCCTGGCCGGCGCGGAGTTCTTGCTGCTGGACGCCGGCGGCCTGGAGGCCGGACGAGGGAGGACCGACGTACAGGGGATGGTGACCTTCCCTGACCTCGTCCCCGGCATCTACCGGCTCAAGGCAACGAGTTCGGGCAGCGCGCTCCACGACGTCGGCGCCGACCAAGACGTCATCGTCACCCCGGGCGCGACCACGCGGCTGACGGTTACCAGCCCGTTCAAGCCCGCCAAGCTTCTCGTACAGGTCAAGGACGACAAGACCGGCAAACTCCTGCCCGGCGCGACCGTGAACATCGGCACCGGCACCTCGACGCTGCTCACCCTGACCACCGGCTCCAAGGGCACGGCCTCCGGTGACCTGCCGGTGTCCAGCCGGGTGACGCGGTTCTGGGCCAAAGAGATCAAGGCCCCCGCCGGCTACGACCTGTACAAGCCGACAAAGACGTTCACCGTAGGCCCCGCCGCCCCGGTGACCGTGACCGTCACCAACGCCGCGACCGCCCCGAAGCCCGACCCCTCGGACAAGCCGACGCACACGCCCACCCCTACGCCGTCCACCCCGGGCAAGCCGAGCAGCGGGACCGGCGGCACCGCGCCCTCCGCGCCGAGCACCAGTACACCGGCTGCCGATGCAGCGACGACGACGGCGGCGGAGATCCCGGTCACCGACCCCACGTCGAAGGCGCCGACGGGCTCGCTCGCCCACACCGGTGCCGACGCGACCCCATGGATCGCCACCGGTGCCGGCCTGCTCGTCGCCGCAGGAGCGGCGGTTCTGGTCGCTGCCCGCCGCCGCACGGTCGACGTGTCCGTGCCGGGCAGCGACGGCAAGAACAGCTAACCGAAGAGCGCCACCACCGTCACGAGCGGGCCCCCAGGACAAGCCCTGGGGGCCCGCTCGTGCTTGCATCCGCTCGGATTGCTCCTCGTGGGTCGGATGCCGGTTCATGCAAGTCAGCAGTTAAGGAAGTGAGTCGACGCGCGTGGCCGTGCAAGTTTTTGCAACTCCCTGACCCGGTTGCGTGCTGCTGGACAGACTGCTGTCTCTGAATGGCGCGAGAAGGGGTGGACCGTGCAGGGTGTGTTGAGCGGTGGGTACGTCGAGTCGGGTCTCGTGGTGCCGGATGCTCCCCCGGCGTGGGGTGAGCTGCGGGAAAGCATTAGGACGCTCGCCGTGGAGAACTCCGGTCTCTGCGAGGTGAGTACCGTTGGATGGTCGAGGGCCGGTGAGCCGCTGGAGATGTTGACGGTCCGCGGGGGCCCGATGACCGTGCTGGTGGTGGCGGGGCCTCACCCGAACGAGCCGGTGGGAGCCGCCACGGTGCTGAGCTTGGCGCGGTACCTGCTGGCGCGGCCGGAGATGCGGGACGGGATCAGCTGGCATCTGCTGTTGTCCAGCGATCCGGACGGCGGTCGGCTGAACGAAGGCTGGTCGACGGCGTGGCCGACGGGGCTTGAGACCTATCACCGGGCGATCTACCGGCCCCCGGTCGATGCACAGCCGGAGTGCTGCTTCCCTGTTGAGGGCTTCACTGGGCAGTTGCCGGAGACGTTTGCGCTGATGTCCGTGGTGGACGACTTGCGCCCGGCGCTCTCCGTGTCATTGCACAACTCCGACACGGGCGGGGCCTTTCTCATGGCCTCTCACGGTCACCCCGGACTCGTCAACGTGCTCGCGGCTGCCGCCGGCCGTCACGGCATCCCGATTGAAGCGGTGCCCTCGGATTGCGTCGGACTCGAATCACCCGGCGACGGGGTCTTCGTCATGCCGGAGCCACTGCCCGTCGCCGCTCGGCCAGACCCCGAGCCGGGGGAGTGGGTGCCTGCGGGCGGGAGCAGCATGCACTATGTCGCGCGGCACGGGGGGCTCGGCCTCGCGCCGGAGGTACCGATGTGGCAGACGCGGGCCATCACACTGTCGGCGGCGGACGGCGCCGCATACCAGAGCGAGGCGGTGCGGGTCCTGGAAGGTGTGCTGGAGCGCGTACCGCCGACGCCGTCCGTGTACCGGCCGGCCGTGGAGGAACAGATCGCGATCATGCGCCTGATGGCACGAATCGCCCGTGAGCACCCGCGGGCCTGCGCCGACCAGGACCTCACGCTGCTGGTTCCGCTACGGGGCGCCGGAATGCTCCTTCGGCACCTCGACGCCCTGCTGACCGAGATGCCCCGCCACACTGCCCTGCTCACCGAGCGAGCGGCGCTGAATGCAGTGTTCACGAAGTGGACTCGGACGGCGGAAAGAGCGCTCCGGCCCGTTCCTTTCACACTGGCGCAAACAGTCGGATACCAGACGGACGTCATCCTCGGAGCCGCTCATTTGGTCCAGGTGTAGGAGGGTCCGGCGTTGTCGCGCACGGCGGATACCGGGCCCGGGGTGGCCGCGTGTGACTGAGCGCCGGCGCGGCGGCCGATAGCTGCCTCTACGCCTTCCGGCTGGAGGCGGCTTGTTCATGGACCGCAGCGTCGAGTATTTCGAGGGTGCGGAGTAGCAGGCCCTCGGCATCGTCGCGGTGCTCGGTCAGTGCCCAGGAGAGAGCCTTGATGTGTCCGGGGACCGGTGGGGCTCCGCCGGACGCGGTCTTCAGGATCTGCGCCACCTGGCCATGCTTGATGGGCTTGCCCTTCTCGATCAGCGCTGCGAGGTCGGCCGTCGCGGTACGCAGCCAGCCGAGGCCGTCGGCCGCCGTCGCGGGGACGGGCTTGTGTGTGGCCGGGCGAAGGTCGGCTTGGTCCAGGACCTCCAGCTCTAGCCCGGCCGCGTCGCACAGTTCCCGCGCGATATTCCGGACGTCCTCGGCGACCGGGGTGATCGAGGCGAGCAGGTGCACGTCCGCTCCGAGCCGCCGGCTCAGGGCGACGTCGCGCCGGAGCTGGGCCTCGGTGAACTCCGAGGCTGAGGTCTTCACTTCCCCGGAGAGCACCTTCTCGTCCCAGACACCGAAGATGTCTACCTCCTCCTGGGCGCCGTCCTCGAAGGTGACGTCGGTGCCGGGGAGGAAATGCGAACGGGGCTTGCGCCGGCAGAGCTCGGCGATGACGAGCAGATGCGGCAGCAGGCCGTTGTCGCTGGCCCGGTCGGTGAAGCTGTCGAGCCGGTAGTGCACGGCGGTCGGCGCGCCGCCGGACTGGTAGGCGGAAACGGCCCCGCACCCAGGGCACTGCGGGGCACCGCTGGTCCGGTCGAGCGGAACGAACGAACGGCTGGTGCACGAGGGGCACACGCTCTCCAGCCCGCGCTCGGCCCAGCCCAGAGCGCACAGCCGTTCCAGCGCCGCCGCCTGGTCTTCCGCCCTGACGTCCTGCAGCCTGCCGGCGGGCAGGTAGCGGCGCTCGGACCGGCCTCCCCACGTAGCGGCCAGCTCGGCGAGGTCGGCGTCCGGATCGCCGTCCGCGCGAAGCTCCTTCAGCCGCCTCAACAGCTCCTTGGACCGAGGCGTGGTCAGGGCGACGGCAGCCTCGTAGACACCGGGTTCGAGAAGCACGGAGCTGTCGGCGTTCTCGGCCAGGGCCGTTCCCAGCCGTCCTGCGGAGGAAAGCCGGTGCCCGGTGGCGACATCGTCCAGAAGCCGTTCCGTGGCCTGCGGCAGCAGGGGGATTTTCACGGGAATGGTGAGCTGAGGGCTCATCGGCATGACCGTGAACTGCAGCTTGCCGTCCCGCCACTGGGCATCGGGGTGGACGAGCCGGGCGATGGACGGGCGGGCCGGCAATCCGAGCAGGGGCTCGCCCCAGAACCTCACGAGGGCCCCGGCGTGTCCGTTGAACCGGACCGGCTGCGCGAAGCGCAGGGTGCTCGGCCCGTCGGCGAAGACCTGGACGTCGAACGACGTCGGCACGCCGTAGTGGCGTTCGAGGGTCACCCAGTCCGTGGGGTCCAGGTCCGTCCGGAAGGTGAAAGGGGCGACCCGGGCCGGGGGCTCGGGGATGCGAGCTCCGGCCCGCGGCTCCTCCTCGGTGGGAACCAGGCCGAGCACGGAAGCGAGTTCCAGCAGCTGGTCGGGCGACGCCGAGCGGCTGACGAGCGCTACGTCGGGAGCGAACTGGCCGGGGCGAGATCCGAGGAGACGGGCTACCTGCTCGGGGAAGTCGAGCCAGTGCTTGACCGCGTCGGCGCCCGGCAGCAGCAGCATCGGCATGTCGATCGTGTCCACCGGTCGCAGCGCCCGGGTGTTCCAGAAGTCGAGGCTGTCGGCGAAGCCCTCGTCCTCGACGACCCACAGGACCATCGAGGTGTGCCCCGGGGTGGTGCTCTGGTACTCGCCGAACTGCGCGACCGTGCTTTGGATCCGTGTGTCGCCCTGGAGCTGATAGCGGCCGAACTCGTCTTCCCGCTCGCTCACCCTTGCGTGTTCGGGAAGGCCCGGCTCGACGCAGCCGGCCCCCGCCAACTGCCATAGCGGCCCGGTCGGACTTGCTGCGATCGGCGCGTACGCGGGGTCCGTGAACTCCCTGACCTCGTCCGGGGAACAGGTGAACACCACACCGCTCTCCCTCATGTCCGCGAGGGCGACTACGGGCAGCCCCAGGACCTCCGCGATCGCCTCGGCGGCCAGGGGAGTGGCGTCGATGTTGACGAGCGCTTCGACCTTGGCGACGCGGACGGCCTGCTCGTGCAGCGGCGACAGGCTCGAGTCCAGTGCTTCGACGATGGGCTCGGTCATGCCGCCCCACCGGCTGCTGGCCTGCGTCACAGCCGTCCGGAAGCCGGCCGCGCTGCCGCCCGCGATCAGGTAGGCCGCCCGGGAGGGGAGGACGGCTGCCTCCATGCCTGCCTGCCCCAGATATCTCCTCGAATCCACGGCGCCAAGCCTCCCATGGCAGTGGCCGTGCGCGGAATGACGGTCGAGCCACCGAGAGCGGTTCCCGGAGTGGCCCATCTGATGCTCGGGCCACAGCCTCAGCGAGTGCAGCACCCCCGGCAGGTACGACGTACGACCAAGACGGTGTCATTGCGCCGCGAATTCTGGGGCCGTGGCCGCGGGGAGAGTAGTTGTCCTTTGACATCCAATCGAGGCGTTTGACAACGAACCCAGTCGCGCAGAGCACAGTTCTGCTGGAGGGCGCAACGTAGGTGGGTTGCCGCTCGACGACTGCTCTTCATGGAGATCTGTGTGCGTCGCCCCACCTTCCAGACCGGTACGGGTCTTTACCCGAATGTGAAGACGATCTTGCCGACTGTGTTGCCGGAGCGGATTCGGTCGGCGGCTTCCTGGTACTGCTCGATGTTGAGGGTGGTGTCGATGACGGGCGTGATGTCGCCGCGGCCGACGGCCGGCAGGACCTCGGCGCGGAGCCCGTCCAGGATCGGGACGGTTTCCCAGTCCCGGGAGAATCCGAAGGAGACGCCGTGGACGGTGAGGTGCCGGTAGGACAGGTCGTCGAGATCGATCGTTGTGGCGGGGCCGGCGAGGCGGCCGATGTTCACGACGTGCCCGTCGAGGGCGGTCGCTGGTAGGCAGGCGGCGAAGGTGTCGCCGGCGACGTGGTCGAGGACCACGTTCACTCCTTCGTCGTCGGTGGCGGCGAGTACCGCGCGGGTGAGGTCGTCGTCCTTGCCGGTGACGATCACGGTGTCCGCGCCCAGGCGTGTGAGCAGGTCCCTCTTGTCGGTGCTGCGGGTGGTGGCGATGATCTTCGATGCGCCGAGGGTCTTGGCGATCTGGATGCCGATCATGCCGATGCCCGTCGACGCCCCGGTGCTCAGGACACTCTGCCCCGGCTGGAAGCCGGCGACGGTGAGTGCGCCGAACTCGGTCAGCAGTGCGGTCGGCAGCGCGCACGCCACTTCCGGCTCCAGGTCCTGGGGGCGGGGCAGCACGAACCGGTGATCGGCCACCAGGTACTCGGCGAAGGCGGAGGGGAAGGTGCCCATGACCGGGTCCCCGACTTTCCAGTCGCCGGCGTCCTGGCCGACGGCGGTGATCTCGCCGGCGTACTCGAACCCGGCGATGGACTCCTTACCGGTGCCGCCGTGGGTGGGGTCGGCTTCGGCGAGCATGGGCAGGTCGGCGTTGTTCGTCGCCGAGGCGCGGTTGCGGATGAGTACCTCGCCGCGTCCGGGCTCGGGGACCGGCACGTCGTCCAGGACCCACTCGGGTCCGCGGCCGAGCAGCAGTGCCTTCATCGTGTCCGTCATATCGGTGCTCCCTTCGTTCTGCCGCCGTCCTGGTGGCGGTGATGCGGCGTGCTGCCGGGCCGGCCGCGGCGGGGGGCGCGGCGGCCGGCCCGGTACGGTCTTACTTGCCGCTGTAGACGGGGAAGGCGGCGTGCTCGCCGTAGTCGCGCTCGTCGAGGGTGCGCAGCGCGGTCATGTCCGCTTCGGAGATCTCGAAGTTGACGGCGGCGTTGGAGCGCATGTGATCGGGGTTCGCGGTCTTCGGCAGCGGCTGGGTGCCCAGTTGCAGGGTGTAGCGGATGCACAGCTGCGGGACGCTCACCTGGTACTTCTCGGCGATCGTCTTGATCTGGGGGCTGTTGAGGAGCGTGCCGTGGGCGATCGGCGAGTACGCCTGCACGAGGATGTTCCGCTCCCCGCAGAACGCCAGTAGTTCCTCCGGGGTGTTTCCGGCGTGGAGGAGCACCTGGTTGACGTGGGGGACGACGGTGCTGTGGGCGAGGATGTTCTCCAGGTCGGACTGGAGGAAGTTCGAGACTCCGATCGCGCGGATCTTCCCGGCCTTGTGGGCCTCCTCCAGTGCGCGCCACGCCTGGCGGTTGCCCTCGGCGTAGTCGCCGCCGCGGAAGTCGTCCCACGGCTGGGGGGCGTGGATCAGCATCAGGTCGATGTAGCCGATGTCCAGCTTCGCCAGCGACTCGTCGATCGCCGCGGTCGCCGCGTCGTAGTCCTTGATCTCCGCGGCCAGCTTCGTCGACACGAACAGGTCCTCGCGGGCCAGGCCGGAGGTTCGGACACCTTCTCCGACGCCGCGCTCGTTGCCATACGCCTGAGCGGTGTCGATGTTCCGGTAGCCGATCTCGATCGCCGCGCGTACGGCGTCGGATGCCTTGTCGTCGTCGATGAACCACGTGCCCAGGCCGAGCTTGGGGATCTCGACACTGTTGGACAGGGTGTAGGTCTCGTTCAGGATGCTCATGCGTTCGCTCCGTTCTTGGGCAGTCGGCCGTACACCTCGTCGGTGACGGGCTCCAGCCATTCGTTGCTGACGTTCTCGCCCGGGGTGATGAAGGCGACGTGGGAGAACCACGCGTCGGCCTTCGCGCCGTGCCAGTGCTTGGTGCCCGCCGGGACGCGGATGACGGTGCCCGGGGTCATGCTGACCGGGTCCTGGCCTTCGGCCTGGTACCAGCCGCTGCCGGCCGTACAGAGCAGGATCTGGTCGCCGCCGCCACCGGTGCCGTGGTGGATGTGCCAGTTGTTGCGGCAGCCCGGCTCGAAGGACACGTTGCTGACCGGGACGCTCCCGCCGGTCAGGGGAGCCAGGTAGCTCTGTCCGATGAAGTTCTCGGCGTAGGCGTCGTTGGTGTCACCGAGCGGGAAGATCTGCTCGAATCCCTGGTCGGTCATGCCGGATGTCTCCTTGATCATTTGTGGCTGCTGACGGTGGTGCGCAACTTCGGTGCCCCCCTTGTGCGCGCCGCGACTCGCGGCGCGGGCACGGGCTGCCCCGGCTCAGGAACGCTGTTTCCCGCTGCCGCGGCTATTCGGCGTCGGCGAGGATGGCCTTGAGCTGGCCGGCGGCGCCCATCGCGTTGGGCCATCCGGCGTAGAAGGCCAGGTGGGTGATGGCCTCGCTCAGTTCTTCCCGGGTCAGCCCGTTGTCGAGGGCGAGCTTGAGGTGGAAGCCGAGCTGGTCGCTGCGGTAGAGGGCGATCAGGGCGGCGACGGTGACCAGGCTGCGATCCCGGGGCGACAGACCGGGCCGCTCCCAGACGTCCCCGAAGAGGACCTGGTCGGTCAGGTCGGCGAGCTTGGGCGTGACGTCACCGATGGCCTGCTGCGCCGCGGAGGGTTCCTGCGACATGGCGTGTCTCCTTGTATCTGTGCCGGGCCCGGCGGGAGGTGGGAAACGGGGTGGTCACTTCTCGATGAGCTGCCCGTACTCCTCCTGGAAGCGGTCTCCGAGGGCCTTGGGGAGGCTGTCGAGCCGGACGAGCTGGTCGGCGGTCAGGACAAGAGTGTCGGCGGCGGTGTTCTCCTCGACGCGGGAGACGTGCTTGGTCCCGGGGATCGGAGCGATGTCTTCACCCTTGGACAGCAGCCACGCCAGCGCCACCTGGGCGGGCGTCGCCTGCGCCTGGTCGGCGACGGCCTGAACCTCGTCGGCGATGGCCAGGTTGCGCCGGAAGTTCTCACCCCCGAAACGGGGGTTGCCGACGCGGAAGTCACTCGCTTCCAGGTGCTCGATGGAGCGGACGGTGCCGGTCAGGAAGCCGTGCCCGAGCGGCGAGTACAGGACGAAGCCGATACCCAGCTCGCGGACGAGCGGCAGGATCTCTTCCTCGACCTCTCGTTCCCACAGGGAGTACTCCGTCTGGAGCGCGGTGATCGGGTGGACGGCGTGGGCGCGGCGGATGGTGGCGGGCTTGGCCTCGGACAGGCCGATGTGCCCGATCTTGCCCTCGCCGATCAGCTCGGCCAGCGCGCCCACGGTCTCCTCGATCGGGGTGTCCGGGTCGACGCGGTGCTGGTAGTAGAGGTCGATGTCGGTGCCCAGGCGCCGCAGGGAGCCCTCGACGGCGGCGCGGACGCTCGCGGGGGAGGAGTCGACCGCGTTCGGCGTCGCTGTTCCGTCGGTGTGGGAGACCAGGCCGAACTTCGTGGCCAGCACCACCTGGTCGCGCCGTCCCTTCAGGGCGCGGCCGACCAGTTCCTCGTTGACGAAGGGGCCGTAGATCTCGGCGGTGTCCAGGAAGGTGACGCCGAGATCGAGCGCACGGTGGATGGTGCGGATCGACTCCGCCTCGTTCGTACCGGCCCCGGTGTAGAAGTCGGACATCCCCATCGCTCCGAGGCCGATGCGGGAGACGTCCAGGTTCCTGAGCTTGATGTGCTGCACGGCGGCTTCTTCTCCGTTCTCCGGAATATTCCGGAAAGCGTCTCCGGCGCCGCACGCCGGATGATGTGCAAAAGTCCTGCGGCGGAGGAGCAACCCGTACTCCGGAAATTGGCTACCGGGTTTTCCCAGGGCTCCTCATCACCACGTCGTCCACCTTGGCACCGCCTCGCGCGCCCGAAAAGAGGAAGGATTGTTCCGGGGAAGGATCCCTCCCCCCTTACGAGTCGGATCGGCGGATGCGGGTTGGGCGTGGTGGGGTCAGTCGGCGCGGGCGATCGTGACCTGGGCGGTGCCGTCGAGTCCGGTGAAGGCGTCCAGGTCCTCGTCGATCGTGCCGAGCACCACCATGCCGGGCCCCGGGACCGGTGGGCCGGCGTGCTTGTAGTAGACCGCCAGGCCGGGACCGGGCGGCCAGTACACGAGCTGACCGGCCTGGTAGTCGGTCTGCCGGTCGCTCCCGGGCGCGGGGAGCGGTTGGGGCAGCGACCCGTACAGTTCGCGCTCCAGCATGTCGCTCATCTGCACCGTGACTGGGAGCGTGGCGGCGAAGGCCCGCGCGGTGGCGTTGTCGGTCAGCGTCGCCTGCGTGGTCGTGTCCCCGATGCGCACGCTGACCTTCACCCCGTTCACGCTCTCGGTGCCCGCTGGGCTCGGTGCCTGTGCGGTCGCGGACGGCTTCGCGCCCGAGGAGGGACGGTTTTCCTCTGCTGCGTCGTTGCCGCACGCGGAAACGGCCAGGGTGAGTGACATGGCCCCTGCCACGCACAATGCTCTGCTTTTCACGCTGTCCTCTCGAAGGGTGCCGATTCCCCGAATAGCGGGAAGTCGGACGGAATTTAACGGGTGTGGCTCATGGCATGTATCGAAATGTGCTTCGCTGCCGGTGGAAGGCGTTATCGCTCTGCTTCGTTCTTGATTTTTTCGAGGGCGTCGTTGAATCCGTCGGGGGTGTGGCTGGATCCGGCGAGGCGGTCGATGTGCACGTCGTCGTTCGCGGCCCACGACCCGGTCGCCGATCGCGTCGGCGAAGCGTTCCTGCAGGTCGAGGGAGGTGGGGTCGGTCGCGTGGGGGTCGACCGCGACGTCGGTGATCACGTCGTCGGCGAGGGTGAGGGTGACGCCGATGGAGGAGTCCTGGCTCCCGTACTCGCCGGTCGCCTCATAGCGGCCGTCCGCGTACTGCGTGCTCCCGTCGGCCTCCGGTGCCGGGGTGCTGGGGCTGCTGGGTGAGGACGGCCGCGAGCTGTCGGTGTCGGTGGTGGAGCAGCCGGTCATGGTCGTGAGGGCGCAGGCGCCCATCGCCGTGGCCACGGTGATTTTCCTGCTCAGCGCGCTCATGCTGGGTGCTGCCTTTCCGTAAGACGGTGTCGCCTGGTGAGCGTGCGGCGGTACGCCGCACGCCGGGGGCCCGGCCTTGGGGCTTGGTCAGGTCTGGTCGGCGGTGAACAAGGTGCCGTCGAAGCTGCCGAAGGTGTCGGTGCGGCCGTCGGCGTGCATACGCACGGCCGTGAACGGGAAGCCGGCCGCGAGCCGGTGTGCCGGGGTGAGGAACAGGGCGGTGGCCAGGGCGTCCGCAACGGCCGTACGGCCGGCGACGACCCAGGTGGCCACGATGTCGTTGACGGGAGTGCCGGTGCGGGCGTCGAGGACGTGGTGCAGTCCCGGCCCCCACGTACGGCGGGTGGTGGCGGATGCGCACAGTGCCGCGTCCGACAGGTTCGCCACCCCGATCACGCGGCCGGGCTCGGTGGGGTGCTCCAGCCCGATCCGGACCGGGGGCCCGCCGGTATGGCGCAGGTCCCCGCTGGCGTCGATGACGAAGCGGGTGATCCCGGCCTCCCGTAGCAGGGCGCCGACGAGGTCGACGAGGTAGCCCTTGCCCGCCGCGCCGACGTCGATCACCAGCGGCCGGCGGGTGTACAGCACCGCCCCGTCCCGCTCGACGTCCCTGCTCCACGCCGGACGGGTGACCGCGTGGGCCGCGCGTCGGGCGGGGGTCGCGGGGGTCAGCGAGTACGCCGGGTCATAGCCGAGGAGTTCCAGGTCCCGGCCGACCAGCGGATCCACCGCCCCGTCCGTGAGCACCGACAGCTGGTCGTAGAGGTCGAAGAGGCCGAGGGCGTCATCGGGGAAGACGAAGCGGCCACCGCCGGGTGCGGCGGCGATCTGCGAGACGAGCGAGTCGGGGCGGAACCGGGAGTACACGGCGTCGAAGCCGTCGATCCGGTGGAGGATCTGCCCGCGCAGCGCCTCTTCCACCGGTTCGTGCGTGTCGATCTCCCATCGGGTGCCCAGGGCATCGAACGTGAAGACGGACCGTGTGCCGCTCGTGTCCCTGGCCGGCGTGGGCCGGGGACACGAGCCGGGGGAACTGTTCGCGCTACGTTCCTGCACGACCTACGCCTCCTGTCTTCCGTCCCCGCACAACGACAGGTTCGCAGTGCCTCGGCCGCCCGCCCAGAGGAGAGTTTCTTCCCCGGGAGGAGACCATCCGGGGAAGGAACCTTCCCTCCCGCCGGTGCTGCCGTCGGTGAGACAGTGGCTTCATGAGCAGCAACCGCAACGAGCTGGGAGATTTCCTCAAGGCCCGCCGGGCCGAGCTGACGCCGCGCGCCGTGGGCCTGCCCGACGGCGGCGGCCCGCGCCGGGTGGCCGGGCTGCGCCGTGAGGAGGTCGCGCAGCTCGCGGCGATCTCCACCGACTACTACACCCGCCTGGAGCAGGGCCGCCTGCCCGCCTCCGCGCCGGTACTGGAGACGATCGCCGAGGCGCTGCACCTGGATGAGGACCAGCGCCGCTACCTGTTCGGCCTGGCCGGCAAGGAGACCGCCAAGCCCCGCCGCCGCACGGTGCAGAAGGTGCAGCCGCAGCTGCGCCGGGTCCTGGACGACCTCACCTCCACCCCGGCGATCGTCATGGGACGCCGGATGGACGTCATCGCGTGGAATCCGCTGGCTGCGGCCTTGATCACGGACTTCGGGAAGGTGCCGGAGAAGCACCGCAACTACGTGCGGATCCTGTTCACCGATCCGATGATGCGCCGCTTGTACGCGGACTGGAAAAGCGTCGCGCGTACAGCGGTCGCGCAATTGCGGATGGAAGCGGGGAAGTACCCGGATGATCCGCGCCTGACCGCGCTGGTCGGCGAGCTGTCCGTACAGGACGCCGACTTCCGCACGTGGTGGGCCGCCCACCACGTCGCCACGCTCAGCGTGGGCACCAAGGTGCTGCATCACCCGGTCGCCGGCGAACTGTCGCTGGACTGGGACACCCTGAGTGCGAGCACCGACCCCGACCAGCAGCTGGTGGTGTGGACGGCGGAGGTCGGCTCCCCCACCCACGACGGCCTGCGAATCCTCGCCTCCTGGGCCGCCGCCCGGCAGCCCGCCACGGACTCGGCCGACTGAACCGCACTGCGCCCGCGCGACGTGGTGAGCGGGGCGGGCGATGCTGCGGCAGGTCGCGGGGCCGAGCGTCCCAAGGGCCGGTAGCGTCGCGGAACTGCCCGATTCGCGCTGTCCCACCGGGGCAGCCGGTTCCACTGCCTGGGAGACAAGGTGCCTGCTCTGGAACTCCTGGTGGTACTGGGAGCGACGCTGCTGCTCGGCCAGATGATCAGCAACCGACTGCACGTCGCTCCGCCCGTCGTCCTGCTCACTCTGGGGGCGGTCCTCGGGTTCGTACCCGCGCTGCGCGAGGCACGCATGCCCCCAGAGGCAGTGCTGCTGCTGTTCCTGCCCGCCCTGCTGTACTGGGAGAGCCTGACCACCTCGCTGCGGGGCATCCGCCGCGACCTGCGCGGCATCGTCCTGATGAGCACCGCCCTGGTCGTGGGGGGCCCCCCCCCCGGGGGGGGGGGGCCCCCCCCCCGGGGGGGGGGGGGGGGGCCCGGCGGGGGGCGGGGGGGGGGGTGGGCGCGGGGGGGGGGGGGGCCCCGGCCCCCCCCCCCCCCCCCCCCCCCCCCACGACCGCACACGCCCTCGGACTCGCCTGGGGCCCGGCCTGGGTGCTGGGCGCGGCGGTCGCGCCCACCGACGCCACCGCCGTCGGGGTGTTCGCCCGCGCCCTGCCGCGCCGCAACCTGACCCTGCTGCGCGCGGAGAGCCTGGTCAACGACGGAACAGCCCTCGTCATCTACGGCCTCGCCGTCGGCATCACCATCGGCGAGGAGCACCTGACCCTCGGCCACGTCACCTGGCTGGTCGCCCTGTCCTACCTGGGCGGCATCGCCGCTGGGGCGGTGGTCGCATGGCTGGGCGTCATAGTGCGCCGCCGGGTGAACACCGACCCGCTGCTGGCCAACCTCACGGTGCTGCTGACGCCCTTCAGCGCCTACCTGCTGGCGGAGGTGATCGACGCCTCCGGTGTCCTCGCGGTCGTGGCGGCGGGGCTCGTGATGAGCCAGGCCGGGCCCCGCTTGGCGGGTGCCGCCACCCGTCGGCAGACCGAGCAGTTCTGGTCGCTGGCCACCTTCCTGCTCAACGGCGCGCTGTTCGTCCTGGTCGGACTTCAGGCGCAGGCCGCCGTTCGCACTCTGCACGGGCCGGACCTCACCCTCGCCCTGGCCGCGGTCGGCGCGGTCAGCGCCGTAGTCGTCGCCACCCGCTTCGCGTTCCTGTTCACCGTGCCCTACGGGATCCGGCTGCTGGACCGGCGCCCCGCCCAACGCGAGCGGCGTGTCGCCTACCGCTCCCGTATCGTCACCTCGTTGTGCGGCTTCCGCGGCGCGATCTCGATGGCCCTGGCTCTGTCCGTCCCGGCCGCTCTGGACGACGGGACGCCCTTCCCCGACCGTTCCGTCATTGTGTTCGTCACCGCCGGAGTCATCGTCCTCACCCTGGTCGTGCAAGGGCTGCTGCTGCCCGTGGTGGTGCGCTGGGCCCGGCTGCCACGCGATACCGAGATGGGCGAAGAACGCCTGCTGGCCGAGGCCACCGCGACCGAGGAGGCGTACCAGGCTTTGGAGGAGACCGCCGCCCGGCTCGGCACCGACCCGCAGATCACCGAGCGCACGCGCCGCGAGTACGAGAGCCACCTCCATGTCGTCCGTGCCGGCGGGAGCGAGCCAAAGCCCGGCGAGCAGGCCGACATCCTGCGCCGGGACCGGCAGTACACCGATCTGCGGCTCGCCCTGCTGGAACGTAAGCGGGCCACCGTGCTGCGCCTGCGTGATGAGCAGGCCATCGACGACACCGTCCTGGTCCAGGTACAGCGCCGTCTCGACATCGAAGAAATCCGCCTCGCCGGAGCGGACAGCGCCCAGTAGCCTCCCGACGGCACCCGCCGCCCGTGCCTGCCCCGGCCTCTGCCGTGGGCCGGGCCCGCCGGCGGTCAGCGTTCGAGCATGCGTAGTCCGGCTTCGGGGTGGGTGTCCCCGGCGGCGGGCGGCAGGTTCGACAGCCGCTCCAGCTGCCCGGCGGTGAGGGCCAGGCGGTCTGCGGCGGTGTTCTCCTCCACGCGCACGACGCGCTTGGTGCCGGGGATGGGGGCGATGTCCTCGCCCTGGGCCAGCAGCCAGGCGAGGGCGACCTGGGCCGCGGTGGCACCGGCGTCGGCGGCGATGGCCTGCACCTCGTCGGCGATGGCCATGTTGCGCTGGAAGTTCTCGCCGGTGAAGCGCGGGTTGCCGCGCCGGAAGTCGCCTTCGGCGAAGTCGTTCTCGTTGCGGACGGTGCCGGTGAGGAAGCCGTGCCCGAGCGGGGAGAAGGGCACCAGGCCGATGCCCAGTTCCCGCAGGACGGGCAGGACGCGGTCCTCGATCCCACGGGTCCACAGCGAGTATTCGGACTGTACGGCGGTGACGGGGTGGACGGCGTGGGCGCGGCGGATGGTGTCCGGTCCGGCTTCGGACAGGCCGAAGTGGCGCACCTTGCCCTCGGTGATGAGTTCGGCGACGGCCCCGGCGGTCTCCTCGATGGGGGTGTCCGGGTCGACGCGGTGCTGGTAGTAGAGGTCGATGTGGTCGGTGCCCAGCCGCTTGAGCGACCCCTCGACCGCGGTGCGGATGTTGTCGGGGGTGGAGTTCAGATTCCACGCGCCGGCCCCGCCGTGGTCGACCAGGCCGAACTTCGTCGCCAGCACCACCTGGTCGCGGCGGCCCTTGAGAGCCTGGCCGACGAGCTCTTCGTTGATGTAGGGGCCGTAGATCTCGGCGGTGTCGATGAGGGTGACGCCGAGGTCGAGGGCGCGGTGAATGGTGCGGATGGACTCCGCGTCGTCGGTTCCGGCGCCGGTCAGGCCGTGCGACATGCCCATCGCTCCGAGCCCGATCCGGGAGACCCGCAGACCGCCGAGCTTGATGTACTTCATGCGCGATCACTTCTCCTGTCGCTGCGTGCCGGGCTATGGGAGGGGCCTATTCGCCTGGGGGAAAGTCGGTGGAGGCCGCCAGCTCGCGCTGGGCTTCGAAGTCGTCGATCCGCTTGCGCAGCACGCCGAGCGTGGAGTCCAGGGCCTGGGAGCCGAGCATCATCCGCAGCGGGGCCGGCTCGGTGTCGGCGGACTCGATGATCGCTGCGGCCATACGCTGCGGGTCCCCGGGCGCCAGCCCGTTGGCCGGGTCCAGCATGGCCTGGAAGGCGTGGGCCGGGTTGCCGTCGTATGCGTCGATCGCCTCGGCGACCTGGGCGCTGCCGTAGCGGAACTCGGTACGGGCCCCGCCGGGCTCGACGATGGTCACCCCGATGTTGAACGGAGCGACTTCCTGGGCGACCGCTTCGGCGAACCCTTCGATGCCCCACTTGGTGGCGTGGTACATCGAGTTGCCGGGGAAGGCGACCTGCCCGCCGTACGTCGACATCTGCACGATGCGCCCGCCGCCCTGCTCCCGCAGGTGCGGCAGCGCCGCGCGGATCAGGGTGATGGAGCCGGTGAGGTTGGTCGCGATGATGTGCTCGACCTGCGCGTCGGTGAGTTCCCTCGGCGGCCCCGAACAGCCCGTACCCGGCGTTGGAGACGATCACGTCCACGCGGCCGGCGGCGAACGCGGCGTCCACCGTCATGCGGACCGCGTCGGTGTCGGTGACATCGAGGATCTCGGCCCGGAAGGAGTCGGGATACTCCTCAGCGAGGTCGGCGATCTTGTCCAGGTTGCGGACGGTGCCGATGACGCGGTCGCCGCGCTGGAGGAGCTGGGTGGTCAGGGCGCGGCCGAAGCCGCTGCTGACACCGGTGATGAGCCAGGTACGGGAGTTCATGCTTCTTCCTTCGAGGACGCGGCGTCGTCGGCCGGGGCGGCGGCGTCGACGGCGGCCAGGGCGTTGAGGGTGCGGGGGTAGCCGATGAACGGCACCAGGCCGGTCAGCACGCCGAGCAGGGTGGCGCGGGTGTTGCCGACGTTGAGGTTGGCCGCGACGTGGCCCTTCACCTGAGAGTCCGCGCCGCCGAGCGCGGCGAGCAGAGCGAAGGTGAGCAGTTCCCGGGTGGGCACGTCGAGGCCGGTGCGGGTGTAGTGGTCGCCGAAGCAGTTGCCGCTCAGGAACCGCTGGAAGTGCTGCGTGGCGGCGGGCGCGTTCGCATACATGCCCTCGACCGCGCTGTCGCCGACGATCCGCTTCTGCACCGCCACCCCCTGCTCCATCCGGGAGTCGGGGCCGGTGGTGGACTGCCCTTCCAGCGGCAGTTCCACCCCGCGGTCGGTGAGGACGTCGTTGGTGGCGTGCAGGAAGTCGAAGACGCGGGCCATCCCGGCGTACGGCACCGCCTGGTAGACGATCTCCTTCACCTGAACCGGGGTGACCCCGGCGCTCAGGGCGGCGCCGAGCATCACCCGGTACTCGGCGAGGGCGCCGACGGCGATCATCGCGGCGAGCTGGGTCATCAGCCGGGTGCGCTCGTCCAGGTCGCCGGTGTGGCGCAGGACCTCGTCGAAGGCGAAGTTGTCGAAGTACTCGATCAGCTCCGGATCCGTGACGGCGAGGGTGGAGACGTGGCCGGGGAACAGCCGCTCGTGCGCGGCGGTGGCGGCTGTGTTGGGCGTGCGGGCGGTCACGGGCGCACCACCACCTTGAGGCTGGTGCGCTCGTCCATGGCCTGGTAGGCGTCGGCGACCTGGTCGAGGCCGACCTCGGCGTCGAAGACCCGGCCGGGGTCGATACGCCCTTCCAGCACGTCGGGGATGGCCTGCTCGATGTAGGCGCGTACCGGGGCGGGGCCGCCGGCGAGCTGGGCGTTCTTCCCGAACAGCGACCCGAAGCCGACCGGGGCCTGTTCGTACTGCGGGACGCCGACGCGGGAGATGATCCCGCCGGGGCGCACGATGCCGTACGCCTGCTCGTAGGCGGGCATCAGCCCGACCGCCTCCAGAACGACGTGGGACCCTTTGCCGCCGGTCAGGTCCATCACCTTCGCGATGCCCTCCTCGCCGCGCTCGGCGACCACGTCGGTGGCGCCCCACTCGCGGCCGAGGTCGGTGCGGGAGGTGTGCCGGCCCATGAGGATGATCTTCTCGGCGCCCATGCGGTGAGAGGCCAGCACGGCGGACAGGCCGACCGCACCGTCGCCGATGACGGTCACGGTCTTGCCGGGCTCGACCCGGCCCATGTGGGCGGCGTGGTAGCCGGTGAGGTAGACGTCGCTCAGGGCCAGCAGCGACGGCAGCAGAGCCGGGTCGACGTCGGTGGGGATCTTCACCAGGGTGCCGTCGGCCTGGGGGACGCGGATGGCCTCGGCCTGTGCGCCGCCGACGCCGCCGGCCCCGTACCAGCCGCCGTGCGGGCAGGCGGTGTGGAAGCCGTCGCGGCAGATCGGGCAGGTGTTGTCCGCGTACGCGAACGGGGAGACGACGAAGTCGCCGCGCTTGAGGCCGCGCACCGCGGAGCCGGTCTCCTCGACGACACCGAGGAACTCGTGGCCCATCGGCGCGCCCTGGTCGGTCTTGTCCATGGAGTGGTAGGGGTGCAGGTCGGAGCCGCACACGCAGGCCAGGGTGATGCGGACGATGGCGTCCGTCGGCTCGACGACGGTCGGGTCGGGGACGTTCTCGACCCGGACGTCGCCGGGCCCGTACATGAGGGTGGCACGCATAATAAGAGGTCTTGCCTTTCGTTACTGCGGCAGGTCGGTAAGCTGTGCAGCCGCTGATGGCTCGGGGCTGTCAGCGGGGTTCGAGGCGGAGGGTGGAGGCGCGGGCCCGCTCTGTCAGGACGTGCTCGACGATGCTCGTGTAGTGCCCGTACTTCTCCCGGTAGGCGGCATCCACCCCCGGGTACTCGCCGGGATCGGCCTCCTGGAAGGTGACGTCGCTGCGCACGCCGCCGGCTTCGATGCGGCCCTGGTGGCGGGACTGCGTGCCCCGGTACCACGGGCCGTCGGCGCCTTTGACGGACCGGACGTACACCTGGCCCCCGGAGCGGACCACCCACATCGTCACCGGATCACGCAGGGTGCCGTCGGCCCGTTCCGATGAGAGGTCCAGCTCCTCGGCTGCGGCGATCTTCGCTAGATCCGAGCCGTTCCAGTGCGCCATCGTCGTATCCCTTCTCCGTAGGCGAGGCCCAGGCCGGGGCTCGCCCGGTCTACGAGTCGTCATGTACACCGTCACCCGCCCGCCAGGGGCACGCCATCCGGGAAACGCGCTGCCTGGCAGGAGAGCCGCAGGCGTCCTCGGACATGAGGCGACACAATCAACCCTGCACCCTCCCGCCCGCTCCAGGCAGGCCGAGATGTGCCAGGGGATGGGCAGCGGGGGGTATGACAGGGCCCCCTTCGAGGGCACGTCGGACGAGCGGCCGAGGGAGACTGGCGTTATGGCAGCCGAGCAGCACAGCAGCGGTGACGAACTGGCACGCTTCCTGCGCGCCCGCCGCACGCAGACCAGCCCCCAGTCCGCCGGCCTCACCCCCGGACCGGGCGTACGGCGCACCCCGGGGCTGCGCCGCGAGGAACTGGCCACGCTCGCCGGAGTCAGCATCGACTACTACACCCGCCTGGAGCGCGGCAAGGAGACCCGCCCCAGCCCCGCCGTGATCGACTCCCTCGCCCGCGCCCTGCAACTCGACGATGCCGAGCACCAGCATCTGCGCGACCTCGCCGTCCGCGCCGCCCGCTACGCACCCCAGGCCGCCCCGGCACCGAGCCGCACCGTACGCCCGCACCTGAAGCTGGTGCTGGAGACGGTGCGGCCGAACCCGGCCTACGTCGTGAGCCGCAGCATGGACGTCCTGGCCCACAACCCCGGCGGTCTCGCCCTGTACGCGGGCATCGAGGACTGGCCCGCCACCCAGCGCAACCTCGCCCGCTACCTCTTCCTCCACCCCGCCGCCCGCGAGGTCTTCCCCGACTGGGACAACCAGATCCGCAGCTGCGTCGCCCGGCTCCGCGCCCTGGCCGGCACCGACCCGGACGCCCCCGACCTCACCCAGCTCGTCGGCGAACTCCTCCTCAAGAGCCCCGATTTCGCCGGACTGTGGGAACGCTACGAGGTCACCGGCCGCAAGATCCTCACCAAGACCTTCCATCACCCCCAGGTCGGCAAGCTCACCCTCAACTTCCAGGGCATGGCCCTCGAAGGCACCCCCGGCCAGCGCATGGGCATCTACACCGCCCAGCCCGGCACCCCCGACCACGACGCCATGCTTCTGCTCGACCTCACCGCCCCCCCCCACACCGAGCCGACGCCACCCCGCAGAAGCGGCGGTAACCGGCTGCGGCCGTAACCGTCCCCGCTTCCGCCGAACCGCCCATTACCTGGCCGGAGAAGGGCGCTACTCGTCGGGGAGTTCGGCGCGGACACGACGCGAGGGCCGGAAGGCGTACAGGTCGAGGACGGCGGGCGGCTCGGCGAGCCCCGGGCCGCCGGCAGCGACCCAGGCGGCGATGTCGGCGGCGGCGCCGCGATCGTTCACCTGGCCCAGCCAGACCGGCCGCCCGCCGGCCTTGCGTCCTTCGGCTGAGGGCTGGACGACGATGACGTTGGCCCGCTCACACGCGTCCAGGCAGTCGGTGCGCCGGACCATCGCCACCCCGGCCAGCGCGGTACGCAGGTCCGCGAGCTGGGCTTCGTGGTCGAGGCGGGGAACCTCGGCCGCCGTGCCGCAGCAGCATCCCCGGCAGACGGTGACGGTGCAGCGGGCCCGGGCAGCACCGGCCACCCCGCTCCCAGCGGCCGCACGGCGGGGGCCCCGACCGCTCACGCGATGCCCTTCACCGTGGAGCCGGGCCAGGCGTGCTTGCCCAGCAAGCGCAGCCCGTTCAGGCCGACGATGACGGTCGAACCCTCGTGACCGGCGACGCCGAGCGGCAGCGGCAGCGTGCCGATGAGATCCCAGGCCACC
Source organism: Streptomyces sp. NPDC008163 (assembly GCF_042956885.1). Taxonomy (NCBI): domain Bacteria; kingdom Bacillati; phylum Actinomycetota; class Actinomycetes; order Kitasatosporales; family Streptomycetaceae; genus Streptomyces; species Streptomyces sp. NPDC008163. The sequence continues at coordinate 55,693 of NZ_JBIBHG010000003.1, read as the reverse complement.
AGAGCCGTGATGAACACCCCTGCGATGGTCAGGTTCTGGACGACGAGGCGGCGCGCGGTCCGGGACAGGGCGACGACGGCGGGGATCGTGGCGAGTTCGTCGCGGACGACCACGGCGTCGGCGGTCTCCAGCGCGAGGTCGGAGCCGGCCTTGCCCATCGCGATCCCGGTATGCGCCGCCGCCAGCGCCGGCGCGTCGTTGACACCATCCCCGACAACCAGGACCCGGCGGCCCGCAGCCTCCCACTCCCGTACGGCGGCGACCTTGTCCTGCGGGAGCAGCCCGGCCCGGACGTCGGTGATGCCGACCTCGGCGGCCAGGTGCCGGGCGGCGCGCTCGTTGTCGCCGGTCAGCAGGACCGGCGGGCGGCCGGTCAGTTCGGTGAGCGCGGCCACCGTCGCCGTCGCGTCCGGGCGGAGCCGGTCCGCGACACCCAGCACACCGACCAGTACGCCATCCCGCAGGACGAGGACTGCGGTCCGGCCCGCGTCTTCGAGTACCCCTACCTCGTCGGCCGTTCCCCGTCCGTCGGCGGGGGGCAAGTCGGGCCGGGGATCCGACCTGGACGGTGCGGCCTGCGATCGTGGCGATCACTCCGGAACCGGGTACGGAGGTGAAGTCGGTCGCCTCTGCGAGGGCGAGGCCGCGTTCGCGGGCGGCCTGGACCACGGAGCGGGCCAGGGGGTGTTCGCTGGGGTGCTCGGCCGCTGCCGCCAACGCCAGCAACGAGTCCTCGTCCAGCCCCGAAGCGGGCTCCGGGCGGACGTCGGTGACGCGCGGGGTGCCCTCGGTCAGGGTGCCGGTCTTGTCCAGGGCGACGGTGTCGACCTGGCCGAGGCGTTCCATGACGACGGCGGACTTCGCCAGCACACCGTGGCGGCCCGCGTTGGCGATCGCCGACAGCAGCGGCGGCATCGTAGACAGGACCACCGCGCAGGGCGAGGCGACGATCATGAACGTCATCGCGCGCAGCAGCGCCGACTGGAGGGTGTCGCCGAAGGCCATCGGGATACCGAAGACGGCCAGGGTCGCGAGGACCATGCCGATCGAGTACCGCTGCTCGATCTTCTCGATGAACAGCTGGGTCGGGGCCTTCGTTTCGGAGGCTTCCTCGACCATCTTCACGATCCGGGCGATCACCGAGTCGGCCGGATCGCTCTCGACCCGTACCCGCAGGGCGCCGGTGCCGTTCACCGTACCGGCGAACACCTCGTCGCCCGCCTGCTTGGCCACCGGCAGGGGCTCGCCGGTGATGGTGGCCTGGTCGACGTCGCTCGCCCCGTCCAGGACCTGCCCGTCGGCGCCGACCCGCTCCCCCGGGCGCACCAGGATCATGTCCCCGACCGCGAGACGCCCGGTGTAGACACTCTCCTCCGTGCCGTCCGACAGGAGCCGGGTGGCCGTGGTGGGGGCAAGGTCGAGCAGACCGCGCACCGAGTCCGCCGTACGGGCGGTCGCCACGGCCTCCACGGCGCCCGAGGTGGCGAAGATGACGATCAGCAGCGCCCCGTCCAGAACCTGCCCGATCGCGGCAGCGCCGAGCGCCGCCACCACCATCAGCAGATCCACATCCAGCGTCCTGTCCTTCAGCGCCTTCAGGCCCGCCCACCCCGGCTCCCACCCGCCGGTGACATAGGTCGCGGCGAACACCGGTCCCCACAACCAGACCGGGCCACCCAGCAGGTAGACCGGCAGAGCCAGGAGAAACAGCACCAAGGCCGCCAGCGCCCAGCGGGCCTCGGGCAGCGCCAGGACCCGCGTACGGCGCCGAGGCAGAGCAGGGCGCGGGCCGCCATCAGGCAGCGCGGACCGCTGGTCCAGAACAGAAGACATGCCGAAATGACCCTTCACGGGCTGAGACGGAGCGACACCTCCACCGTACAGGAACATGTGAACAGGTCTTCAAGTGTATTCGGTAAGATGGACGCATGGGCCACGGAAGCGAGACCACCAGCAGCGCCACCGCCCGCGAACGCCTCGACGCGGTCGGCACCGCCGACGTCGCCGCCACCCTCCAGGCCCTCGCCACCCCCTCGCGACTGCACATCCTGGCCCGCCTCCAGGAAGGCCCCTGCTCCGTCGGCGACCTCGCCGAAGCCGTCGGCATGGAAGCCTCCGCCTGCTCCCACCAGTTGCGACTCCTGCGCAACCTGGGCCTGGTCGCCGGCGAGCGCCACGGGCGGTCGATCATCTACGCGCTCTACGACAACCACGTCGCCGAACTCCTCGACCAAGCCCTCTACCACGTCGAACACCTGCGCCTCGGCGTCCGCGACGCACCGGTCGAAGCACCAGAAGCCGCCGCCCCCTGACTGATCTCGCCGGCCAGGTCGACGCGAAAGCGTTCGGCACAGGCCCGCCAGCCTCAGCAGTAACGGCTGTACAACGCCCCGGTGCACTCACCTCGCACGGCTCACAGGCGAAACTGCTCGGTGTTCGCAGTCAGACTCCTCAACCTGGCCTCCGCCGACCGCGTGGAACTCCCATCGTCCGAGACGGGAGGCTGTGGCGGCGCCGGCCTGTTCGACGCCGACCCCCAGGAAGCCGGGGGCGGGCTGCGCGCCCATCCGCAGGTCGTCCAACTCGGCACCCCGTCTCGGTCAGGGCCGCCTGCGGAGGACGTACGCCCTCCGCCGCGACGGCTCGACGTATGGCATGCCGCTACCCGCCCAGCCGCTACCGAAATATGACACCTCCAGCTTATTAACCGGTCATGACTGGATTCATTCTCAAAGAGGTTGAATCGGCTGGGTCCGCAGTCAAACGCCTCGATTGGTAGACAAAGGACAGTAGTTCGCCGGGGGCAGACACGAAAGATCGCGGAAAGACTGGCCAAGGTGCGTGAGGACATGTCAACGTAGACGACCTTGCAATAACTGTGCAGGTCAGAGAGGTGTTTGCCCTTGACTGTGGCTCCTGCCGGTCTTGGCTTGTCCACCACCATCGACGCCCTCCGGCTGCACGATTGGCGGCTTGGACCCGGCCAACCCACGCTCGTGACAGATCAGTTTTCCGCCGCCGATTTCCACCTCATCGTGGATGACCGCGCGGACGTGCACATCAGCTCGAAGGACGGCCGCTTCTACCTCGGCCGGTTCCCGAATGGCCGTTCCGGAACAGATGGTGAGGGATGGGCGATTGCCGTCGCGGGAACCGGCGGCGTACCCGGCTACCGCATGACGTTCGACACCGAGACGCCGGCTGACATCGTCGCCGCCGCTGTGGCCCGCGTGCTGGCGACTTCACATCGCGTGTGACCGTGGCGGCTCCCGTCGGCATCGCTGATCGGCCGCTGGTCTGTTGCCGGCGGCCGATCCGTATCACCGCTGCTCGTTTCTCTACCTCAGGAGGCTGTTCGTGACGTCCTCGGAGATGACCGTTGGCGATCTCATCGATCGGCTGTCCGCCCACGACCGGACTGCTCCGGTCCGTCTGGCCATGAACCCGTTCTTCCCGATGGCTCACAGCATCGAGAGCGTGTTGGCGTCTGTGGACGAGACTGGTCGGGCCGTCGTCTATCTCGCCGAAGGGCGGGACGAGGGCGCCCAGCTCGGCCATCTGCCGACCGAGGTCGCTGTTGCCCTGACGTGGCAGGGACCTGTCCAGGCGCCGCCGCGCCGCCCCCGCCGCCGTGCCGGCGGCAACTGAATCCGCACCGAGCCTTGGAGGCGCCCCTGTACTCCGACTTTCCGACCGACTTCTCCGCTTCGCGTGGCGGCCAGCCCGCGTTCTGGGTCGGCCCGCGACACCTGGCTGGTGACGATGGGCGCCTCTACGACGTCGTTGCCGACACGCTCTCCGGCCTGGGCTGGACGAGCCTGACGGTGGTCCGCGGCCGGCAGGTGCCGGATGAGGCGCCGGAGGACCGTCAGGTCGTGCGCAGCACCGTCTTGCACATCAGTCCCGACGCGCTTCGCTGGGCGCAGTGGGTTCTGGCGGACGAGCCGTTCTTCCTCGGAGGGCTGCCGATCGCCTGGCAGGTCTCCGCCCGGGCCGAGCCGAGCAGTCCGCTCGCCCAGTGGTCGGCGTACTTCACCTGCGACGTCCCCGGCGAGGCGGTGGTCGACTTCCTCGTCGCGCTCGACGCGAGCGGCCAGCCCGCCGAGCCGCTCGCCGGACCCGAGCGGGTCCTTGACGCTGTTGCCGCCCACGGATGGCTCCGCGACTTCGACCGGCCTGAAGGCGGAGCGACGGATCCGACGGCCACCTCGCAGATCAGCCTCGGCGAGGTTCCACCGCTCATCCAGGACTCCGATCCGCGCGTTCTCGCGGCCGAGTACGACGAGGCGGGACCGGCCGGATGGCAGGCGTGGGCCGAGCCCGCGCTCGGCGAACCGTGGCTGTGGGCGGCATCGTTTGCCGCCAGCGTCCCGCACGATCTCGTCGCCGCCTTCGCCGCCTCCCTCAGCTCGACCGCACCGGTCCTGCGCCGGGTGCTGCCCGCAGCTACCGAGGACCGGCTGCTGCGGGCCCCGGCCGGCTAGCGCGCACACGCGTCCTCTTCCTTCTTCTACCTTTCGGAGGTGAGTGTTTGCTCTTCGCGGGTTGTGACTGGTCGGACGGGTGGCTCGATGTCGCCGTAGTCGACCGGACGGGTGCACTCGTCGGGGAAACCCGGATCGTCTACGCCGAGTCCCCGGACCCTGTTGCCCGATACCGGGAGTTCCTCGCCCCGCTGGCACGCCGGTGGCGCGCGACGGTTACCGGAATCGAGGACGTGGGCCTTCTGTTCGCCAGCGCGCTGGCGGCTTCCGGGCTGGAGGTTGTCCACGTCGACCCCACCCGTGCCGCTCGCCACCGCGCGGCACAAGGGATACCCAAGAGTGACCGCGCCGACGCGAGGCTGATCGCCTTGATGACTCTGGCGGGCGAGGCTCGTCCCGTCGTCGCCTCCTCTCCGCAGGCGGAGGCCCTGCGCGTCGTGGCGGTTTTCTTCGCCGCCTGAGTGCCGACGGGAGGGCGGGTCGTGCTGGCTCTGGTGGTCATGATGTCGGCCCTGGTCTCCTCTGCGGCGGTCATCGGTGCAAGGCCGGGGGCGATTGCGGCGGGCGCGGCGAGGCCGGGAACGTGGGTTGCGACGCTCGTCGGTTGGCTAAACCGGTGCTTCTCCCAACGATCGTCTGTGTCGGTTGACGGGTGGCGTAGGTCTGGGGACCAAAGCTGGGGACCAGTGCGCCGTGCACGTAAGTGCCTCGCGCTGTCGGTGTTGCCGGAAAGCACGTTCTGTGACGGAGCGGCGTCCTGAGCCGGTTCAACGAAGCTTCGTTTCGGTGTCCGGAAGGGGTAGCGGCGTCTCGTGGCTCAGTGCTTCAAGGAGCAGAAGGTGGAGGAGCTGAGCTTGCGCCTTGGTGTGGACCGCTACAAGACCGCGAACCGGCCGGGGCCAACCGGATGACTCCATGGGCGGTCCAAGGGGCGAGATCTCGAAGCGGCCTGAGGCGCTCGCGCAGGGTTTGGCCGGACATCGGGAAAGGGTCGAGTGGGGACCAATTGGGGACCACGCGCTACGCGCGGTGGTGCACGGCACATACTTCAACGCACAACTTTCGCACGGATAAAGTCCGTAAAATCCTGAAAATACCCTTACCCCCCACTCCTGGGGGTCAAGGGGTCGCAGGTTCAAATCCTGTCGTCCCGACGGAAACGTCGTAGATCAGAGGGGCCCTTCGGGGCCCCTCTTGATTGTTTCCACAGCCGCCTCGGATCGTCCACTCCCCGGCGGACCGGCTGCTGAAGATGTGCGACCTCGCGGCCCGCATGGGCGTGGAAGAGCGTCTGGTGACGCTGGCCGAGGTCCAGGCGAAGATCATGTTCGAGGCGATGAACCGGGCGCTGGACGCCCGGGCACTGACGGCGGAGCAGCGGGCCCCGGGTGCCGGAGATGATGGCTGGCCTCCTGCGGGGCGTGGCCGCCGAGGAGTGGCCGGAACTCCCCGCCGCCTGAACGCCAGGAAGCCGTAGCCCGTGATCGCTGCGGCTTCCCGCGTGTAACGAGAACCCAGGCGAGCCGATTGATCAGGCGGATTCTTCGAAGACTGCGTTTCGTTCACTGTGGGGGTCAAGGGGGCACAGGTTCACATCCTGTCGTCCCGACTCTCGGATCGCCCCACCAACGCCCTGACAGCGTTGTCACATGCCCGCGCAGTGCCGGAGTCCGCAGGATGTCGCCGCGCGCCTGTACCGCGTGACGCGCTGCGCAGACCGTCCGGACAGCGCGTCGCTCGGCCTCGGTCTGTACATACTGCGAGGTCATCGAAGCGCGGCTGCCCGGCAGGCCCGGATCGCGGGAGCGGTCCGGGCCAGGGCTTCGGGCGGCCGGGTCGCGCGGTCAGCCGACGGTGAACTTCTGGGCCGCCGTGCCGTTGCAGTCGTAGATCTGGAGGCGTGTGCCGTTGGCCGTGGCGCCGGAGGGGGAGTCCACGCAGCGGCCGCTGGTCGGGTTCTTCAGGGCGCCGTTGCTCTGCGGAACCCAGTTCTGGTAGCCGCCGCCGTTGCAGTTGGCCAGCTGGAGCTTGGTGGTGTTGGCGCTGTTGCCGCCGGCGATGTCCAGGCACTTGCCGAGGGTCTGCAGGGTCTGGCCGCTCCAGGTCCAGTGCTGGTCCTTCGCCGCCGACTGACAGTCCCAGAGCTGGACCGCGGTGCCGTCGCCGCCGGTGTCGTCGCCCGCCACGTCCACGCACTTGCCGCCCGGGCCGGTGATCCTCTGGCCGGTCGGCGTGCCGCCCCCGGAGCCGGGTGCCTTGTTGTAGACGGCCACCGAGTCGATCACCAGCTTGCCGCCGGAGACCGTCGCCGCGTTCGGACCGCCGCCGAACGCGTCCGGGAAGCCCCCGCCGATCGCCAGGTCGTAGATGATGAAGAAGGGGTGGTCGATCGCGTCGGCCCAGGTGCTCGCGTCGACCTGGTTGGCCTTGACGGTGTAGAAGTTGCTCCCGTCGAGGTAGAACCGGACCTGTTCCGGCGAGACCGAGCGGTCGATCTCCACCGCGTAGTCGTGGAAGCCGGTCTGGCAGCCCGAGCACGCGCGTTCGCCGGAGCCGATGCCGGTCGACTCGTTGCACGGGCCGCCCGGGTTCACACCGCAGTGGATGGTGCTGAAGTGGGAGTTGCGGCCGTTGATGTTCTCCAGGATGTCGATCTCGCCCGACCTCGGCCAGGAGACACCGGAGCGCAGGGGCGCGCCGAGCATCCAGAACGCGGGCCAGTAGCCTGCCCCGTTGGAGGTGTTGACGTTCGGCTGCTGGAGTACGGACTCCATCCGGACGACTCCGCCCGCCGGCGCGCCGAAGGTCGCCGCCTGGGTCTCCACGCGTCCGGACGTCCAGCCGCTTCTGGGGTCGGAGCCGGAGTGCAGGGCTCGGAGCACGAGATGGCTCTGGCCGTCGTAGTAGACGTTGGACGTGCTGTTGGTCATCGTCTCGATCTCACCGGTGCCGAACGAACTGCCCGGCCCGGTGTCGTACTTCCACAGTCCCTGGTCGATGCCGGTGCCGGAGGCGCCGTTGAAGTCGTCGCTCCAGGTGAGAGTGAAGCCCGCCGGGGGAGCCGGGATCGCCGCCTGGGCGACGTTCGACGAACCGACGAGGGTGGTCGCCACCGTGACGGCGACGACAGGGAGCAGCCCGAGGGTTCTCCTCCACCCGCTGCGCCGTCGTACTGGCCAACTCAATCGCATGCGTCCGACCTCCGTGGGGGTGGGCGGAGAGGCACGCTTTCGCCTGTCTCTGAACCGCCTCTGACGAGTCATCACTGACATGGGTGTCGCCATGCGTCGATCCCGTCCTGAAGGATCGGGGCGGCAGCGAAACATGTCATGGACACAGAATGTCGACCCAGGTGATTGTTCGGCAAGGTGTCGGGACCGGCAGCCTGCAGCCTGGTCATCGCCCTGTCATCGGACGGGAAACCGTGCTGGATCCGGAGGACTCCTGAGCTAGGTTGCCTCGCATGAAGCCTCAGGTGTTTCTCTTCGATCTCGGTGGTGTCGTCTGCCGCTTTCACCGTGAGCGGCGGCTGGAACGCCTCGGCGCCGCCTGCGGGGTCTCCGCGCGGCGCGTCGAGTCGGAGCTCTACGACTCCGGGCTGATCGCGGCCTGGGACCGGGGGAAGGGCGGCGCCGACGACGTGGAGCGGGAGATCCGGCGGCGCCTCGGTTTCCCGGGTACGGCCGGGGAACTGCGCCGCATCTGGTGCGGGGCGTTCGAGCCCGACCCCGAGGTTCTGGCCGCGGCCGGCCTCGTTCGGGACCGGCCGACGGCCCTGTTCACGGACAACGACGCGTTGCTGCGCGCCGGGCTGCCCGAGCGGCTGCCCGAGGTGGACGAGCGCTTCGACGTGCTCGCGTTCTCGTGCGCGCTCGGTGCGACCAAACCGGCCGAGGACGCCTTCACGGGAGCGCTCGGGCTGCTCGGGGCCACCGCCGGTGAGGCGTTCTTCGTGGACGACCGGGAGGCCAATGTCCGGGCCGCCCGCGAACTCGGCCTGACCGCTGAGCTCTTCGAGGGCGGGGCGGCGCTCCGGCGCACCTTGGAGCGGCTGCTCACGGGCTGAGCCCCCGCTCACCACACCCCGTCGCGCCCGGCCGCCCCCTCCGTGGACTCGCGCAGGACCAGGCGGTGCGCCACCACCCGGTCCTGCGGGTGCTCCGCGGCCGCGGCGTCCGTCTCGTCCGGGCGGCGCGTGGCCTCCTCGATGCGCCGCAGCAGCAGGTCCACCGCGACCCGGGCGACCGCCTCCTTGTCCGGGGCGACCGTGCTCAGGGACGGCACGCTGAAGCGGCCGCCCTCCACATCGTCGAAGCCGATCACCGCCACGTCCTCGGGCACCCGTGCCCCGTAACCGTGCAGCGCGCGCAGCGCACCCAGCGCCAGCTGGTCGTTCAGGCAGAGCAGGGCGTCCGGCCGGACCCCGGCGGCCAGCACCCGCCGGACCGCCTCGGCGCCGTCGCTCATGTGGAACGCCTCCACCGGCAGCAGCGACGCCGGGTCGCAGGGAAGGCCCGCCCCGGACAGCGCGAGGCGGAAGCCACGGGTGCGGGCCTGGGCCGTACCGACGCAGCCGTCGTCCCGGCCGCCCACCGTGAGGATGCGGCGGCGGCCCAGGGCGAGCAGGTGCTCGGTGGCCTCGCGGGCCGCGCGTTCGTTGTCGATCGCCACATGGTCCGCGCCCTCGTTGAGCAGCTCGCCGAGCAGGACGGTCGGCGGCGGCCCGGTGTGGGCGCGCAGGTCGTCCGGCGCGAGGGCGAGCGGGCTGAGGATGACGCCGTCCACGAAGTCCGAGCCGAAACCGGCGAGGGCGGCCTTCTCGCGCTCGCGGTCGGCGCCCGACTGGTGGATCAGCACGGTCAGGGAGCGTTTTTCGGCCTCCCGGACGACGTACTGGGCGAGTTCCGCGAAGTACGGGACGTCGAGTTCGGGCACCACCAGGGCGATGATCCCGGTGCGTCCGCTGCGCAGATGGCGGCCGGCGAGATTGATGCGGTACCCGAGGTGGTCGATGGCCTCCTGCACCACACGGCGCGTCCGTTCGGACACGTGCACGTAGTCGTTGAGCACGTTGGACACCGTTTTCTCCGACACCCCCGCGTGCCGTGCGACGTCCTTGATCCTCGGTCGTGCCACCCGTGACTCCCCACCCTCGGTACGCGCCGAGTCTATGCCGTACCCCCCGGCTGCCCCGGACCGATGGGCGGCGCTTCCGGCACAGGTGATGCCCCAGCTCTTTACAGCCAATGTACATCGATGTAAAAACAGGGCACCGCTCCGGGAGACCGGCGCGGATCACCCCCGATGTGCACGGGCGGCCGACGGCTGCCGTGCCGATGGCGCATGCCGTCGGCCGGGCACGTCGTCCGGCCGTCGAAAGGTCAGTGATGAACTCTGCACCTCCCGCACGAGGGCTGCCCGGAGCCTGGGGCCCCGGCCGCCCGCCCGCCATCGGGCGCCGCAAGCTGCTGCGTTACGGGACGGCCGGGGCGGCCGCGCTCCTCGCGGCGGGCCCGCTCACGGGGTGCGCGTCGCCGGCCGGCGCGAGCGGGGCGTCCGCGCTGAAGGTCTGGGACCTCTTCCAGGGCGGCGACGGCATGCTCATGGACGAGATGATCGCCGCCGTCTCGAAGGGTGCCGACGGTTTCGACGTGGACCGCACGATCCTGGACTGGGGCCCGTCGTACTACACGAAACTCGCCATGTCGGCGGCGGGCGGCCGGGCATCCGACGTCGCCGTGCTCCACCTGTCACGGCTGGCCGGATACGCCCCGGGCGGTCTGCTCGACCCGCTCGACCTGGACGTCCTCGCCGAATTCGGCGTCAGCGAGAAGGACTTCGCGCCCGCCGTCTGGAAGCGCGCCCAGCACCAGGGCACCGTCTATGCCGTCCCGCTCGACGTCCACCCCTTCATCGTCTTCTACGACAAGGACGCCGCCGACAAGGCCGGACTGCTGGACTCTGCCGGCCACCTGGCGCCGATGGGGTCGCCCGAGGCGTTCCTCGACGCCGGCAAGAAGCTCGCCGAGATCACCGGCGAGTCCGGCGTGCTCTTCGGCCACGTCACCGACACCGCCCAGAGCTGGCGCCAGTTCGCCGCGCTGTACGCCCAGACCGGGGCCTCCTTCACGCTGCCCGACGGCGGGCCGCCGAAGATCGACATCGATGCCGCGGTGAAGGTCGTCACCTTCATGAAGCAGCTCTTCGACGGGCGCACCAACCCCAACAACCTCGACTACAACGGCGCGATGGCCGCCTTCATGGACGGCCGCGGCGGCATGATCATGGCGGGGGAGTGGGAACTGCCCACCTTCCGCAAGTCCGGCATCAAGCACCTGGGCGCCGCGCCCTTCCCGCAGGTCTTCGCGCGGCCGGCCGTCTACGCCGACTCGCACAGCTTCGTCCTGCCGCACCAGGACGACCCCGACCCCGCCCGCCGCCGCCAGGCCCACCGGTACATCGCCGAGATCGTCAAACAGAGTCTGACCTGGGCGAGCGCCGGCCACATCCCCGCCTATCTGCCGGTGCAGGCCCGCCCCGAGTACGCCAAGCTCGACCCCCAGTCGTCCTACGCGGCCGCCGGCGAGATCGCCGTGCTCGACCCGCCGAACTGGTTCGCCGGAGCCGGCGGCAACTTCCAGAACCGCATGTGCCAGCCGCTCCAGTCGGCGCTGCTGGGCAACACCTCCGCCGAGAAGGCGGTACGGCAGATGGTCCGTGAGGCGGACACGCTGCTGCGCCAGCCCAACCCGGTCGCCTGACGACAGCCGAAGGAGCCGCATCGTGACCACCACCGCGCCCGCCGGAGCGTCGGCGCCCCCGCAGCCACCCTCCGCGACACCGGCCGCGCCCCGGCGCCGCCGCTCGCTGACCCGGGGCGGCGGGCTGTTCGTCCTGCCGTTCCTGATCGTGTTCGCGCTCTTCCTGGTCTGGCCCATCGTCCAGGGCCTCTGGATGAGCCTCACCGACGCCTCGCTCAGTCTGCGCGGCACCGAGTTCGTCGGATTCGCCAACTACTCCGAGGCGTTCGGGGACCCGGACGTCTGGAGCAGCCTCGGCAACACCGTCTTCTTCACCGTCATCTCGTGCGTGCCGCTCGTCCTGGTCGCGCTCGGCATGGCGCTCCTCGTGCACAGCGGACTGGCCGGCCAATGGGTGTGGCGGCTGGCCTACTTCGCCCCGTACCTGCTGCCGGTCACCGTGGTCACGCTCATCTGGACGTGGCTCTACCAGCCCGACATCGGCCTCGGCAACCAGCTGCTGACCTCGCTGGGCATGGAGCCCGTCGGCTGGCTCTCCGACGAGTCGGTGGCGATGTGGTCGGTCGCCGCCCTCACCGTCTGGTGGACCGTCGGCTTCAACTTCCTGCTCTACCTGGCCGCCCTCCAGTCCCTGCCCACCACGTACGACGAGGCCGCCGCGCTCGACGGCGCGGGCGCCTGGCGGCGGCTGTGGTCGGTCACCCTGCCGCAGCTGCGGCACACCACGGTGCTGGTCGCGATGCTCCAAGTCCTCGCGTCCCTGAAGGTGTTCGACCAGATCTACATCCTGACCAAGGGCGGCCCCAACGGCTCGACCCGCCCGATCCTCGAGTACGTCTACGACGTCGGGTTCACCGGATACCGGCTGGGCTACGCCTCCGCGGTCAGCTACATCTTCTTCGCGATCGTCATCGTCGTCTCCGTCCTGCAACTCCGCTTCTTCCGTCAGGAGGGCTGACCGTGTCCGCCATCTCCACCCCCGTGCGCCGGCCGCGCCGGCCGCGCGAGGAGTCCGGCTCGCCCTTGCTGCTCGGCCACGGACGGCTGCCCCGGGTGCTCGCCGGCACCGCGCTGGCCGTGCTGGCCGTCGCCTGGCTGCTGCCCTTCGTGTGGGCGGTCGCCACTTCGCTGCAGAGCGAGCAGGACGTGATGAAGTCGGGCCTCTCGCCGTTCAAGGGGGCCTTCACACTTTCCGCGTACCGGCAGATCCTGGAGCGGGGCAACGTACCGACCTGGGCGTTCAACAGTCTGCTCATCTCCGTCCTGGTCACCCTGCTCACCACGGTCGTCTCCATGCTCGCCGCGTACGGCTTCTCGCGCGGCACCTTCCGCGGCCGCCGGGCCCTCCTCGCGGTCACCGTCGGAGCGATCATGGTTCCGCCGCAGCTGCTGATCGTCCCGCTCTTCGACCAGATGACGATGTTCCACCTGGTCGACACCTACGCGGCGGTCATCCTGCCGCAGGTGGTGGCGCCCATGATGGTCTTCATCCTGAAGCGCTTCTTCGACGCGATACCCCGCGAGCTGGAGGACGCCGCCCGCATCGACGGCGCCTCCGAACTCCGGGTCTTCACCTCCATCGTGCTTCCGCTGTCCCGCCCGATCGTCGCCGCCGTCGCGATCTTCGTGTTCATCGGCGCGTGGAACAACTTCATGTGGCCCTTCGTCGTCACCAACGACCCGGACCTCATGACGCTCCCGGTCGGCCTCGCCACCGTCAAGGACGCGTACGGCATCCAGTACGCCCAGTCCATGGCGTCGGCCCTGCTGGCCGCGCTGCCGCTGATCGTGATGTTCCTGCTCTTCCAGCGGCGCATCGTCAACTCCGTCGCCACCACCGGTCTCGGCGGCGGCTGACCCCCACCGACCGCCCCTGCCCCGGCCCCGGTCTTCCGGCCGGCCGCCACCACGATCCACCTGGAGTACCTGTGCACAACCCCTCCGTCCCCCGTCCGGAGTACCCGCGCCCGCAGTTCGTACGGCGTGACTGGCTCAACCTCAACGGGACCTGGCAGTTCGAGACCGACCAGGGGGACAGCGGTCTCGAACGCGGGCTCCTCGAACGCGACCTGACCGGCGAGATCCTCGTACCCTTCGCCCCCGAGTCCGAGCTCTCCGGCGTCGGTGACACCGACTTCCTGGAAGCCGTCTGGTACCGACGCCGGTTCACCCCGCCCGCCGAGTGGGCCGGCCGCCGGGTGCTGCTGCACTTCGGCGCCGTCGACCACGACACCACCGTCTGGGTGGACGGCACCGAAGTCGTCCGGCACCGCGGCGGGTTCACCCCCTTCACCGCCGACCTCGGCGAACTCGGCCCGGCCGGACGCGAGGTGGAGATCACCGTCCGCGCCCGCGACCCGAAGTCCGGCCCGCAGGCCCGCGGCAAGCAGGCCATCCAGTACGCCAACCACGACTGCAACTACACCCGTACAACAGGCATCTGGCAGACGGTCTGGGCCGAGCCGGTCCCCGAGGCGGCCCATCTGCGCCGCCCCCGCATCACCCCCGACCTGGCCGCGGGCGCCTTCCATCTCGAACTTCCCCTGTCCGCCAACCTTCCCGGCCACCGCGTGCGCGCCGTCCTCAGCGACGACGCGGGCGAGGTCTGCCGCGCCGAGGCCCGCGCCGACCTCGACCTGGCACCCCGCCTGTACCTGCCCGTCCCGGCGGACCGGCGCCGCGAGTGGAGCCCAGAGGACCCCCACCTGTACGGACTGCGCCTCGAACTCCTGGGCCCCGAAGGCGAATCCGTCGACACCGTGGAGAGTTACGCGGGCCTGCGCTCCGTCTCCATCCGGGGCAAGGCCGTCCTCCTCAACGGCCGCCCCCGCTTCCAGCGCCTCGTACTCGACCAGGGGTGGTACCCGGACGGGCTGATGACCGCCCCCACCGACGAAGCCCTGGTCCGCGACATCGAACTCGCCATGGAGGCCGGCTTCAACGGGGCCCGGCTGCACCAGAAGGTCTTCGAGGAGCGCTTCCTCCACCACGCCGACCGGCTCGGCTACCTGGTGTGGGGCGAGTTCGGCGACTGGGGCTGCGAGGTCGGCGGCTCGTCCGGCGACAACCAGCGCCCCGACGCCTCCTTCGTCGCCCAGTGGCTCGAAGCCGTCGAGCGGGACTACTCCCACCCCTCGATCGTCGGCTGGTGCCCGCTCAACGAGACGTACCAGAAGCTCCACGACCGGATCACCCAGCTCGACGACGTGACCCGTGCGATGTTCCTCGCCACCAAGGCGATGGACACCTCCCGCCCGGTCATCGACGCCTCCGGCTACTCCCACCGGGTCCTGGAGACCGACATCTACGACTCCCACACCTATGAGCAGGACCCGGCCGCCTTCCGGCAGCTGGTCTCCGGGCTCGCCAAGGGGGAGCCGTTCGTCAACGCGTACGAGAACGGCGCCGCGTACTCGCAGCCGTACCGCGGACAGCCCTACTTCGTCAGCGAGTTCGGCGGGATCTGGTGGGACCCGGAGGCCGCCGCGGAGCAGTCGGGCAGCGACCGTACGGTCTCCTGGGGCTACGGCGACCGGGTGCGCACCGAGGACGAGTTCCACGAGCGGTTCGCCGGTCTGACCGGTGCGCTGCTGGCGGACCCGGACATGTTCGGCTACTGCTACACCCAGCTGACCGACGTCTTCCAGGAGCAGAACGGCGTCTACCGCTTCGACCGGGGCACCAAGCTGGACATCGCCCGTATCCGGGAGGCCCAGCTGCGGCCCGCCGCGATCGAGGAACCGGACGCCGGCTGACGGTCGCACATGACGGATGCCCGCCCCTCCCGGCACGGAGGGGCGGGCATCCGTCGTCGTCAGACGCGTTCGAGGCGCCAGAGCTGCGGCTGCTGGCCGTTGCACGTCCACTGCTGGACGTTGGCCCCGGCCGTACGGGAGCCCTGCGAGACGTCCAGGCACTGCCCGGAGGACTTCACGACCAGGCGGTAGTAGCCCCGCCCCGCGTTCTGCAGCCGCCAGTCCTGCGCGGTCGCGGCGTTGCAGAACCACTGACGTACGTTGGCGCCGGGCGTGGCGGAGCCGTTCTCCACGTCCAGGCAGTAGCCGCTGTTGACGCCGGTGAGGGTGAACGCGTCGCCGTGCGCCCGCAGCGTCCACGCCTGCGGGCCGAGGCCGTTGCACGTCCACTGCTGTACGTTGCCGCCCGCGTCCCGGGAGTCGGCGGCGACGTCCAGGCACTGGCCGCTGTTGGCGTTGACCAGCCGGTAGCGCGCACCGTCCGCCACTCCGGCCGCGTCACCGCTGCCGGTGAGCGGACCGGTGGCCACGTACGGGCGGCAGACATTGCCGTCCCAGTCCGTCGCGATCTCCAGCACGGTCCGCCCGTCGGCCGAGGGCAGCAGCGGTGAGCTGTAGTTCGGGCAGTACGTGGCCGTCGGTGCCGCGACCTTCACGGGGGCCTCGATCTCGTACCACGGACCGGTGCCGTTCTCCGTGTTGGCGAGGATCGTGCGGCCGCTGTCGGCGGCGGGCGTGCCGTCGCGGTTCAGGAGCTGCTGGCCGATCAGGAGGAGCCGACCGTTGGCCCCGCCGCCGGGCGCGGGCGACCAGGCGATGGTGGGCGCGGCGCGGAAGTACTTGCCGTCCACGGTCTCCGGGCGGTAGCCGAGCGAGGCGGGGTCGCCCCAGTTCCAGCCGTCCGCCGAGGTCCGGTAGTGCACGACGCACTGGTACTGGCCGCCCGGATTGCAGATCTCGTAGCTCATGAAGTACGTGCCGTTCGGCAGCCGGCGCACCATCGGCATCCCCGGCCGGTCCGGCTCCCAGGAACTGGCGACCGTGTTGCGGCGGTCCTGCCAGGTGACCCCGTCGTAACTGCGGGCGGCCGCGAGCTTCTGGTTGTGCGCGGGGTCCGTCTCGTCGGCGTAGTGGCAGACGAGCGCCCCGTCGGCGGCGACGGAGAACTCCGGCTCCCACAGCCCGCCCGTGCCGTTCGCGGTGGCGCAGGTGGAAAGGTAGGACCAGGTGCGGCCCACGTCGTTGCTCCGCCAGACGCGCAGCGCCATGCGCCGGTTCTGCTCGTCCGCACCGGAGGAGGCGGACCACAGCAGGGTGCCGGGAGCCAGCGAGCCGACCTGGCGCGGCAGTTCGAACAGGGTGGAGCAGCAGAGGCCCTGCCCGCCCGACGACTCGGGGTCGGCCACACCGCCCACCTGCCGGAAGGTGGCTCCGCCGTCGGTGCTCTCGTGGATGGCACCGATGCCGTTGTTGCCGTTGAAGGTGACGACGCTCGCGAGCACCCGGCCGTTGGCGGCGCCGCTGTGCTCCAGCCGGATCGCCCTCGGGTAGAGGCCGGTGCCGCTGCCCAGCGGGGTGCCGTTGGCGGTGGCGACGGCGGGCGCGGAGGGGGCGGCGGAGGGCGCTGCCGACGCCGGGGCGAAGGACAGGCCGAGGGCGGCGGCCAGGACCGGGGCGACGGCGCGCGCCGCCCAGCGGGCGAGGCGGCCGGTCGGCGCGGGGGAGGGGTGGGATGCGGGTCTGGGTGGTCGGCGCAAGGAGAGCACGGGAGTCCTTCCTCGGGGGCACGAAGACGTGGGGGGTGGCCGAGCGGGGCTGCTGACGGCGAAACAGTAGGGCCGGATGTACATCGATGTAAACAGGCCGTACAGCTTCCGCTTCAACAACTGCCGAGGTGCGTAAGGGCGTTGCCGACGAAGGGGGCCGTCAGCCTCGGGGCGCCGTGAGCGTCATCTCGAACGAGTACCGCGATGCCCGGTACAGATGACGGCCGTACTCCACCGGGCGCCCCCCGTCGCCCAGCACCGTGCGTTCCACGGTGAGCAGGGTGCCGCCGCGCCCCTCCGTGAGGAGCCGGGCCTCGGCCGCAGTGGCCCGGCGGGCGCCGATGGTCTGCTCGGCGGAGCGCAGCGCGATGCCGGACCGCCGGAGCAGTGCGTAGAGCCCGTGCGAAGCCAGGTCCTCCTCGGTGAGGTCCGCGAGGCCCATGGGCAGGTGGTTCTCCAGGACCGCCATCGGCTCGTCGTCCGCGTACCGGAGCCGGCGCAGCTCGACCGCCTGCATGCCCGGTTCGAGCTGGAGGGCGGTGGCGACCCGGCCCTCGACGGGGCGCACGCGCAGCGACAGGACCTCGGTGCGCGGGCGGCGGTCCTCGCGTTGCAGGTCCTCGTACAGGCTGGTCAGTTCGACCTGCCGGCGGACCCGGTTGTTGACCACCTGGGTGCCCACCCCGCGCTTGCGCGAGAGCAGTCCCTTGTCCACCAGGTGCTGCATGGCCTGACGCATCGTCGGGCGCGAGAGGCCGAAGCGGTCCGCGAGCGCGATCTCGTTCTCCAGCCGGGCGCCGGGCGCCAACGTGCCGGACTCGATGAGGTGTTGGAGCTGCTGCGCGAACTGGAAGTACAGCGGAACGGGGCTGGACCGGTCGATGGTGATCAGCCTGGTGAGCGGTTCCATGCCGGGCTCCTCGGAACGTCGTGCCACGTACCCAGTATGCCGTAACCCCACGTTCAGCTCAGTACGTATATATGTCAGTACAAATGCTTGACCGGCTGCGATCGGCGACGATACAAAGACGAAGATCAGGAGCGTCGGCCAGCCGGCCCCCCATCCGCCCCGGAGGCACCCGCGCATGCGCATCGGACTCATCGGAACGGGCCGCATCGGCGCGTTCCACGCCGCCACCCTCGCAGCCCTGCCCGCCGTCGACCGCCTCGTCCTGCACGACGCCGTCGAGCAGCAGGCCCGCGAACTGGCCGGGAAGCTGGGCGCCGACTGGGCGGGGGACCTGGACGCGCTGCTCGGCTCCGGCCTGGACGGTGTCGTGATCGCCGCCCCCACCGCCGTCCACGACGCGCTCATCCGCGCGGCGGTCGCCGCCGGGGTCCCCGTCTTCTGCGAGAAGCCGGTCGCCGCCGGTCTTGACGCCACCCGCGCCCTGCTGGCCGGTATCGCCGGTTCCGGGGTGCCGCTCCAGGTCGGCTTCCAACGCCGCTTCGACGCCGGGTACGCCGCCCTGCGGGACGCGGCCGCCGCCGGGGAGCTGGGCTGGCTGCACACCGTACGGGCGTGCACCGCCGATCCGGCGCCCCCGCCGGCCGGATACCTGCCGCTGTCCGGCGGCATCTTCCGCGACTGCGCCGTACACGACTTCGACAGCGTGCGCTGGGTCACCGGCCGGGAGGTCGTGGAGGTCAGCGCCACCGGGGCCAACAGGGGTGACGGCTCCTTCGCGGCGGCCGGTGACGTCGACACCGCCGTCACCGTCCTCACCCTGGACGACGGCACCCTCGTCAGCTGCACCGCCACCCGCTACAACGGCGCCGGATACGACGCGCGCATGGAGCTGGCCGGCTCGCTGGCCACGCTGGCCACCGGATACGGCGACCGCGCGCCGCTGCGGACCACCGCCGGAGGGGAAGCGTCCGGGACCGCCCCGTACGACGGATTCCTGAGCCGCTTCCACGACGCGTACGTCGCCGAGATGGCGGCCTTCACCGAGGTCGCGGCCGGGCTGCGGCCGAGCCCCTGCACCGGGGCCGACGCCCTGGCCGCCCTGCTGATCGCGGAGGCCGCCGACCGCTCGCGGCGCACGGGACGGCCGGTGCGCGTCGAGGGGTGACGGCGGTCGGCCGGACCGGGTGAGTGCTCGAATGAAGGTCCGGTTACCATATGAGCGCCGCCTAGCTCGAAAGATAAACCTGTGACTGTCAATGACGACGCGTTCACCAACTGGAAGAACCGCGAGGAGATCGCGGAATCGATGATTCCGATCATCGGGAAGCTGCACCGCGAGCGGGATGTCACCGTTCTCCTGCACAGCCGTTCGCTGGTGAACAAATCGGTGGTGAGCATCCTCAAGACCCACCGATTCGCCCGGCAGATCGACGGCGCGGAGCTCTCGGTCACCGAGACCCTGCCCTTCCTCCAGGCCCTCACCACCCTCGACCTGGGTCCCTCCCAGATCGACATCGGCATGCTCGCCGCCACCCACAAGGCCGACGCCCGCGGCCTCAGCGCGGCGGAGTTCACCGCGGAGGCCGTCGCCGGCGCCACCGGGGACAACAAGATCGAGCGCCGCGAGGCGCGCGACGTCGTCCTCTACGGCTTCGGACGCATCGGCCGCCTGCTGGCCCGGCTGCTCATCGAGAAGGCGGGCTCCGGCAACGGCCTGCGGCTGCGCGCCATCGTGGTCCGCAAGGGAGCGGGCCAGGACATCGTCAAGCGCGCCTCGCTGCTGCGCCGCGACTCCATCCACGGCCAGTTCCAGGGCACGATCACCGTGGACGAGGCCAACAACCGGATCGTCGCCAACGGCAACGAGATCCAGATCATCTACTCGGACGACCCGACCTCCGTCGACTACACCGCCCACGGCATCGACGACGCGATCCTCATCGACAACACCGGCAAGTGGCGCGACCGCGAGGGCCTCTCCAAGCACCTGCGCCCCGGCATCGCCAAGGTCGTGCTGACCGCCCCCGGCAAGGGCGACGTCCTCAACGTCGTGCACGGCGTCAACCACGACATGATCAAGCCGGACGAGCAGATCATCTCCTGCGCCTCCTGCACCACCAACGCGATCGTGCCGCCGCTGAAGGCGATGGCCGACGAGTACGGCGTGCTGCGCGGACACGTGGAGACGATCCACTCGTTCACCAACGACCAGAACCTGCTGGACAACTACCACGGCTCCGACCGCCGTGGCCG
Organism: Streptomyces sp. NPDC008163; assembly: GCF_042956885.1. Lineage (NCBI taxonomy): Bacteria > Bacillati > Actinomycetota > Actinomycetes > Kitasatosporales > Streptomycetaceae > Streptomyces > Streptomyces sp. NPDC008163. Next base: position 35,764 of record NZ_JBIBHG010000003.1, on the reverse strand, counting down.
CTCCGCGCCGCTCAACATGGTCATCACCGAGACGGGCGCCGCCTCCGCCGTCGCGAAAGCGCTCCCCGACCTTGAGGCGACGATCACGGGCAGCTCGATCCGCGTCCCCGTACCGGACGTCTCGATCGCCATCCTCAGCCTGAAGCTGGGCCGCGAGGCCACCCGCACCGAGGTGCTCGACTACCTCCGCGAGGTGTCGCTGACCTCCCCGCTCAAGCGGCAGATCGACTTCACGACCGCCCCCGACGCGGTGTCGAGCGACTTCATCGGCTCGCGCCACGCCTCCATCGTGGACGCGGGACCCACCCAGGTCGACGGCGACAACGCGATCCTCTACCTCTGGTACGACAACGAGTTCGGCTACTCGTGCCAGGTCATCCGGGTCGTGCAGTACGTCTCCGGCGTCGAGTACCCGACCTTCCCGGTCCCGGTCGCCTGACCCCGGCCCCGACGACGACAGGTCCCGCCCGCCGCGACGGCGGGCGGGACCTTTCCGTCAGCCGGTCCCGGAGACCGTGACGGCGGGCGCGGGTGCGTACCCCGTGGCCCGGGTGGTGAACGTGCCCCGGCCCTGCGTACGGCTCCGCAGCCGCGTCGCGTAACCGAACAGCTCGGCCAGCGGCACCGTGGCCGTGACCACCGCCGCACCGCCCCGCGTGGTGGAGCCGGAGACCCGGCCGCGCCGGGCGGCCAGGTCGCCGAGCACCCCGCCGACCGCGTCACCGGGAACGGTGACCGTCACCTCGACCACCGGTTCCAGCAGCACCATCGCGCTCGCCCGCAGGGCCTCCCGGAGCGCGAACCGCCCCGCCGTGCGGAACGCCATCTCCGAGGAGTCCTTGGGATGCGTCGCGCCATCGGTCAGCGTCACCCGCACCCCGGTCACCGGATGCCCGCCGAGCGGACCCTCGGCCAGCGCGTCCCGGCAGCCCGCCTCGACCGCCCGCACGTACTCCTGCGGCACCCGGCCGCCGACGACCGTCGAACCGAACGCGAACTCCGCCGCCTCCCCGCCGCCGTCCCCGCCGGTGGCTTCCAGCGGTTCGACGTCGATGACGACATGCGCGAACTGCCCGGCCCCGCCGTCCTGTTTGACGTGCCGGTAGACCAGCCCGGACACCCCGCGCACCAGCGTCTCCCGGTGCGCGACCTGCGGCCGGCCGACCCGGACGTCCAGACCGTGGTCGCGGCGGATCTTCTCCGCGGCCACCTCCAGATGGAGTTCGCCCATGCCCGAGAGAACGGTCTGACCGGTCTCGGGGTCCGTCCGCACCACGAGCGACGGGTCCTCCTCGGCCAGCCGGACCAGGGCGGCCATCAGCCGCTCGGTGTCCGTGCTCCGCCGCGCCTCCACCGCCACCGACACGACCGGGTCGGCCACCGTGGGCGGTTCCAGGACGAGCGGGGCACCGGGTGCGCACAGCGTGGCACCCGGGCGGACGGCCTTCGGGCCGATGACCGCGACGATGTCCCCGGCCACCGCCGCGTCCACGTCCACATGCCGGTCCGCCTGGACCCGCAGGATGCGCCCGACGCGCTCACTGCGCCGGGTGGTCGCGTCCAGCACCGTCTCCCCCTTCCGGATCGTTCCCGCGTACACGCGCAGATACGTCAGCCGTCCCGTCGCCGTCGCGTTCACCTTGAACGCCAGTGCGGCGAAAGGACCTTGAGGATCGGCCGCCCGCTCCTGCACCGCACCGTCGAACATGCCCCGTACCGGCGGCACATCGAGCGGGGAGGGCAGATACGCGACGACCGCCTCCAGCAACGGTTCGACACCCCGGTTCCGGTACGCCGAACCGCACAGCACCACGACTCCCTCACCGGTCCGCGTCAGATCCCGCAGCGCCCCGGTCAGCGTCTCCTCCGAGAGCTCGGAGCGTACGCAGAACTCCTCCAGGGCCGCCGGATGCAGCTCCGCGACCGCTTCCTCCAGGAGCCGCCGGCGCCGGGCCGCCTCCTCGCGCAGCTCCTCGGGCACCTCGTCCTCCTCGTACGCGTCGGCGCCGTCCGCCCACACCAGGGCGCGCATGCGGACCAGGTCGACCACCCCGCGGAAGGCGTCCTCCGCCCCGATGGGCAACTGCACCACGAGCGGGACGGTGTGCAGCCGGTCCCTGATCGAGGCGACCGCGGCGTCCAGGTCCGCCCCGGCCCGGTCCAGCTTGTTGACGAAGGCGATACGCGGGATACAGTGGCGGTCCGCCTGGTGCCACACCGACTCGCTCTGCGGCTCCACCCCGGCCACCGCGTCGAACACCGCGATCGCGCCGTCGAGCACCCGCAGCGCACGCTCGACCTCGTCGGCGAAGTCGACGTGCCCGGGGGTGTCGATGAGGTTGATCCGGTGACCGTCCCAGGTGCAGCTGACGGCCGCGGCGAAGATGGTGATGCCCCGGTCGCGCTCCTGGGAGTCGAAGTCCGTGATGGTCGTGCCGTCGTGGACCTCACCGCGCTTGTGCGTGGTGCCGGTGGTGTAGAGGATCCGCTCGGTCACGGTGGTCTTGCCGGCGTCGACATGGGCGAGGATGCCCAGGTTGCGGACGGTGGTGAGAGCGGTGACGGGAGAACGGTGCTGGTGGGTACGCACGGCCGGTGGCCTTTCGGGATGATCCGGAAGAAGACGGCGCGATACCCCCGGACGAAGCGGCCCGGATCCGGGCCCGAAGGACCCACTGACATGACCGCACGTCAGAAGTGGTGCGGGTCCCGGGTGTTCGTCACGGGGTCCGGGGCCGGCCGCGCAGCCGGCTCCGGGCGGCGCGAGACACCAGGATCACCTCGAACCGCGACGGGGGGACGACGGCGGCGGTGCGGTGGCGCACGGCGGTCTCCCCTCAACGGTCACGGCGGACGCGCCGGCGAAGGGCCGGCGCGCGGTGTGCGGCGAGTCTAGGGAAGGCGGGGCGCGCGGGGGAACCGGTTTTTCGGCCGGGTGGGTCCCGGACCCAGCGGCCGGCAGGCGCTGCGGCACCGGCGCAGGGCGTTCCGGCCGCAGCCGCGCCACTCGGCGGGCGACGGCCCCACACCCCGGCCGCCCCGGGTGATCAGGGCGTTCACCGGGGTGTGCGGGTCCAGGGCCATGGTGCGCGCGAGCAGCACACCGATGACGAGCGGGGCGAGCGACAGGGCCAGAGAGGTGCCGGCGCTGGTGACGTGCCGGATGCGGAGGCGCTGGGGGTCGGGAGCCATGACCCCATTTCAGCGGCGGCGCCCCGGTCCCGGATCGGGGGACGTACTCAGACCGCACGGCCCGGATACTCAGCCGGGCCGTGCGGTGCGCCCCGCCGGACGCTCAGGCGTTGGTGCCGGAACCCCCGCCGGACGCCGCCTTGACGCCCTTGGTGATCGTGTCCAGGACGGACAGCGAAGGTGCCTTGCTGCTGATGTCGAAGCCGGAGCGGATCACCACCAGCCTGTTCTTGGCCAGCGGGGACGGGAAGGCCAGCGACTCGACGTAGCCGTCGTCGCCGTTCTTCGTCACGACCTTCCAGCGCACCCGGTAGCCCTGCTGCCCGGCCACCGTGACCGCCTCGGACTTCAGCTCCTCGTGCGAGGTGATGCCGCCGTAGATCTTCTCGCCGTAGGACTCGTCGGCGTTGGTCTCGATGTCCTTCTCGGCGGTGGCCTTCGCCGTCTTGGTGGTCAGCTTCAGCGCCTCGGCGGGGGCGGAGAACACCCCGCCGCGCACACACGTCTGCTCGGTGTCACCGGGGCAGGCGTAGGACCCGGTGGTCACCCCGGCGCCCATGCCGGACTCACCCTTCCAGCCGTCGGGGACCGGGATGCTGATGCCGCTGGCGAGGTCCGTCGCGTAGCCGTCCTCGATCTGCGGCCCGCCTTGCTCCGGCGACTCGCTGCTGCCGTTGCCGCCGTCGCCGCGCTCGTCCCCGCTGCCGCCGCCACCGCCCGGGCCGCCGCCGCGCTGCCGGTCCGGTCCGGGGGAGGGAGAGGCGGACGGGGCGGGGGCGGCGGTGTCGCTCTTGCCGTCCGAGTCGTCCGTCAGCAGATAGACACCGCCCCCGATGGCGGCGAGCACCACCACGGCGGCGGTGATGCCTGCCCCGACGCGTATGCGCCGGCTGCGGACGGCCGCCGGCGGTACGCGCAGATGGTCGGTCCACTGGGTGCCGTCCCACCAGCGCTCGTGGCGGGGGCCAAATCCTGAATACCCGGGGTCTGGATGCCAGCCGGGCGGGCTCGTCTGGGTCACGCCCGACACGGTAACCGGACTGCCTGAGAATCCTATGAACTGGGTGGGTGATCCCGGCCGGGCCGCCCGCATCCGCCCGCCTCCTTGGTCTAGACAAGTGGAGGGGGCGTCGCTAGCATCCGCCCGACGAGGCGCGGCGGACCCGCCTGACCGCGCCCAGAAGTGAGGGCCCCATGGAAGCGACCGCCCCCGACCGTCGTTTCGCCGAGGACTACCGCCTCGCCCGGGAGATACCGCGCGACGGGCTGACCGCATGGCGCGCCGCCGTCGCCGCCGAGGTGGAACTCGCACCGGGCGCGACCGTTCTGGACGTGGGCGCGGGCACCGGCTCCTTCGCCTCCGCATTCGCCGACTGGTTCGGCGTCCGGGTCCTGGCCGTGGAACCGGCCGCCGCCATGCGGGCGCTGATCCCCCGGAGCGGGCTGATCGAGGCGCTGGACGGGCGGGCCGAGGCGCTGCCGGTGCCGGACGGCTGCGCGGACGCGGCCTGGCTGGGCTCGGTCGTCCACCACATCGGCGATCTCCCCGCCGCCGCCCGGGAGTTGCGCAGAGCCCTCAAGCCCGGCGCCCCCGTGCTCATCCGCAACTCCTTCCCGGGCCGGTGCGCACGGGACCTCCGGGTGCGTTTCTTCCCCGGCGCCGAACGCGTCGTGGACGGCTACCCCACGGTGGAGCAGACGTGCGCCGCGTTCGCCGGGGCCGGCTTCACCCGCGTCGCCCTGCACGCGGTGCCGCAGGAGAGCGCGCCGAGCCTCGCCGCGTTCGCCGACCGGATCAGGCGGGACACCGACGCGAAGCTGCGGAACCTGGCCGACGAGGAGTTCGAGCGCGGGATGCGCCGGCTGCGTACCGCGGCCGAACAGGAACCGGACCGGCCCGCCGTGAGCTGGATGGACCTGCTGGTCCTGGTCCGACCTCGGGCCCGGCCGACGTAAGGTCGGTCCGTATGAAGCTCAGCGACGAGGAAGGGCGGGCCGTACGGGCCGCCATGGCGGGCGAACTGCGGCTGCTCGACCCGGCGGTGCGGGCATCGCCCGAGGCGGTGACGGAACTGCTCGACCCGGAGTTCACCGAGTTCGGCGCGTCCGGACGCCGCTACGACCGCGCCTCGATTCTCGCCGTCACCTCCGCCGTCGAGGACGACGACCCCGGCCCGGACGTCTCCGAGCTGTCCGGCACCCTGCTCGCCCCGGACCTCGTCCACCTGACGTACGTCACCGAGCGCAACGGCTCGTTGTTCCGGCGCAGTTCGCTGTGGCGCAGGACCGGTGGGCAGTGGCGGATGTACTTCCACCAGGGCACCCCGGCCGGACCGGAGGGGGCCGCCCGCGCATATCCGGCGGACAGCCCGGGAGGCGCTGCATAAGCTCACCGGATGACATCAGCGCGCTACCCCTCCAAGCCCCGGCCCGGCGACCGCGTCGCCGTGCTCTCGCCCTCGTCCGGACTGCCCGGCATCCTCCCGCTGCCGCACGAACTCGGCCTGCGCAGACTCCGTGAGGACTTCGGCCTGGAACCGGTGGAGTATCCCTCCACCCGGAAGATGGGCTCCACCCCGCAGGAGCGCGCCGCCGACCTGCACGCCGCGTTCGCCGACCCGGAGATCAAGGCGGTCATAGCCAGCATCGGCGGCGACGACCAGATCACCGTGCTGCCGCACCTGGACCGCGAACTGCTGCGGGCCAGCCCCAAGCCGTTCTTCGGCTACAGCGACAACACCAATCTGCTCGTGTTCCTCGACAGCCTCGGCATCGTCGGGTACCACGGCGGCTCGGTCATGGTCGAGTTCGGCCGGCCCGGCGCGCTCCACCCGCAGACGGCCGAGTCGCTGCGGGCCGCGCTCTTCACCCGTGGCGCGTACGAGCTGACGCCCGCGAAGGAGAGCGGCAGCGTCAACCGGGACTGGAGGGACCCGCGCACCTTCGACGACGAGCCCGAGCTGCGACCCGCCGACGGCTGGACCTGGCACCACGCGGACCGGGTGGTCGAAGGGGCGAGCTGGGGCGGCAACCTGGAGATCCTGGCCTGGATGCTGATGGCCGACCGGGAGATCCAGCCCCCGGAGGCCTACGAGGGCCGGGTGCTGTTCCTCGAAACCTCCGAGGAGCTGCCCGGCGCCGACGAGGTGTACCGCATCCTGCGCAACATGGGGGAACGGGGCCTCCTGCGGCGCTTCCCCGCCCTGCTGATGGGGCGCGCCAAGAACTGGTCCTTCGACAAGCCGCTCGACGCGGAAGCCGCTGCGCTGTACCGCCGGGAGCAGCGGGAGGCGGTGCTGCGCGCCCTCGCGGAGTACGCCCCCGACACCATGGCGGTCTTCGACGTGGACTGCGGGCACACGGACCCCCAGGTCATCATCCCGTTCGGTGGCACGGTCCGGGTGGACGGACCGGCCCGGCGCATCTTCGTGACGTACTGACGGGCCGCCCCGGGTTTGTGGTCCGACCACACACGGTGTGTGACATAGTGGGATGTTCCGACCGGAACAGAGGATGGTCCATGCCTGTCGACTGGGAGCCCGTACGGCAGTCGCGCACACACGAGTTGGTGCTCCGGAGCATCGAGCAGCGGGTGTTCGCCGGCGAGCTCAAGGCCGGTGACCGTCTGCCGCCCGAACGGGAACTCGCCCCGGTCCTCGGCGTGAGCCGGTCGGCGCTCCGCGAGGCGCTGCGGGTGCTGGAGACCATCGGTGTACTGGTCGCCCAGCCGGGCCGCGGGCCCGACGCGGGCGCCCGCATCGTCCGCAACCCCGACGACGCGCTCGGCCGGCTGCTCCGGCTCCACTTCGCCCTCGGCAGCTACAGCCTCGGGGACATGCTGGAGGCCCGGGTCGTGCTGGAGCGTTCCAGCTTCGAGGCGGCCGCGCTGCACGCCGAGCCGGCCGATCTGGACGCGGCCGAGGAACTGGTCGCACGCATGGGCGCACCGGACATCGGGGTGCCGGAGTTCAACGACCTGGACACCCGGTTCCACGTCCGGATCGCCCGGAGTTCCGGCAACGCGCTGACCTCGACGCTCACCTCCGCCGTCCGCGAGTCAGTCCGGCCGCTGATCCTGCGCGCGCTGGAGGCCGAGCCCGACTGGCCGGCCACCGCCGCCGCGCTCAACGCGGACCACGCCGAGCTGCTGCGACTACTCCGCGCGGGGGACGGGGCGCGGGCTGCGGACCTGGTCGAGACCCACATCAGGGGGCTGCACGGGACCCTCGTGGACGAACCGTTCACCGACGCCTGACCGTACGCGAAAGAGCCGTGGGGGGGGCCCCCCCCCCCCCGGGGGGGGGGGGGGGGGGGCGGGGCCCCCCCCCCCCCGCGAGGGGGGGGGGTGGGGGTGTTGGGCGGCGACAAGCAGACGCCGGGGCCCCCCCCCCCCGGGGGGGGCGCGCGCCCGCGCGGTCCCACCCCGCCCCCCCTCCCGCCCCCACCCCCCTCCCGCCGGCGCCCCCCCCCCCCCCCGGGGGGGGCCCCCCCACGGCTCTTTCGCGTACCCACGGAGCTCCTTAGGCGTGAGCGTAGTATGGTCGGACCATAAGCGGCGACGTGCGGCGCCCGCCCACCCGGAGCCATGATCGGGAGACCCATGCGTATCGGACTCTTCGCCACCTGTCTGGGAGACACGCTCTTCCCCGAGGCGGTGAAATCCACCGCGGTGCTGCTGGCCCGCCTGGGCCACGAGGTGGTGTTCCCGCCGGGCCAGACCTGCTGCGGCCAGATGCACGTCAACACCGGCTACCAGCGCGAGCCCGTCCCGCTGGTCCGCAACTTCGCCGCCCAGTTCGGCGACAGCTCCATCGATGCCGTCGTCATGCCGTCCGGCTCCTGCGCCGGATCGGTCCGCCACCAGCACGAGATCGTCGCCGAGCGGTACGGGGACGCGGCGCTGCGCGCGGGTGTCGCCACCGTCAAGGCGAAGACGTACGAGCTGTCCGAACTCCTGGTGGACGTGCTGGGCGTGACCGATGTCGGCGCGTACTTCCCGCACCGGGTCACGTACCACCCCACCTGCCACTCGCTGCGCATGCTCAGGGTCGGCGACAAGCCGTTGCGGCTGCTGCGTGCCGTCGACGGGATCGACCTGGTCGAGCTCGGCGAGGCCGACGCCTGCTGCGGGTTCGGCGGCACCTTCGCCGTGAAGAACGCCGACACCTCGACGGCGATGCTCCAGGACAAGATGCGCAACGTCACCGCCACCGGAGCCGACGTGTGCACCGCCGGTGACTCCTCCTGCCTGATGCACATCGGCGGCGGGCTCTCCCGTGTCAAGGCCGGAACGCAGACCCTGCACCTCGCCCAGATCCTGTCCTCCACCCGCACCTCGCCGCACGTCCTGACGGAGGCCGCCCGATGAGCACGACGTTTCTCGGCATGCCCGCGACCCCGCCCCGCTCCCCGTACGGCACGGGCAATCTGCGCGGGGACCGGAAGTTCCCCGCCGCCGCCCACGACGAGCTGCGCAACGAGCAACTGCGCCGCAACCTCGGCCGCGCCACTCACACCATCCGCGCCAAACGCCTCCACGTCACCGGCGAACTGCCCGACTGGGAGGAGCTGCGCGACGCCGGGTCGGCCATCAAGACCGACACCATGAACCGGCTCCCCGAACTCCTGGAGGAGCTGGAACGCAACGTCACGGCGCGCGGCGGCACCGTCCACTGGGCGCGCGACGGCGTCGAGGCCAACGGGATCGTCGCCCGGCTGGTCCAGGAGGCGGGCAGCGACGAGGTCATCAAGGTCAAGTCGATGGCCACCCAGGAGATCGGCCTCAACGAACACCTCGAATCCCTCGGCATCACCGCGCACGAGACCGACCTCGCCGAACTCATCGTCCAACTCGCCCACGACAAGCCCTCGCACATCCTCGTCCCCGCCATCCACCGCAACCGGGACGAGATCCGGCAGATCTTCCTCAAGGAGATCCCCGGCGTCGACCCGGCCCTGGACAACGTTCCCGCACACCTGGCCGGCGCCGCCCGCGCCTATCTGCGCGAGAAGTTCATGACCACCAAGGTGGCCGTCTCCGGGGCCAACTTCGGTATCGCCGAGACCGGCACCCTCTCCGTCGTCGAGTCCGAGGGCAACGGCCGCATGTGCCTGACCCTCCCCGACACCCTGATCACCGTCATGGGCATCGAGAAGGTCCTTCCGCGCTACCAGGACCTGGAGGTCTTCCTCCAGCTCCTGCCGCGCTCCTCCACGGGCGAGCGGATGAACCCGTACACCTCGATGTGGACCGGTGTCACCCCCGGGGACGGACCGCAGGCCTTCCACCTGGTCCTGCTCGACAACGGCCGGACCGCGGCCCTCGCGGACCGCATCGGCCGCGAGGCGCTGAACTGCATCCGCTGCTCGGCCTGCCTCAACGTCTGCCCGGTGTACGAACGGGCCGGCGGGCACGCCTACGGCTCGACCTACCCCGGGCCGATCGGTGCGGTCCTGACCCCGCAGCTCGCCGGGATGCACGCCGCCAAGGACGACCCGAACAGCTCGCTGCCGTATGCCTCCAGCCTCTGCGGGGCCTGCTTCGACGCCTGCCCCGTCAAGATCGACATCCCTTCCCTGCTGGTCGAACTGCGCCACCAGCACACCGAGCAGTCCGGGAGCACCGCCGAGAAGCTGGCCATGAAGGCGGCCGGCGCCGTGATGAGCCGGCCCAAGGTGTACACCGCCGCGCAGAAGGCGTCGCGGCTCGGCCGCGCCGTGGCCCGGGACGGCAGGCTCCCGGCGCTGCCGCCCCCGCTCAACGGCTGGAGCGACAGCCGCGACACCCCCGCCCCGCCGAAGCAGACCTTCCGCGCCTGGCTGGCCTCGGCCGAGGGCGAGGCCGCCATGCGTGAGGCGTCCGCCGAACACACCCGCAACCAGCAGCAGGAGGACGGCGCATGACGACCGCCCGTGACACCGTGCTCGGCCGTGTCCGGGACGCGCTCGCCCTCGCACCCGCCGGGGAGACCGCCGTCCCGCGCGCCTACCGCACCGGACGCACCCTCCCCGACGGGGAACGCCTCGCCCTCTTCACCGACCGGCTGGTCGACTACAAGGCGCTGGTCCACCCCTGCACCGCCGACCGGACCGCCGAGGTGATCGCCGGAGTGCTGCGGGAGCGGGGCGCCGCGCGCGTCGGAGTGCCCCCGGGGCTCGACACCGGGTGGCTGGCCGCGTACGACGGCGAGGTCCGGCAGGACTCCGCGGACATCCCGGCACCGCGCCTGGACGTCCTCGACGGGGTGGTCACCGCATCCGCCGTCAGCTGCGCCGAGACCGGAACCATCTTCCTGGACGGCTCACCCGACCAGGGGCGACGGGCACTGTCCCTCGTCCCCGACCTCCACGTGTGCGTGGTCGACCTGTCGACCGTGGAGGTGGGTGTGCCGGAGGCGGTGGCGCGGCTGGTGCCGGAGCGCCCGACCACGCTGATCAGCGGGCCCTCCGCCACCTCCGACATCGAGCTGGAGCGGGTCGAGGGCGTCCACGGCCCGCGCACACTCGCGGTCGTGATTCGCACGGACGTCTAGGTGATCATGCCGGGCGGGACTACGCTCTCTGCCTGGCATGGACACTCTTACCCTCTGGCAACTGGCGGCACTGGCCGCGGCGTCCGCGCTCGTCGGCTTCTCCAAGACGGCCGTCAGCGGAGCCAACACGATCAGCCTCGCGGTCTTCGCGGCGGTCCTCCCCGCCCGCGAATCCACGGGGGTGCTGCTCCCCGTCCTGATCGCCGGCGATGTGCTCGCCGTCCTCGTCTACCGGCGCCACGCGCACTGGCCGACCCTGCTGCGGCTCTTTCCGGCCGTCGCGGCCGGTGTGGTGGCGGGCACCCTGTTCATGATGTGGGCCGACGACGCCACCGTGCGGACCTCGATCGGCGCGATCCTGGTCTTCATGGCCGGTGTCACCGTCTGGCGCCGCCGCACGGCCGAGGCCGTCGCGGAGCCCGGCGCCGACGACGGGCCGCCGACCGCCGGTGAACGGCTCAAGGCACGTTCGTACGGGGTGCTCGGCGGTTTCACCACCATGGTCGCCAACGCGGGCGGCCCAGTGATGTCGCTCTACCTGCTCTCGGCCGGATTCCGGAAGCTGGGCTTCCTGGGCACATCGGCGTGGTTCTTCCTGATCGTCAACACCACGAAGGTGCCGTTCAGCGTGGGCCTCGGGCTGATCGACGGGCACTCCCTGCTGCTGGACGCCTGCCTCCTGGTGTTCGTCCTGCCGGGTGCCTGGATCGGCCGGATGTGCGTGGACCGCATCGACCAGCGGCTCTTCGAACGCATCGTCCTGGCCGCCACCGTCGTCGGAGGCCTCCAACTCCTGCTCACCTGACGGTGTCACGCCGACGGCCCCCGCGGACACGCGTCCGCGGGGGCCGGCGGCGCAGACCGGTGGGGCCGGTCAGATGATGCCCTCCTCGATCTCCGCCTGCTCGCGCGCGTTCCCGTACGCCGACGGCGTGCCGTACGAGCGCCGCGCGACGAACCACCACACCGTGGCCAGGACCAGCACGACGACCAGGGCGACCGACGCGTAGTTCATCGAGCCGATCGTCACCGGGGACGACTGCGGCAGCAGGAACAGCACCGTCACGATCGCCACCCACACCACCGCGATCCAGCCCACCGGCTTCGACCAGCGGCCCAGGTGCCACGGCCCGCGCTGGAAGCGGCCCCCGGCGCGCAGTTTCAGGAAGATCGGGATCGCGTACGCGGGCGTGATGCCGATGACGTTGATCGCGGTCACCGCGCCGTACGCGGTCGCCGAGTACAGCGACGGCAGGGCCAGCACCCCGGCGACGACGACCGACAGCCACACCGCCGGCACCGGCGTCTGCGTGCGCGCGCTCACCTTCCGCCACAACGAGGAGCCGGGCAGCGCGTTGTCACGGCTGAACGCGAACACCATCCGGCTGGCGGCGGCGACCTCGGCGTTCCCGCAGAACAGCTGCGCGGCGATCACGATCAGCAGCATCGCCGTCGCGCCGGAGGTGCCCAGCGAATCGATCAGGATCTGCGCGGGCGGCACACCGGTCTCGGTCTTCTGCGTACCCACGTAGTCCTGGATGGCGAAGGTGAGCCCGGCCAGCAGGACGAAACCGGCCACCCACGACACCCAGATCGCCCGGACGATGCCGCGCGCCGCCGAGACCGAGGCGTTCGAGGTCTCCTCGGACAGGTGCGCCGAGGCGTCGTAGCCGCAGAACGTGTACTGCGCGAGCAGCAGCCCGATCGCCGCCACGTACAACGGGTTGTGCCAGCCGGTGTCATTGACGAACTCGGTGAACACGAACGAGGGCGACTGGTGGTGCGCGGGCACGATCGCCAGTACGGAGACGATCACGGCCACACCCACCAGATGCCACCACACGCTGACCGAGTTGAGGATGCTCACCAGCCGCACCCCGAACAGGTTGATGACGGCGTGCAGCAGCAGGATGCAGACGAAGATGATCATCGTCTTCCCCGGAGTGGGTGTGAAGCCCCACTGGATCTTCATCAGCGCGCCCGTGAACAGCGCGGCGCCGTAGTCGATGCCCGCGATGGCGCCGAGCAGCCCGAGCAGATTCAGCCAGCCGGTGTACCAGCCCCACTTGCGGCCGCCCAGCCGGTCCGCCATGTAGTACAGCGCCCCCGACGTGGGATACGCGCTCGTCACCTCGGCGAGCGCCATCCCGACGCACAGCACGAAGAGGCCGACCCCGGCCCAGCCCCAGAGCATCACGGCCGGGCCGCCCGTCGACATGCCGAAGCCGTACAGGGTCATGCACCCGGACAGGATCGAGATGACGGAGAAGCTGATGGCGAAGTTGCCGAACCCGCCCATGCGGCGGGCCAGGACCGGTTGGTAGCCGAGTTCGCGGAGCCGTTGCTCCTCGTCCTTCGGCGCACTGGTCCCGGCACCCTTGCGGGGCGAGGTGGACACGGACATGGGGGACCTCCTGGTGGGGGGTGGACGGGCAACGCGAAAGGGACGGGGGAGGGTGCTCAGCCGGAACCGGCCGCCAGCGCCCGGGCCCGGGCGCGCACGAAGACCTCCTCGGCGCCGCCGGGATCGTCGGGCGTACGGGAGCGGCAGGCCCAGGGCAGCGAGGTGAAGTACGGGCCCAGCTCGCGGAACACCACGGCCGCGTCGGCGAACCGGAGCGCCCCCCACAGGGCGTGCGCCAGATGGTTGAGGTCGGGCAGGGTGCGGCCGGCGGCGGGGGAGCGGCGGTACCAGATCTCCAGCGCGCGCACCGCCTCGCGCTCGGCGTCCTCGGTGACCCAGTGCAGGTCCAGGGCCTTGTCGTGGTCGTGCTCCCGGCGGTAGCGCTCGACCCGGACGTACAGCGGCAGCACATGGAGGGCCGAGCCCTCGGGCGCCGTGGACGACGCCCACTGAACGAAGTTCACCGCCTCGACGAGCGCGCCGCCGGCCCTGCGCGCGTACACGAACTGGAGCATCCGGTGGTACGCCTCGCGGTTGTGCGGGTCGCGCCGGTCGGCCTCGGCCAGCAGCCCCCACGGACCCGGGAAGAGCATGGGCCCGGGCGGCGGGAGCCGGTGCTCGGCGAGGCGCTGGCCGTCGTCCAGCTGGGACAGCGCCAGCAGGCACACCCAGGGCACGGGGTCGGCCGGCGCGGCGTGCGCCGCCGAACGGCACGCCTGCCACGCCTCCTGCCAGAGCTCCCGGCCGCTGGGGTGGCCCGAGCGGTTGGCCCGGACCGCCCGCTCCACGGCGACCCGGGCGCTCATCACGGCCGCCGCGGTGCTCTCCGGCTCCTCGGTCAGCCAGGTCCGTATCGCGTCCGTTCCCGCCGCGACCGCGCCGAGGACCTGGGTGCGCTGGGTCCACAGCGTCCAGTCCGGGGTGCGCGCCAGCAGATCGCGCATGGCGATCCAGCGACCGGTGCGTAAGTCCTGTAACGCCGCTCGGAGTTCATTGTCGTGGCCGGCCGGATGGTAAACCGGCCGGAATTCACCGTGGGCCATGGACGCGCTCGGGACGGGGTGCTGAATTCATCGATCCTCAGGGATTATTGCGGCGTAGAAACAGTTGAAGAACGAACCGCTTTTGGGCTTCCGGTTGCTGCTCGGCGGTGAGTGTAGAGCCCTTTGCGCGGGACTCCCGAACGAATCATTGATTCCACCCAAGTCGCTTACCGTTTACTCGTGTTGGCAGCTCCGCGCCACCCTCGACCGGTTCCGGACATACGGCCGGAGCGTGCTTGACGTAGCCGCTGGGCTGCACCACTCTGGGTGGCCGCGACCGAAGATCACGATTCCGTTCGGGCCCCGGCCCGCGTACCGCTGGAGAACCGATGACAGGCCCGGTGCTGGCAATCGACCAGGGCACATCGGGAACGAAAGCACTGGTGATCTGTCCCGAGCGCGGCGTGACCGGCTCCGGTTCCGCCGCCGTGCGGCCCCGGTACGGCCCCGGCGGAGCCGTCGAGACGGACCCGGCCGAATTACTCGCATCGGTCGTCGCCGCCGGCCGGCAGGCCCTCGCCGAGTCGGGCTGCGCCGTCCAAGCCGTCGGGCTCGCCAACCAGGGCGAGACGGTCCTCGCCTGGGACCCGGACACCGGGCGGCCGCTCACCGAGGCGATCGTCTGGCAGGACCGCCGCGCCGCGGGGATCTGCGCGGAACTCGCGCCCCGCGGCGAAGAGTTGCGACAACTCACCGGACTCCCTCTCGACCCCTACTTCGCCGCCCCGAAGATGGCCTGGATTCGCCGCGAACGGACCCGCGAGGGCGTCGTCACCACCAGCGACGCGTGGCTCGTCCACCAGCTCACGGGCGCCTTCGTCACGGACGCCGCCACCGCCGGACGCACCCAGCTCCTCGACCTGGACCGCGTCGCCTGGTCACCGGCCGCCCTGGACGCCTACGGGCTCGGCGACGAGCGGCTGCCCGCCGTGACCGACGCCGCCGGAGCCTTCGGTACGACGGGGGTGTTCGGCGGCGAACTCCCGCTCACCGGGCTCCTGGTCGACCAGCAGGCGGCCCTGCTCGCCCAGAGCGCTTCCGACCCGTCCGTCGCCAAGTGCACCTACGGGACAGGCGCGTTCCTCCTCGCCGGGACCGGCACCACCCCGCGCCGCAGCACCGGCGGGCTGGTCGGCTGCGTGGCCTGGCGACTCGCCGGGCGCACCAGCTACTGCCTGGACGGCCAGGTCTACACGGCGGCCTCCGCGGTCCGCTGGCTCACCGAGCTCGGAGTCATCGCCGGCGCCGCCGACCTCGACCCGGTCGGCGCCACCGTCCCCGACTCCGGCGGCGTCACCTTCGTCCCCGCACTCGCCGGCCTCGCCGCCCCCTGGTGGCGGAGCGACCTGCGCGGCTCGGTCACCGGGCTCGGCCTGGACACCTCGGCCGGGCACCTGGTGCGCGCCCTGTGCGAGGGGATCGCCGCCCAGGTGGTCGAGCTGGCCGCCGCGGTCACCGCCGACCGGGGCACACCGCTGTCCGTCCTGCGCGTCGACGGCGGCCTCACCCGCTCCGCCCTCCTCATGCAGACCCAGGCCGACCTGCTGCAACGCCCGGTCGAGGTGTCCGCGCTCCCCGATGTCACCGCGCTCGGCGTCGGCGCGGTGGCCCGCATGGGCGCCGACCCCACGCTCCCGCTCGCCCGGGCCGTCCCCGACTGGAAACCGGCCGCGGTCTACGCACCACGCATCGGCCCGGACGAGGCGGCCGAACGCCTCGGCGTCTTCCGCGCGGCGGTGCGCGCGCTGCTGGAGCGGTCGTGAGCACGCGGACCCACCGGACAGGCCCGACGTGGTAGCCGCGAAACCGCCCACCGTCACCCGCGCCGGAGACCCGCTCCCCGACGGCCCGTCGTACGACGTCACCGTCATCGGCGCCGGAGTCGTCGGCACCGCCATCGCCCGCGCACTGGGCCATCACCCTCTGCGTACCGCCCTCGTCGAGGCCACGGACGACATCGCCAACGGCACCTCCAAGGCCAACACCGCCATCCTGCACACCGGGTTCGACGCCGCCCCCGGCACCCTGGAGGCCCGCCTCGTCCGCGAGGGGCAGCGCCTGCTCTCCGCGTACGCCGCCCGCACGGGCATCCCCGTCGCACGCGTCGGCGCCCTCCTCGTCGCCTGGGACCGGGAACAACTCCAAGCGCTGCCCGCCTTGTCGGCCAAGGCCGAACGCAACGGATACCGGGCGGCCCGGCTGCTGGACGCCGAGGAGACCGCGGCGCGCGAACCGCACCTCGGGCCCGGCGCGCTCGGCGCCCTGGAGATCCCCGACGAATCCGTCATCTGCCCCTGGACCACCCCGCTCGCCTACGCCACCGAGGCCGTCCGGGCCGGGGTCCACCTCCACCTGGACTGCCCCGTCCAGGACATCGCGTACACCGGGGGCCTGCACACCCTCACCACCGCCCGCGGCACCCTGCGCACCCGCCTGCTGATCAACGCCGCCGGGCTGCACGCCGACGCCATCGACCTGCTGCTGGGCCTCGACACCTTCACCGTGCGCCCGCGCCGGGGCCAGCTCATCGTCTTCGACAAGCTCGCCCGCGACCTGGTCCACCACATCCTGCTGCCCGTCCCCACCGCCGCCGGCAAGGGCGTCCTCGTCGCACCGACCGTCTTCGGCAACGTCCTGCTCGGCCCCACCGCCGAGGACCTGGACGACAAGGAGGCCACCGAGTCCACCGCCGAAGGACTCGCCCTGCTGCGCGAGAAGGGGCGTCGCATCCTGCCCCGGCTCCTCGAAGAAGAGGTCACCGCCGTCTACGCCGGACTGCGAGCCGCCACCGGCCAGGAGGACTACCGGATCACCGCCCACCCGGACCGGGCGCTCATCACCGTCGGCGGCATCCGCTCCACCGGGCTCACCGCCTCCATGGCCATCGCCGAGCACGTCGTCTCCCTGCTCCCCGGCGCCGGACTCGACCCGGGGGAGCCCGCGGAACCGGCCCCGCCCACCCTGCCCGACCTCGGCGAAGGGAACGTCCGCCCCTACCTCGACGCCGGCCTGATCGCGCGCGACCCCGCCTACGGCACGGTCGTCTGCCACTGCGAGCGCGTCACCGAGGGCGAGATCCGCGACGCCCTCACCTCGACGCTCCCGCCGCGCTCCTCCGCGGGGCTCGCCCGCAGGACCCGGGCCGGCAACGGACGCTGCCAGGGCTTCCACTGCGGGGCCGAGCTCCGCGCCCGGATCGAGGGGGCCCGCCCATGACCCGCCGCGAACACCTCGTCGACGTGCTGGTCGTCGGCGCCGGACCGGCCGGCCTCGCGGCGGCGGCCGGTCTCGCCGCCGCCGGGGTGCGGCGCGTCGAGGTCCTGGAACGCGACCAGGCACCGGGCGGCATCCCCAGGCACTGCGTCCACGGCGGATTCGGTACGCGCGCGAGCGGCGACCTCACCGGTCCCGTGTACGCCCTGCGCTGTGCGGCCGAGGCACGCGCGGCCGGCGCCACGCTCCGCACCGGCATCACGGTCACCGGCTGGGCCGGGCCCCGTACCCTCGACACCACGGGCCCGGACGGCCTGGAACGCATCACCGCCCGCGCCGTCGTCCTCGCCACCGGCGCCCGCGAACGCCCCCGCGCCGCCCGGCTCGTCCCCGGCACCCGCCCGGCCGGCGTCTACACCACCGGTGAACTCCAGCAGTCCGTCCACCTCCACCACCAGCGCATCGGCACCCGCGCGGTGGTCATCGGCGACGAACCCGTCAGCCTCGCCGCGGCCGACACCCTGCGCACCGCCGGGGTCCACCTCGTCGCCCGCGTCACGGAGCACCCGCCCCGCCCCTTCGCGGCCGTCCGCCCGGCCGGCGGCGCACCCCTGCTCACCCGCACCACCGTCACCGCCCTGACCGGCCGCCCCCGCCTCACCGGCGTCCGCGTGCGCCACGCGGACGGGCGGACCGCCACCCTGGCCTGCGACACCGTGGTCTTCACCGCCGACTGGATCCCCGACCACGAACTCGCCCGGCGCGGCGGCATCCCGCTGGACCCCGGCACCAGGGGACCCGCGCACGACCCCGCCTACCGCACCGGACAGCCGGGGGTCTTCGCCGTCGGGAACCTCCTGCGCGGCGGGGAGAGCGCGGCCACCGCCGCCCGCGAGGGCCGGGCCGTCACGGGCCCGGTGCTCGCCCACCTCGCCGGCGGGGCCTGGCCGGTGAGCGGGCCGCCCCTCGCCGTCGCCGCCCCGCTGGAGTGGATCGCCCCCAACCTCACCGGGCCCGGCGGCCGCCGCCTCCTGCTGCGGACCGGCCGCCGGCTGGCCGTACCCCTGCTCGTCGTCAGCCAGGACGGGGCGCTGCTGCACCGTAGACGCCTGGCGCGGTCCGTCGCGCCGGGCCGCACCTTCACCCTCGCCGCCGACTGGCTGCGACGCGTCGACCCCCACGGCGGCACGGTGCACATCCGGACCGCCTGACCCCCGCACCGCTCAGGGAATCAGCAGCCAGTCCGCGCCGATCGCGGCGGCCAGCCCGACGGCCAGCAGCCAACTGCCCAGCCGAGTACGCCCGTTGCGGCTCAGCTCGATCACGATCCCGCAGAGGATCAGCGCCAGCCCGTACACCCCGACCACCAGGACGGACGCGCGGCTCGCGAGCCGCAGCCCGAGCACCACCGCCATCGCCACCATGCCGACCGAGGAGAGCACGATGCGCAGCCGTCTGGCCTGCCGCGGGGTCAGCCGGCGCCCGCCGGCGTCCTCGCCCTCCGCGAGGTCGTCCGGAAGGTCGTCCGCGGCGTCCTCGGCGGTGTCCTCGGCTATCGGGGCGTCCACGGCTCGGTCCTGGTCAGAAGTGCTCATGAGGCGGGATCGTAATGGCTCCACCCCGGCCTGTTCGCCGTTGTCAACCAACACCGTCGAAACCCGGCCGAGTTGTGCCTCGGGGCTGCTCCTCGCGGAGCCTGGGTGCCGCCGCCCGCGCGTCCACCGGCCCCGCGCCCGTACGCTCCACCCGCACCGCCAGCTCCCGCGCCCAGCCGGTCAGCTCCCCCAGCCCCATCCCGTGCGCCTCGCCTGCCCCGTACGCCTCCAGTGCCGCCGCGCCGCGCCGCAGCAGCCGCGCCCCGCCGGTCGCGTTGCCCCGGGCGGCATGGGTCAGGCCCACGGCCAGCTGGGCGAGCCCGCGCCACAACTCCCGTTCCGTCTCGGGGCCCGACTTCCAGGCGTCCTCGAAGACCTCGTGCGCGTGGAACGGCATGCCCGCGTCCAGCAGCCGCTGCGCCTCCCGGACGGTCTCACCGGCGGTGCGTTCGACACCCTCCGGCTGGCGTTCCACCCCCGGAGCCCCGTACGGCAGCGGGCGTCCCAGCCCGTCACGGGGGCGCGCGTTGTGCGCCCGTCCCGCGGAATCCCGGTCCCTGCGTGTCTCGTTCACGCCCCCGATTGTGCCCCGCACCTGCGGCGAACTGTCCGAACCACTGTCCGTGGGACCCCGCGCGCGACTAGGCTCGACCACCATGGTCACCACTTTGGGGGAGGGTAGGCATGAAGCCGTCCCGGCCGCTTTATGAGCGCGAACCGGAACTCGCCGCTGCCGCACAAGCCATCGACTCGCTCTGCGGGGCACAGGCCACCGGCGGGCTGCTGATCTACAGCGGCGAGGCAGGCATCGGCAAGACCGCGCTCCTGGAGGAGATCCAGGCCATGGCGGCCGACCGGTGCACCATCTGGTCGGCCCGCGGCGGTGAGACGGTCACCTCGGTGCCGTTCCACGTCGTACGGCAGCTGCTCCAGCCCGCCCTGGGCCAGTTCCCGCCCGACGACATGAGGGCCCTGTTCGGCCCCTGGTTCGACAGCGCCGCCCCGGCCCTGGGGCTGGCCGAGCCCTCCGGCCCGCAGCCCGATCCGCAGGGTGTGCGCGACGGCCTCGACTACGTCGTGCGGCGGCTCGCCTCCCGGCTCAGCCACCGCCCGCTGCTCCTGATCATCGACGACGCCCACTGGGCGGACGGCGAATCCCTCGCCTGGCTCGCCTCGTTCACCGCCCGCCTCGGCGACCTGCGCGTGCTGGTCGTCCAGGCCCACCGCCCCGAGGAGCTGGCCGCCCGCGAGGCCGCGCGCAGCGCGGCCGACGGCCACCCCGCGCAGATCCGTGTCGCCCTGCGCGCCCTCACCCCGGACGCCACCGCCGAACTGGTCCGCGCCACCCTCGGCGAGCACGCCGACGACCCGTTCTGCCGCGAGGTCTGGGCCGTCACCGGCGGCAACCCGTACGAGGCGGTCGAGCTCGTCGCCAAGGTCCAGGACAAGGAGCTGGTCCCGCTGGAGGAGTCCGCCGGGCTCCTGCGCGAACTCGGCGCCTCCGCCCGGGGCAGCGGCCTCGTCGCCCGCCTCGAACGGCTCGGCACCAACGCCAACCGGTTCGCCTGGGCGGCCGCCGTCCTCGGCACCGAGATCTCCCAGGACGTCGCCGCGTCGCTGGCCGGGATGAGCTCCGCCGAGGCCGCGGACTGCACCGCCCGGCTGCGCGAGGCCCGTATCGTCACCGGCTTCGACCCGCTGGAGTTCGTGCACCCGCTGATCGCCTCGGCCGTCTACCGCTCCATCCCGCCCGCCACCCGCACCGCGATGCACGGCAGGGCCGCCTGGGCCATCACCAACGCCGGGCTCGGCCCCGCCGCGGCCTCCCGTCACCTGCTCGAAGTCCACCCGGACGACGACCAGGAACTCGTCGCGCAGCTGCGGGCCGCCGCCGAACAGCACCTCGCCGTCGGCGCCCCGGAGGCCGCCCGGCGCTGCCTGGAGCGCGCGCTCGAAGAGCCGCCGCGCCACGACGTACGCGCCACCCTGCTGTACGAGCTGGGCTGTGCGACGCTGCTCAGCTCCCCGGCCACCACCGTGCAGCACCTGCGGGCCGCCCTGGACATGCCCGGCCTCGTGGACGAGCTGCGGGTCGACGCCACGTTCCGGCTCGCCGCCGCGCTCTCCCACAACAACCAGCTCAAGGAGGCGGCCCTGGCCCTCGCGGCCGAGGCCGAACGCACGGCACCCGGACCCGGCCTGATGCGGCTCCAGGCCGCCCACTTCCTCTGGGAGGGCATGCAGGCCACCGAGGAGGACGGCCCGGGCCGCTCGCGTCGGCTCGCCGCCAACGCCGACCACCTCAAGGGCCGGGACAACGCCGAACGCGCCCTGCTCACCCTCCGCGCCTTCGACGCCATGCTGCGCGGCGAGAACGCCGAGGTCATCGTCGACTTCTGCGAGCGCGCCCTCGTGGACGGCCACCCCGCACGCGGACTCGGCTGGACCGATTCCGAGTGGGGCTTCGAGCTCCCCGCCATGGTCGGGATCACCTACGCCTTCACGGACCGGCTCGACCGGGCCGAGGAACTGTTCGGCGAGGCCGTCCGGGCGTTCGAGATCTCCGGCTGGAGCGGTGCCCACCTGGCCTTCGCACACACCCTGCTCGGCCTGGTCCACCGCCGCCGGGGCCGCCTCGCCGAAGCGGAGGCCTTCCTGCGCGAGGGACTGCGCCTCGCGGACCGCGTCGGCAGCGGGCTCCCCGTCCACTGGGACGCGGCCTGCCTGCTCATCGACACCCTGCTCGCCCGGGGCCGGGTCCCCGATGCCCGCAAGGTCGCCGACCAGTACGACTTCGGTCTGCCCTACCCGAGCGCCATGGTGCTGCCGGACGCGCCGTGCGTCCGGGGCCGCCTGCTGCTGGCCGAAGGCCGTACGAAGGAAGCGGTGACCGAGCTGGAGGCGGCCGGGCGCTCCCTCGAGCCGCGCGGCAGGTTCAACGGCATCTGGGGTCCGTGGGCCGGTGACCTGGCCCGCGCCCTCGCCGATGAGGACCCCGGCCGCGCCGCCCAGCTCGCCAACACGGCCCGGGTCCACGCGGAGCGGTTCGGCACGGAGACCGCCATCGGCGAGGCCCTGCGCTGCGTGGCCCTCTTCGCGCGCCCGGAGGAGTCCGTGCACCTCCTCGGCGAGGCGGTCCGCCACCTGGAGGCGTCCCCCTCCGGCTACGAGTTCGCGCAGTCCCTCTACGACTACGGAGTCGCCGCCCGCTCGCCCCGCGAACTGGCCCGCGCCCACAAACTGGCCACCGCCTGCGGCGCGGAAGGACTGGCCGCCCGCGCCCAGCAGGCACGCGCGTCGATCCGGTCCACCGAGTGAGGTAATGTTTTCCCTGCAGCCGCCACCCGGCGAGACCGGGCAGGCGACAGCGGGACGTGGCGCAGCTTGGTAGCGCACTTGACTGGGGGTCAAGGGGTCGCAGGTTCAAATCCTGTCGTCCCGACTGGATGCAGTCGCAGACGAGGGCCGGTTTCGGAATCACCGAAGCCGGCCCTCGGCCTTTGTCCGGCCTCCACCGCGGTGTTTTTCCGCCGGAAGCCCGGGTACGCGGTCGCCTACAGAGCACCACGACACTCCGGAGCAGGGGTGCGACCGAACAGAGGAGTAGCCATGCTGAAGGCGATTGCAGATGTGTTCCGTTCCATCGGCGGCGCCATCGCGACGGTGGTCACGCTTCCCTTCCGGGCCGTCGCCCGGCTCTTCAGCGGCGCGTCGAGCACCGCCAACGGCCACCACTGAGCGCGCCGGCACCCCGCAAGGGCACCCGAAGGGCAGCTCCGGAGAGATCCGGAGCCGCCCTTCGGCATGTCCGGGGGGTCATGAAGTAACGAATCATTGTTCAGAGCTTCGCCCGGGCCGGGGCGCCGGGGTGAGTGACTTCTTCCCGCCGATCGTCCGCGGCGCGCTGACCGTCCGCTCCCTGCCCGACGTCACCCGCTGGATCGACGGCCTCCCCGACCGGCCGCGCGACTGAGCGGACTTGGCATCGCGTGCACCCTTTCCTGGCAACCCGCGCAGACCTTCGCGGGTGCCCGGAAGCACTCGGTGGCCTGGGGGAGCCGCAGGCCCGGGTCCGCGCCGCGCCACGCGCTTGAGCTGCTGCGGGGCTGTCGCAGGCCCGATCTATTGTGTCCCTCGCGCCGCGTCGGGTCCGGGGGAGGAGCCGACGCGTGGGCGCACATGACGAGGGGGGTCTTGCATGTCGAACGCGAAGTCGGATCCGAAGAACCCGGCACCAAATGTCACGGCAACGGCACGCGCACAACTGGGCGCGGAGATGCGGAGGATCAAGGAGGGGGCGCAGCTCAGCTTCGGCGGGCTGGCCGGACGCACGCACTACAGCCGCTCCTCGTGGGAGAGGTTCCTCAACGGCAAGCAGTTGCCGACCCCCGTGGCGGTCGAGCAGCTGGCCGCCGTGGCCGGCACTCCGCCGGAGCCGTTGCTCGACCTGCTGGCCAGGGCCGGAACAGAGGTCACGGAGCCGGCGCCGGCCGCGCCCGGCAGGGCTGCGGGGTCGCCCACCGTCGCCGGTGACGCGGCCGCCGAGGGTCGGACGCCGGGCGAGCGGCCGGGTGTCTCGTGGCGGCGGCGCTGTGCGGTGATCGGATACATCGCGGCCGGTGCCCTGATGGGCTCGGTGGCGACGGGGCTGCTCTCCCCGTACCTCGCGGGAGCGGACCGGGGCCCGGACGACGCCACGACCCGTACCGAGGGCAAGAAGGCGAGCGGGCAGGGCGCGGACCTGGTGCCCGGCGCGGGCGACATCAAGGTCAAGTGCGCGTCGGACACCTGCTGGCGCAACGATCCCCAGGCCATGGAGTGCCAGTGGGACGCGAAGACCGCCAGGAGCACCTATCTGCGCGGCATGCAGATCGAACTGCGCTACAGCGCCGCCTGCCAGGCGGTCTGGGGCCGGATCGAGGGCGGGGCCGTCGGCGACAAGGTGATCATCAAGGACGCCCGGGGGATGGAGCTGGACGCCCTCATCCGCTTCGAGCACGACTCGTACACCAAGATGCTCGGCGTCTCCAAGGAGGCGCCGCTCGACTCCATGAGCGTGTGCGGGGAGATTCCGTCCGAGAAGCAGATGCAGTGCGCGCCGACGGGAACGGCCAGGATGCCCTGACTGACCGGGCGCCGGGACCGGTGCGCTGCCGCCGGTCCCGGCGCCCGTTGAAACGGGTGCGCGGTGATGCGGTGGTGCGCCCTCCGGCAGATCTTTGTACGCTGCCCACGCACCCACGCCCGGCTTCGTCTCCCGGGACGCTTTCCACGAGCGGCGCCTACCGCGACGACCGGTACACCGCCCTCGTCCGAAGGGTGAGTCAGCGGGCCCGGCGCATCCGCAGCGGGGCGTACACCGCGAGCGCCACGAGGAACGCCACCCCGTACGCCAGGTCCGCCCCGTGCAGCGCCTCGGCCACCGGGCCCACGTACAGGCCGGTGCTCATGAACGGCACCGCCGCCGCGAAGGCAACGGCGAACGCGGCGAGCGCCGGCCACCACGGGCGCGGCCGGGCGTGCTCGGCCGCGAGGTCGACGGGGGCGCCGCGCCGGGCCCGGGCGCGGACCAGCCAGTCCACGGACACGATCGCCACGAAGCCTGGGATCCAGTAGCCGACGAGAAGCAGCACGTTCTGGAACCGGGCCGTCGTGTCGGCCGCGTGCATCCACAGCACCAGCGGGAACCCCAGGGCGGCGGCGAGCGCGGCGGCCACCGGGCGCGGCAGGCGCACCCCCATGGTCTGCAACGCCAGCGAACCGCTGTAGTCGTTCATCGCGTTGCTGCACAGCGCGGCCAGCGCCACCGCGAGCAGCCCGAACGCCCCGAGCACACCCCCGCCGAGCAGGGAGTCGATACCGCGTGCGGTCTGGTCCGTGAAGACCGAGGCACCCCACAGCCCGATCGTCTGGACCGCCGCGAACGAGGCGCTGATCCCGCCGAGCGTGCACCAGAACATGCGCGTCCGGGACGTTCCGCGCGGCAGATAGCGGCTGAAGTCGCTCGCGTACGGTGCCCAGGACAGCGCGAGGCTCAGGGCGATGGTGCAGGTCAGGACGAACGCCCCGGCCCGGTCCGCGCCGTGCACGGTCGAGGCGGTCACCGGGTCCACCCCGCGCAGGAGCTTCGTGGCGAGCACGGCGAAGGCGGCTGCCAGGGCGAACGTCATGACGGTCTGGAGCCGGTGGATCACCTCGTAACCCAGCACCCCTAGCGCGCCCTGCGCGGCCATCATGACCAGCACCCCGAGCCAGAACGGCCAGCCGCACAGCTGCGCCAGCGCGTCCCCGCCGAAGAGGCCGATCAGGGCGTCCCAGGCGATGGACGACAGCCATTGCAGGGCGCCCGGCAGCACCACACCCGGTCCGAACGCCAGTTGGGCGAGCGGCAGTTGGCCGGAGCCGGTACGGCTGCCCCAGGTGCCGAGATACGCGGTCGGCGCGGCGCCGACGAGAGTGCCGAGCACGACGGCGGCGAGCGCGGTCGCGAAGTCCAGGCCGAGCGCGATGCCGACGGTGCCGGTGAAGACGCCGGTCATGGTCAGATTGGGCGCGAACCAGACGGTGAACAGCCGGCCCGCCCCGCCGTAACGCCGGTCCTCGGGGACCGGGGCTATCCCGTGCGCCTCGATGCGCAGGTCGCCCGGGGCGGTGGGCATGCGCCCGCCGAAAGCGGCGCGCTCGTCCTGGGCATACGGCAACGACATGGAGACATCCCTCCGCCAGTGCTAACTGGTTCAGGTTCGACGGGTGTGATCTCAGCCCCGTGCGGGGCACCCCGTGTCCGGTGTGGCGGCCAGGATAGCGCCGGTCCGTCCGATGTCGTCGCGAGGGTCAGCTGAAGAGCTTCGTCACGAACGCGTGGAGGTTGCCGACGGTGCGGGCGATCTGCTCCTCCGTGGTCAGGCTCTCCTTGAACCGGGCCCCGGAGTCCACCTTCTTCTTGCCGCGCACATACAGCGAGCAGGCCAGATCCGTGCACATGTACAGGCCGACCGAATTGCCGTCGCGCCCGGCGGGGCCGGTCTTGCGGGCGGTCATCAGGGAGACCCCGCTGCCCGGGTGCGTGGTCAGGCAGAGCGAGCACATGCTCCGGTGCAGGAAGCCGCGCTGCTGGGAGGGGAAGCGCAGCGAGATGCCGGCGGGCTCGCCCCCGTGCTCGGTGACGATGTAGCTGCGTCCCGGCGCGGACAGGTCGCGCCAGCCGAGGAAGTCGAGGTCGTCCCACGGCAGCTCCTCGAAATCGCGGGGGAGCGGCAGACGCTTGGCTTCCCCCTTGGAGCAATTCACGAACGATGAGCGGATGTCCTGCTCGGTCAGGGCCTTCATGACCACGAAGCTAACTCTGCCTATGGCCCCTAGGCAAACGATTAATTCAGTTAGGGGCTCACCTGGGGCACTTCGGGCGCGAGGGTGAGCCGGTGCACGGGTGGATGCGGGATGCCGAGATCCGGGCGCCAGGTCGCGAGGATCTGCGCGGACGGGTCGAAGAGCGGCGAGGGGAGCGCGTCGAGCGGGGTCCACTCCCAGGTGCTGATCAGATGCGGCTCGGTCACCCGCGCGGTGCCGGTGTCCACGCGCACCAGCGCGGCCATCGTCACGCGGTTGATCCCGCCGAGGGCGTCGTGCAGCATCGCGAAGACGGTGACCTCCTCCTCCGGGACCGTCAGCCCGGTCTCCTCGCGCAGTTCCCGCACGGCCGCCGCCACGACGGACTCCGGCACCGGGTCGACCTTGCCGCCGGGCAGCTCCCAGGTGCCGCTGTGGTGCCGTCCGAGCAGGATCCGGCCCCGCGCGTCCTGCACGATCACCCCGACCCCCAGCG
The DNA here is from genome assembly GCF_042956885.1 of Streptomyces sp. NPDC008163. Taxonomy (NCBI): domain Bacteria; kingdom Bacillati; phylum Actinomycetota; class Actinomycetes; order Kitasatosporales; family Streptomycetaceae; genus Streptomyces; species Streptomyces sp. NPDC008163. Next base: position 8,960 of record NZ_JBIBHG010000003.1, on the reverse strand, counting down.
CGGCCTGGGCCTCGGGCGGCCGGCTGTTACGGGACGGGGTGTGGGGGTTCTCGGTGGCCATGCTGCTCCTCTGATGGGGGGCGGGCGGTGGGCGTCGAGCCTACGGCGATGCCGCGTCCGCCCCCGCCTCACACCGTCAGCCGCAACGAGATCTCCGAGACCCCGAGCCGTACGCTCTGCCCCCACGTCAGCTCCAGCGCGTCCGCCTCCATCCCGTCGCCGAACACCACCACCCGGTCCGACTCCACGGTCAGCCGCAGTCCCTGCCCGGGCCCCAGCTCGCCCGAGACGAACGACGTGCCGGTCGACGGCGAGGGCCACGCCTCCCGGACGAACCAGAGCAGCCGGGGGTCGGCGGGCCCGGGCAGCGGCAGGGTGCTGTGGCGCTCCTGCCAGAGCGAGCGGAGCCAGCCGGTCGCCCCGGTGCCGGTGCCGACCAGGACGCCGGAGGATGCCTGCGGCTCGGCGGGGGAGTCCGCCGTGTCGGGTCCGAGCCGGTAGCGGGCCGTCTGGTGGCCGGGCGGGCCGAGGTAGACCTCGTTGAGGGCGAGCAGCCGCTGCGTGTCGTCGGCCACCGCCTCCACCATCGTCAGCGCGTCGGCCCGCCCGCCCGGCGCCACGGCCGCCCGCATCAGCGCCGCCGCGTCGGCCGGGCGGTGGCGGACCAGGACGCCGGGGTTGCGTCCCGGATCGGTGTCGATGCCGATGACCGGCTGGCCGGAGAGGTACTTCGCGGCGTTGGCGACCAGGCCGTCCTGCCCGACGACCACCACCACGTCCTCGGGCGCGAACAGGAACCGGTCCAGGTCGGCCCGCTCCACCCGGCAGTGCCGCCAGGTGAGCGGAACGGCCGCCGCCACGTCCGCCAGGGCCTGCCGGGTCCGCTCGTGCCGGCGGGCCACCTCCTCGATGGACCGGCCCCGCGCGCCCAGGACGAACGCGGCCTGGCCGTGCGTGCCGTGGCGGGCGAGCAGTTCCTCGTACTCCGTGGTGCGGTGGACCAGGACCGCCCGCGGGGCCAGGCTCACGCCCCCGCCTCCGGCCGGGCCAGCTTGCTGAGCAGACCCGTGAGCACGTCGGGCGACAGGGTGAGACTGTCGATCTGCGGCAGGTTCTCGGCGAGCCGGGTGGCCGCCAGTGCGTGCAGCGTCGCCGCCTCCACCTCGCCGTGCGCCCGCAGCCAGGCCGCCTGGGCCTCCGCCCGCGCCGCGCCCACCTGGCGCGCCGCCTCGGCCTCGGCCCCCGCGAGCCGCACGGTGCGGGCGGCCTCCGCCTCGGCGCGCACCCCGTCGGCGGCGGCGCTCTCCTCGGCCTCCCGGCGGGCGTTGGTGCCGCGCTGCTCGACCAGTTGTTCCTCGCGGCGGGCCAGCTCGATCTGGCTGGCCAGCTCGTTCTCCGCGATGGTCCGCTCGCGCTCGACGGCCACGGCGCGCCGCTCGTAGGTGGCCCGGTCGGCCTCCTGCTGGATCTGCTCGCGGGCGGGGGTGCGCAGGGCGCGCTCCACCTCGGCCTCGGGGCGGATGGCGACGACGCGGACGGCCACCACGTCGATGCCGGTGGCGGGGAGCCTCGGCTCGGCGGCGAGACCGGCCGCCACCCGCTCGCGGACGGCGGCGACCCCGTCGACCAGGGCGCCGGCCAGCGGGGTGCGGGCCAGCACGTCCAGGGTGTGCTGCTGGGCGGTCTCGGTGAGGAGGGTGGCGATCTGTTCGAGGGGGGCGCCGCGCCAGGCACCGGTGTCCGGGTCGACGGAGAAGTCGAGGCGGGCGGCCGCCTCCGCCGGGTCACTGATCCGGTAGGTGACGGTGGCCTGGACCGTGACGTCCTGGAAGTCGGAGGTGCGCGCGTGGAACGCCATGGCCAGCTCGCGGTCGTTGACCGGCACCTCGGAGAGCGCGGCGCTCAGCGACCGGTACCAGAAGCTCAGCCCCGTCCCGTCGTGGGCCAGTGTGCCGCGCTTGTGGTGCCGGATGTGCGCGGTGGGCGCCGAGCGGAGATGGCGCCAGCCGAAGCGGCGGGTGATGTCGGCCATGGGGACCCCCCTGATGTCGTTTTCGTCATGACGACGATAAGCAGAATCCCGCCTTATCGTCAAGAGGACGAATAAGGGGGGTGGCCGGATACGCGAACGGCCGGTGACTTCTGAGAAGTCACCGGCCGGCCGGGTGCGCGCCGCCCCCGTCCCCACGGTGCGGCGCGGGCGGGCCGCCGTCATCCGCTCGGACGACGGCCCACGTCTGTCAGGACCCGGACGCCGGGGCGTCCAGGCCGAGTGCGGGAAGGACCGCGCCCTCCACGAAGCGGACGAGGTAGGTCTCGTCCGCGTGGGTGCCGGCCAGCATCGGGCGGGCCCGCATCACCCCGAGCAGCTGTGCGGAGACGAACTCCGCCGCCGGATTGTCCGGCGCCACCTCGCCGCGCTCCACTCCGCGCCGTACGAGCGCGTCGACCGCCGCCATCTCCGGCAGGATCAGCGACTCGCGCAGGGCGCACAGCAACTCCGGGCTCTGCAGCGCCGCATGGCTCAGTGCCAGCATCAGCGGGGTGTCCCGGCCCGCGCCCTCGCCTATGGCCCGCGCCGCCTCCAGCAGGTCACCCGCCAGTGAACCGGTGTCGATCTTCCGCAGGGCGCCGCGCCGGGTGCCGTGCAGGGCGGCCACCACCAGCTCGGGCTTCGAGCCCCACTGGCGGTAGAGCGTCGACTTGCCGCAGCGGGACCGGGCGGCGACCCCCTCCATGGTCAGCGACTCGTAGCCGTTCTCCCTCAGCATGTCGAGCACGGCGGCGTAGAGCTCCTGGGCCCGCTCCGGCGTGATCTTCGAGCGGCGCTGCGCGGGGGGCTGCTCCTGCTCGGTCTGCTGCGGCGACATGTGCCTTCCCTCTCTGCGACTCTGCGACGAGGTCCATCGATACGCCAGTGTACCGATACGCGTGTGTACCGATACGCCTCCGTATCGGTACACTGGCGTATCGATAAGGGCGGACGTCCGCCGAAGCGCATCAGCAAAGGGGCACCGGGTGAATTACGCCGGCACCAAGCCCGCCGATCGGAAGCCGGACACCTTCGCCCGCCCGCCCCTGGTCCGCGAGCTTCTTCTCGTCGTCGGGCTCTTCCTGATCTACAAGCTCGGCCGCCAGGCCGCGAACGGCCATGTGGACGAGGCGTTCCGCAACGCGGGCCACGTCTGGGACGCCGAGCGCGCCGCGCATCTGCCCGGCGAGGGCGCCGTCCAGGGCCTGCTGCTGCACAACGAGACGCTGATCCACCTGGCGAACACCTACTACGCGGCCGTGCACTTCCCGGCCACGCTGCTCTTCCTGGCCTGGCTCTACTGGCGCAGCCCCCGCCATTACGTCTGGGCGCGCCGTGTCCTGGCCGCGCTCACCGGCGCCGCGCTCGCCCTGCACCTGCTCTTCCCGCTGGCCCCGCCGCGCCTGCTCGCCGCCACTCACCTCGTGGACACCGGCCGGGTGTACGGGCCCTCGGTCTACGGAGCCCAGCCGGCCACGGACTCCATGGCCAACGAGTTCGCCGCGATGCCCTCGCTGCACTTCGGCTGGGCCGTCATGGTCGGCGTCGGCCTGGTCGTCGCCACCCGTTCCCGGTGGCGCTGGCTGTGGCTGCTGCACCCGGCGATCACCCTGTTCGTCATCGTCGGGACCGCCAATCACTACTGGCTCGACTCGATCGTGGTGGCCGCGCTGCTCTCCGTGTCGCTCGCCGCGCTCCGCCTCCCGCGCGCCGAACCGGTGCGCGCGCCGCAGCCGTGGCCGTCCGTCGTGCGGCAGCGGGAGCACGCCGCCGCGTACGCCGCCTCCGGGGCGCACCGGTGAACGCCACCCTGATCGCCGTCGCGCTCTCCCTCGTCTCCGCCGCCGCCTACGCCGCCGCGGCGGTCGCCCAGGCCCGGCTGGCCGGCCGCATCGCGCCCGGCACCGGCACGCTCCGGCTCCTCGGGCGCGGCGCCTGGTGGTGCGCGGTCGGCCTCAACGCGGGCGGCGCGCTGCTGCACGTGGCCGCGCTGAAGTACGGGCCGCTCACCCTGGTCCAGCCGCTGGGTGCGCTGACCCTGGTCGCGGCCGTCCCGCTCGGCGCCCGGGCCGCGGGCCGCCGGGTCACGGCCACCGAGTGGCGCGGCACCCTGCTGACCCTGCTCGGTCTCGGCGCCCTGCTCCCGACGGCGGGCGGCGCCGCCCCGCACGAGACCCTGACCATGACCGAGGCGCTGGCCGTGGGCGCCGGGACCATGGCGCTCGTCGCCGGGCTCAGCCGCCCCGGCGCCCGCCCCGGGCTGCGGCACGCGGCGGCCTCCGGCATCACGTCCGGCGTCGCGTCCGCCCTCACCCAGACCCTGACCGTCGCGGTGACCGACCACACCGGACCGCTGCTCAGCGCGCGCCTGGTGATCGTCGCCGTCCTGGTCTCCGCCTTCGCGATGAGCGGGCTGCTGCTCTCCCAGACCGCCTATCGGGGCGGGCTCGGGGCCCCGCTGGCCGTCGTCACCCTCGCCAACCCGGTGGCCGCCGCGGCGATCGGCCTGGCGCTGCTGGGGGAGCGGTTCCAGGGCGGTCCGGCCGGACTCGTCCCGGCGCTGCTCGGCACGGTGGCGGCGGTCCGGGGCGTGATCCTGCTGACCCGCGCCCAGGCGCAGACGGCGCCGGCGGTGGCCGGTGCCGCGCCGCCCGCCCCGTCGAGGGTGGTCATCAGCAGCCCGCGTGTCGCGCGCCGCGAACAGCGTCGCCGGGTCGGCGCCGGGCGCGACTGACTCCGTACGCTGCACGAGTCACGGGGGCCCGGAGCCGTACCGCCTACGCCGGCCCCGGACCGTCCTCCAGCGCGCGGGTGATCCACCCGATCCAGAAGTTCTCCAGGTCGATGCCGCCCCGCAGCACCAGGTGCCGCAGCCGGTCCCCGGGCGTGTCCCGCTCCGGCGGGAAGTCCCGGACCTCGATCGCCTCGTACTCCGCCAGCTGCCGCCGGTGCAGTTCCAGATGGCGGCGCAGCTCCGCGTCGAGGCCGGGCGCTCCCACGACGGCCGCCGCCCGCATGCGGAGCAGCAGCGGATCGCGGACCTGCCTGGGGTCCTCCTGCCGGGCGACCCACGCGGACAGCGCCTCGCGGCCCGCCGGGAGCACCTCGTACTCCTTCTTCTGCCCCCGAGCAGGCTGCGCGGGCTCCAGCGCCCTGATCTGCCCGGCCTGCTCCAGCTTGCCCAGCTCGCGGTAGATCTGCTGGTGCGTCGCCGACCAGAAGTAACCGATCGACCGGTCGAACCTGCGGGTCAGCTCAAGGCCCGACGACGGTTTCTCCAGCAGGGCGGTGAGGATCGCGTGCGGCAGTGACATGGGGTGCATCCTAGGGACGGCCGGGCGGGCCCGGCCGTCCGGTTCAGAGGGCGGCGGCGAGCTCCGTGCCCTGCCGGATCGCGCGCTTGGCGTCCAGCTCGGCCGCGACGTCGGCGCCGCCGATCAGGTGCGCTCCGCGGCCGGCGGCGAGCAACTCCTCGTACAGGTCGCGGCGCGGGTCCTGTCCGGCGCACAGCACGATCGTGTCGACCGGCAGTACGTGCCGCTCCTCGCCCACCGTGATGTGCAGGCCCTCGTCGTCGATCCGGTCGTACGTGACGCCCGCCGTCATCGAGACCCCGCGGTGGCGCAGCTCGGTGCGGTGGATCCAGCCGGTCGTCTTGCCGAGGCCCGCGCCGACCTTGCTGGTCTTGCGCTGGAGCAGATGGACGGTGCGCGCGGTCTTCGGGCGCTCCGGGGCCGCGAGGCCGCCGCGCTCGCGGTAGCCGGTGTCGACACCCCACTGCCGGAAGAACACCTCCGGGTCCAGGCTCGCCTCCTCGCCGCCGTCCGTCAGGAACTCCGCCACGTCGAAGCCGATCCCGCCCGCCCCGACGAGCGCGACCCTGTCGCCGACGGGCACGCCGTGGCGCAGCACGTCCAGGTAGCTGACGACGCTCGGGTGGTCGACGCCGGGGATGGCGGGCGTGCGGGGCGTGACCCCGGTGGCCAGCACGACCTCGTCGTAGCCGTCGAGATCCCCGGCGCCGACCGGGGTGCCGAGCCGCAGAGCGACCTCCTCCTCCGTGAGCCGGGTGCGGAAGTAGCGCAGCGTCTCGTTGAACTCCTCCTTGCCGGGCACCCGGCGGGCCACGTTCAGCTGCCCGCCGATCTCCTCGGCCGCGTCGAAGAGCGTCACCTCGTGGCCGCGCTCGGCGGCCGTGACCGCGCAGGCGAGCCCGGCGGGACCGGCGCCGACGACGGCGACGCGCTTGCGGGTGCGGGTCGGCGACAGGACGAGTTCCGTCTCGTGGCAGGCGCGCGGATTGACCAGGCAGGAGGTGACCTTGCCGCTGAAGATGTGGTCCAGGCACGCCTGGTTGCAGCCGATGCAGGTGTTGATCGCGTCCGCGCGGCCCGCCGCCGCCTTCGCGACGAAGTCCGGGTCTGCGAGGAACGGCCGGGCCATCGACACCATGTCCGCACGGCCCGAGGCGAGGACCTGCTCGGCCACCTCGGGCGTGTTGATGCGGTTGCTCGTCACGAGCGGCACGGAGACGGCGCCGCGCACCTTCTCGGTGACCCAGGTGAACGCGGCCCGGGGCACCGAGGTCGCGATGGTGGGGATGCGGGCCTCGTGCCAGCCGATGCCGGTGTTGATGATCGTCGCGCCGGCCGCCTCGATCTCCCGGGCGAGGTGCACGACCTCCTCCAGGGACGACCCGCCGGGCACCAGGTCCAGCATCGACAGCCGGTAGATGATGATGAAGTCGTCGCCGACCCGCTCGCGGACCCGGCGCACGATCTCGACGGGGAAGCGGATGCGGTTCTCGTACGAGCCGCCCCAGCGGTCCTCGCGGTGGTTGGTCGCCGAGGCGATGAACTCGTTGATCAGATAGCCCTCGGAGCCCATGATCTCGACGCCGTCGTACCCCGCGCTCCGGGCCAGCGACGCCGCCGTCGCGAAGTCCTCGATCGTCGCCTCGACCTCGTCGTCGGTCAGCGCGTGCGGGGCGAACGCGCTGATCGGCGCCTGGAGCGCACTTGGCGCCACCAGGTCCGGGTGGTGCGCGTACCGGCCGAAATGCAGGATCTGCATGGCGATCCGGCCGCCCGCCTCGTGCACCGCCGAGGTCACCCGGGCGTGCTCGGCCGCCTCCGCCTCGGTGGTCATCTTCGCCCCGCCGGGGAACGAGCAGCCGCGCTCGTTGGGCGCGATGCCGCCGGTGACCATGAGGCCGACGCCGCCCCGGGCGCGCTCGGCGTAGAAGGCGGCCATGCGTGCGAAGCCGTTCTCGACCTCCTCCAGGCCGACGTGCATCGACCCCATCAGAACCCTGTTCGGCAGGGTGGTGAACCCGAGGTCGAGCGGGCTCAGAAGGTGCGGATACGGGCTCATGCGGCGGCTCCTCGCTGTGGCGTCGCCCCAGTTCTAGACCAGCGCCGCGCCATTGTGCAACAAGTTGCACAATGGCGTTCGTCGCACTGTGTCACGGCTCACGTCCCGAGGTGAGTCGCCCGAATGGAGTAACACCACGGTCCGGGTGCTCCGTGGGGCGCGGAGAGTGGTGACGTACGGAATCGAGGGGCCCGCGTCGTCCGGGCGGGGCCCGGAACAACCCACCGGAGACCCTCATGGGCTGCGTCAACCGTCACGACCTCGGTCTGCTCGTCCTGCGCGCCGGCACCGGCGCGGTGCTCGCCGCGCACGGCGCCCAGAAACTCTTCGGCTGGTTCGGCGGCGGGGGAGTCGAGGGGACCACCGCCGCGATGGAGGCGATGGGCTTCCATCCGCCGAAGCACAGCGCGCTCGCCGCCGGGCTCGGCGAGGCGGGCGGCGGCGCGCTGCTCGCCCTGGGCCTGGCCACGCCGGCCGCCGGTGCGGCGGCTGCCGGGGCTATGGCGGGCGCGGTGGCCGTCCACGCCCCTGCGGGCTTCTTCGCGCAGGGCGGTGGCTACGAGTACCCGGCGTTCCTCGGCTTCACCGCCGCCGCGATCGGCCTGACCGGCCCCGGCCGCTACTCCGTCGACCACGCGACCGGCCACGTGTTCGACCAGCCGTGGATGGTCGCCCTGGCCTTCGCCGGCAGCGCGGCGGCGGCCGCGGCGGTGGTCGGCAGGCGGGCCCGGGCCCGGGTGCCGGAGGCTGAGGAGTTCTGAGGGGGCCCGTTGGGCCCGGGCGAGCGGTCGGCGTGTCCCGGGCCCGGAAAGTCGGGGCTCCGTCGATCCGGGGGCCCGCGTCGGCGTTCGGGCGTCTGCGTTCGGGCCTTGGCCCGCGCGAGGGCGTCCGCCCGGGCCTCCGCGCCCGGGTTGCCGGATGAGGCGGGGCTCCGTCGAGTCGGGGGCCCGCGTCGGCGTTCGGGCGTCTGCGTTCGGGCCTTGGCCCGCGCGAGGGCGTCCGCCCGGGCCTCCGCGCCCGGGTTGCCGGATGAGGC